>JAQBGU010000181.1:0-100165 GCA_032128375.1 Deltaproteobacteria bacterium | reverse complement strand
AGACGGAGTCTTTTCGTGGTGGAACGGGCAAAGGCCTTTGTAATTGGTGCCGGCCTTCTTCAAAGTGACGAAGCGCCCGATCAAGCCGACGACATCGACGCGATCGCGGATCTGCGAAATGGTGTCTTCGGCGATCAGGCTCAAACGATCCTGCCCCCGCTCAGCGCGTCTGCCGCCTCGCCTTCTTGAGCGCGCGTTTGCGAGCCGCCGCAGCCTTCTTCTTCTTGCGAATGCTCGGCTTGTCGTAGTACTCGCGACGCTTCAGCTCACTGAGGATGCCGGCCTTTTCGCATTGCTTCTTGAACCGCTTCATCGCGACTTCGAAGGGTTCGTTGTCCCTGACCTTGATGACGGACATTCGTTCGTGACTCTCCTGCTACGCGAGGACTCGATCTGAATCGCGGTCCCGCTATGAGTGGTTTCGAATCCAGTTCAGTGTCGAAATCAACGACCTGTGCCCCGACTTTTTTTCCTGCTGGCCACCGGGACGAGCACTGGCGCCCAGCTCCGGTGATGCCAAAAACGTTTGCAAACTCGGATACTTTCGAGTTTTTTCGCGCGCTCGGCAAGCTAGCGTAGTGGCTTTCATGCATCAACCGCGCAGCCGTGTGGCAAAGGCGTAACGCGTTGGAGGTGCGGGAGCGGCGTAGGCATGAGCCTGTACATCAACGTCGGAAGCCCGACGGAGGCCGGATCGGCAGACCGCGATTGATCAACTGTCGCTTGACCTCTGGAATCGTGGTTTCCTTGAAATGGAAGATCGAGGCGGCGAGTGCTGCCTGACAATGGCCCCCCTGGGGACCGTCGTCGAGCGCGCATGCGAGGTCATCAGCGCTGCCGCCGCCCCCAGACGCAATCACCGGAATCGAAACCGCATCGGCCACTGAGCGCAGCATTTCGAGGTCGTATCCGCTCTTGGTTCCGTCTCGATCCATACTGGTCAGCAGGATCTCGCCGGCACCGAACTGGGCCATCTTGCGCGCCCAGTCAACCACGTCGATCCCGGTCGGTCGGCGGCCGCCGTGCGTACACACCTCCCAGCCGGGTTGCGCGCTCTTCGCGCGCGCGTCGATCGCGACCACCAGGTTGGCGCTGCCGATCATCACGGCGGCTTCTCCGACCAAGTCGGGGTTTTCGACGGCCGCCGTCATGATCGACACTTTGTCAGCGCCCGCATTGAGCAGATCGCGAATGTCATCGAGCGATCGAACGCCGCCGCCGACCGTAAGCGGCATGAAAACCGTCTCGGCGGTACGGCCGACGACTTCGAGCAGGATCCCGCGCCCCTCGTGACTGGCTGTGATATCCAGGAATGTGATCTCGTCGGCTTCCTGGTCGTCGTACATTTTTGCGACTTCGACCGGATCGCCGGCATCGACATGGTTGACGTATCTCACACCTTTGACGACGCGGCCCTTGTCGACATCGAGACACGGAATGATCCGTTTCAGCAGCATCGGGTGATCCTTGACGCACGCGTCAAAATTTTCTCAGCAATGACGCGACGCATCACATCTTCGCACGGATCGTATCCGCTGCGGCATTGACGCCCCACTCGGCGAACTCGGCAGCCGTCAACCAACGCGAGCCGCCCCCGGGATAACGCTGCGCGTTCAGGACATGTTCGGTCAGTGGCCGCTGAGTCTCGTCGAATTTCGAGGTCCACAGGCGCTCCAGCCCCGGTGCGCTGTACAGCCCCATGTCGAACGCGACGCTTGCGGGGCTCGAACTGCCGTAGCGTTCGCCACCGCGCTCGCGCCAACGCGAAACTTCACCGAACAAGATCGCCGTCGCACCGAAGTCTTGCGCGGCGATCCGCGCCGCGGCGCGTCGGTCGATGCGGCTACTCGTCTGGCCCTGCGCGGCGAATGCGATCTGCAAGTCAGTCGGCCCGATGACCTCGATCCCGCGCTTCATCAACTCCTCGGTCATCATGCGAGCGACCAGATCGGCGATCGATTCAGCTGATTCGGCGCTGCCCGTCTGGGATCGAACAAACGATGCTGTGGGCTGGAACGCAAGCACTGCGACTTTCGAGAGCGACCCCTTCAGGTTCCGCATCGAGTGGTGTTCGACCGCAGGCGCTGGGATCACCGCCGCACAACCCAACACACAGCCGAGCGCCGCGCCGCAAAACAGCCAAACCCATCCGCGCCCGGTCGGCCTTCGGCTGGTCAGCACGACGAAACCCATGACGCATACGCGTCGAGCAACCTGCGGCCGGCCGTTTGACTCTTTTCGGGATGGAACTGCACGGCGAACATCCCCTCCCGGGCCACGGCGGCGGCGAACGTGCCACCATAGTCGACCCGGCCAACAATGTCCTGTTCGCGACTGGGAACCGCGCGGTAGGAGTGCACAAAATAGTAGGTGTCTTGCGACGGCAGCCCGCTGAGCATCGGATGGTCGCCACTGAACGCCACCGTGTTCCAGCCAATATGCGGTATCAGCAGCCGTTTCGCGTCGCTCCCGTCCGCGTGGTTCGATTCGAAGCGCTCGACCCGACCGGGTAAGATTCCCAGACCCGGGGTTACGCCGTGCTCGTCGCCTTCGTCGAAGAGTACCTGCAATCCCAGGCACAGCCCCAGATAAGGCCGGCCAGACACCAGCGCCTCGCGAACCGCATCGTGCATGCCGGTCTTTTTGAGGTTCGCGATCGCGTCGGCAAACGCACCCACGCCAGGCAGCACGACGCCGTCTGCCGCGCGCACGGCGGTTGCATCGGACGTCACGATGGCGGTCATGCCGGAACGCTCGAGCGCTTTCGACACGCTGCGGAGGTTACCGGCGCCGTAATCGACGACAGCGATTCGGGGTGAAGTCGGCATCGACCTGGGATTACAGCGCACCCTTCACAGTCGGCAAGCCCGTCATGCGCGGGTCGGTCTCGACCGCGATGCGCAGCGCGCGCGCTACCCCTTTGAAGACCGCCTCGACGACGTGGTGCGGGTTCTTGCCGTAGCGAAGTTCGACGTGCAGATCGATTCCCGCGTTTTGTGAAAACGCGTAGAGAAAATCCTCCGTGAGAGTCGCGTCGAAATCCCCGATCCGATCGTTCACCAGGGCTACGCGGTACACGAGATAGGGGCGGTTCGAGACATCGAGTGTCACGTCGACCTTCGCTTCCGACATCGGTAGCGAGATTCCGCCATAGCGACGGATGCCGGCCGCCGAACCGAGTGCTTCGCGAACCGCCTGGCCCAGCGTGATCCCGACGTCTTCCACGGTGTGGTGCGTATCGACCTGCAGGTCACCCTTGGCCGTGATGCGCAGATCAAAGGCCGCGTGCTTCGCGAACGACTCGAGCATGTGATCGAAAAAGCCGATCCCGGTGCTGATCTCGTAGTCGCCCGCTCCGTCGAGGTCGAGTTCGATGGAAACCTGGGTTTCCTGGGTTTTTCGCTCGACTGACGCCGCGCGGGTCCGCGCTCCGGGAGGGGCCTGTTTGCCGCTCATGCTTCGATCTCCACTTCGGAATCACGGGTCGCCTCGCGCTGCCGACGCGCACTGCGGATCTGCTGCAGGCGCAAGTCGATGCTGGTGCCATGACCCGTCAGACCCTCGATGGCGGCCAGGCGAATCACGTCCGCCCCCAGTTCGCGCAGCTTCTGAGGCTCGAATCGGGTGACGCTCATTCGCTTCAGGAAGTCATCCACCCCCAGCGGCGAGAAGAAGCGCGCCGTTCCACCCGTCGGTAGCACGTGGTTGGGTCCGGCGATGTAATCGCCGACAGCAACCGGTGTGTAGTGGCCAAGAAACAGCGCGCCCGCGTTTGTGACCCCCTTGGAGACCGCGTCGGCGTCGTCGAGCGCCAATACGAGATGCTCCGGCGCGTAGCGGTTCGCGATTGCGATCGATTCGTTGACATCCTTGGTCACAATGATCTTTCCCCGGGTCGTCAGCGACTTCATCGCGATCTTCGCGCGATCGAGGTCTTTGAGCTGTTTGGCCAGCTGGTCCTGGACGCGAGTGACGATTGCACCCGCGTGGGTGATCAAGATGGCGCTTGCGAGTTCGTCGTGTTCGGCCTGGGCGATCAGATCCGCGGCCAACCAAGCCGGTGTGGCGCTCTTGTCTGCAACGATTGCAACTTCACTCGGCCCGGCCTCACTGTCGATCGCGACGTCGCCGAACACGAGCCGCTTTGCGGCGGCCACCCAATGGCTACCCGGACCAACGATCTTGTCTACGCGCGGGACTGTCTGTGTCCCGTATGCCATCGCGGCGATAGCGTGCGCGCCGCCCATCTTGAATATACGGTGGACACCCGCGACCTTGGCGGCCAACAGAACTTCCGGACATATCGAACCGTCTGGCCGGGCGGGCGTGGCCATGATGATCTCGGGGACCTCGACCACAGATGCAGGTACCGCATTCATGATCACACTCGACGGGTACATCGCCTTGCCACCCGGGACATAGATTCCGACGCGGTGAAGCGGACGCACACGGTGACCAAACGTCGCGCCACCTTCCTCGCGAACTTCCCAGCTCGAGGGAATTCGCTTGCGGTGAAACTCTCGCACGCGCATCGCGGCCTTGCCGAGTGCTGCGCGGTCTGCACCGTCTATTTTTTCGGCGGCCGCATCGCGCTCGTCATTCGAAACCTCGAGGTCCTCGACTGATCGGATCTTCGCGCCGTCGAACTTCCGCACACAGGCGAGCAATTCCCCGTCTCCGCCGTCGCGAACGCGGTTCAAGATCTTTCGAACCGCCTTATCGATGTCCTCGGCGTCTTCGTGGCGACGTTCGATCATCTTGCAGAACGTCTGTTCGAAATCCGACTCGGAGGTGCGGATGACCGGAACAATCCCCTTGCTTGCTCGACTCGCCATGGCTAGTTCTCCCGCCGAATGTCGGCGCCTAGACCGCGCAACTTGGCTTCGATTCGTTCGTAGCCGCGGTCGATGTGATAGACGCGATTGACCACCGTGTCACCCCTTGCTGCGAGCGCGGCGATGACCAGCCCAGCCGATGCCCGCAGGTCGGTTGCCATCACTGGCGCTCCCATCAGCTTGGGAACCCCGCGAATGCGTGCGGAGCGCCCGGACAGCGTGATGTCTGCGCCCATGCGCTGGAGTTCTGGGACGTGCATGAAGCGATTCTCGAAGACCTGCTCGGTAACGACGCTCGAACCGTTGGCAAGCGTCAGCACCGCCATCAGTTGGGCCTGCATATCCGTCGGGTAGCCTGGAAAGGGCGCCGTGACCGCGCGGACCGCGCGGATTGGCCCTTCCATCTTCGCCCGTATGGAGTCGACCCCAACTTCGATCTCGCTACCCACCTCCCGCAGTTTCTCGACGGTCGATTCCAGCATGGCGGGCTCCACTCCGTGCACCGTAACATCCCCGCGCGTCACGATCGCCGCTGCCAGCATCGTACCCGCCTCGATCCGATCGCCGGAAACCGCGTGATCGATGCCGTGCAATGCATCCACTCCGCGAATCCGGATCCGAGCCGTTCCGGCACCCTCGATGTCTGCACCCATCGCACTCAGCATCTCGGCGAGTTCCACAACCTCTGGTTCTCGCGCCGCATTTTCGATCAGCGTCTCGCCGCTCGCCTGGGTGGCGGCCATCATCACGTTTTGAGTGCCATTGACCGTTGTGAGATCGAAGGTGATGCGTCCACCGCGCAACCCGGTCGTTGTTGCCTCCACGTAACCGTGATCGAGTTGGATCTTTGCACCGAGCGCCTGTAGCCCCTTGAGGTGCTGATCGACAGGCCTCACGCCGATCGCACAGCCCCCGGGCTCGGATACCCGTGCGGTCCCGAAGCGAGCCATCAGCGGTCCGAGTACCAGAAATGACGCGCGCATCTTGCGAACCAGGTCGTAGGGCGCTTCGGGATTGTTCACGGTAGTCGCGTCGATGCGAATCGTTCGCGAATTTTCCCAATCGGCTCGGGCACCGAGCGCGCGCAAGATCTCGAGCATGGTGTCGACGTCTCGCAGCCGAGGAACGTTGTGCAGCACAGTTTCGTCATCCGGCAGCAAAGCCGCGGCCATCAGCGCCAGCGTCGAGTTCTTGGACCCGGATACGGTGACGTCACCGTTGAGCTGTGCCCCACCAGACACGACAATGCGATCCATCAGCCAACCTCGTCGGGGGAGATTGTTGTAGTTATTGTTGTAGTGATTGTTGTAGTTCTGGAAGTCGTTCTTCGCGCCGACACCACACGCGGTCGACGCGCAAGATCGCGGTGGATCTTCACGTCACCCAGGCCCGCGTCCTCGCACCAACGTGCCGCGAGCGGCGCTTGGGCGGGGGCGAGTTCCAATGCGATTGCTCCATCCCCCGCGAGCAGTGCGCCCGCTCCATCGATCAGCGCGCGCAATAGCTTCGTTCCGTCGCGACCAGAAAACAGCGCCACCTCGGGTTCGTGACGCAACTCGCGCGGCAGCGCATCCCGCTCGGATTCTGCGAGGTAGGGCGGGTTCGAAACGATCAGGTCGAAGCCGGTCGAAGCCACCGGCGCGAACCCGTCGCCCAGCAGGAAACGAACCCGCTCTGCCATTTTCAGCGACTCCGCGTTGTGAATCGCAACCTTCAACGCCGCAGGCGAGATGTCGGTAGCGGTCACGCTCGCGTTCGGCCGCTCATGCGCAATCGCAAAAGCGACTGCGCCGCTACCGGTTCCAATTTCCAGTATAGCGGGCTTCGCCTCGCGGTCGGGCAGCAGGTCGAGGGCAGCCGACACCAGCGTTTCCGTATCCGGCCGCGGCGTCAGCACGTCGGGCGTAACCAATAGCATCATCGACCAGAATTCCTTGAAGCCGACCAGTTGCGCGACCGGAACCCTCTCGTGTGCCCTGCGTATTACATGTTCGCGGAACACGCGGCGCTCCTGCGGGCTCACGGTCTTGTCGAAGTCGATATACAGCCGCATTCGTGGCACGTCCAACGCGGCCGCGAGCAGGCACTCAGCGTCGAGCCGGGCGGTTTCGATGCCGTGTTTTCCGAAATGCTCCGTTGTCCAGCGCAGCAATTCGAGCACCGTCCAGCTGCGGTCCGCTCGACTCGATGCGGAGCTCACTTGTCTTGCCCTGCAAGGGCTTCTGCGGCGAGCTTGCCGTGTACCGCATCGAGCAATGAATCGAGGTCGCCCTCGATGATCACCTGCAATTTGTGCAACGTGATTCCCGCTCGGTGATCGGTCAACCGCGCCTGCGGAAAATTGTAGGTGCGGATCTTCTCGGAGCGCTCTCCGGTTCCGACCTGTGCACGACGCGCACCGGATCGCTCCGCTGCTTCACGCTTCGTCTCCATATCGAGCAGTCGCGATCGGAGCACCGTGAGCGCCTTCGCCTTGTTCTTGTGCTGCGATTTTTCGTCTTGGCATTGCACGACGAGGCCGGAAGGAATGTGGGTGATCCGAATCGCAGAGTCGGTCGTATTGACGCTCTGCCCGCCGGGACCGGAAGAGCGAAATCGATCGATCCGCAGCTCGTTCATGTCGAGTTCGATGTCGACTTCGTTGGCTTCGGGCAGCACAGCTACGGTCACCGTCGAAGTATGGATACGGCCCTGAGACTCGGTGGTTGGAACGCGCTGCACACGGTGCACGCCGCACTCGTACTTGAGGCGGCCGAAGACATCCTTTCCGGAGATGTTCACTATGGCCTCGCGAAACCCGCCACCATCGGTTTGAGAGATCGAGACCGGCTCGATCTTCCAGCCGCGCGTCTCCGCATACCGCGAGTACATTCGGAACAGGTCCCCGGCGAACAGCGCCGCTTCGTCGCCCCCAGTGCCGGCCCGGATCTCGAGGATCGCGGCCCTTTCGTCGTTGGGGTCCTTCGGAACCAGCAGGATCTGAATTTCCAGATCGAGTCGTTCAGTCTCAGCTTCGAGTTCTTTGATTTCGGATTGTGCGAGTTCTCGAACGTCTGGGTCCGAATCAGCGAGCATCCCTTTCGCGTCAGCGATCGCCGCGAGCACTCGGCGGTATCGCCTTCCGGCGTCGGCCAGGGGTCGGATCTGAGACAACTCCTTGGCGAACCCCGTGTACTCATTCGGTGAGCTTGCGATTTCAGGGTCAGCCAGCTTCTCTTCGAGCTGTTCGGCCAACCGCTCGAACACCGCAATTTTTTCCAGTATCTCGGACATCACCCACCCCACCGCAGCCTAGCGCCGCGATAGTTGGACCCATGTTTGGAAGCCTGTTCGCGCGACTGCCTCTACACAGCCATAGCGCTTTGATCTTCGTCGCGGTCGCGCTGTCCCGCTAATGATTCATCGAAGCCAGGAATTCCTCGTTCGACTCGGTGGCCTTGACCTTCTCCAACAGAAACTCCATCGAGTCGACTGGATTCAGCGGCGCCAGGACCTTCCTGAGGATATGCATCCGCGACAGCGTGGTATCGAGCATCAACAACTCTTCGCGACGGGTTGCGGATCGGTTGATGTCGATGGCCGGGTAGGTCCGACGGTCCGACAACTTGCGGTCCAACACGAGTTCGCTGTTGCCCGTGCCCTTGAACTCTTCGAAGATCACCTCGTCCATCCGCGAACCGGTATCGATCAGTGCGGTTCCGATGATCGTCAGGCTGCCGCCTTCTTCGACGTTGCGCGCCGCACCAAAGAAGCGCTTCGGCTTGTGGAGAGCGTTGGAGTCGACGCCGCCGGAGAGGATCTTGCCCGAGTGCGGCACCACGGTATTGTGCGCGCGGGCGAGCCGGGTGATCGAATCGAGCAGGATCACGACATCGCGCTTGTGCTCGACCAACCGTCGCGCCTTCTCGATCACCATGTCGGCGACCTGGACGTGTCGCGTGGCGGGCTCGTCGAATGTCGACGAGATCACTTCCGCCTTCACCGTGCGCTGCATGTCGGTGACCTCTTCGGGCCGCTCATCGATCAGGAGCACGATGAGAACGGTCTCGGGGTGGTTCTCCGCGATCGCGTTGGCGAGGTCCTTGAGGATCATCGTCTTGCCGGCCTTCGGCGGCGAAGTGATCAGCGCGCGCTGGCCCTTCCCAATTGGCGCGATCAGGTCGACGATTCGCGTGGTCAATCCCCCACTAGGCGCCTCGAGGTTGAACTTTTCCTGGGGATACAGCGGCGTCAGGTTATCGAAGAGAATCTTGTGCTTGGCAGCTTCGGGCGGCTCGAGGTTGATCGAGTCGACTTGGAGCAGCGCGAAGTAGCGCTCGCCCTCTTTGGGTGGCCGAATCTGGCCCAATATCGTGTCGCCAGTCCTGAGGCTGAAGCGACGAATCTGGGACGGCGAGACGTAGACGTCGTCGGGACCGGCGAGATAATTCTGGTCGGGCGCTCGCAGGAAACCGAAACCGTCCGGAAGCGTTTCCAAGACGCCCTCAGAGTAGATCTTGCCCTTGTTTGCGGTCTGCGCCCTCAGAATCTCGAAAATCAGGTCCTGCTTTCGCAGCCCAGCGGCGTTTTCGACACCCAGAGATTCTCCGAGCTCTGCAAGTTCTTCGGTTCGCTTGGACTTCAGATCCATGACGTTCATCCGCGGCGTGTCGGGATCGTCGTCAACATCGATTTCTTCATCGAGCGCAGCGTCGTCCGGGAATTCAGGCCCGCGCTGGCGACGCTGGTCCCGATTGCCAAGATTGTCGTTCGAACGCGGCCGGCGACCGCGCCCCCGACGTGAACGGCCTTGACTGTTCGAATCGCCCGAGCGTTGAGTGCTCACAGTTTGCTCTCTCTTTTTTCGTGCGGGTTTTCGTGCTGGTAACGGCCTGTGTTCGCGTCTGAGGTTCTTTTTTGAGGATCTGTTCGAGTTGGAACCTGGTTCGAATACCTGGAGGCGGGGGGAGACTCATCGCCCAATTTCTGGCAGCCCACGGCGTCAATGGGCGTGAAATCCGCTGGCGGTCGCCTCTAGGGGATCGCGATGGATTCGTCTCTAGTTTCCTATCGGCTGCCCATGCGTGAAAGTTGATGAATTGATCGCATTAAGGGAGGGGATCGTTGGGTTGGTTTGCGCTGGTTTATCGGGGAGGCTCGAGGGTCCTAGCGGCTCAGGATCGCTTGAAAGACGCACATTGACGATAGCGAATCGGCCGGGTCGCCACGGTGCATGCAGCGAACGGGAGTCCATTTCATGGAGGGAACGCACGAAGCCTAAGACGGTGTTTTTGCGGTGTCAACCCTCGGCCGGCCCATCTCGCGGCCCGGGGGTCCGCACAAAGTGCAGCATCCGACCGGCACGCGCACCATCACGGCGGTAGGAATGAAACCGCTCCGGGTCGCAGAACGTGCACAACCCCGCGAATGACCCGATTCTCGCCAGCGATAGCCCACCGCCAACCAGTTCGGCTCGCGCGAGCACGCCCAGGTCGAGCCGAGCGTGTCCGGCGCGGGTAGCACGCGTCGCCGACTTCATGAGGGAGTCGAACCGCCTTGGGAACGCCGAGAGCACCGGCTCATCGACTTCATAGCAACACAAGCCGATGTATGGCCCGACGACGGCTATCAATCGACTCGGGGCTGCGCCCAGCTCTGTGAGTACCGAAACACTGGAACCGATCACGCCGCGTGCGAGCCCTCTCCATCCTGCGTGCACGGCTGCGACCACCCCTGAATCACGATCCGCGATCAAGATCGGAACACAATCCGCGGTAACGATGGCAACGCCAACGCCGACCTGGCCCGAAACGATCGCGTCGGCTTCGAACTGGCTCGATCCGGCGCTGGGCTGGGAGTCGAGTTCGTTTGCAATCACAGCCGCGTCGAGGACTTCGCGACCGTGAACCTGCTTGGGGCGTCTCAGGCCTGGCGGCTCGACGAACCCGCGGACGCCGAAGCCATGCTCGACGCCAAGCCGTGCGAGTAGCTCATGGGTCAGCGGTTCGACCCCACTCATCTCGCGATCATTTCGCGGCGCTCCAGTGATTCGATGAGCCTCGCGAAATCCGCAGGGAGCGGGGCCTCGAAGCGCATGGCTTTGTTCGATGTCGGATGCGTGAAACCGAGACAGGCCGCATGCAGGGCCGGGCGATCGATGCTCTGGGCGCGGCCACGGCTCTTCCCATACACGGGGTCGCCCACAATCGGGAGCCCCACCGACGCGAGGTGGACCCGGATCTGGTGCGTTCGGCCGGTTTCTGGCATCACATCGAGCTGTGCATGCCGACTCCGAGCAAAACGGCGATGAACCCGCCAGGCGGTGTGCGCTTCGCGCATTGCGACTCCGCGGACACTCATCCGCTTGCGATCCTTTGGATGTCGGCCGATCGGCTGATCCACACGGCCTTGTTCCGCCCGAGGCGTGCCCCGCACCACAGCGCGGTAGACCCGCTCGATGCTGTGGTCGTGGAATTGCTCAGCGAGGTGCCGGTGGGCATCGTCGGTCTTGGCGACCACCAGAATTCCCGAGGTTCCGCGATCCAAACGGTGAACGATTCCCGGACGCGCAACACCTCCAACGCCGGCGAGGTCATCACAGTGGTGGAGTAGTGCATTCACGAGCGTCCCAGTCAAATGCCCGGGGGCCGGGTGGACGACCATCCCAGCGCGCTTGTCGATCACGATCAGATCCGAATCCTCGTAGACGATTTCTAGCGGGATCGACTCTGCCACCAGCTCCGATTTCAACGGGTCTGGACTCGTAGCGCGAACTTTGTCGCCGGTCGCGACTCGCTGGCTCGCCCGACACGGGCTCCCGTTCAGGCGGACCCGATCGGCATCGATCCAACGCTGCGCCTGCGACCGCGAGATACCCGCCAGCTTCGCCAGCGCCGCGTCGATCCGCGCCCCCTCGTCCACAGCGTCGACAACGAATTCGCTCAAAGCCGGGGACTAGAAGAACCGCGACTTGGGCCGACTATCCTGCGCCTCGTCGTACAACCTCATGTAGCTGGACGCAACCTCCTTGCTGTTCAACCCGAGTGTCGACGCAAAGGCCGTAACGAAGCCACGCACGTAGACCTTGGAAGGAAGATCACGGAACCGCTCTTCCTCGATCGCTAGTAGATAGCCGTTATTGATTTTCGTGATGCCAGCGATGTCTTCCAGCTCCATCCCACAACGCAGGCGATATCGCCTCAGGCGAGCACCGTCGAAATCGGCAGTGGCGTCGTCGAGTTCTTCGAACTCGACTGTCGACGCCAGCTCGCGTGGCGGCTCCTCGATGCTAAGCAACGAGCCAACCGGCTGCTGTGGGCCAGCCATCAATGCATCGGGCGATGCATCGAGCAGACTGTCCGAGCTGTCGAGTGTCGCGTCATACGCACTGCGCGACTCTTGATTCCCAAGCACCCGGTAGGCGACCTCGATCCGCTCCCGGATCGCCGCCGAATCTCCCGCGGAGAAGACCGAATAGCCGGCCAGCGAGTCGTCCGCGTAGGTGGCGAGCGCCATCCGGTAACTGCGTTCGATCTGGTGCGGCGTCGCGTCGCGCGGGGTCTCCAGAATTTCGTAGTGATCCTGATCGAACAGCGATCTCATGAGTCCGGACCAGGGTTCGGCCTTTGTGATCGGAAATTCGGCGCTGGCTCCGCGGCGGGCGCAGCTGGACGAGGGGGCAAGCGTTGCGGCGGTTGCGCACGGGGAGTGGCACTCGAGAGAACGCCTGTGGCGACGCGGGGCGATGTCGCGCACAGCTTGCGCGCGATCCGCGACAGATATATCGCAGCGTCCGAACGCGGGTAGAGATCGACGATCGGCCGACGCGCCCGCAGGCTGAGCCGCGCCTGCTCATCGTGATTGACGTAGCCGAGGTAGTCCGCCTCGATGCCGAAATACTTGCGGCACACGCTTCGAATCGAGAAGCCGAGTTTCACATCCTCGGCCGTTCTCACATCATTGATGATGATTCGCGGGCGAAACGCACGCATGGTGTCGACGAAGCGACCGGCTTCGGCCGAATCGAGCGATTGGATCTCCGTGAGCAGGTCGCTCGGTGTGCGAATACCGCGCTCGTTGCGCTGATCCATCGCCGTGGTAACGACCTTTCGGACGTCGTGAGAGACCATCGCCAAGCGCAGCCGACGATAGAATGCGGCGCGGATGAACGCGTAGGCGTTCTCGACAGATGTGGGCTCGGGTGCGATCACCACCACACCGTCGTGGCCAATCATGAAGTAGTCCATTACTGCGGAATGTGTCCCTGCGCCCAGATCCAGCAGCACGAAGTCGGCCGGCAGCTTGCGGAGTTCGCGCGTCAAGCGAACCCGGCGTGAATGGTTGGGCTGGGGAGAGGCAAGATTGCCATCGGTCGCGGCAATCAGGCGCAGATTCGCGATGGGCGTTTCGAGGATCAGCTTTTGCAGGTCTTCCTCGCGGTGCGCGACGAAGTCCGCCAGGCTGGTTCGTGGCCTCGCCACACCCAGACATGTGTGCAGGTTCGCGCCCTCGAGATCCCCATCGACGGCAATCACACGGTAGCCGGAGCGAGCGAGCGCCGTCGCCAGATTGGCGACCACGAAGCTCTTGCCGACGCCGCCCTTCCCGCCACCGATCGGAATCAAGCAAGCTTCGCCCGGTTGTTCGGTAGCAGGGCCTTCGATGTAACTCGTTGTGTTGTCGCGGTCGTGGGAAATCACGGACCTCTTTTTTTGCCGGCCTGGCTGCCAATCTGGCGGTTCAACTGGCTCGTGTGGTGTCGGTACTCTCGATCCGCTGCGCGTGGCTGCTTGCGTCGACGATGCTCAAGAAGGGTCGCCACTCCTTGTAGCGCACACTGGAGCTTATGTGGTTCATCATGGGTGTCCATCGGGGTTTGGAAGGAACCCGTTTGAGTCGAAGTCTCGCTTGTTGAGGGGTTCTTCCACCCTTGCGTCGGTTGCATTCCACACAACTGCACACAACGTTCTCCCAAGACGTCCGACCGCCCAGCGTTCGCGGAATCACGTGGTCGAGGTTCAGCTGGGAGCGGTGCGGCTGCTCACCGCAATACTGGCAAGTAAACTTGTCTCGAGTGAAGACATTGGTACGGCTGTATCGAATGTGCCGTTTCGGGACGCGGTCGAACCCGGGTAGCAGGATGACGCGCGGAATCGGTATCTGCCCGCTAGGGGTTCCGACCCCCTTCGCACCTGGCTCGACGCGGAATCGGCGCCACTGCTCGAAATCGAAGGTCTCATACTGTGGGTTGACGACGCGCGCGATCTCCATGTAGACCAGCGCAAATGCGCGACGTGCCGATGTCACGTGAATCGGCAAGAAGGAACGATTGAGTACGAGAACGCTTGAATTCAGCACATCGACCGGCCTCTATGCTAGCCCGGATTCCCGTCGGAGCTACGTCAAGAATCAAGTGGTCCGGCTCAATTGTTGGCGAACGCAGCTTCGATAATCTCCTCATCGCCCGCGAGCAGGGTTCGAACATCGAGTACGACCACTCCGTCGCGGACGCGCGCCAACACGGGTTCCGACGCATCGCGCAGCGACTCGGCGACTCGCTCTGCGTGGTTCGATGTGCGAACCGTCACCACCCAGGTGTCGAGCTCAAAACCCGGTAACGACCCGCCCCCCACAAAGCTTCGGTCACGGGCGACGGCGATCTTTCGGTCACCACCAGCAGACTGCTTCGCGAGGCGTTCGGCGAGCGCGCGAGCCCGGTCCTCGAGTTCTTCGAGCGGTGTCAACAACTGACGGAGCACCGGAATTTCGGTCTCGGCTCTCCCGTCGAGGTAGGCTTCGAGCGTCCAATCGAGCCCGGCGAGGCTCAACTTGTCGATTCGCAGTGCCCGGGCCAGCGGGTTGCGCCGCATGGCGTCGATTTCCCTGTGCGAACCGAGCAGAATCCCCGCCTGCGGGCCCCCCAGGAGTTTGTCGCCTGAGAAGCACACGACGTCGGCTCCGAGTCCCAACCTGGCCGGGGCGTAAATCTCGGCCGGAAATCCACGATCACTCAGGTCGATCAGGGTTCCGCTGCCCAGGTCTTCGACCACCGGAACCCCGTGCGCCGCACCGATCTCGGCCAATTGAGCCAGCGACGTTTCCGCGACGAACCCGCTGAGCTCGAAGTTGCTGCGGTGAACCTTCAACAACAACGCGGTACGCGGACTGATCGCATTGGCATAGTCGGCCGCATGCGTTCGGTTTGTGGTCCCCACCTCGATCAGATCGACGCCGGCCCGCTCCATGATGTCCGGAACTCGAAATGACCCGCCGATCTCCACCAGCTCGCCTCGCGAGACGATCACCTCCCTGCCTCTCGCCAGTGTGTCGAGCGCGAGCAACAGTGCGGAAGCGTTGTTGTTGACGACCAGCGTGGCTTCGGCTTCGGTCAACAGTTCGAGCTTGGCGCAGATGGGGTCCAGCCGATTGCCGCGCCGACCGGTTGGCAGGTCCAGCTCGAGATCCGAATACGTTTGTGCTGCCGCCGCGATTGCTGCGGCGGCCCCGGGCGCCAACGGCGCGCGACCCAAGTTGGTATGCAGCGGGATGCCGGTTGCGTTGACTACGCGGCGCGGATGCCCCCGGGAAAGAGTCCTGCCTATTTCGGCCGCCCGCGCAGCCAGCTCGGCCAGCTTGGCGAGTTCGCTGCTCCCACCCGATGAAAGCTGCTCGCGAACCCTATCGAGGATGCGGCGGGAACCCGCCAACGCCGCCCAGCTCGGCAAATCCGGTTCCAACTGCGTGACCGCCTCGGCCAGTCGGTCCACTGCGGGAAGGGCCCTGCGGGGATCAGACTTGACCTTCGCGCTTTGATTCATGACTCTCTCACTAAGACAATTTTTGTGTGGTCAAGTCAGACCCTTCTGTTGGGGTAGTACCAAGGGTAGTACCAATGGTACTACCATTAGTTAGTACCACCGGTGAATTTGCACCGGATTGTCGCCGAAAGCGACTCCTGACCCAACAGAGTGATCCGATGGGAGAACCGAATCGAGCCGGACGGGCGGCGGGGCGCTGCGCGGGGTTCGAGAATTCGAATCGACCTGTCCACACGTTTGTGAGAATTCCCTGTGCGAGTCAACACTACTGTTCAAGTAGACATTATTGTTTGTGAAATCGGAAACGTCGAAGCTGTTTCCGTTCAGTTCGAGCCGCGGCATCGGGCTCTGGATCCCAGCTAGCCCCGCCAACGTCCCGGTGTGCGGGACGATGACAGTTTGACAGTTCAATAGAACCCGACTTCCCGGCTCGCCAAGCCAGAGGGCGACTGCGCTTCCCCCAGGGCGCGCGTCCTCCAAAGGTTGGGCGAATGCAAAACGAGATCGTGATCAACGCGACATCGGGCGAGACCCGTGTCGGAATCGTCGAGCGAAACACCTTCACCGAACTTCATATCGAGCGAGACACCGAATCCAACGTCCAGGGCACTGTGACCAAGGGTCGAGTCACGCGCGTACTGCCCGGAATGCAGGCGGCGTTTGTCGATATTGGGCTCGAAAAAGCGGCTTTTCTGTACGTAGGTGACTACTTCGACCCCGACAAGCCAGGCGCCGGCGACTCGGGGCGGCGTGGACGAGGGGGCCGCAGCAACGGCGGCAGCCGCCCACCTCCCAGCATCGACACGATGCTGCGCGAGGGCCAGGAAATCATTGTCCAGATCGCAAAGGAACCGATCGGCAGCAAGGGCGCGCGGATTACGTCGCACATTTCGATCGCGGGTCGCCACCTGGTCTTGACGCCTTGGTCACAGCGGGTTGGGGTCTCCCGGCGCATTGAGTCCGACCGCGAGCGTCGCCGCTTGCGCGACATCGTCAACCGCGTGCGGCCAAGCGACCTCGGGTTCATCATTCGCACCGCCGGAGACGACGCCACCGAGGCGGATCTCGAGGCCGACGTCCGGTATCTGGTTTCGGTCTGGGAGGACATCCAGTCGCAGAAGGCGACCGCGATATCTCCATCGAACCTGTATACAGAGTTGCCGCTTCAGCTGCGCGTGATTCGGGACTTCGTCAGCTCCAAGACCAAGCGAATCACGATCGATAACCGCGAAGTCTACGAGCAGATGAACGACTTCCTGACGCGCTTTGTCGCGGAACCCAAGCCGACACTCGAGCATTACTCGGGTACGACGCCGATCTTCGACCACTTCAAGATCGAATCAGCGATCGATGTCAACCTGGGCAAGAAGATCTGGCTGAAATCCGGGGGCTACCTGATTATCGATCAGAGCGAGGCGCTAACCGCGATCGACGTCAACACCGGCCGCTTCGTGGGAAAGCGCGACCTCGAGGAGACCGTGCTTCGCACCAACCTCGAGGCCATTCGGGAAATCGTCTACCAGCTTCGCTTCCGCAATATCGGCGGAATCATCATCGTCGACCTGATTGATATGGAGAGCGCGGAAAACCGCGAGAAGGTGTATCGCGAGCTCAAGGACGAGCTGCGCCAGGACAAGGCCCGAACCAACATATTGAAGATCTCGGAACTCGGGCTGGTCGAAATGACCCGCAAACGCACGCGGGAGAACCTGGTTCAGCTGATGTGCGAGCCATGTCCGTACTGCGAAGGTCGTGGCTACGTACTTTCGAGCGACAGTATGGCGTACAAGATATTGCGCGAGATCCGCAACGATCTGCCGCGCTTCAGGGGCCGTCGAATCGCCGTCAGCGTGAACTCGCGCGTAGCGGAGGTCTTGCTTGGCCGCGCCCGCAAGGCCTGCTTGGCTCTGGGCGAGGAGCTCGGCTGCGAGATCGAGGTGCGCGCGGTGCCTGGACTCCATCAAGAACAGTTCGAGGTATCCGCGCTCGATGCAGGTCCACCGGTTTCGTTCCCGCTGCAGTGGCTCCGCGACAAGCCGGATGAAGTGGTACCCGATCCCGAGAGCATCGAAACGAAGGTCGAAGCCCTCGAAGAGGAACTCGCGGCCAGTTCGGGGAGCGGAGTCGGCAACTCGGATGGCAACTCGGATGTGGCTGACGCAGTCGAGGTGGCGCCTTTGGAGCTGTGCGACGATCCGGTTCTGGACGAGGCGAAAGCCCCCGACGGACCGATCCCGACACCAGAAACCGAAGTAGTCGATGAATCCCCCAGGGGAAATGCTGCGGCCGATTCACTGAGCGAGGCGTCTTTCGAATCGGAATCCAAATTGATCGCAGCACCCAGTGCGGAACTGCTTGACGCGGAAGACGAAACCCCCATACTCCCCGCTCGCATAAGCGTGGAGGAGAGTTGATGTACGCCGTCGTTCGCACAGGAGGGAAGCAGTACCGGGTTGAACCCGGCACATCCTTCCGAGTAGAGAAGCTTGACGGTGCCGTAGGCGACAATGTCGAACTCTCCGAAGTGCTGCTCGTGGGCGAGCCCGACAGCGCCAGAATTGGAACACCGCTCGTCGACGGCGCGAAGGTCGTGGGTACGATCACCGCACAAGCGCGTGGGCCCAAGATCACCATCTTCAAGATGAAGCGTCGAAAGGGCTACCGCCGAAAGGCTGGACACCGCCAGTCCTACACAGAAATCCACGTCGACGCGATCGAGGCCTGAGCGATGGCACACAAGAAGGGACAGGGAAGTTCGCGAAACGGTCGCGATAGCCAGGGGCAGCGCCGCGGTGTCAAAGTCTTCGGCGGCCAAACGGTCACGGCCGGCTCGATTTTGGTGCGGCAACTCGGTACCCGCATTCATCCGGGCACAAACGTTGGGGTCGGGCGCGACTACACGCTGTTCGCGACAGTGGACGGCGTGGTCCGCTACGGCAAGTCCCGCGGTAGGGTCATCGCGCTGGTCGACGCCTCATCAATCGACACCCCGATCGAAGCCGAAGCCTAGTCCGCGCCAAGCTGCGCACCCGACTCCGCGGGCTACACTGTCGGCTGTCCGATCCGTGCGCGGCCCCACCGAATCGATCGTGCTGGGCCGACATCAGAACCGCGCGTTTCGGCATTGCATCGCTGGCAAAGCAATGAGTTCGAACGAATCGTTCATCGATGAAGTGACGGTCTGCGTAGAAGCTGGCAGCGGTGGCGACGGTTGCGTCGCGTTCCGGCGCGAGAAGTTCGTCCCGCGAGGCGGGCCCAGCGGTGGCGATGGAGGTCGCGGCGGTGATGTCTACATCGTCGCCGAGCGCAACATGGCGACACTCTACGACCACCGGATGCGGCGCCAGATTCAGGCCCAGCATGGCGCAAAGGGCCAGAGCAAGAATCGGACGGGTCGCGACGGTGAGCCCGAGAGAATTCGAGTCCCGGTCGGCACGGTCGTGTACGACCTCGATTCCGAAAACGGCGCCGTGATCCTCGCGGACTTGTCCCGCGATGAGCAGGAAGTGCTGGTCGCTCGTAGCGGTCGGGCCGGGCGCGGTAACGCACGCTTTGCAACTTCGACTCGCCAAACACCCGATTTTTCGGAGCGCGGCCAGCCCGGCCAGATCCGAAACCTCCGACTGTCGCTGCGACTGCTCGCAGACATCGCGCTGGTGGGGTTTCCGAACGCGGGTAAATCGACTCTGTTGGGAAGGATCTCCGCCGCGAAGCCCCGCGTCGCCGCTTACCCGTTCACCACCCTTACACCCTCTTTGGGTGTCGTCGAGTTCTCGGACCGTCGATTCGTCGTGGCCGACATTCCAGGATTGATCGAGGGCGCGAGTACCGGTGTCGGACTTGGCGATCGCTTCCTGCGCCATATCGAACGAACGATGCTGTTGGTTCATCTGCTCGATGCGGGCAGCCTCGCGCTCGAACAAGCCGACCTGTTAGAACGTTATGACACCGTCCGGCACGAACTGTCGACATATAAACCCGAGCTGGCCGAGCGCAGCGAGATCGTCTTGCTGACCAAGATAGATCTGATATCGGAACCCGATGCGCTCGACGCAGTCGAAGCCGAGCTGCGCGCTCGCGGTCGCGACGTGCTGCGCATTTCCGCCGCCACGGGCGTTGGCATTCCGGAGCTGATCGGTCTGATGCTGCGCTCGCTCGATGCAGCCCGGCGAGACGACGACACCAACCAGCAGGCAGCTTCACGCGATGACGGCGCCCACCGCGAGGCCACCTGATGCCCGTCGACTCGCGCGCGCGCGCAGCAGCGGCCAAGCGGATCGTCGTAAAGATCGGCACGAGTACACTGACACGCGATGGTGAACTTGCGCCCCGCATGTTCGGTAACATCGCCCGACAGGTCGCGGCAATCGCCGACATGGGTCGCGAAATCGTGATCGTGAGCTCTGGCGCGATCGCAATCGGAAGCCGCGAACTCGGTTGGGACCACCCCGGTCGCACCATCCCGCAAATGCAGGCCGCTGCCGCGGTCGGACAGATCGGGCTGATCGAACACTATCGGCGGCGTTTTGGCCGTCGCGGTCGGCGAGTCGCCCAGGTGTTGGTCACACGCGTTGGTCTGGAAGATCGCGAGCGGTTCATCAACGCACGGCGCACGCTGCTCGAACTGCTGCGCCTGGGCGTGGTACCGATCGTCAACGAAAACGACACCGTCGCCACCGACGAGATTCGGTTTGGCGACAACGACAACCTGTCGGCCACGGTCGTCAATCTCGTCGGCGCGGACCTGCTGGTCATCCTCACCGATGTAGAGGGTCTGTATCGCGAGCCGCCAGCTGACGGGACCAAGCCTGAGCGATACGAACTGATCGAACGCGTGACTCCCGAGATCGAGCGCGCGGCCGGTGGGTCGAATAGCGCGTTCGGCCGCGGCGGAATGATCACAAAGCTCGAAGCCGCTCAAGCGGCCGCGCGCTGCGGCGCGATGACCGTGCTGTGCAACGGCCGCGCGCGGGACATATTGCTGAAGATCATCGCCGGAGAGCCCGTCGGGACGTTGTTCCAAACCGGCAACCGACTTGCCAGCCGCAAGCATTGGCTGGCGTTCACGACGCGAACGTTTGGCCAACTGTGGCTCGATGCAGGTGCCACCAAAGCGCTGACGAACGCTGGCAAGAGCCTGTTGCCGGCCGGCATTCGCGAAGTCCGCGGGAAGTTCGGAATCGGCGACCCGGTCGCTTGTCTCGACGAGCAGGGCCACGAGTTCGCTCGCGGCCTCGTCGGCTACGCGTCCGAAGCGATCGAGCGCATCGCGGGCCGGCCGACACGGGAAATTTTCCAGCTGCTAGGATATTCGAACGGTGCCGAGGTCATTCACCGTGACGACCTCGTGCTGATTGGCGACGTCGACAGCAGTGACGTCGACGCTGATGACGGTGTTGAATGATGCCGGTGCTGAATGACGTGCCGAATGACATGTCGAATGACATGTCGAATGACTGTTGAATGACTGTTGAATAATGAGTCGAATGAAATCGCGCCGTCGCGAATTCGGCCTTAGCGACGTCGACCGTTCCACAGGCGATCAATGAAGTCCTCCAATCCAGAACTCGAACAACGAGTCGTCGATCTCGCCCGCCGCGCATGCAAGGCGTCGCAGCGCATGAGTGACCTTTCGACAAGCGTCAAGAACGACTGGCTGTTGCGTTCGGCCGATCGGCTGGAAACCGCGAGGTCCGAGATACTGGCCGCAAACGCGCGCGATCTCGAGCTTGCCGCTGGCAGCGGTGTCTCGGGTCCGCTGCTCTCGCGGCTGGCGATATCCGACGACAAGTGGCGCGACATGATCGCCGGCTTGCGTGATGTCGCAGCGCTTCCCGACCCGGTCGGACGCGTCGAATCGACGATCGTGCGACCCAACGGACTCCAGGTCGGGCGGATGCGAATTCCGCTCGGTGTGATCGGGATCATTTACGAAGCGCGACCCAATGTGACCGTCGATGCCGCTGCTCTGTGCGTAAAGGCCGGCAACGCGGTGATCTTGCGCGGCGGATCGGAGGCGATCTCGGCCAACCTCGCATTGGCGAGCGAGTTGCGGAGCGCCGCGACAGAAACCGGAATCCCCGAAGATGCGATCGCGATGATCCGCCAGACCGACCGCGAAGCGATCGATGTGTTGTTGAAACAGGATGCATACATCGACCTGATTATTCCGCGCGGCGGTCCCGGACTGATCCGTAAAGTCACCGAAGCGTCGCGCATCCCGGTGATCAAACATGACGCCGGGGTATGTCACATATTCGTCGACGCGAGTGCAGACCCGGAAATGGCTACCCGGATTACGATCGATTCGAAGGTCTCGCAGATGGCCGTCTGCAACGGCCTCGAGACGCTTCTGGTCCACCGCGACGCGTGTGCGGTCGCACTGCCGCGAATCGCCAAGGCCCTGTTCGAACAGGGCGTCGAGATTCGCGGCTGCGAGCGCACCTGCGAGATTGTCAGCGAAGCGACACCGGTGGTGGAATCGGACTGGGCGGAGGAATACCTGGCGCCGATTCTCGCAATCCGCGTTGTCGACGACATGGATGGGGCGATCGAACACATTCGTCGCTACGGATCGGATCACACCGAGATTATCATCACGCAGGACTACCGGAACTCGCAAGAATTCCTGAGACGAGTCAACTCCTCGACAGTCGGTGTGAACTGCTCGACAGCGTTTGCGGATGGTTTCCGGCTCGGGCTGGGAGCCGAGATCGGGATTTCCACGTCCAAGATCCACCACTATGGCCCGATGGGTCTCGAGGGACTCACCACGCTCAAGTTCGTACTCCGTGGAGACGGCCAGCTTCGCGAATGACACAGACGCGACCTCGTATCGGAATCCTCGGTGGTACCTTCAATCCGATTCACTTGGGTCATCTGCGGGCCGCAGAGGAAGTCATCGAGGCCCTCGAGCTCGATCGGATGATCTTCGTTCCGTCCGCCTCCCCACCTCACAAGACTCACCAGTCGGCCGATCCGATCGCATCCGCAGCGCTCAGGCTCGAGTGGGTAGAGATCGCGATTCGCGATAATCCGCGATTCGAAGTGGATTCGATCGAAATCGACCGCGGTGGAGCGTCGTACACGGTCGATACGCTGGCGGAGATCGGGCAGCGTATTGCCCCCGAGCTGCCGGTCTTCACGATCGGTCAGGATGCCTTCACGGAAATCGATTCATGGCGCGACCCGCGAGAAGTTTTCTCGCTCGCACATTTCGCGGTGATCACGAGACCACCGGTCGGGGCGTTGTCGCTTGCGGATTGGCTGCCACGCTGCATCAAAGAGGACGTGGACCCCGATCGCAACGGCCAGATCGCCTACAACCGCCACACCCAAACCTGGATTCGATTGGTGGATATCACGTCCCTGGACATCTCGTCGTCCGAAGTCCGGCGGCGGATACGCGACGGGTGTTCGATACGCTACCTGCTGCCTCCGGCAGTCGCCGAAGCGGTGGAAAGATCTCGGGTGTACGCGGCGGAGGATCCCCAATGAGCAGCCGGTTTACGAGGAGTGCCCAATGAGCATCGAACGTGGCAAGATGGTGTCAGCCGTCGTCGCTGCTGCCGAAGATCGCAAGGCGGAAGACATCGTGGCGATCGATGTCCGCGAGGTCTCGTCGTTCGCCGACACGTTCATCGTCGCGACGGGCACATCCGATCGACACGTGCGGTCGGTCGCAGACGCGATCCGATCCGCGCTCTCGGAAATCAGCCAGTCGCCGCTTGGGGTGGAAGGCTATGAAGACGGGCGCTGGGTGTTGATCGACTACGGCGACATGATCGTTCACGTATTTCAACATGAGACGCGCATGGACTACGACCTGGAGCGATTGTGGAGCGACGCGTCTCGAATCGCATTGGTAGACACCAACGCGGAGTTGGCAGATAGCCAGTCGCCATATAGCGGGGTGCCGTGAGGCGTGCAGTGAACGGCCCGGTCGTACTGATCGTGCTCGACGGGTTCGGTATTGGTGATGGAGGCGCAGCCGATGCCACGGCTCGTGCGCATGCACCATTTCTGGCGGGAGCGCGCGAACGCTACCCCTGGTCGGTCGTCACGACGTCCGGTGAATCGGTCGGCCTCCCGCCCGGGCAGATGGGGAACTCCGAAGTCGGTCACATGACGATCGGTGCGGGACGGGTGATTCCGCAGAACATCACGCAAATCTCGCAGTCAATCGAACGCGGCGAGCTGGCGACAAACCGGGCGATCCAGGATGCTATTGCGGCGGTAGAAGCAAGCGGCCGGACCCTCCACTTGATGGGCCTGGTGTCCGACGGCGGCGTTCACAGCCACATGCATCAGCTGGTCATGTTGCTGGAATATCTTGGTGTGCGAGGCGTGCGCCCGCTGGTCCACGCGTTCCTAGACGGTCGTGACACGCTGCCGCGTTCTGCACTGGGTTTCATCCGCACACTGCAGTCGCAGGTGGCGGCCATCGGCGGACGCATTGCAACCGTGATCGGCCGCTATTACGCGATGGACCGCGACGACCACTGGGAACGCGTTTCGCAGGCCTACCACGCGATCGTCTGCGGCGAGGGTGTGGTGGCGACGGATGCGGTGGCGGCGGTCGAAGACGCGTATTCACGCGGCGAGAGCGATGAATTCGTGCGGCCCACGGTCATCGGGGAGGCGGCACCGGTCGCCGATGGTGACGCGGTCATTTTCTGTAATTTTCGCGCAGACCGCGCGCGCGAACTCACTGCCGCGCTCACGAGCTCGACTCCACACCGCTTCGAGGGCAAACTCGAACGCAAGCGCGTGCCCCGATTGTCCCACTTTGTGTGCTTCACGAACTACGACGAGCAATTCGATCTGCCGGTCGCGTTTCCCACGTCGATTCCGGCCAACAGCCTCGGCGAAATCGTCGCGCGGCAGGGGTTGCAACAACTCCGCATCGCAGAAACGGAAAAGTACGCGCACGTGACGTTCTTCTTCAACGGCGGCCGCGAAACACCGTTCCCCGGTGAAGACCGCGCGTTGATTGCGTCGCCGCGAGACGTCGCGACCTACGATCACAAACCCGAGATGAGCGCGTTTGCGCTCACCGATGAGGTCCTGCGCCGGATCGCTGACGTCGACTACGGGTTCGTACTGCTCAACTACGCAAACCCGGACATGGTGGGACATACCGGCATACTCGACGCGGCGATCAAAGCGGTCGAGACCGTTGACCAGGGTCTCGAGCGGATTGCGCGCAGCGTGCTGGCGCGAGGAGGTTCGATGCTGATCACAGCGGATCACGGAAACTGCGAATTGATGGTCGACCCCGAATCCGGCGAACCCCATACTGCCCACACGACGAATCCGGTTCCGCTGCATTGGATCGCGCGCGATACCAGCGGCGCGAGCCTGCGTGACGGTGGGCTCTCAGATCTCGCACCGACGGTGCTCGACTTGTTGGACCTCCCGCTGCCCGAAGAAATGAGCGGGCGGAGCCTGATCGTCCGCGACTAATCCCGTCGATCGGCTTTGGTTGCGTGGTAGTTTGATAGTAGTCTGATCGTAGTCTGATAGTAGTTTGATAGTCGTTTCGTATCGGCTTCGCATTCGCTCACAGTGATTCTGTCGGTCCCGACGGAGGTACGCGTGTTGGGACCCTTGGGGCAGCGGGCACAACACTCGCTGCGTTGGCTCGCAGAACTGTGGGATGGAGTGCTCGACCTCGCGCTGCCGCCGACCTGCGCCGGCTGCTCAGCGCCGATCCGAGCCTGTGATGCGCTGTGTGAGCCCTGCGATCGCAAGCTCCCCCGGCTGGCGGAAGACAGCTGCGCGCTGTGTCAGGCGGTACGTGTGACGCCGACAGATGGCCTGAGTACGCAGCTGAAGGCTAGCGCGGGTGCGAGCCGATGTGGAAATCTGTGCGCGACGTGCGAGTTCGCGCGCTCGCCACTCAGCGCTTGTGTGGCCGGGGTCGTGTTCAGCGGTGACGTCGGGAGCTGGATCCATCGCTTCAAATACCCGCGCCCCGGTCTCGCAGGCCTCGATCCGGCACCGCGGTCGGTCGTCAACGCGCTGGTTTGCGAAGCGGCCCGCCGGGTCGTCGGACCGGTCCCCGGACTGGTCGTGCCCGTTCCGCTGCATCCGAGCCGGCTTCGCTCGCGCGGCTTCAATCCGGCCACGCTGCTCGCACGCACGCTGGCGCGACAACACGGGCTCAGGCTCGACCCCGTCGCACTCCACCGAACCCGAGCGACGCAAAGCCAGACCGGTCTCGACCGCGCCGCGCGGCGCAAGAACGTTCGCGGCGCGTTTCGAACCAGGCGTCAGTGGCGAGCACCTGACTGCGTGTGGCTCGTAGACGACGTCGTGACGACCGGAAGCACGTTGTCGGAGTGCGCGCATGCGTTGCGTCGCGTAGGTGCCAAGACCGTCATCGGAATCTGCGCGGCCCGCACGCTGGGCCCCAATCACGGCCAGGGTGGGTCCGTTTCCAAATGAATCCGATCCAGCCCGGCGACTCAGATCACGCTACTGGCTCTTCGTTTGAGTCGGATACATGCTGGATGGTCTCGGCGATGACCTGGCGGAGTCGGTCCGGATCGACCGGTTTCTTGAATAGGACGCCCTTGAGGCCCTTGAGTTTGCTGCGCTTGATGATGTGATCCTTGTCGTAATGGAACGCGGTCATCATCAAGACGGGTAGGTCGGGGTAACGTTCCCGCAACGCGTTGTACAGTTCGAAGCCGTCCATGTTCGGCATCACGACGTCGGTCAGAACGACATCGAAGTGCGACGACTCCATGCATCGCAGTGCCTCGATGCCATCGTTCGCCGTTTCGACCGAGCAGCCATCTGTCGTCAGCAGCTCTTGGACCGAGCGACAGATTCCCATGTCGTCGTCGACGACTAACACGCGCACGTCTTTCAACCTCGGGTCCGCGGATGGCGCGGGCCGCGGACCGCGGAGGTCGATCATCCGCGCCGGACCGATGTACTTCATCGTCTCGTACGACTGCGTCTCGACCATCGCGCCGAGCCGAGTCAGGATCTCCGATACCCGGGAGATTTCGCGGCGGACCGAGTACAGACGTTCGATCTCGACCGAGCAATCACCTTCACCTGCCAGCGCTTCTATCTCGCGTTCGAGCAGGTCTACCTGGTTGAGCATGACCGCCAACGGGTTATTGATTTCGTGTGACAACCCGACCGCCACTTCGCCGAGTGTCGCGAGTTGATCCTTGCGAAGAATCTCTCGAAGATCCTTCGCAAACCCGATGGTTCCATCGGGTTCGTCGGCTTCGTCCCGATTGATGGTCGCCGACATCGCGACGGGGATCCGCTCTCCCGCCTTCGAAACGAAAGTCGTCTGAAACGTCTGGACGATACCGGGGCCGCCGTGACCCGCGTCGCGCATCGCGGCCATCACGCGCTTGGCTTCATCGAGGTCGGGATACACGATCACGACCGAGCGCCCGAGAATCTCGTCGAGCGTGTAGCCCAGGCTGCGGGATGCCCCGTCGTTGTAGTAGATGATGCTGCCGTTCCGGTCGGTCGCGACGATGATATCTGTCGATCTGTCGATCAACCCGTCGAGCTTCTCCCTGGACAGCGTCATGAGGAAAAAAGCGTAAGTCGACCGCCGGCGCCAGGCAAGGGCAGCGAAGCGAGGAGTGTGCTGGAGCGCGCGGAAGTGCTCAGCACCAGTTGGGGTCAGTTACCGAGCAACGCGAGCAACACACCGGCAGCTACGGCGGATCCAATCACGCCGGCGACATTCGGCGCCATCGCGTGCATGATCAGGAAATTGGTCGGGTCATCCTTCTGCGCCGTGATCATCGCGACTCTGGCGGCCATGGGTACTGCCGATACGCCGGCGGCGCCGAGAATCGGGTTCACCGGACGGCTCGAGACCATGTTCATGATCTTCGCGAAAATCACGCCGGAAGCCGTTGCGACGCTGAAGGCGAGCAACCCGAGACCGAAGATCTGCAACGACTCTGGGGTCAGGAAGCGCTCGGCGGTCGCGCCGGCTCCGACGCACAGACCCAAGATCATCGTCACCGAATCGATGAATGCAGTTCTCGCGGTTGCGGCCAGTCGTTCGGTAACACCCGATTCTTTCAGCAGATTGCCGAAAAACAGCATGCCGAGCAGAGTCGTCGCTTTCGGGGCAAACAGCACGCACAGAACGAACGCGACCAACGGGAAGATGATCCGCTCGGTCCGAGAGACTTCGCGGGGTTGCGGCATCTTGATCAGCCGCTCTTCTTTCGTCGTCAGAAGACGTACGATCGGCGGTTGGATGATCGGCACGAGCGCCATATAGCCGTATGCGGCTACAGCCACCGCCGGAAGCAGGTGTGGAGCAAGACGCGCGGTGAGGAAGATTGTGGTCGGACCATCAGCACCGCCGATGATCCCGATCGCGCCCGCTTCCTGGGGGGTGAATCCGAGTGTAAGCGCACCCCAATATGTGGCGAAGATGCCGACCTGGGCCGCTGCGCCCAGCAATATCAACCGAGGCTGAGAGAGCATCGCCGAAAAATCGGTCATCGCGCCGACGCCGAGGAAGATCAGCGCGGGGAAAATTTCGTGCTTCACGCCGAAGTACAGGAAGTGGATCACACCCTCGGTCGCAGGAGATGATTCGCCGAGCGGAACGTTGCCGATCATCATTCCGAAACCGATTGGCACCAGCAACAACGGCTCGTACTTCTTGACGATCCCGAGTCCGATCAGGATCAACCCGACGCCCATCATTGCCACGTTCATCAATGCGCCGGGGTTCACGATCAGGTGACCGATAGCGGTCGACTGCAGGAATTCGACGAGACCGCTCGACATGGGTGTGGGTTCTCTAGCCGATCACCATGAGCAGTTGGCCAGCCGAAGCTTCGGCGCCCTCGCTCACGGCGATTTCCTTGACGATTCCGCCCGCTGGCGTTGCGATGTCGTTTTCCATCTTCATCGCCTCGAGCTTCAGAACCACCTGGTTCTGGGTGACGGTATCGCCAACGCTGACGTGGATCGCGATCACCTTGCCCGGGATCGGTGCGACGATCGCTCCAGGCCCGACTGCGCTTTGTGCAGCTGCCCGCGCCGCAGCCGGAGCCGCTACCGGAACAGCAACAGAGGCCGCTGGCGAACTCGCTGCGACGGGTACAACCTCGCCACCGATGAACTCGACATGGAACTCCTGGTCGTCGATCGTGACCTTGCCACCGCCGGTCGCCTTGTCGACGACCGTCACGGTGTGCTCTACCCCCTGACTCTTGACCTTGTAGGTTGCCATTGTTTTCCTGCTGATACGCTGCGGGCGACTATGGGCGAACTATCGGCGAACTATCGGCGAACTATCGGCGAAAGGAGGCGATCTGCCGGACGCGGCCGGCGCTCGACCACTCGGTTGTCTGCGTCGGAGCTGTGGCGCTCGCCCCCCGGCTCCGGTGATACGCGTAGCTGGCCAATGCCACCAGCAACAGATTTTCTTCTGGTTGTTCGTCTGATTCTTCTGCGGAAGCTGCCCCAGCGTTTGCACGGGCGTTGGAAGCGGTGGCTTGTGCGGCAGGTAGCGTGGCCGCGTTCTCAGCCAACCAGCGGCCCAGCATAGCCACCACCCCGACGAGACACACCAGCACGACAAAAACCGTCGTAGTGCCGATGAGGCTCATCACCGGACCGCTGATTAGCGATGATTCCAATAGCTGCTCCGCGGGCTGATCAGGCTCGACGGCGCCGCTCACCATCGAATCGAAGGCTGTTTGTGTAACAGAGGGGCCGCCCCTGGCGCAACAGGCCCAGCGTACGCAGCGACTACTCGAACCCCTGTGCGGCCAACCAGCGTTCGGCGTCGATCGCGGCCATGCAGCCTGTCCCGGCCGCCGTCACGGCCTGTCGATACACTGAATCCATCGCGTCACCGCAGGCGAACACCCCCTCGACCGAGGTCCGACTGGTGCCTTTTTCGACCGAGATGTACCCAACCGGGTCGAGATCGATCACGCCAGCCACGAGCTGGGTATTGGGTTGATGGCCGATCGCAATGAAAACCGCCTCGACCGGCAACTCCGAACTCTCGCCGGTGTTCACGTCGCGTGTTCGAATCCCGGTCACGTACTCATCGCCGAGAATCTTCTCGAGTGTCGAGTTCCAGACGAATTCGATCGTCTCGTTTGCGCGTGCGCGTTCCTGCATGATCTTCGAACCGCGCAGCGCGTCGCGCCGGTGAACCAGCGATACGCGCGTCGCGAAGCGCGTCAGAAACAACGCCTCTTCGAGAGCCGTGTCACCGCCACCGATGACCGCCATGGGTTTGCCGCGAAATAGCGCGCCATCGCAGGTCGCACACGCGGAGACCCCCTTGTTCATCAGGCGCGTTTCAGAATCGAGCCCAAGCCATTTCGCGGATGCGCCCATCGCCAAGATCACCGCGTCCGCGGTGTAGGCGCGCTCCGCCGTCGAGACCCGGAACGGCCGCTGCGAGAAGTCGATCGCGGTGGCGTCTTCCATCAGAATCTCGGTTCCAAAACGCTCCGCTTGCTTTTGAAACATCTCCATCATGTCGGGGCCGGTCACGCCGTCGGGATAGCCCGGATAGTTTTCGACGTCAGTGGTGAGCATGAGTTGACCGCCGAACTGAAGACCCGCCAATACCAGCGGCTCGAGTTCGGCGCGGGCGGTGTACACTGCCGCTGTGTAGCCCGCGGGTCCGCTCCCGATGATGATGACCCGGCGATGTTGCGAGCTTTCTCCCTTCACAACCTTTCCTTCACTCTTTCGTCCTCCAACTCCCCAAGCAGACAGCGGACTGAACTATCGATACGTGATATCGATACGTGATATCGATACGTGATCCGGATTGATACGGTATGAGAAGGACACCGATCGTTCGCTCAGCCTACTCCGCGAGAAGCGGGTCGAGGTCTCCGGCCCGGTCGAGCGCATACAGATCGTCGAAGCCCCCGACGTGGGTTTCGCCGATGAAGATCTGCGGCACGGTCATCCGGCCGCTGCGCCCGATCATTTCGTTGCGGAGCTCCGGGCCCGTTTCGATGTTGATCTCCTCCCATTCAACCCCTTTCGATGCGAGCAACTGTTGGGCCATCGAGCAAGAGGGACAGGCGTTTTTCGTGTACATGACAATTTTCTGCATCTTGGGTTCACCTTCGGGCCGGCCACGATCGGCGCCTGCCAACCGTGCAACCAGACCCGGACTGTAACAGGATCAAAGCGGCTCGGTGATCGGGATGTCTTCCCACATCAGCTGGAGAAAGGTTCCGATGAAAAACGAAAGGAAAGTCATCATAAAGATTGCCGACGGAAATTGATAGAAGGGCTCGACCCCGATCACCATCGGTAGCTTGCCGATGAACGGTGCGAGCGTGTCCCCCAGCGCCGCCACGGGGGTCGATCCTCCCCCCGCCGGTCCATTCGACCAATTGCGCTCGACCATGAATCGCCCCACCAGCCCGGTCATGATGATCCCTACTCCGAAGGCCTGGAGCACGCCGAGTAGGAAGATCTGGCGTGCGCGTGCGAAAGCCACAGCCGAGCTGCCGAGCCGGCGCTGCACCTCGACGTACAGGTACAACAACGTCAAGAACCCCATCAACAGCGAGATGCTCGTCAATTCGATCCAAGAGCTCCGCGCAAGGTCCCAGACCTCGTCGACGAAGAAGATCGGCAGATATCCGACGATGATCCCGGCAGCGATCCGCGGTACCAGCATGTGGAAGAACGTCAGATCGCGCTGCCAACAAAACCGATAGAGCATGAACCACAACACGACCGTATACGCGACGGCCGACTCCACTGAACCGATCACGTCGAAGACCGCAGGTTCCCGGTCATAGGCGAAGATCGCGGCGGCGAACGGCGAGACCAGCACCGACAGTGCGACCAGGTAGTTGCGCGTGCTGTGGCGAGACAAGATCGAGTCTGCGTCGTTCCGAGATCGGGAGATGTTATCCGCGTGCTTGATCACCATGGCGGCGTGATATACGTCGTACTGCCGAAGGAACCAGGCCTCCAGCTTCTTCAATACGCGCAGATTATCGAGATTTCCCATGCGCCGTAAGAACGGACTGAGCTCGCGGCCACGGCTGATCGGTCCCCGGTCTTCTCGACTACCCTCGCCCGAACTGATTGCAGCGAGAACTTCGGTCTCACGATCCTCGAATGGCGACCCCTCGATGCCGAATGCGTCGTTGTTCTCGTCGAGACATACATCCTCGAGCCATCGATAGAACGCGCGTTCCGACAGACGCACCAGGCAACGGTTGACCGATTCGGCCTGTCCGTTCTCGAGCGTGTAGAAGAAGCCTGCCTCTGATAAATCGTCCGCTGGATCGATCGGATCTACGCTGCCGGCCAGGTAGTCCTCCAGATACTGGGGGCTCACGCGCCGCTGCAGCAGCGCAAACAGGGTCCGCCACATCAGCTTTCGCAGCAACAGCGCTGCCAGGATCGTCCCGTAGCGCTCTTCGACATCGAGCGATCCCGAAAAGCGTATGAAGATCTGCGTGATCAGCGCCACGTCTTCGTACACGCGGATGAGCCGGTCCGCGGTGATCCGGCCTTCGACTTCCAACTTCGTGAGGACGCGCTCGAGGTATCGGGGCAACTCGAGCAGGAGGCGTGAAATCAACAGATCTGCATCTCGGCGGTTGGCACCCGCCGAGATCAGTTCCGGCTTCCGCGCAAGATCGTCGAATTGCAGATAGAGCTCGGCCGGGTCGTGACGATCGGCGTTGAACGAAAACGTCTCCGGGAACACGCGAACGAAACCATCGCCGCGGTCGCACTCGAAGCGGACATCGCGCGCGTGGAACGCGTAGGTGAAGCGAAACGTGACCTTCACACGCTCGATGCGAAGCACGAGACGTTCGAGGGCCGGAGCCTCGCTCAAAGTTCCCTCAGAGAACCGGCTTCTTGGTGTTTTCGCCGGACTCATAGTAATGCTCGACCCGCTCTGCGAGGCCTCGAACGCGATCAGGGATCTCGTCAGGCAGCGGCCAGCGCGCCATCGCGATGCGCATCCGATCCTGTAGTAGCTGGGCGTCCGGGAAGTCCTCGTTCGCGACTGCGTAGTCGACGTCGAGCCAGTTCTGGGTCGCGGTCAGCGTGCGTGACAACCGATCGGCCAACTCCATCATACCGGGGGAATCGACTCGCGAATTCTTGACTCGCTCGTTGAGTTCACGAAGATTCGCTTGGGCCGATTCGAGCGGTACGCGAAGCGCTCCCTCGGCCGACGTGACCGATGCTACGATCTCGTTGAAACGACGCACGATCGGCTCGTGCGAAATCTCTCGCAGTTGTATGACGCGACCGAGCGGTGCGCCGGTTTCATCGTGGAGAATATTGGTCGTGATCCGCAGCCTATGGCTCCGGTTGCCCATCTCGATTTCGATTTCGTCGTAGGCGACGGCATCGTCGCCGGCGATCTTCATCGCGGCGGCTCCCACCACATCGAGACCGTGTTCAGACAGAATGCTCGCGAGCGCGCGGCCCCGAACTTCGCCCTCGAGGGCCAAGTAGTCCCGGACCGGACGGTTCGCTGCCTGAACGATACCGTCGGCGTCGACTGCCAACGCGCCAGTATCCAATTGGTCCATGACGGCTTCGAGGTAGACGTTCACGCGTTGTAGGTCGAGAAGCAGACGAATGTTCTCGACGCTGAGATTGTAGTGCTCAACCGCCTGCTTCATCAACAGCTTGAGTTGGTCCGGCTCCCAGGGTTTGGTGATGTACGCGTAGACATGTCCGTCGTTGATCGCCTGGATGATCGCGTCCATATCCGAAAAGCCAGTCAGGATCATCCGCACAGTGTTGGGGTGGCGCCGGCACACTTCCGCCAGAAACTCGACCCCGCTCATGTTCGGCATGCGCTGGTCGGTCAGCACCACGTGGAACGGCGCGTTTTTCTCCAGCACGTCGAGCGCCCGACGCGCATCGCTGGACGTGAAGACGTCGTAGTCGTCTTCGAAGGTAAATGTCATCGTCTCGAGGATGGCTTCCTCATCGTCGACAACCAGAATTCGGGGACGGCTCGAGTGGGTCACGATCGACGCTTCACGTGGCGATCACTTTGCGTCTCTGTGTTCACATCGATTCCAGTATGGATCGGCGCTACCAGCCCGAGCTGCCTTCGCTGCTCTTTTTTTCGACCGCCTTGGCCTCGCGGGTGGCGATTTGCGCTCGAATTTTCTTGCGGTCGTTCTCGAGCCGTCGTTTCAGCCGCTCCTTGCCCGGGTCGGACCACGGTCGCTGTTCAGAAACATCGCGCGCCCTTTTGAACTTCCGATATCCCCACAGCTCGTGCCGGAACTCTTCCTCGATGAATTTCACCATGATGGCGTCGTCGAGGAATCCGAGTCCGGGAATGTCATCGGGAATCAAGTCGTCGGGGTTTGAAAAGTACGCCACCCCGGCCAACACCTCGTCCTTGACGCGCTGCGGTGCCGCGTAGTCCGCATCGACTACGAGGTCCGTGAGATCTGCCAGGACTTCGATCGCGTCGAGTACGAACTTCGGCGTCTTCTTCGACTTGCGAACTTCTGAGACGGTTCCCCGCGCTTCTCGGAGAATTTTTTCGGGGTCAGCGAGCTTCGCATTCTTCTTGGCCTTTCGATACAGCGCGCGGAAGTAATTCGCGTCCTCATCATCGAGCGTGAACGTGACCTTGAACTTTGACATTGTGGAACCTCCGCGCATCTGGGTGAGCGAGCTTCGAATGGGTGCCCCCCGCAAGGCGCGACTGTATCAATACCGTGCGTACTCGATCAAGCGATCTACGGATCCGTTCCAATCTCCGTCCCAGCGGTCGCTTATCAGCTGACCGGGACTCTCACCCAGATCGAGTTGCTCGAAGACGGGTTCCATGAAGAGGGCCTCGTCTGGGCTGTCCTCGCTGGCGTGTCCGATCTTGGCCAGACCGCGTCGCGCGATCTCCGCCAGCTCGCGTCCCAACTCCAAAATCGGTCGCCCAGCGTAATGGGCGGCCATACCGTGGCGCGCGACGTCACGCTGGGCGTGTTCTCTTTCGGCCTGGCTGGCGCGGCCAATCAGCTCCCAGGCAGCGGCGCGGGCATCCGCGTTATACAGAACACCCTTCCAGATCGCCGGGAGCGCGCACAGCAGACGCGCAGGCACCGCGTCCGCACCGCGAACTTCGATGAACTGTTTGACGCGAACATCGGGGAACAGAGTCGTCAGATGGTTCTCGAAATCTGCGAGGGTCGCACGGAATTCTCCCCGGCCGGATTGCAGGAACTGACGAAACGTCTGGTCGTGCGCGGCGTGGTACTCGTGATTGCGAAAAACGAAGAACATCGGAATATCGAGGGCCCACTCGACATAGCGCCGATAGCCGAAATCCGGATCGAACGCGATTGGGAGCATTCCACAACGATCGGGGTCCGTGTCCGTCCAGGCGTACAGCCGCTTGGACGAAAATCCATTCGATTTGCGCTCCGAAACGCCCGAATTCGCGAAGATCGACGAGACGATCGGCCCAATGGCCAGCGAAATTCGGACCTTCTCGATCATGTCCGCTTCACTGGCGTAATCCAAGTTTGCCTGTACGGTCGCGGTAGCGAACATCATCATCATCGCGCGGGAGCCGCGCGTTGGCAGATAGCTGCGCATGATCCGATAGCGGGCTTTGGGCATGCTTGGAACTTCATCGGCTGCGTGAAAGGGGTGCATCCCCAGACTGAGCCATGCGATGTCGAGCGGTTCAGATGCCCGCCGGACCAAATCCAGGTGCGCCTCGATTTCGCGGTGGGTCTCGTGAATGGTGCGAAACGGTGCGCCGGACAGCTCGAGCTGACCGCCCGGTTCGAGCGTGATGCTGGCAGCGTCCTTGTGCAACGCGATGATGTTGCCGTCTTCGGTAACCGGTTCCCAGTCATCCATTTCCGCCATGCTTTCGAGCAGAGCGCCGATCCCACGCTCGCCGCCGTATTCGATCAGGCTGGCATCCTTGGCGTGAAGACCGAGCTTCTCGTGCTCGGTCCCGACCTTCCAGTCGCTGGGAGGCTTTTCGCCCGCTCGCATGGAATCGACCAACTCGTCGATCGACGCGATGACCCGTTCCGGATTCCGTGCATTCGGCATCAGTTGCCCGGGTCGATCCCGTACAGATCGGGCTGCAAGAAGGCCACCAACGCACACAGGACACCGTGGCGCGCGTACTCACTACGCGTCAGGACCCCCTCGGAAAGCCGACCGATGTTGCCGCCAGTCATCGCCGATGGGACGTGCGCGGCCGAATCGGCCAGCATGGCTCCCCGTTGCTGCCAAAGCCGATCGAAGATCTCTCCAATCGGGCGGCGTTCGCGCACTGCAGGTTCCGAACAAGCCGGCGGATAGGCAAACGCCGAAGAAAAGCCATACGCGGTACGGCGGCCATCGGTGACCGCGGCGCAGCCAACATGCATGTGCGAGTTCCCGGTCGTTCCGGGATCCACCACTGGCAGCGCGACCAGCCCGTCTTCGATACCCACGCCGAAATCGCATTCCGATGAAGCCGCAGCCAGCGAAGCGCGGTTTCGGGCACCGCGGATGATCTCGTCGTACCCGACCGGCTGCTCTGGGACGCCGCTATCGACGTCGACCCCATCGACTTCCACTTCTGGCGCGAAGGCAGCGAAAGCCGCTCGTACGGCCTCGAGCTTCGGTGGATTCATCGTTCCGACCCGTACGCGCCGCACACCGGAAAGCCTTCCGTTCGCAATCTGGTTCAAGGCGTCGCCGCCTCCTCGACAAACGACGTCAAGAAATCTCCCAACGCAGCGTCGAGCTCATCTTTTGCACCAAACGGGATCGACTTGCACGGACCTTCTGGCTTGCCGGTGCGAAACGGTCCCACGAGGGTAATTTCGCCGCGGCTCTTCCCAACGACAATGGCCTTGTGACGGCCGCGCGTGACATCGAACTCTACCGCGCGAAGGTGTTTTTCGTCGATCCGAATTTCGCTGATCTCGATGCGCAAATGGGGCGCGCCAGCATCGCTCATGGCGGCGTGAAAGCGCTTCAGCGCGAACTGCACCCGGTGCCGAATCTCGCCGATCTGCAGGCGGGCCTCGTGCAAATCAGTGACGTGGCGGCTCTCGCGAGCTCCCAAAGTGCGGCCGATCTGTTCGAGTCTATCAGCCAGCTCGGGTCGGACAGCGGACGGGGGGGACTTCGCCATTTCGACACATTACCGCGCCCACCGGAACCGACCACCAACAGTCGTCAGAGAGCCTCGTCGCCAGCGACCAACGTCCCGGAATCCAGCGCTGCGAGCAGCTTGTCGCTGCGGAGGTGGAACATGTCATGGGCGTCCGGCGGCAGCGGGGGCGCGGCTGGGCTCGAAATCTGCGCGGGGTTCACGTACCGGCCGTCCTTGGCAACTCGGAAGCAAACGTGCGGGCCGGTCGCAAGCCCCGTCTGGCCCACATAGCCGATGACCTGTTTCTGGCTCACGGTCTGCCCCACGCGCAATCCGCTCGAGAAGCGCGACAGATGCGCGTAGTACGATGTGTAGCCGCTGGGATGTCGGATCTTCACCAGGTTTCCAAAACCACCGCCCCAAGATTTGTGAATCACCTCGCCCCCAGAGACTGCGAACACCGGGGTCCCCGCCGGTGCCGCGTAGTCGATGCCGTGATGGGGCCGCGTGATCTTGAGGATCGGATGGCGACGGGCGGATGAATACCGGGAACTGATTCTGGAGTACCGAAGTGGAGCCATCAGAAACTGGCGCTCGACAGAACTCCCGTCGGGCCGGTAGTAGCCACCTTCGCCTTCTTCGGACTCGTAATAGACTGCGGTGTGTTCGCCGCTTTCGCCAGAGTATCGCGCCGCAAGAATGCGCCCCGGACGGACGAAGATCTCGTGGCCGGCGGCGTCGGTGCGGTACAGCCGCTCATACAGGATGCGGTACTCGTCGCCCATTCGAGCCATCCGCGAGAAGTCGACATCGTACGAGAACACATCCGTGAAATCGTCGGCTAGCTGGGCGCTGGCGCCCAGAGCCGTAATCGAGCCATACAGACTGGTCGCAACGATACCGGCGATCATCGTCTGATGCGGCTCGAGTTCTGCTTCGGTCCGGTTGACTTCGTACCTGCCGTCTCGATCGCGGATCAAGTCGTAGTGGACCAGGTCCGTAATCCGATAGCGAAACGACTCGATCTGACCGTCGCCATCCAGGATCAATTGGTACGAATCTCCGGGGTGCGAGCGTCGAAAGTCGAAGTAACCGCGCATCTCGCGCGCAATGCGGTCAACCACTCGCAGCGAGATACCGCGCGAGGCCAGCGAACCCGCCAGCGTCTCACCGGTACCCAATTTTCCGACAGTTGTTCCGCCCGTCGCGATGTCCTTGGCCAGATCAGCGGAAATGTCGGACGGAATTCGCGTCGCGGAACCAGCCGCTGCAACGTCGGGATCCGCAAGGGCAATGGTGATTCCCTCTTCGGGTGCGGCTTCGCCAGTTGGGACGAGTTCGGTTGCGGCGATTTCGGTCTCGCGCGGCACGGCGCTTGTGACCACGGTGGCAGTCCGTGAGTCGGTCGATGGAATCGTGGCTATGATTGAAACGCGATCATCCTCTTTGGACACACCCAAGGCGAACTGCAGAGCCCCACCCATCCATGTGCACACTCCGACACCAAGAAGTGATAATATCAGGGCGATCGCTTGCCGGTTGGATGATCGACGTACCGCACGCATCTGATGGACCACCCCCCGCTTCGGAATTATCGAGCGACTGGTTAGCTTTCGGCATCCGGTCGCGCACGGTAAATAACTCATTCAAGATGCGATGTTGTGACCGAACTCACAGATGTCCGTAACAGCGAAAAAGCCCCTCGGGGATCAGATTTCCAGAATCGAACCAGGTCAAACCAGTATGTGTATCGGCGATATCTGCACAAACTCGCGAAATGGAAAACGATTTTTCGAACTGAAGGCGATCACCCGCACGGCTCCTCGAGCGTTCCGGAAGATCTGCTTCGCGTTGATCGTATCTTTTTCACTACAAGTGCAAATTTTCGGTTGCGCGGCTCGAGAAACCTCCGTTGCGAGACCCGCTGCGCCTGATGATCGACTGCTCGCGGCCATTTTGTCGCGGGCGATCCAGATTGAAACCGTCAACCCGCCGGGTGACGAAAGACCGCTTGCTGTGTACTTCGCATCGGTGATGAGCGAAGCGGGGATCGAGACCCTCGTCGTCGATACACCGGATGGCGACTCACGTGTCGGCCGCGCCAGTGCGTGGGGTGTGGTGCGCGGGTCGGGTCGCAAACGCCCGGTCATATTGTTGTCCCACCTCGATACGGTGGCCGCCGATCCCATGCAATGGGACGACGACCCGTTCGGCGGCATCGTGCGAGATGGCTACGTGAGTGGTCGCGGTGCCCTCGATGCGAAGGGCGTCGGGGTCGTGCACCTGATGACCATGCTCGAACTCGCGCGCCGCGAGACTCCACTCGAACGCGATGTGATTCTGCTGGCGACGCCCGACGAGGAGAGCGGTGGCCTCGACGGTGCGGGCTACATCACAAGCAATCGAGCCGACCTGCTGGGTGACGCCGAATACCTGTTGACCGAGGGAGGGGGCATCCTGGACCGCCGCGACCCGGAGCCCGATCTGTGGCGAATCGGGGTGGTCGAAAAGAGCCCGTGTTGGATGCGAGTCACCGCTCATGGAAAGGCGGGACACAGTTCCGTGCCGCCGCGCGACGCTGCAGTCCCAAGGCTGATCTCTGCGCTCGCACGCGTGAATCAGATGGACTTGCCGATTCAGGTCGTCCCAGAAGTCAAAGCGATGTACCTCGCGCTGGCACCGCTGGCAGCGCCCGAGGATGCGTCCGCGTACACGGACCTCGAAAACCGGCTGCAGACAGACCCGGCGTTTCGCAGCCGATTCATGACGATTCGCGTCCAGGCAGCGCTGGTAAGCAATACGATTACAGCGACCGTCCTGCAGGGCGGTTCAAGCACCAATGTGCTGCCCGCACAAGCGATCGCGCACCTCGACGCCAGACTGCTACCTGGCGAAAACTGCGATGCATTCATCGATAGCGTGCGACATGCGATAGCCGACCACGGCATCAGCGTTGACAACCTGTTGTCGTTCCACGCGCGCAGTTCACCGACCGACACTGCGTTGTATGCGGCGATCCAGGCGGTTGCCGCGCGCGAGACTCCAGCCGCGCCGACGGTACCCTCAGTCACGATCGGTTTTACCGATGCCCACTATTTTCGAGACATCGGAATCACCGCGTACGGTTTCACGCCCAGGGCACTGCGGCCCGAAGACAGTAGCGGCGTCCACGGTCACAACGAACGAGCTGCCATCGAGCCGCTCGTCAAAGCCGTCACCACACTGCTCGAAATTCTCGACGAACTCGAACTCCACGACTAACGCCTTGCCTCAAATTCCCAACGATTGGCCGTTGCCAGCGGGAGCGTTCAACTGTGCTCGACCCGCTGGGAATCAGCACTCTGTTCCCCGACCAACGGCCAATACGGCATCCCCATCAACAACCCTTTCGTGGGCAACACCACGGGAACCCTCGAAGAACCGGGCGAGGCCGCATCACACGCGGTTGTGCTGCTCGTGCTGGCCGCGATGGCGGCCAGCCGCCAATCGAGCTGAGAACCCGCGGCGCGGGCGACACCATCGCGCAACTACAGCCGCCGTTGCAAGACGTCCAACAGGTCGGCAAAACCCATCGCTCGCCAGAACGCCTGTCCCTCGCCGTTCTGCGCGGCGACGCGCACCTCGCAGCGGTCGAGTCCCTGTTGCTTGACCCATGTGCTGGCGCTTTCTACCAGCCTGCGCCCCAGCCCGCGGCGGCGCGCGCCAACGCGAACCAGCAAGTCCGTGATTTCGGCGCGGTCGCGCTCGATCAGGATGGGCGGAGCGCGGTCGACCCGCACCGCGCAGAAGCCCAATAGATGGCTCGGGTTCGACTCACAGACGAAGACTGCTCCGTCCGGGTCGCGCAGCATCGCGTCGACCAAACGTCGGACTTCCAGATCCGCACCAGCACGCATCTCGAAGATCGGATCCATGCTCTCGTGGTGGGCGGTGAGCGCCGTCCACAACGCTGCGAGAGTGGCCAAATCGCGTGGGCCTGCACGACGGATTGCGGCGGCGCGATCCGGTTTATTCGGCTCCGTAGCCGAGGGCTTCCAACGCTTGCATGCCGCGCTCGTTGGCCTTTTCGTTCGGAGTCTTGCCATCGCTTTTGAGGCCTTCTGTGCCGGCCGCGCGCATCATCTGGAAGCTCCCATGTCGCGAGCCGTCGCGGACGAACTGGCCTCGCAGCATGCTGCCATCCGACTCGACCTGTTCGGTCGTATAAAGCGTGACGCCATCGAGGTCTTCCGACCGCTCGGAGCCGAGCACATCCTCGCGCTTGAAGATGGGTCCAGTCGGCCCATTTTCGATGCTCCAGTACTCGGTGTAGCCAATCACCGACGCTGATGCGGCAGAAGCCTGGGAGAACGACGCCCAACCGTCATCGGATTTGCGCAAGCTCTTGGATTTCATTCCGCGCTCGTTTACGGAAAGTCCATCTTTGATATCGGCAATCTGGGTAGGGCTCGGCGTCCAAAATGCCAAGACGCGCGAGGAGCGCCCCATCGATGAGTCGAACCGCCCGGAATCTTCGTCGAACACGACGATCGGATACTCGGTCCATCGCAGCCGGCTTCCCGTCGTTTCGAATACCCATACCCGGTCGTCCCATCGCTCTCGTTCTGGATGCTCGGCGTTGTCGTCTTTGTAGTGAATGAGAACGTGCCACGCGCCGACAACATCAGTTTCTGCGATCGCTGCGGACGGCAGCAGCAATGCAACCGCAAGCAACGCCATCGCAAACCAGGCACCAGAGCCATGCTGTGTCAGATGGTGCGCTCGACTTCCGGAAACGATTTCCATACAGGAACTCCGCAGAAATGTGAACCCTCGGTACAACGCGGGCGGACGACGCCCGTTCGAACAAAGCATGGGGGGCCCACATGCTTGACGAGACTCGGATGCACTTCACCGACCTGTTCGATTTCGTCCATGGATGCGCGCCAGATCTCGCGCTGTGCGTTGAGGCAGGTTCGCATCGTCCACTTGTGGATCAGATCGAGCAGCGAGCCCGATTCGTCAAAGCGAACGGACAGCGCATTGGGAAGCACATACAGAGCGAGTTCTGGCTCGATGCCGCGGTCCAGCAACTGAGAGCGCGCTTGCCAAGCTGCTCCCACCGCATCGTGAAACAATTCGTTTGCACGCGGATCGTCCTGGATCAGCTCGGGTTCGATGACGTCGACGCTTGCAGGGACCGTCCGGCTCAGCAGCGGCCGCGAGCCGGGCACCGTTCGGTGTCGCTGGTCCTGGGAATCCGCCGTGTGCGACAGCTTTCGGCGAAACGTGTAGTAGGCATGCGCCAAGGTGCGCATGATCGGTGCATGGGTCGACACGTTCAGTGTATCGACGCGGTAGCGGTTCAGAGCCGGGTCGAGAACCATCTCCAGAGCCGTTTCATCGTCGAGATCGAATCGGCCGAGCACGTTGCGGACCGCATCGGCGATCACCTGCGGTGCACGCTGGCTGTAGTCGATCAGTCGCGAACATCGGCCGTCGAGTGATTTATCAAACGCCTTGATAGCGATGGGATCGCCGAGACCAGCCGGCGCGTAGCCGGATTCAACCACCTCTTCGCTCTCGAGCGGGTCCTCGCCGATCTTGGAGAAGAAGTCCGCGTCCACGCGCTCCACTTCGGCGACCATCCGTCCGACGACGTCCATCGCCTCGATCGGCACATCACCGACGCGCGCCATGCGTCGCAATCGGTGAAGCACAATACCTGAGATGGTGTAGACCATCGCGGTGTGGCAACCAATCGGGAGCACATAGCGTGCGGTTTCGATCGCGCGCTTCTCTGCTTCTCGCTCGATGTTCTTCCCAAACGCAATCGACTTTCGGGCGGGAAGCCTCCACAGATCCGAGAGAATTTGCCGGGTGACTGGAATGAGTCTCTGGGTGAGCTCTCCATAGGCGCGCCATGAGTCGCTGATCGACGACTCGAAGCACTCCCGATCGCGACCCACCAGTGTCGGGGGCACGTGCGCGGTGACCTCGTCGAGTCGGACGTAGCGTTGGCTCTGCTGTTCGGTGTTGTAGAACGGGAAACCGTGCAGGAACGACCATACGAGCTGGCGCGAGATTCCCGACAGCGCGAATTCGAACGTCGCGTGCTGAAACACCGTGTGGTGACCTCCGCCGAACGTCAATGGACCGATGTTCTGACGTTGGCGGTCGGTTATCTCTTCAGGTCCAATGACTCGACTCGAGTAGCAGGTGCGCGCTGCCGAGATCGCATCATCATACGGCCGATCGAACCAATTCCTGAGTCGGACCTGCGGTCCTCCGTCGACGACTGTCACACTCAACCCCCGGACAGCACACTCTGGCAGAGTGATGCCGCCGGAGCAACGTTCTCTTTGTTGAGCAATCTTTTTCCCATGCTGCGCCGCGATTTGAATCGCGCCGGGTTGTTGCCGGGGCCTGAAGATCGTTCGATTGGCGTGCGATCTCGGCGGGTTGTCGGTGCATGGTGCGTGTGCGCGGACTTGCCCACGGGCTTGGCACGCAGATTGCGCTGGTAGTTACCGGGGAAATCCGTGGTGGCGCGGGCCCCGGGGCGTGCACTCTGGCGTCGCGCAGTTCGCGATACGGTGTGGCACGCCGAGTTCACGAGGTCCAGCCTGGAGCGCCAAAACCAGCTCATGTCGACACTCTGGATCGTTCATCGGGATTCGCGGCGCCGTGCAGACCTGGCGCGGTCGGCCGGCGCGGGAGCGGGTGCGGTCAGCGGTGGTCCCGGTGATCCGCGGTTCGATTCGGCACCGCCGGCCAATGTCGTGCTGCTGGGTCTCGCGGGCGACCTCGAAGCCGAACTGGAATTCGCACACCGGATTGCGGGCCGTCTCCCGGACGCTCGCTGGGTCCTCGTCGCGGAGGGAACTGACGTGCCACTGGCTCGGGAACTGTTCGACGCGATCGATGCCGACATCCTCAGCTTTCCGCCCGACGCACGCTCACTGCGGGCGTGTCTTCGCAGCAAGCAAGCGCTTTCGTCTCGGTTGCCGCTGTCGATGCGACCCGCGCGCGATTTGCTGTCGCAGCGTTTCTCGAGGTGGTTTGCGGACCTCGAGTTCCCCACGCTGCTGCAGGCACTCGACCCCCAGCTCGGCGACACACCGCTGCTGATCCTGGGAGAAGACGGCAGCGGGCGTGGACTGCTCGCGCGCTATGTGCACGGGTTCGGTCAGGGCGACGCAAGCCAGTTCGTCCACGTGGTCTGCACGAGATCGATGACCGGGGCATCCCTGCGGGATGCGATCCATGACGCTGCGGGCGACATAGATGCATCGCTGCGTTGTACCATCTGGCTCGACGAGACCGACGCCCTTTCGATCCCGACCCAGCGACAGCTGGCGCGCTGGATCGAATTCGGCCTACCGGCGAGCGCGCTGCGCTGCCGGGTCGCGCGTTGGATCGCAACGGCCTGCGATGCGTTCGAGCCGGGCGCCAGCCTCGCCATTCAGCCCGTATTGCGCGATGCGCTCAGCGGCCTCTCGATTCGGATCCCCAGCGTTCGCGAGAGGCGCCACCTAATCGCTCCGTTCGCAAACAACACCGCACTGGCGTGGTGCGCGGCCCGGCGCCAACACCCGCGCCGCTTCGGCGAGGACGCCATTGCGGTCCTCGAAGAATACCCCTGGGCGGGCAACCTCCGCGAACTCGAGGCAGTTGTGGCTCAGACGCTGGCAGCAGGCGCAGGGGATCCGATACGCGCCGACGAGCTGCAATACGATGGGACCGCGTTTGCGCCGGTCAACCCCGATGAAGCTCACTTCCAGATCGACTCTCACGCAATGAAGGAGTTCGACCAGTTCGATCGCAGCTCGCAACCCTCGCCCACAGCGGCCGTCGCCAGCACGGCCCCTCGCGAGTTCATTTCGCGACCCGAAGCCCCACCCGAAGGTCTCCAAACGCAGCCAGAAACCCAAAATGCTGCCGATGCGCCGGATCCGCAACTCGCGGTGGGTGGTATCCAGCGACTCGTGGGAGCGATCGCTCACGAGATTCGCAACCCGCTGTCGACGATCCGCACATTCGCAGAATTGCTCCCGACCCGCTACGACGACGCGGACTTTCGCGAGACGTTCACCGAACTGGTGGGCCAAGACGCGCACCGGCTCGAAGCGGTCGTCGCTGGATTGGCGGCGCTGGCGGCGCTGGCTGAGCCCAATCCAGTGCGTGTGGATATTGCCGCGTTGATCGAGGAGCTACTCGAACAGCGTCGACCGCGGGTACATGCGCGGAAGCTATTGATCCTGAAGGAACTGGCGGCCGATGCCCCCCCCGCGTTGGTAGACGAGGGCCAGATTCGGATCGCGCTGGATTCGATCCTCGACAAGACGATCGAACTCTCGCCCGAACGGGGCGATGTCTACGTCGGAACCCAACATCACCCGGTTGGGCTTCGTAGCGGACCGGCCATTCGGATCCTGATCCGCTTCGGCAGCCGCGCTGGGCGAGCGGAATCGGGCAGTGCAGCGCCACGAGTTACCGGTGTTTCGGCCGCGGAGAATTCGCTGTCCTTCGCGATCGCAGAGGCGATCGTTCGCCGCCAAGCGGGTGCATTCGCCATCGACTTCGCCAAGGGATACGAAACCGTCATGCTGATCGACATTCCTGCCTCACTCGACTGAACCTCTGATAGTCTCCCGGCCGCATGCCGTGCCTACTCGTAGTCGATGACGAGCCGGGCGTTCGTGAGTCCCTCCGAATGCTCTTCAAGGGAGACTGCGATGTCGCGACGGCGGCTTCGGCCGCCGAGGCCCAAGAGTTCCTGCGCAACACCAAGCCCGATCTGATCCTGCTCGACTTGGTGATGCCAGGTGCCAGTGGGCTCGACCTGCTGGCCGAATTGTCCGAGCACGTCGATCCCCCGCCCGTGGTGGTACTGACAGCCACCAAGACCATCGCAACCGCAGTAGAGGCCATGAAGCGCGGGGCGGTCGACTACATCACAAAACCGTTCGAAATCGACGCGCTGCGTATCAAAGTCCACCAGTTGCTGAACCACCGCGCGCTCGAGCACGAGGTGGTGCGTCTGCGCGCGGAAGTCGACGACCGCGAACGCCTTGGCGGGTTACTGGGCCGCAGTCTCGTGATGAAGCAGCTGTTCCACACCATCACGCGGGTGGCTAGTTCACATGCGACGGTGCTGATTCGCGGCGAAAGTGGAACCGGCAAGGAACTCGTTGCGAAGGCCATCCACGATCTCAGCAAGCGTTCCGATCGACCCCTGGTAACGGTCAACTGTGCTGCGATACCCGAGAGCCTGATCGAGAGCGAACTCTTCGGGCACGAGCGCGGCGCGTTCACCGACGCGAGAGAACGCCGCATCGGTAAATTCGAGGCCGCATCGGGCGGCACACTGTTCCTCGACGAAATCGGTGAGCTGGCATTCGGTGTGCAAGCGAAACTGCTGCGCGCGTTGCAGGAGCACCAGATCGATCGGGTTGGCGGCACCGAGACCGTCGCAGTGGATGTCCGCGTGGTCACGGCCACAAACCGCGATCTCGAAAGCGATGTGGCGGGCGGGCGATTCCGCGCGGATCTGTTCTACCGCATCAACGTGGTTCCGATCGAAATTCCGCCGCTCGTGGAGCGTCGCGGCGACATCGAGAGACTTTCGGAGCACTTCCTGGCTCGTGCCTGCTCTCGGGCAGGACGGCAAGCGGCAACGCTTTCGCGCGACGCCGTCTCGGCGCTCGAGCGCTACCCATGGCCCGGTAACGTTCGAGAACTCGAAAACGCAATCGAGCACGCGGTCGCACTGGCAGAGGGCGATGTACTGAGGCGAGACGACCTTCCGCCGGCGATCGTGCGGGGAAGTGGGGTGGAAGTCCTTCGGGATGCGATTCGATCCGGTCAGCTGGGTTTCGAGCAGGCAATCTCAGACTTCGAGAAAGCGATCCTGACCGAAGCCCTCGAGCGAGCGAACTGGAATCAGACTCGCGCCGCCGACAAGCTCCGCATCACCAGGCGATCGCTCAAGCTCAAGATGGATCGGCACAGCATTACACCCCCGGTGTAGTACCGACGGGAGTACCGACGGGAGTACCGACAGAAGTACCGGCAGCAACGCCTGGAAGAGCCTCGGCGCGCGAGCTTCCCCCTCCTGTCCCTTGCGTTCCATTCGGAACACTCTGCTTTTCCCCTTTAAAGTCAGCCAAGTTCGCGATCTTCATCCTCCATGCGTTCGCGTGTGAACGGCCACAGGGCGACCACGCAGTTGATCGGTAGGCTCCCGAGCCAGCTGATTTCGCTTTGAAATCGGGCGGTTCGGAGGAAAATTGCCCGCCGACTCGAACCTGGCACACCGCTTGCGATGCCCGTCCCGCAGCAGGAGGCCAAGTGGACCAAGGTACTGCCAGTGTCCTGATCGTGGACGATGAGCGCGGCCCGCGTGATTCGCTGCGCATGATCCTCGAGCCCAAACACCGCGTCATTCAGGCGGCCAGCGGCGCCGAAGCCCTCGAGTGCCTGCGCCGTGAACCCATCGAGCTGATGACACTGGACCTCAACATGCCCGGGATGCACGGCCAGGAACTGATGCGGACGGTACAAGCCGAATTTCCGCAGATCGAGATCGTCATCATCACTGGCTGCGGAACGGTCGAGAGCGCCGCGGAGGGCATTCGTTCGGGCGTGTGCGATTACCTCCAAAAGCCTTTCGATGTAGTGCAGGTCAGCGCAGCGGTCGAACGCGCATTGAACCGGCACGGCGCGCGGACGCGACTGAGTGGGTTTCTCGAGGCGTTGGGCGATGTAGTTGGCCGCGATCGCGACGCGCTGGCGATTGTCAAGGACGTGCAGCGCAGCGCGAGGATGCGGGGCCGGGTCAGCGAGTTGTTCGAGAAATCCGGTCAATCGCCCGAGTCGAACGATTCGATCTTCGACCCGCCGGGAACAATGGAATTTCTCGAGGTGCTGGCAGAGACCATCGAGGTCAAAGATCGCTACATGCGAGGCCACGCCCGCCGGGTCGCGTTTTACGCGAGCCTGCTCGCCGACCGGCTCGACCTGAATCCGACCGAGCTGGAACACGTCCGCTTCTCGGCGTTTTTGCACGACCTGGGCAAGGTTGGTGTGCCGACCGACCTGCTGCTGCGCGCTGGCGCGCTCGACGCTGCTGAGCGCGCATTGGTGGAGCAGCATCCGGTCATCGGTGCGCGTCTCATCAAGCCCCTGAAGATTCCCACCGCGATCTCATCTGCCATTCACCACCACCACGAATGGTGGGACGGTTCGGGTTACCCGGACGGTCAGTCGCGGGAGCAGATCCCATTGGCGGCGCGAATCATCGGCGTCGTCGACGCATTCGACGCAATGAGTTCGGACCGGCCGTATCGCAAGGCGCTGAGCCGGGACGTTGTTTGCGACGAGCTGCGGCGATTCGCCGGGATCCAGTTCGACCCAGAGCTGGCCAAAGAATTTTTGTTCGTTCTCGAATCTGGAGCGTGCGACATCGACATGGAGCTCGTGGCCGACGCCGCTGCAAATGCGCTTCAGACCACTCAAGTCACCGATCAAAGGGAGCCCATTGAATGACCTCTGCAATCTCAAAGCTGGATGCGAGTGCTGTCACGCGAGTCCGGGACCTTCCGGCCCGGAACACTGCTTCGACTCCAGTTCGCCGCGAAGTTCGCGCCGACGAGATCCGGATCGCGCAATACACGCCGTTCCCGCGCGAAAGCGCCAGCCAACAACCGCGCGTTGGATTCACCCGCGACGTCTCCGGACTCGGCATGTGCCTCGGAGTCGACCAGCCCGAGTCGCTTGGCTCACTGCTGAAAATCGACGTCCGGAGTCTCGATGGACAATCGATGGGTGCATCGATCGCTCGTGTCGTCTGGTGTACGGCCTCGCGAGATGGACGCCACTGGATGGGTCTCGACTTGCTGTGTGAAACCACCGGCAAGAACCGTGTGCAGATGACAGCGGAGGCCTGAGCTCCGCGACCGGATCGCGAGACCCGATCGCAAATTTTCGGGGGCGCGTGTGGGGAGTCCCGGCTTGACGCCGGCGGCTCCCCCATGCATTTCTGGTAGAGCGGCCGGGCTAGCCAGCATTGAGTCACCGGCTCTGCCCGAGCGAAGCTATATTGTCCCCGGCCCGGCGCTTCGCGCCGCTGACTTCACGGAGCTTCGATGTTCGGAATCGGCATGACAGAGCTGATGGTGATTCTGGTGATCGGCTTGGTGGTGATCGGTCCGAAGAAGCTACCGGGACTCGCCCGATCGCTGGGGAAGAGCCTCGCGGAATTTCGCCGCGCTTCTGACGACTTGCGGCGCGAGTTTCTCGATGTTGCGCAATCGGCTCGGGTCGAGCCGCCGGACCTTGACGAGCGACCCGACGCAGCGACCGCCGTCAAGCCACACGATGCGCCCAAGGCAGACGACGGTGGATGACGAAAAGCTCCCCCTCACCGATCATCTCACGGAGCTGCGAACCCGAATCATCCGCATCCTGATCGCGTGGGCGCTGGGCGCAGCGATCGCCTGGAACTTCAGCGAGCTGCTCTTCGGCTACCTTCTGAAGCCGGCCATCGCCGCGCTCGGCGAAGGGAGCCACACCCTCCAGGCCATCGCCCCAACCGAAATTTTCTTCACTTACCTGAAGTGCGCCGTACTCGCGGGCTTCATGTTTGCGCTCCCGGTTCTCTTCTGGCAGGCATGGAGATTCATCGCACCGGGGCTGTATCCGAACGAGCGCAACGCCATCGGGCCGTTCGTGCTGGTGTCGACGCTGCTGTTCTGTGGCGGAGCGTTCTTCGGCTACTCGATGGTCTTCCCGTTGATGTTCGATTTCTTCACCCAGTTCGACAGCGAATTCGTTCAGTCTGCGTGGACGATGAGCGAAGTGTTTGCGCTGACAACGCGGCTGTTTCTCGCGTTCGGTGTGGCATTCGAGCTGCCGGTCCTGGTCTTCTTCTTGTCGCTGGCCGGCATTGTCGACGCCCCGACACTGTTGCGCGGCACCCCCTACGCGGTGTTGTGTGTATTCATCGCGGCAGCGCTGCTGACACCTCCGGATTGGGTGAGTCAGGTCTTCCTTGCGATCCCGATGGTCTTGCTCTACCTGATCGGCGTGGGCGTCGCGTATCTGTTTGGCGGTGCGCGGAAGAAACCATCGCCCAGTGCCAACACTGTGCACTCCTGACGACGCGGATCAGCGCAACTTCTCCGTTCCTTCACCGGTCCGATGACGCCGCTATTCACCCACCGCCGATCAGAATGGCCGCGATCTGCCTCGATGCTGCGTGCGCATCGACGCCAGTCGCAACGCGCATCGGTGCACCGATCGAAACAGACGCGTCGACTTCGAATGTGCGTAGCACATCCGCTTCGATGGACGTGACGATTTTCAGGCTTTCGAATGCGAGCGAGCTGTCGTCGATCAGTGCCAGCACCGTGAGCGGATCGTGGAGGTACGCGGCATTGTCGGGGTCCACTTGGCCACCGAGTTGAGTAAAGATCTTGCGTTGGACGGGCTCCCAGATATCGACTTGGCGCGCGAGTTCTCGTGCCAGCGGTCCGGCGCCGCGTAGCTCGGCGAGGCTCGACTTGGACAGCCAGGTTGACAGCGTGACATCGGCACTGACTAGCGTGGTCTGAAATCCTGCACCTAACACCGCGACGGTCGCCTCGGGGTCCGAGCACAGGTTGTGGTCGATACCCGGTGAGCACAGGAAGTCGCCGATGCGGACCTCTCGGACGTGGCCACCCATGATCGTTATTCCCGCCACGCGTGTCGGGAGTTTCGGATCCAAAGCGAGAGCACGAGCGAGGTTCGTCATCGGTCCGACGAGCAGGATCTCGAGGCCGTCGGTCTCGCGCGCAGCCCGAACGATTCGTTCGGGTGCCGGTTCGTCACTCACCTCGGCTGCCCGCGAGGTCTCCGCCACACAGTCGGCCTCATGACCGAACGCACCGAATCGCTTCGGAGAGCGGAGCAGCGGACGGGTTTCGCCGACGCACACTTCGACATCCGAGCGCCCCGCGAGGCCCAGCAAGCTCGCGGCGATCCGAGCGCGAAGTGCGGTGTCGCCAGCCACAGTCGTCACCACCTGTAGCGAGAGTTTCTCGGGTACCGCCAGAATCAGCCCGAGCGCCAGCGCGTCGTCGACATCGCTGCCGATATCGGTATCGAACAGGATCGGTCGCGGTGAGTCAGCCAGCTTCGATACCTCCATTGCCGATCGCCGGTTCACTGACGGACCGCTCTCGGACTTCCAGCTGGATCCAACCCGCTGCGGTCCGGATGTCGAGACCTTTGCCCCTTTTTGCGACGACAGCTTCGACCTGCGCATCCGAATCGATCACCGAGAAGGCGGCTCCGTTTTCGCCTCCGGCGATGTCCAGTTCGCTCAGTTTGCCGTCCAGCGTAAATTCGTATCGGCTGAAGGAGTGGTTGGAATCGACACAACGCACCTCGACTGGTTCGAACGCGCTCCGCTTTGGCCGTTGCTCGCGAATTTCGCAGCGTTGATCGGCGTCGCTCAATGCTTCCCCACGCTGTCGGATCCACCACAGCGCCGCGAGCCGGAACGCGATCGCGCGCAACGTTGTCGCGGCGGCCGCGTCCGGGGTGGACGTCGTCGTTGCGGAATTGGCGGCTCCGGCCGTTTGTTCAGCCACGAAGTCGGTCGTATAGCAGCCGGAGACAAACGCAGGATTCCGAAGTGCCCGAAGATGAAACGGGATCGACGTAGCGATCCCACCGATCACGAACTCCGATAGTGCGCCCTGCATGCGCGAAACGGCAGTCAGCCGGTCGGGGCCCCAGGTGATCAGCTTCGCAATCAGCGGGTCGTAGTGGGTGGTCACACGTGAACCCGCTTGGACTCCGCTGTCCACCCGGACCCCAACGCCCCCGGGCGGGCGATACACATCGATCAGCCCGGGCGAAGGCATGAACCCGCGATCGGGATCCTCTGCGTAGATCCGCGTTTCGATTGCAAAGCCCTGCGGGTTCACCGCGATGATTTCAAGCGGCTCGCCGGCGGCGACGCGGATCATTTCGGCGACGATGTCGATCCCGGTCACCGCCTCGGTAATCGCGTGTTCGACCTGGATGCGGGTGTTCATCTCGAGGAAGAAAAACGTGTCGCCTGCCCCCAGCAGAAATTCGCAGGTTCCCGCCCCGCGGTAACCAACGGCTCTAGCGGCAGCCAGCGAAGCTGCTTCCATCGCTTCGCGCAGCTTGGGTCCAACCGCGTTGGCTGGCGTCTCCTCGATCAGCTTCTGGTGGCGGCGCTGGATGGAACACTCGCGCTCGCCGAGCCCGATCGCATTCCCGTGCGAGTCCGCGATGAACTGCACCTCGATATGTCTCGCGGATTCGACGTACTTCTCCAGGTACAGCGCGTCATCGCCGAACGCGGACCGCGCTTCGCTGCGAACGCGGTCGAGCGCGCTCGCGAGTTCCGCGGCAGTTTCGACGCGCCGCAGGCCCTTTCCACCGCCGCCTGCGCTCGCCTTCACCATCACCGGGAATCCGATTCTCTCTGCACACGATTGGGCCTCTGTAGCGTCGATGGGTCCGTCGCTACCGGGTACCACCGGGACTCCGGCGGCCTTCATTCGCTCACGGGCGGTCGCTTTCTCACCCATCGTTCGGATGACGTCGCCGCTCGGCCCGATGAAGACAATCCCGACCTGGCCACATCGGTCCGAGAAGTCAGCGTTTTCTGCAAGAAACCCGTAGCCGGGATGGATCGCGTCGGCGCCGGACCGCTGTGCGATCTCGAGCACACGTTCGGTCTGCAGGTACGAGTCGCGCGGCGCAGCGCCGCCACAGGGGTACGCGTGGTCGGCCAGGCGCACGTGCAGCGCATCGCGGTCGGCCTCGGAGTAGATCGCTACAGATTCGATCCCGAGCTGTCGGCAGGTTCGGATCACGCGGACGGCGATCTCGCCTCGATTCGCGATCAGCACCTTGTCAAACAAAGTTCAATCCCGATCTACACCGGTATCACGCCGAATCACGCCCTGGTCACAACCAATTCCCAACCAATTCAACTACGAATTCAACACCAATTCAACACCAATTCAACTACCCATTGAACTACCACAACTACAGCGGGATATTCCCGTGTTTGCGCGGCGGATTGGAATCTCGCTTGTTGGCCAGCATCTCCAGCGCCGAGATGATCCGAGGTCGGGTCTCTTCGGGTTGGATCACGGCGTCGACGTATCCGAGCTCCGCGGCTTTGTACGGGCTCGCAAAAGTCTCGCGGTAGTCGTCGCTGAGTTCCTTGCGGCGGGCTTCCGGGTCGTCGACTTCGGTGAGCTCGTTGCGGAACACGATGTTCACTGCGCCCTCCGGCCCCATCACGGCGATTTCAGCGGTCGGATATGCGAGGTTCACGTCAGAGCGGATGTGCTTGCTGTTCATCACCACGTAGGCGCCACCGTACGCTTTGCGCGTGATCACACTGATGCGCGGGACCGTCGCTTCACAGTACGCGTACAGCAATTTCGCTCCGTGCTTGATGATCCCGTTGTGCTCCTGGTCGACGCCCGGAAGGAAGCCCGGGACGTCTACGAGCGTGACCAGCGGGATGTTGAATGCATCGCAGAACCGCACGAAGCGCGCGGCCTTCTTCGACGCGCCGATGTCGAGCACACCGGCCAGGTACGCCGGCTGGTTGGCGACGATCCCGACCGAGCGTCCAGCAAAACGACAAAACCCCACCAGAATGTTGGGCGCATTGAGGGGTGCCACTTCCAGGAACGTAGCGTCGTCGACGATGTGGTGGATCAATTCGCGGATGTCGTACGGCTTGTTCGGGGACTCCGGCACCAAGCTACGCAGTTCGGGCGCCATCCGATCGCTCGGATCGTTGGTCGCAACGAACGGCGGATCCTCGTGGTTGTTTTGCGGGATGTAGGACAGCAACGCCTGGAGTGTCTGGATGCATTCTTCGTCGCTCTCGACCGCGAAATCCGATACGCCGCTCTTGGTCGAGTGGGTCAGCGCACCACCGAGCACCTCGGCGGTCACTTCTTCTCGCGTCACCGTCTTGATGACCTCGGGTCCGGTAATGAACATGTTGCTCGTGTTCCTGACCATGACAATGAAGTCGGTCATCGCTGGTGAGTAGACCGCGCCTCCCGCGCACGGCCCCATGATCGCTGACAGTTGGGGAACCACGCCCGAAGCCATCACGTTGCGCAAGAACACGTCGCCGTAGCCGCCCAGTGAAACGACACCCTCTTGGATGCGCGCGCCCGCGCCGTCGTTGAGCCCGACCATCGGCGCTCCTACCTTGGCCGACAAGTCCATGACCTTGCAGATCTTCTCGGCGAACGCGCCCGACAGGCTACCCCCGAAGACCGTGAAATCCTGCGCAAACACGAAGACCTGACGGCCGGCGACTTTGCCGTAGCCGGTGACCACGCCATCTCCGAGCGTCTTGTTTTTTTCCATTCCGAAGTCGGTGCAACGATGAGTCACAAACGCATCGATCTCGACGAACGTGCCGGCGTCGAACAGTTTGTCGATACGCTCGCGAGCGGTCAGCCTGCCGGATTTGTGTTGGCGCTCGATGCGGGCTTCGCCGCCGCCGAGGAGAGCCTGCTCGTTCATCTCCTGGAGTTTCTTGATCTTCGCGTCGATGGACATGTGAATCCAGCTCTCTGGGTTGGGAGTGTGGGTTGGTTTCGGTGGTGGAATTGTTGGAAATTCGATCAGATCCGAGCGAGATCTCCGATCCTCTGCTCGAGGCGCGCACTGTACTCCACCAGGTCGATTTTCAAGCGTGCAACTCCCGTGTCCATTGCGGCTTTCGCGACCGCCGGCGCGACGAACTGCAACACCCGGGGATCGAACGGCTTAGGGATGATGTAGTTGCGCCCGAACTCGAATACTTCGTCGGGGTAGGCGTTGCGAACCGCAGACGGCACTTCTTCGCCGCGTCTGGCGACCTCCACCAGCGCTTGTACCGCAGCGTGCTTCATCGGCTCGTTGATTGCGCTCGCATGCACATCGAGCGCTCCCCGAAAAATGGCCGGAAAACCCAGCACGTTGTTCACTTGATTGGGAAAATCAGAGCGTCCGGTCGCGATCACGGCATCGTCGCGGACCGCTTTGATCTCATCCGGGTGGATTTCTGGGTCCGGGTTTGCCATCGCAAAGATGATCGGATCCCGCGCCATCGAGCGGACCATGCCACGCGTTACGACGCCGGCTTGGGAAACGCCGATGAACACATCCGACCCTTCCATCGCGTCTGCGAGCGTGCGCAGGTCAGTTTCGGGTGCAAACTCGAGCTTCTGCTTGGTCAACCCCTCGCGGCCGCTGTGGATCACTCCCTGACTGTCGCACATCAGTATGTGTTCTGGCGGTACGCCGAGGTCCCGAATCAAGCGTGCAACCGCGATCCCGGCTGCGCCGGCTCCCGACGCCACGACCCTGATGTTTTCGATCTGTCGGCCGGTAATGTGGAGTGCGTTGATCAGAGCGGCAGCGGAAATAATCGCCGTGCCGTGCTGATCGTCGTGAAAGACCGGAATATCGAGGCTTTGTTGCAGGCGCCGTTCGATCTCGAAACACTCGGGCGCGCGAATATCCTCCAGGTTGATTCCGCCGAACGTCGGTGCGATCAGCTCGACGGCGCGCACGACCTCGTCCACATCGGCCGTATCGAGTTCGATGTCGAACACGTCGATATCGGCGAACCGCTTGAACAGTACGGCCTTGCCTTCCATCACGGGTTTGCTTGCCAATGGGCCAATATTGCCGAGACCTAGGACTGCAGTGCCATTCGTGACGACTGCCACCAGGTTCCCCTTTGCTGTGTACTTGTAGACCGCAGAGGGGTCCCTCGCGATCTCTCGGCACGGCTCAGCGACCCCCGGGGTGTATGCCATCGAGAGGTCTTGCTGGGTCAACGTTGCCTTGGTCGGCGTTACTTCAACTTTGCCCGGTCGGCCCCCGGAGTGATATTTGAGGGCTTCGTCACGCGTGATCAAGCTGCCACCTCGTCCTCGCTGAATCAGCGCAGTCGGCACCAATCTCGGGCGAGTCGCGGAGTCTATCAGATTCGCAGGCGACGAAAACCCCGCTAATCCAAAGGCTTGTGGGGATCGGCCGACCTCTCGAGCGGCTCATGGGACACGCGTCAGGCGCGCGCGGACACGTCGAGTAGGAGAGTTTGGCGAACGCGCTGTTCAGTCCGGCCGGTCAGTGCGGCCGGTCAGTGCGTGCGGTGGCCGAGACTCTGAGAGATGCGCTCTGCAGATGCGGTCACCAGCGGGACGATCTCACGCATCAGGCGGTCGATGCCAGACCGAAAAGACGGCCCGGAAACTGAAACCGCTGCCACCACCGCGCCGGTCCGATCGAAGACCGGTGCGGCAGCGCAATTGAGCCCGTGCTCGCACTCTTCGATATCCAGCGCAAAGCCCTGGCCGGCGGACGTCCGGATGTGCTCGAACAACTTCAGTGAGTCGACGATCGTCACCTCTGTGCGCTGGCTCAGCGGGCGACCGGCCACGACGGTTCGATCGTAGACTTCGCGAAGTTCGCCAGTAGCGCATCCGAGCAACACCTTACCGAGAGCTGTGCAGTGAACGGGCAGCCGCTGGCCGACCCGAGAGCCCGTTAGAATCGGTTGCTGGAACACCTCGGCATCGATGTGCACCACTTCGTAGTCAGACAGTACAGCGAGGTGCGCCGTCTCTCCGGCTTCGGTTGCCAAGTCTCGGATCACGGGTCGCGCGCGATCGATTAGCGTGTGACTCCGACAAAACGCCTCGCCGAGTTCCAAACATCGGTAACCGAGTCGGTAGCGATCGTTTTCGGAGCTCTGCTCGATGTAGCCGCCTTCCTCTAAGGTGGCCAGCAATCGGAACACATTGTTCTTGTGGAGATTCAGATACCGGGACAGCTCAGTCACCCCCAGCTCGTCTTCTCCGTCAAACTCCTCGAGGAGTCGCAGAGCATTGATGACGGTTTGGATGACGTAGTCGCTTTTCGGCTTCTTCTCCGGCATGGGTCTGCAACCCCTCAACCCCCCTCATGCACAAATCTAGCTGAGTTTCCAGCAGGGCGTGTCGACTAGGGGGGAGGAAGTCGATGTAGCCATCAGCTGGCAGTCGCTGTTGCTTACAGATTGGGCCGTCGGTCCGGCGCGTTTTTTGACCCTTCCTGCGAACTGAATAAATCGCGGTTGACCGCGTAAGTAGGTCTGCCTTCTATCGCACGGCGCTGATCTTTGTCAATGAGTATTCGATTTACATTTCGAACGAGGCGTTCGATCATCACAATTTGGTGTAGATGTTTACGGGGTCCAGCCTCGCGGAGGAACACGCGTTTCCGAGTCCGATGAGGTTGCACACATCGATCGAAGAAAATTGGAAGAAACGCCTACGCGTTCGACCCGTCGAGTTCTTCGCTGGCGCGTTGCTCACCCTCGGTCGCGAGTAGTTCCAACACGAGCAAGCCCACCCCGATTACGATCGCGCTGTCGGCAACGTTGAAGTCGGGCCACGCATATCCGCGCCACAATCTAAAATGCAAAAAGTCAACAACTTCGTGGCGAAAAATTCTGTCGACCAGGTTTCCCATCGCACCCCCGAGGATCAAGCCGAGAGCGAGCGACGCGAGACGGTCCCCGGGGGAGAGCTTGCGGTAGAACGAGATGATGATCCCGACCGCGACAATCGAGACGGCGATAAAAAAGAACAGCCGCGGGCCCTTCGGCGCGGACGCAAACAGTCCGAACGCTGCGCCGGTGTTTCGAACGTGAGTCAGATAGAAAAAGCCTTCGATGACCGGGATCCGATCGGCGTAACCGAGGTTCGCATCGACCGCGACCTTCGTTCCGACGTCGAGCAAGAAACTGAAGGCGAACGCGAACAGCGCGACACGAAATTTCAGCGACATAAGGCTCCGAAAATTATCATACGGCTCGCTGCGCTGCGAACAACTCCGCCGCATCCTTCAAATGAGTGATACTGGATACGCTCGCTGATCGTCCATCTCGAATCGTCAATTGTCATTGATGATTGCGCAGCCAATCGAAAAAATTGCGGCGTGTTCTTTGTAAGCCTGACTCGCGTCTTCCAGCCACTGCCCCACTGGGGCACACCTCCGTAGGCAGTGTCCCCTCGAGGAAGAATTCGCGCCTCCGGTCGGGACAACCCCATACCGCTAGCGCGCCGGTGAGCGGATCGATGTCCGCTTCGGTCACGCTAGACGGTCGTGTGAACCCGCCGCGGATCTCACCACCCGTCAGTGCTGTCATGAAGCTCCGCCAGACGGGCAACGCAGCGCGGCTGCTAACCAAACCTACGCTTCGCGGTTCATCGAAGCCGAGCCAAACAACTGTGACGAGCTCTGGCGTGAACCCGACGAACCATAAATCGCGCTCGTCATCACTCGTACCGGTCTTGGCCGCGATGTGGCCTCTAAGACCGGTCGATCTCACTGCTGCGGCTGTCCCTCGGGTTGCAACCCCCTCGAGCAGCGATGTGGCGAGATACGCGGTGCCTTCGTCGATCGCGCGTTCGAGTCGGAGTTCGCGACGTTCCAGAGTACGACCTTGCGCATCGACGAGGTCCTCGATCGATTGCACGTGCGGGCGCACTCCTCCGCTGGCGATCGTCGAATAGGCTCGCGCGATCTCGAGCGGCGATACCCCCGCGACGCCAAGCGCCAGACTCGGGACGAGGGGCAGATTGCTTTCGATCCCGAGACGACGGGCGACATCGGCCACCCGACCCACACCGACTTGCTGAGCGAGCCTTGCGGTGGCGACATTGAGGGAGCGTTCGATGGCCTCCCGGACAGTCACCTGCCCGTGGAACTCGTGGTCGAAGTTGCGAGGTTTCCACCGACCGCTGGTGGTTTCGACCTCGAACGGTGAATCGTCCAGAAAAGAGCCCAGCGTGATGTTCGGGCCACCGCTGCGAGGTTCGAGTGCAGCGATGTAGACGAAAGGCTTGAACACACTCCCCGCCTGCCGACGCGCTTGCGTGCACCGATCGAATTGCGACAAGCGGTAGTCTCGACCTCCGACCAACGCGACGATCTCACCGGTGTGTGGGCGCATGGCTATGATGCAGCCCTGCAGCGGCGAAGACGCACTGTTGGCCGCGAGCGTCGGGTGATCGCGTTCCAGCTTCGCGATTCCGTCGCGCAACGCGACGCCGGCGAGCCGTTGGGTGCGCCCCTCGAGTGTTGAGTAGATCTGCAGGCCCCGCGTGGTCAGCACCTTCGCGTCGTAGCTTTCCGAGAGCTGTCGGCGCAGCAAATCCAGGAAATAGCGCGTGTCTCCCGAATCGGGAGTGATCGCTGCGAGATTCAGCGGAGCGGAGGCGGCCTCGCGCGCCAGTTCGGGATCGACGCGGCCTTGTGCGACCATCAGATCCAGCACGAGGTTTCGTCGCTTCTCCGCCCCCTCGGGGTTTCGATACGGCGAAGTTCCATTTGGGCTTTGGATCAGCGCCGCGATCAGCGCTGAGTCCGCTAGCGTCAGGGAGCCGGGCCCTTTACCCAAGAAGCGCCGCGACGCTTCACCGACACCGTGAATCTCGGTCGAACCGCGTTGGCCGAGATAGATTTCGTTGAGGTAGGCCTCGAGGATCTCGGACTTTTCGTATCGAAGCTCGACGATCAGCGCCATCAGAGCTTCTCGCGCTTTGCGTTCGAAGGTTCGCTCTGGCGTCAGAAAGAAATTCTTGACCAGCTGTTGTGTGAGGGTGCTTCCCCCTTCGCGGATTTTGCCCGCTCGAAGATTCGCGAGCATTGCACCGACAATGCGCCGGACATCGATCCCCGGGTGCGACCCGAATCGCTGGTCCTCGACCGCGACGATTGCCGCGATGAGGTGGCTGGGCACTTCGTCGATCCGGACGAGTTCCCTCTGTTCTTGATGTGGACCGTAGTACGCGCCGAGTTGCTCGGGTTCGAGTAGAACGACGCTTGCGGTTCGGCCGCTCGGCAGTTCGCGAATTTCATCGATCACCCCGCCCGCAACGCGCAACTCGATGTCTCGAGCCGGCTCCCGACGACTGGGGTGCTCGAAAGGGCGCAAGTGAATTCGAACCCGATCGCTCGCCCAGGTAAACTCGCCTTGCTCGGGTTTCCGGTTCGATTCGACGGAGCGGTAGCCGAGGCGCACGAAGGTGTCTCGCAGACTTACCTGCCGCACGTCGAGCCCGGCGAACAGGATCGACGGCGTGGAGAAGACGCGGGACGGAACTTCGAATCGCTGACCCTCGAATCGCTCAGTGACCACCCGGTCGAGTCGCGCCACGAAGGCTGCGACAGCGAAGCCAGTACCAAAAGCAAGCAGCGCAATCGCGGCGAGCAGATTGCGTACAGCCCGCATGGGGCCGCGCTTGGCGGGCGGACGCTTCGAAGTAGAGCGACGGCGTGTCATCTTTCCAGTTCGACTGCGTTTGCTGGTCTTTACCGATCGAGAGCCCGGGATTGGGGACCTCAGTTCGGGGGGATTGCGATGCGGTTCAAGCGGGCCTGGTATGCCGCGCGGACAATCATGGCGTCTTCGATGAATAGCGGCAGTTCATCCATCAGCAGCGCCTGAGGCCCATCACACAGCGCTTCGCCGGGGTTTGGGTGGAAGTCGACCAAGACCATGTTTGCGCCGGCAATGACGCCTTGGGCGGTGGCGTGAAAGACATCGAGGAGTCCATCGGGCGCGATCGCGCGACTGCCGACCGAGTGTGACGGATCGATACACACCGGCAATCGCGTCAGTCGCTTGATAACCGGAACGTGCGCAAAATCGACGAAGTTGCGGTGGGGGTCGCCCAGGTTGGTCTTCATTCCGCGCAAGCAGAACACGATCTTGCGATTTCCGCCCGAGGCGACGTACTCGCACGCGTTCAGTGACTCGGAGAGTGTGATCCCCATACCGCGTTTGAACAGCACCGGAAGTTCCGACTGTTGTCCCACGGCTTTCAACAGCTCGAAGTTCTGCGCGTTGCGGGTGCCGATCTGGATCATGACACCGGTCGGTTGACCGGAGCTCTCGAGCGCTTCCAAAATCTCGTCGATTTGGGATTCGTGAGTCACTTCCATCGAGACGATCCGAATGCCGTACTTTCCCGCCAGCTCGAAGACCATCGGAAGACACTTGGCACCGAGCCCCTGGAAGTCATACGGGCTCGTTCTCGGCTTGTAGACTCCCGCGCGAGCCGTCTGGACACCGAGTTCACCCAGCACTCGGAACATCGTCTCTACGTTCTGGGCGGTGTCGACGGCACACAAACCGGGGAACAGATGGAAGCTGTCCTGTCCGATCTGGAGCCCCTTGTACTCGAACCCAACGGCCAACAGACCGTCTTCGTGGCGACCGATGGCACGGAATTTCTCGGTGATCCGGACCACCTTCTCGACGCAGGCGAACTCTGCGAACGGATCGGTGGGAATGACCCCGGTCGAGCCCAGTAGATAGAGTTCAGACAGCGTTCGCGTCGCTCCCTGAACCTGGTGAAACTCGGTGGTCACGCCGGGAAAGGACTCCGCAAGTTCGATGACTCGTCGAACCTCCGGTGAGTCTGCGGCGATGTCGGCTTTCAGTACGATGATCACGGGTTTGGATTCCCTTTCGACCGTTCGACCGTTCGACCTTCTGCCTTTTTGACTTTCTGACTTTTTGACATTCTGACTTCTTGATTTCTGGAGCTGGCTGGGGTCATGATCGGCGATCTTCGGATCGGCGACTTGCGAAGAACTTTTCCACGCTACGGAGCAGCGTGGGGTTCGTCAATCCGGCCCTTGCCAGAAACCCAATAGTCTCCGAGATTTGGGGCATGTCTGACAAACGAGAGTCTGACCAAAAAGACTCCGACCAAAGCTTCGACCAGAGAGAGTCCGACCCGAAAGGCGCCGGACCCTCAGCCAAGCTGTGGGGCGGGCGATTCGAGCAGAAAATCGACTCTGCGGTCGAACGATTCACCGCTTCGATTCACTTTGATCGCGCGCTGGCGCGCTTCGATGTGCGGGGTTCCATCGCTCACGCCCGGATGCTGCACCACGTGGACCTGATCGGAGACGACGACGAGCAAGCGCTGGTCGAGGGTTTGGAACAGATCGGCCGTGATATCGAGACGGGGACCTTCTCGTTCGATCCGGCGCTCGAAGACATTCACATGAACATCGAATCGCGTCTGCGCGATCTGATCGGGCCCGAAATCGCCGGACGCTTGCACACGGGGCGCAGTCGCAACGACCAGATCGCCACGGATTTGGCGATGTACCTGCGAGAAACGGCTGCTTCCGCACAGCGGGGGATCTTCGAGCTGCGTCGCGCGCTCACTGATCGGGCAGCAGAGCACCTCGATACGGTATTGCCGGGCTACACCCACATGCAACGCGCGCAGCCGGTTCGACTCGCCCATCACTGGCTCGCATTCGTCGAGATGCTGGGGCGGGATGCAGCGCGGTTCAGCGACCTGCGCGAGCGCATCACACAGTGCCCGTTGGGGTCGGGCGCGATGGCGGGCTCGACACTGCCGCTCGATCGCGAGTACACGGCGCGAGCGCTCGGCTTTGCCGAGCCAACCGCCAACAGTATGGACTCGGTCGCATCTCGGGACCTCGCGCTGGAGTTCTTGTCCTCCGCGGCGATCTGCATGGTGCATTTATCGCGCCTTTCCGAGGAGTTGGTGATCTGGTCCAGCGCAGAGTTCGGCTTCATCGAGCTGTCCGACGCGTACTCGACGGGCTCGAGCCTGATGCCGCAGAAGAAGAACCCGGACGTGCCGGAGATTGTCAGAGGCAAGACGGGCCGCGTGATTGGCAACCTGGTGGCGCTACTGACGGTCATGAAAGGCCTGCCGCTGACCTACAACCGAGATATGCAGGAGGACAAGGAACCCGTTTTCGACAGCGCTTCCACGCTGTGTGACGCACTCGAAGTAACGACCGGCGCGATCGCAACACTGCGCGTCAACGTTCACGCAATGGCCGAAGCAGCCACGGACTCGATGCTGCTCGCGACGGATCTCGCGGAGGCGCTGGTCCGGCTCGGTGTGCCATTTCGAGACGCCCACGAAGCGGTCGGACGCGCGGTCGCGCATTGCGTCAGAAGCGATCTCGACCTGCGCTCGCTGTCGGTCGACGACCTGCGCGGCTTCCATCCAGCTTTCGACGCGTCAGCGGCCGAACTCGCGACTCTCGATGCGGCTCTCGAAGCTCGCAGCGGAATCGGAGGAACCGCGCGAAACACGGTTCTCGCGGCACTCGGCGCGGCCGAAGCGGACACCGCCCGCCGCATGGGCGCATTGGATCGCATCGACGTATACCGCGAAGGTTTGCATCACGAAGACTTTCGTCCAAGGAACTCTCATTCGAGAGACTCTGATTCGAAAAACTCTGATTCAAAAGACGCTGATTCAAAAGACTCTCATTCAAAAGACTCTCATTCAAAAGACAAGGGAGCCGACCCGCAATGAGGCTGAGATCGGTTGCGAACGCGGTGATTGTGTCGATCGTGCTGGCTTGCGGTGCGCTCGGCTGCGGGAAATACGGGCCTCCGGTTCGTGTCTACGAACCGGAGGCGCCGGCTACGGCCGAAGCGTCCGGTGCAGACGAGGCTCGCGACGAGTCGGAGCGCGAACCCGACCAGCCATGAGCGCAAGCATCTCTAACCAAAGACACGGGCGAGCTCGTCGGATCCGCAGCGAGTCGATACCCGAGGAGTTCACCGGATGAACCGCCAACTGACGTTCACCAAGATGCACGGGGCTGGAAACGACTTCGTCGTACTCGACGGCATTGCGAACGAGCTGCCGCCGATCGAACCGCTCGCGTCGAAACTGTGCGATCGCCATTTCGGCATCGGGGCCGACCAGCTGCTCGTGGTACGGCCGTCGCGAGCCGCAGATTTTCGGATGCAGATCTTCAATGCGGACGGTTCGCAAGTCGAGATGTGCGCAAACGGCATCCGCGCGTTCTACCAATTCCTACGTGACCGCGGCCACACCAGCGCACAGCAGATATCGGTCGAGACGTTGAGTGGCATTGTGCGACCGGCCTGGGCCGGCCCCGGACAGATCACCGTCGACATGGGTCTGCCGGTGCTTGTGCCCGCGAAAATCCCGACGAGTCTTCGTATCGAAGGCGAAGATGACGACACACCGGTACTCGATGTGCCACTCGAAGTAGACGGCGAGACGGTTCGCGTTTCGTGCGTTTCGATGGGCAACCCGCACGCGGTCGTGTTCGTCGACGATCCGGACACTGCGCCAGTCGAGAGGCTCGGGCCGGCGATCGAGAACCACGCCGCATTTCCAAACCGCGTCAACGTCGAGTTCGCAACACCGATCGGTCGATCCCGAATCCGCCAAAGAACCTGGGAGCGCGGCACGGGCGAGACATTGGCTTGTGGCAGCGGTGCTTGCGCGGTAGCGGTGGTATCCATGTTGTTGAACCGGGTCGAGCGCTCGGTCGTTATCGAATTGCGCGGCGGCGAACTCGAGCTTCGCTGGGAAAGCGAAGCTGACTCGGTATTCATGACCGGGCCCGCTGCCGAGGTCTTCACGGGTAGTTACCCGCTCGACCCAGCAGCCGCCGATCTTGTCGCCGCAACCGAGGGGGAGTAGCCGTGTTCGAGGGAATTTCGACTGCAATCATCACGCCGTTTCGCGACGGTGAAATCGATGAGGCAGCGCTGCGCGCTCTGATCGAACGACAAATCGACGCGGGTGTGGATGCGTTGGTGCCGTGCGGATCGACCGGAGAATCCGCGACGATGTCCCACCAGGAGCACGCACGCGTCATCAAGATCACCGTCTCTGCGGTGCGCGGGCGGGTCGCGGTGCTGGCCGGAACCGGCTCCAACAACACCCGAGAAGCCATCGATCTGACCCAAGCCGCCAAAGACGCTGGTGCAGACGGGGCGCTGTTGATCTCGCCCTACTACAACAAGCCCACCCAGAACGGAATCTACGCACACTACAAGGCGATCGCCGAACAGACCCGGTTCCCGCTGGTCGTCTACAACATTCCCGGTCGGACCGGCTCGAACATCCTGCCTGGAACGATGGCTCGGCTGGCGGGTATCGACAACGTTGTCGGCGTGAAGGAGGCCTGCGGGGACATCGGTCAGATTGCCCAGGTTATCGACCAATGCCCGGATGGTTTCGCGATCGTGTCGGGTGACGATGCCATGACGCTGCCGCTGGTTGCGCTCGGCGGACACGGTTTGATCGCCACGAGCGCCAATGTCGCGCCGGTCGAGATGACGCAGCTCGTTCGCGCCTGTTTGGATGGCGACATGCCGCGCGCGCGCGCACTGCACTACAAGTTGATGCCGCTTTTCGACGTGCTGTTTTGCGAGACGAATCCGATCCCGGTCAAGGCGGCACTGGCGCTGATGGGTCTGATCTCCGGGGAGATCCGTCTGCCGCTTCTCGACATCACCGAAGCCAACCGCGGGCGCCTCCAGGTCGTGCTCAAGGAATTGGGACTGTTGTGAGGGACACCGTTACGCGAACAGAGTTGCGAAGAGGGCGCAGATCGTGACCGACGGGGCGGTGTCATCCGCCGCGGTTGTCGGCGCGCTGGGTCGCATGGGTGAACGGGTTCGAGCGGCCATCGAAGTCGAACCGGGACTCCGACTCGGTGGGGCCATCGAGGCGCCCGGGCACCCCTCGATCGGCGATCGGGTGGGTGCTGGCGTCGCTGTCAGCGATGATCTCGAGTCGGGCCTCAGCGGCTGCGAGGTCGTGCTCGATTTTACGACTCCGGCCGCCACGCTGCGTGTGATGCGCGAGGCCGCTGACATGGGAATTGCCTACGTGTGTGGCACAACGGGGTTCTCAGACGAGCAGAGCGCGCAGATCGCGCAGTTCGCCACGCAGATTCCGATCGTGCACGCGCCCAACTTCTCTGCTTCCGTGAACCTGCTCGCGTGGCTGACGCGCGAAGCGGCCCGGCGGCTTGGCCCCAGCTATGACGCCGAGATCTTCGAGGTTCACCACGCCGCCAAACGCGACGCACCCAGCGGAACCGCACTGCATCTGGGTGAGGCAGTGGCAACGGGTCGAGACCAGCGGCTATCGGAACACGTCGTACTACAACGCGCAGGCGATACCGGCGTCCGACCCGATGGCGCGATCGGTATCCAGACACTGCGCGGCGGCGACATCGCCGGCGAACACACCGTGATGTTTATCGGCCAGGGTGAGCGCCTCGAGCTCACGCATCGCGCGTCGACGCGAGACCACTTCGCAAAGGGCGCCGTGCGCGCTGCCATCTGGCTGATAGGCCGGCCCCCAGCCCTATATCGAATTACCCAGGTCCTGGAACTCGAATAGCCGCGTTCTACGCGTCGCGGAGAAGAGCTTCCAGTTCGCCGCCCGGCCGTCTTGGGTCTGTTTCGACGGCCGAGAACCTATCACGAGAACCTATGTCAGAAGAACCTATATCCGAGAACCTATGTCAGAAGAACGTGCGCGGCAGAGCCAGCGCTCTGCCGCGCGTTCCACACCGGTCTAGATGTCGTTTCTAGATGTCGTTTCTAGACGTCATTTTCTAGACGTCATTTTCTAGACGTCATAGTACAGCTCGAACTCGTGCGGGTGCGGTCGCAGCCGGACCGCATCGACATCGTTTTCGCGCTTGTACGAAATCCAGGTATCGATCGCGTCTTGGGTAAACACATCGCCCTTCAGCAGGAAGTCGTGATTGGCTTCGAGCTCGCAAAGCGACTCATCCAGGCTGGCGGGCATGGTCGGAATTCCCTTCGCCTCTTGCGCGGTCAATGCGTAGATGTTCTTGTCGAGCGGTTCACCCGGATCGATCTTGTTCTCGATCCCGTCGAGCCCGGCCATCAACATGGCCGCGAACGTCAGGTACGGGTTGCACGACGGGTCCGGGTAACGGACTTCGACGCGCTTCGCCTTCGGGCTGTCGGAGTACATCGGGATCCGGCACGAAGCCGATCGATTGCGGCTCGACAGGGCCAAATTGACCGGAGCCTCGTAACCCGGCACGAGACGCTTATAGGAATTCGTCGTCGGGTTGCTGAAGGCGGCGATCGCGCGCGAGTGCTTCAAGATGCCGCCGACGTAGTGAAGACCCAGTTCGCTGAATCCGCCGTATAGATCACCGGCAAACAGCGGCGTACCCTCCTTCCAGATCGACTGGTGACAGTGCATCCCCGAACCGTTGTCTTGGAACAGTGGCTTGGGCATGAAGGTCGCCGACATGCCGGCATTGCGTGCGACATTCTTGACGATGTATTTGTAGTTGAGCAGCTGGTCGGCCATCTTCACCAGAGTGGTGAACTTCATGTCGATTTCTGCCTGGCCGGCAGTGGCGACCTCGTGGTGGTGCGCTTCGACCTCGATGCCGAGCCCTTCCATCTTCAGCACCATTTCGGTACGCAGATCCTGCATGGTGTCATTCGGCGGGAGCGGGAAGTAGCCCTCTTTGTAGCGGAGCTTGTTGCCGAGATTTCCGCCGTCCTCCTCGCGGCCCGAGTTCCACTTGCCCTCGATCGAATCGAGGTGGTAGTAGCCTTCGTTGGGGCCCGTCGAGAAGCGTGCGGAATTGAACACGAAGAACTCGGCTTCGGGTCCGAAGTAGCAGGTGTCGCCGAAGCCGGTCTGGTTCAGGTAGTTCTCGGCCTTGGTCGCGATCCAACGCGGGTCGCGCGAGTAGCGCGCGCGGGTAATCGGGTCGACGATGTCGCAAAGCATCACCAGCGTCTGGTGCGCTAGGAATGGATCGATGAATGCAGTAGAGGGGTCTGGGATCATCAGCATGTCGCTCTCGTTGATCACCTGCCAGCCGCGAATCGATGAGCCGTCGAAACCCATTCCGTCGACGAAGGTGCCTGCGTCGAACTGATTGATCGGGTAGCTGCAGTGCTGCTGCGTACCGGGCCAGTCGGTGAACCGGAGGTCGACCATGACCACTTTGTTTTTCTTCGCGTATTCGAGAACCTGCTTTGCATCCATCGGATCGTTCCTCTGCTTGTTCTGGGTTGGGGGGTTATCGGCTAGCCGTGCTGCCCTTTGACGAGATCGCTCGGACCAAATCGTTGGGAGTGGGACCTTACCATGACTGATCCAGAGTCGGACAGTGAATCAGTCGCGCTGATGGTCGATATCCATAGGTGTTGGGAAAGCAAGCGGCGTGCCGAGATCAGCCCGTGTGGGTGCGTGTTGATTGGATCGAGGTCCGGCATTGCCCACAAAGCGGGCAGCATGTGGCGCGATGCTAGTCAGCGGAGGTTATCCCGTGACTCGGATGCCACGCAGCCAACCGACTGGCGACCCGACAAACGCGCGATTCATTCCGGCGAAACCGGTGTTCGGTGGATCCCACGCGAGGAACCGGCAGAAACGAGAAGGGGCGCAGCACCCAAGGGTGCTGCGCCCCGAATCGGACCAGATGAGCCGAACGAGTCTTAGAACTCGTAGAGCATCTGGACACCGAGCAGGACTTCGTCGTCGTCGAGCGACGTCGAGTCACTGTCGGTGAAGTACCGGTTGTTGTTTCCGTCGCCGTGGGCCTCATGATAGGCGAGCTCAGCTTTGACCGTGAGATGATCGGTCAGCTTGTGATCGACCGTCGAGGTGATGGTCCACAAGTTGGTGGCGAAATGGTCTTCAGCACGCACCGGCAGCTGTTGGCCGAATCCGCGGTAGTCGTCCCGGAAGGCCACATACTCGCCGCGCACCGAAACGCCGGTGTTATCCGTCACCGCGTATCTCCCGGCCATCGCGAGGCCAAAGGCTTGCTGATCGCCTGAGCGCCTGTTGTGGCCCGCCCACACGTAGTCGAAGTTCAGGTACGTCGACAGTTTGTCGGACGGATCCCAGTTGACCACGAAGTCGATGATTCCCTGCTTGTCGTGGCTGTTCCCATTTTGTCCACAGACACCGCCGGCCGAGGTCGCGCAATCACCCCCATACACACCATTGAGGCCGATCGCCAACTCGTCGGACATCTTGTACCCGATGCGCCACAGGAAGGACTTCTCATCGTCGGTGTCGTGCTGACTACCGATATCTGCAGCGGTATTCGCAACACCCAGCATCCAATCGAGACCGTTGTCGTAGGTGCTGCCAATCTTGACACCGGTGTGGTTGATCGGCTGCAGGTTGTACACAGCGCCACGGGTGATGTTGAAGTTGTAGGGAGCCTGTGCAACCTCAGTACCGGTTACGGTCGCGAAGCGACCCGCCGTCACCAGGATCCCGGCGTCGGTGATCGGCGCCAGGTAGGACACGTTGGCGGTGTACAAGTAGGGAGAATTCGCATCTGAGAAGTCGTTGTCACTGTGGTTTCCATTCAGAACATCAGCAGTCTCGCCCCAGACCAGCTCGACCTGGAAGCCGGCTCGGCTTTCGGGAGTGGCTGCATTCTCCATCGCGAACCAGACCTGGTCGACCTGGAACGAATTGGAATCGGAGTGGAACGGAGATGCGAGTGTCCCGCCGCCGGGGACTCCGCCGTTGGCACCGGTCGTATCCCCGTTGTCGGGGTTATTCGTGTTGTAGAAGTAGCTTGCCGCCACCCATCCACTGAAGTCCGTCTGGGTCAGAAAATCGGACAGCGCCGGCAATGCGCCCGTGGGCGTGCTCTTGATCTTGCCCAGTTGGTTCGCCTGCTGGTCTACGCGGGCGTTGGCGGCCGCCAACGCATCGTTGGTGGCGCGCAGTTGCTGCTCGAGATCGGACATGCGTCCGAGCAGTTCTTGCAAATCGTCGCCGCCGCTTACGTCGTCCGCGATTGCGAACGTCGGAACGGCCAGCATCATCGCCGAAACGGCAACAATTGACTTCAGGCTGGATCGCATTTCGATTCCCCTCTCTTGTTCGAATGTTCGAATGTAAGACATCTGGTTAGCAAGTAAGACATCCCGGCGCCGCATCGACGATAGCCGATCCCCAATCTGGGGCTCGGTTCCGGAACTCCCACTCCTGGTTGAAACCAACACTCTCGATTTCTATCAGTTTCCATGGGGGGAAACTACCGCGCGAATTACAACCTAATACACCGGGATAGTACCAAGCGTTTCTCGTTCCCACCATAACGGCACGCGCGGCCAGTACTGAAGTGTTGGTTGGACATCGGACTTCTAATCGTCCTCATTCCAGTGAACGAATTCCTAGTGAGCGAATTCCTAGTGGGCGAGGAGTAATCGAAGGTCCCCTGTCCCGACCCCCTTCGGGGCTTTTCACCACGTACTTGACCGATTTGTGCGGTAGGTGCAGGTGCGATCTAACTCAATTCGCTCGGGTTTGCAAACCCTGCGCAAGATTTTTCACACCCGAAAACACTCAGAGAAACCCGATTTAGACCTCACTGGACGCCGATCGTGCAGCGGGTCTGGCCGTCGCTTCGGCCTAATGCGGCTCGCTGTTGGGCCAGAGATTCTCAGTGTCGAGATAGGCGAGCGCCCTGCGACACAATTTGGTGACAGAACCGCGTTCTGAACCAGAGCGGGCCCGGGCCAGCCAAACCAGATCCTGTGCGGTATCGATGTCGAAACTCGGTGCTTGCACTTGGGCGGAAAGTCCGAGTGCCGCAGCGTTGGCAAGCGTGTCTTCGAGTGCGGTCCGCGTACTCATCGGGTGATCGAACAGCCCCGCCGCGGGGCGGCGCAAACCGATCAGGTTGTAGCCGCCATCGAGATCGGGACAGATCACCAATTCGGCCTCATCGAGGGTACGCAGCGCTTCTGCTAGCTTCTGCACGTCCAGTAGCGGGCTGTCGCTTCCCCGCAGCAGGATTCGGTTCGCGCCGCCGGAAGCCGCGTCGCGCATCGCCCACTCCATCCGTTCTCCGAGATTGGCACCCCTCTGCGGGATGACACGATAATCAGTTGGGATCTGTGTGACGATCGACCTCACCGATTCGGGCGGATCGAGTGCGAGAATCGGGGCGAGCCCGCACACTCGCGCGAACTGGCTCGACGCCTCCAGAACATCCTGCAGCATCGCGGCGTAGAACGCTGCGGCCTGAATAGGCGTGAAGGGCGGAACCAGCCGAGTCTTGACACGGCCCGGTACGGGATCCTTGGCGAATACGATCAGGGTGCCGATCGCGCCGGCTCTCACAATTCTTTCACCGAACCGTTCACCGAACTGTTCATCGAACTGAAGGGCAGTTCCGAAATTACGGCCTGCTTCCCTCCAGCGTGAACCACACTGCCCGGGGCCGCGTGAGCAGACCGCACGAACGCGAGCGCGATGGGCCCCTCACCAGGGGCAACGCAGACGCTGCTGATTTCTCCGATTTTTGCCGAATCGGGATTCGCATCGAGCCTGACGGGTGTGCCAACTTGCGCGGCGGGGGTTTCGAAGCGGAGGCCGACCAGCTGATGGCTGGTGCGACCGCGCGACGCCATGCGCGCCACCACTTCCTGGCCGATGTAGCAACCCTTGGTCGACGAGATCGCTCGCTCGAGTCCGGCTTCGGCCGGCAGCACGCTTGCATCGAGTTCGGCCCCAAAGCGGGGCGTTCCCGACACAATGCGCAGAATTTCGAAGACTTCCGGCCCAGCTTCGACGAGCCCCATGCCGGCGGCAACTACCGATACGGCAGCTGCCACCGCCTCACGATGGCCCGATGGAATCAGCAGCCGGTACCCCCCCCTCACTGACGCGCCCCAGTGGGCAACAGCGATCGGACACCCATCGACTGGGATTTCTGTCCAGCAATCGGGTTCGAGCCCGAGCTCTCGGCCAGCCAACGCAGCGATCACTTGGGTCGCATTGGGGCCTTCTACCCCTAGCCATTCGGTGCTGGCACCAATATCGGCGACCGTTACAGCATCTGCGATGATGTGTTTTTCGAGTCGCTCGATCACTCCAGAGACGGCCTGGGCGCTCATCTCCAGCCAGAATGCGTCTTCACGCACTGCGACGTGGACATCGCCGACGATCCGGCCCTGGTGGGTCAGCAACGCCGCGTAGCAGCCCGACTGCTTCGGCCCTTCCACGAGTCTTGTGACGTCGTTGGTCAACATTCCATCGAGCCAGCGAACTCGATCCGCGCCGGCAATCTGAACGAGTCCTCGATCCATGGGCCGGAACAAGCCCACTCCCTTGCCTACCAGCGCGGCCTCGGCCGCCCAGCGATCCGAGCCCCGCTGCATCATCGTTTGACCTTCTGAGATCGTTCGGTCATCGGGGACGGCTCGACCCTCTGAGTGAGTGGCAGAGCCCCGTACATCTTCGATGCTCGTTCACGCTGTTGGCTTTTCCACTCATCAAATCGATGTGTCGCGGCCTCGAAGTCTGCCCGATTATCGATGTCCAACGCGCAGCCGCCGACATCAGTAACCACAAATCGAAAATCGGCACGCAGCAATCCACTGACCGCGTCTTCGATACGCTTGACCGGGACCCAACTGCGAATTCGATCCGCGAGCCTCCGCCAATCCCAGCGGTCTGCCAAGCCCGCCAAGTGGATCAGCACGTAGTAGTACAGGATCGGAAGTCCTCCCTCCTCCTTGCGCACCAATCGCAGCGCGAGTCCGACGATATTCCCGAATTGCCGCTGGTAGCGATGCTCGAACATTTCTTCGATGTAGGCGCGGTTTGCGATCCGTGCCGGTTTTACCAGGTGCAGGTTGCTGGTCCGAAAGCGTCCCTCGAGCAGGTTGAAGTACGCCATCTGGATCCCCGGTTTTCCGTTCGCCGCGGTCGCCCCGCTCAGATCGGACGCGTCCGAGTCCGAGCCAACGCGCGACACGATTCTCGGCGCAGGTGCAACCGCGCAGAACGCTTGCATCGACTCCTCTGTGACCAGCCCGAATGCGAAATCGCAATCGATCTCCAAGCCCCGCCGCACGAACAGTGAAATTTCCTGGGCGGTTGCGAATGGGATGTCTGCGGACAGGTACAACACCGGAATATCGTCCTGAGACCCGTCGGGGTCTCGACCGCTCTCGCCCGCCCCGGGAAGCAATCTGCGGAACGTCTCCCAGGAATTTTCGTACAGGTCTCGAAATTGGCCGACGATGTGCAGCGGCTTGACGAGCTTCGCCCGGACGTCTGGGTGTCCGAAAACTGCTTCGAGGCGCTCGGCGTCTCCGACCAACCAGACCTCGGAGATTTCGGCTACCCACTGGAGTTCCAGCACCGTATGCACGACCAGCGCGCGACCGGCGAGTTCGAGAAACACCTTGCTTTCGCCGCAAACTGGCTTTGCGGCGCGGCGGTCTCCGGCGGTGACGAGGGCGGGAATCGCCTGCATTTTCGGGCCTTCCACTGCTGATAGCTCGTGTCCCACCAAGCTCACCAAGGCAATCCCACATCGGCGCATAGGCGGGTTCTCGCCTGGCAGCATAAGCGCCCGCCGGCGCCAGACTCAAGAGGAGTCTTCCATCAGGGGCTTCAGGACATTCAACTAGGAAAGCGAACTTGTTCGCATTTGAGCATTCACTCGAACCAAGCCCATTCGAAGCAAGCCCATTCGAATCAGGGCCATTCGAAGCCAGGTGTGGTGGAGCCGAGCGGGATTGAACCGCCAACCTCCGCGTTGCGAACGCGGCGCTCTCCCAATTGAGCTACGGCCCCACAATCCCTTGGCGTGGCCCATATTCGGCACAAGGGGCACGACGGTAAGTCGGCGCCCCGCGCCCGTCAAACTCCTCGACGCAAATTCTACTGGACTCGCAACGCGCGAGGGTGCACGCTTTGAATATGGTGATCGAGATCCGCACGATATTGGTGCCAGTCGATTTCTCGGATAACGCCGCGTCCGTGGTCGAATGGGGCACCCACCTGGCCGAAGAACACAACAGCAAGCTCGTCTTGTTCCACGCGTACCACCTGCCTGTTGAATTCCAGCAACTCGAGGGCGCGTATCTGCCACCCGATTTCTGGGCCAACGTCAAAGCCGAGGCCCAACAGTCTCTCAGCCGATTCGAAACGGATGTGCGCGGCAGGGGGTTGGAGGTGGAATCGGTGGTCCGCGAGGGATACGCGGCCACGGCGATCGTCGATGAGGCGGTCGAGATCGGCGCCGACCTGATCGTGATCGGGACACACGGTCTATCCGGCCTCAAGCATATGTTGCTCGGCAGCATCGCCGAGCGCGTAGTACAGAAAGCACCGTGTCCTGTGCTGACCGTAAAGACCTGCAGCCATCGCTAGCTGCTACTGCGGTCGCTGATATCCGCACGCTGATCTGCCACGACCTCGCTACGCACCTGTTATGTGGATACTGTGGATCAGGGCTTGCGATGTACGCTGTTGGGGCGGGGTCAGTCTCGCGTCAGTTCGCCCAGCTTTCCGGATGGGTGACGCAGTTGGTAGTCGGCTCGAGTGAAGCCGCGCTCCTTTTGGAGAGCGGACGACAATGCCGCGATGACGAGTAGCTCGGCCGCTGCGCTGGCGCGCGGTGCCAGATTCAGCGGTCCACCCTCCCGCATCACACCGGCGTCGAGCACCGCGTCCGCACGTCGGCCCAACCACGAATCGACGTTTCCCGTCACGGCGATGATCTTTGCGCCCATCTTGCAGACCGTCTCGACGGCGTCCTTGATCTCTTGTGTCTCCCCGCTATTGCTGATCGCGATCACGACATCGTGTGCGACGACCTGGCCGGAGCTGCCGTGAACCACTTCGGTCGCGTGCAGGAATGTCGCGGGCGTTCCGGTCGACGAAAACAGCGACGCCGCATAATGCGCGATGTGCTCCGGCTTGCCGAGACCCGTCACATGAACCCGGCCGCCCGCCGCTTCGGCAGCCCGGATCAACGCGAGCGCGGCATGGAACGAACCGGCTTTCATCCGCGAGCGAAGCGCCGACAACTCTTCGAGCGCAATGTCGAATGCGGTCAGAGCAGGCTCGCTTGCTGGCGTCACCGAGAAAAACTGCGGCGCGGCCGCCAGTACGATCGCAGGCCCCTCGTACAACTCCAGTACGCGCTCGCGCGCCGCGACTGGATCGTCTGGGAATGCGCCGATCTTCTCCACACAGGCGGCACCGGCCGCATTGGCCAGTTGACCGATCGCCTTCCAGTCGAGCCCGTGTTTCAGTCCGACCAGTAGTCCACCCACGAACGCGTCACCGGCTCCGGTGGTATCAACCGCAGAGACGGGTCGCGCCGGCACGTAGCCTTCGAACAGGTCGGTCGCGATGGCACAGCCGGCTTCACCGTCGGTCACTACAACCGCAGAATTGCCGTAGATCGCGCGCGTCGCGCGCGCGATCTCCAACGCATCGCTGCCGACGTTCGGCACGATTTCGCGCGCCGCAAGCTTCGCGGGTTTCAACACGTCCGCGCCGCGCAACACTGCATCCAGCTCGGCTTCACTACCCAGTGTTGCGAGTGCATCAGTCGGCGGCACATCGAGATCTACCAGCGTCGGAATTCCGCTGGCACGTGCGATTTCGAGCGCTGCGAGGGCGCAACCGAGCGGAAGTTGCGAAACCTCAGTCGTCAGCCGCGCGCCAGTTCGAATGAAATCTGCGTGGTCGGCGCGAATCTTCGCCGGTGTCGTCTCGGATGTCGCTCCGGGCGACATATAGATCGCGCGACCACCCTTGTCGTCGACGAAAATTTCCGCGACCGAGGTCGCCGACCCATCGAGTTCGATGTTTCGGGAAATGCCGAATCGGTCCATCGCCGCGCGCAGGAAGCGGCCGTTTTCGTCGTCGGCCTGGCGACCAAAGATGCCCGTATTCAGACCCAGTGCAGCCGCCCAACCCAGATGATTCAAGACGACGCCACCGACATGGGTCTCGACCGGTCCACCGCTGTCCATCGCGCGCAAGATGCCCTTTTCGTCACTGCCCAACAGCCGCGGTGCGCGATGTACGCGATCGACGACCATACTGCCAATACCGACCGCATCGAGGCGGCGTCCACTCACGATCGCGCGCCCGAGAACGTGTCGGCCAAAACTTGTGAGACCCAAGGCTCGCCCACTCGGCTCGCCGCCATAGCGCGAATCTCTTCAAAGGCTTCGTCGAAGCGTTTCGCATCCGGCACTGTCAGCGCGGGCGTTCCTCGCGCAACCGCGGCATTCGAGATCACACCCATCGATAACAGTGCGCGCTTCAGGCACGCGATGGTTCGCTTGCCACCCGCGCGGTGGGTTCGGATTCGCCACGCTTCGAGCACCGAATACACCTCGTCCATCCGCTCCGCGTCGCCCGCCCTGCTCACCTGCCAAGCGCGCGCCCACTCTCGCGGCAGCGCGTTGGCGGGCCCGGCCACCACACCGATCGGGAGCCCGCCGCGCAGCCGATACCGATTCCAATGCTCGGAAATGAAACCGAGCCGGCCGGTTCGGGGGCGGAACAAGTCGAAGATCAACATCGCATCGCCAACGTAGATGCCGAATTCGCCGCGGTCGCGGAAGCTTGCTGCCGCCTTTGTGTAGTTGCCGAGCACCTTGCGCCGCGCTGAGACCTTGATGCCGCGGACGAAGTCGAGGCGCGACATCGCCTTGACCTGTTTGGTTCGGATGTGCGGCACCTTCGGGTCGATCGCAATATCCGCGTTGTCGTACAGATAGACCGGGATCCTGGGAAAGCTGCGGTCGAGCAAATCTGCGACATCGCGCGCTACGAAGCGCACCGGGTCGTCGACAGCCTGGATCGACAGTGGCGCGAGTACCGCCGCGTGCGCTCCGTGAGCGATCGCGAACTCGAGGTTTTCGAGAGTCTCATGTGCAGTGGGCGCGGTGATCCCGGCCCACGCCTCTACTCCGCGTCCATGGGTGGGCCCGAGCTGCGCGTTGGATTTCGTCACTTCTTCGGCACACACGCAGATCACGCGCTGTCGGATCCGATTGGGAACTTTGTCCCACTCACCCGTCGTGCCAGCGGCAAAGACCACATTGGCCCCGAAGCCGTCCTGGATGACGAAGCGCACCAGCGCGCGCTGGTCGTCTTCGAGCAGCTGGCCGCCTTCGTCGAGGACAGTGACCACCGGTACGGAGAGCCCCGGGCACGGGCGCGTTTCTTCGACTGTCCTCAGGATAGATACGTCCCGGCCGCGCGGTCTGGCCGGGCGGCAGGACGACCCGCCGCCCGGATCAGAAGCCGCAATCCAACTTTGAGTCTAGCAACGCCGCTAGCGATGTGGGTCAGGGGCCGCCGCGAACCTCAGACCGTCTCGAAGAAATACGTCATCCGAAGTTGCAGCGCCGTGGCCAGCTTGTGGAGAGTGGACATCGAGGCCGCGCTCTTGCCGAGTTCGATCTGCGAGATCAGGCTCACGGAGAGTCCTGTGCGATTCGCCAGCTGCTTGAGCGTCAGCTGTGCGCTGGATCGCTTCTCCCGCAGTCGCTTGCCGACTACCAGATTCAGCCGACTCTCGAGATCGACCAACAAGCCCTTCTCGCGGATCGCTGCCTGAACCACCGCGCGCAATTCTTCCATTTCGAGCGGTTTCTGGAGATAGTCGAAGGCCTGGTGCTTCAACGTGCGGACCGCGGCCTCGACGGTGGCGAGTCCGGTCATTGCGATCACGCAAATATCAGAATCCGTGCTGCGAATCTTCTCGAGTAGTTCGATGCCGGTCATGGTAGAAACATCGAGCAATACCAGCTGATGGTTGCTCTGCTTGATTTCAGCGATGACTTGTTGGTGGTCCGTCAGAATTTCGGCCCGGTATCCCTCGCTAACCAGAAAATCCTTGAGTTCAACGTTGCTGCCCTCATCGTGGTCCACGACCAGAACGTTCAATGTCTGCTTCGAAGCCATGACACCCTCCGCGTCGGCTGCGCCGGCCGCGCGCCCCCCTGGACGATCGCGCTGGCTCAGCAGTGTGAAGGTGGGCTTCGGAACCCCTCAGAACTGTGACGAAAAGGAGACCCACCGACCTTCAGGGCAACTATTCGGTATTGCTATCGAGTTGCATTAGCCCTGAATTGCCGAAAAACGAAAATATTCTGCTCACAGACCCATATTCTGCCCACAGACCGTGGTAGGGAGCCTCTCGGCTCTGGACACCACCCGATCCTATCGATTCAGTGGAGCCGACAACCAATGGCTTCCGAAGGCGGCTGCGGGGGCGTTCGCCGGTGCAACTCGATCGATCTGGAGACGCACAGTGGGCATTTCGGGCGATTCCACATCGATCCAGCGCGGCAGCCCAATGCCGCCAAAATCCGCCGACGGCCCAAAGTGGAACCGGACCCCGTCAGGGCGATTGATCAATACGACCTCATAGCTCTCCATGTCGACCCACAGCGAAGGGAGTGTTGGCTGCTCGCCGTTTTCCGATCGGGGTAGGCGCCCCCCAAAAACGTAGCAATCGCGGTCTCCCACTCGGCCCAGAACGGCTTCGACCGCATGAATTCCAAAACTGGCCAGAGCTGCCTGCAGCGCTGCACCGGAAGTGGCCTGGAGAAAGAAAATGGGAGGTAACAACGGAGACGGGGCGCTCAGCAGCTGCCCGTCGCGGCTCGCCGTGTGGACGCTGCCCTGCAGCAGGTGCCGTTCGACGAAACCCTCACCGTGGAGCTCGAGCCGGGCCAAGCCCGTGGGGTGACTCGCCAACACACCTTGCGTCACCGACACTTCTTCAGCCAGTTTGAGTGTGATGTCGACGAGCACTGGAACTGCCCGTCCCGATACGCGATTCATCTCAGCGACTGCGTTCGCAATCTTTTCTGCGCTCGGAATCGCCGCGTCCGCAGATAGCGCCCGAAGCGCCAGCGCGATTACTGCAAGGCTCTGAATCGTTCCATGCGGCGCGCGGCGACTCACTTGCGCGCTTCGCCGGCAAGGCGGCTCGCGCCCGCGTAGCGCGCGGCGGAACCGAGTTGCTGTTCGATATACAGCAAACGATTGTACTTGCAGACGCGATCGGTACGGCACAGCGAACCCGTTTTGATCTGCCCACAGCCAGAACCGACGGCCAAATCAGCGATCGTGGTGTCTTCGGTCTCGCCTGAACGGTGAGAAACCACGGCCGAAAAGCCTGCGCGATGCGCCGTTCGAATCGCGTCCAATGTTTCAGTCAGCGTACCGATCTGGTTCAGCTTGATCAGGATCGAATTGGCCGCCTTTTCTCGAATTCCGCGCTCGAGAATGCTCGGGTTGGTAACGAACAAGTCGTCGCCGACCAGCTGCGTCTTGCTTCCAAGCTTTCGGGTGAGTGCCGACCAGCCCTCCCAATCGCCCTCGTCGAGGCCGTCTTCGATCGAAACGATCGGGTAGCAGCGCACCCAGTCGTCCCAGAACGCAATCATCTCCTCGCTACTCTTGGTCGACCCTTCGCCGGACAGGACGTAGCGCCCGGCATGGCAGAACTCGCTCGAGGCTGGGTCGAGTGCAATCGCGATCTGCTCGCCGGGCCGGTAACCCGCTCGCTCGATCGCCACCAAGACCAGCTCGATCGCCTCGCGGTTACTCGCAAGATTGGGCGCGAAACCACCCTCATCGCCAACCGCGGTCGCGAGGCCCTTCGCGTGCAGCACGTCTTTGAGGGAATGAAAAACCTCAGCACCCCAGCGCAGAGCCTCGGCGAAAGTCGGCGCGCCGAGGGGGAAGATCATGAATTCCTGCAGATCGACTGTGTTGTCGGCGTGGGCTCCGCCGTTGAGCACGTTCATCATGGGCGCCGGCAGCAGGGTCGCCTCGTGCTGGCCAATGAAGCGATAAAGCGGGATTCCAGCGGCGTCGGAGGCGGCGTGCGCGGCGGCGAGCGACACGCCGAGGATCGCATTGGCGCCCAGTCGCGACTTGGTTTCGGTCCCATCGAGATCGATCATGCTGCGGTCGAGTGCCGCCTGCTCATCGAGGCCGCCGAGCGGTCGCCCTACCACGCACTGTGCAATCTCGCCATTGGCGTGCGATACCGCCTTCGAGACGCCTTTGCCTCGGTACCGGTGCGCATCTCCATCGCGCAGCTCGAGGGCTTCCCGGGAGCCGGTCGAGGCCCCAGACGGGACGCCTGCCATCGCTCGCCGCCCCTCGGAGGTGGTGATTTCAACCGCAACAGTCGGGTTGCCGCGCGAATCCAGTATCTCGATCGCTCGAACCGCGGCAATCGTAACCTGCGCCATCTCGCCTCCCTCCGTTCCCTTCGCTCTAGTCCCGACTCCGTCCTCTCACGTCACCACGTCCGCCGCGCAGCAGCGACGCGGACGAAGCTAGCAGGTTGCGGAAATTCTCCGGGCCCATCCCGCTGCGACTCCGAGCCTGTCCGCAGCAGCGCCAGCTTTGACTCAGAAGGGTGCATGTGGAGATTTTCGCGCTACCAGTGAGCGTTGTTCATTCGAATGGACTCCACGCGGCACGACAACGGGCCAGCCATCGGGTGCCGTCACGATGTCGGCCCGGATCCCGAAGACTTCTCGAAGATTTTCGACGGTCAACACGTCCTCTGGGGGCCCCGCCGCAAGAATTTCGCCTTTCGATAGCAGCGCCAGCACGTCGCAGCTGCGGGCGGCCAGCGACAGATCGTGGGACACCACCAGTGCGCTGCGCCCATCGCGTGCGAAGTCTCGAACGCAATCGAGCACGGCGACGCGATGCGCGAGGTCGAGATGGGCGGTCGGCTCGTCGAGCAACAATACCTGCGGCTGTTGCGCCAGGGCGCGTGCAATCGAGACCAACTGGCGCTCGCCACCCGACAGTTCGAGAATCGATCGATCGGCGAGGTGGTCGATCTCCAGCCGTTCCATTGCCTCGCGAGCGATCGCAATATCCGCGCGGCTTTCGAATCCCAGTAGTCCCAGGTGGGGGGCCCGTCCCATCAGAACCACTTCGCACGCACTGAATGGAAACGAGGCCAGCGCGTCTTGTTGCACGACAGCCAGCCGCTGCGCCAGCTCCCGTCGCGACAGTCCTTCGAGACCCTCGCCGCCCAATGACACGCGGCCCGCGCTCGGTCGGAGCACCCGCGACGCGACTCGCAGCAGCGTGGTCTTGCCGGCACCGTTGCATCCGGCCAGTACGATCACCTGACCAGCTGGTAGCTCGAGATGAATGTCGCGCAAGATCGGCTGGCTACCGAGCTTGACCGCTACCCCTTCGAAGACCATTGCGGCTCGGACGGCGCTCATGAACCGAACGTCCGGTTGTGATAGCGCCGCAATAGCCACAGAAAGAGCGGACCACCAGCCAGCGCGGTGATCGCACCAACCGGGAGTTCTCTTCCGTCGAGCAGGGTACGCGCAACGGCGTCGCACAAGACCAGGAAGGCTGCACCACCGAGAGCTGCAGCGGGGATCAACAAGCGGTGATCGGGTCCGACCAGCAGTCGCAACAAATGTGGAATGATCAACCCGACAAAACCGATCAAGCCCGCCACCGACACCGCCGCGCCGACCATCAGTGATGCGGCAATCAACACGATGCGGCGCTGGCGATCGATATCGATCCCGAGCTGTTGAGCAGATTCCTCGCCGAGCGCCGACACGTTGAGACCTCGCGCCAACGGCATTGCCGCCCCAAGACCCAGCACGAGAAACACGGCCACCCAACCCGCCACTTCGAGCCGGCCGGCCGACAGACTTCCGATCAGCCACAAGAAAATGCTCGTTCCTTCGGTCAGGCCCGCGATGGACGCCAAAAAGACGATCGCCGCCGAGGCAAACGCGTTGAAAACGACCCCGGTCAATAGCAGACCGGTTGGCGACACACGGCCTTGTACACCCGAGACCGCATACAGCAAGGCGGTCGTCGCCAGTGCTCCCGCAAACGCAGCGGGTGGTACCGCCGCGTACCCCAAACCGATGCCACTGCCCAGACTCAACACTGCGATTCCGCCAAGCGCCGCGCCGCCGGACACGCCCAGCACGTAGGGATCGGCGAGCGGGTTGCGAAGCAGCGCCTGGAACAGCACGCCCGAGACGGCCAGCGATGCGCCAACCAAGGCACCCAGAATCACCCGCGGTAACCGGACGCGCAGCACGATATCGGCGACGGCATCCGACTCGCCTTGACCGCTGAGCACCGACCAAATCTCGGCCACACCGAGTCCACTCGGACCCGCGGCCAGACCGAGCGTCGCGGCGGCTACCGCGACTACAAACAGCATCAGCAACACACTCAGCGTGCGCTCGGCTGTCAGCGGCTTCACGGCGCTGCTCTGTGTTCGACCGCTCCAGTCTGTCCAACGCTGCCGGTCGTATCGACCCCGTAGATCGCCTCGAACAAAGTTCGCAGCGAGCGGTCCAGGTAGGGCCCAGGCAAAGTTACGTTCCCAGCTGGGACTGCGAAGACCCGAGAAGCCGCAACGGCGGGAATCGACGGCCAGCGGGACCAATGCTCAGCGGCGGGGAGCGGGTCCGCGGCGCTGTCGATAATGATCTCGGGCGCGGCAGCGATCAACCACTCGATTCCGACTCGCGGGTAGGGGTCCGAAAAGCGCGCCGCGGCGTTTTCTACACCTGCGGCGCGAAGCATCTCGTCCAGGAAACTTCCCGCTCCGGCTACATAGAGAGGATCTCGTTGCAGCACCAAAATCACCGTGCGTCTCGGTCGCTCCGCGGCCCGCCGTGCGATGTCGCGCCAGGTGCGCTTGATCTCTTCGACCCGCGTCCGGGCCGCCTCGACGCGATCAACACGCGCGCCAAGTTCGCGAATGCTGTCGAGAACCTCTTCGAGCGTGATGTTCGGAAGCTCGAGCACGTCGATCCCGAGCTCTCGCAACCGATCGCAAAAGTCTCGCTGTGCGACGCTCGGAACGACCACGACGAGATCGGGTTGCAGTGCCGCGACGGCTTCCAGGCTCGGATTGAACAATCCGCCGACGCGGGGCAGATGCTCGACCGACGCTTCGCTTCGGGCCGAGAATTCATCGACACCAACGAGCGTCGCCTTGGCGTCTAGCGCGATCAACATTCGCGTCAGCGAAGGGTTCATCGAAACGACGCGCAGCGCAGCCGCCGCTTGTCGTTCCGCAGCGGCCGCCGCCAACGCGAGTAGCAGCAGCAGAGCGAGCGATCCCAGCTTCGTCGTGTGCAGCCGATCGGTCATAGGCCAATTGGTATTTCGCTCGCGCCGAGTGCGCCAGAGCAGGGGGCGCCGGTTCGGCTCCGAAGACCCGCCGCAGGACCCGTAAAGGGGGCCGGTGGAGTTCCACCGACCCCCCGTCGGGATCATGCTGTTTGATCAGGCCTCGTCAGTCGAGTTGAGCTGTGGTCTTGCCCTCGATGCGGGCAAACGGCAGCAGCTTTGCCAGAGCCGCCTCCCCGATTCCCTTCACATCAGTCAGCTCGGAGACCGACTTGAAGCCACCGCGCTGCTTGCGCATCGCGATGACCGCCTTGGCGCGGCTCTCACCGATTCCCGGCAGCAGTTGAAGCTCCTCTACTGTTGCCGTGTTGACGTTCACGGTGCCGGTGAGCTTCGCGGAATCGCCAGCTGCGAGGCTTGGTCCCGCAATCAGCGCCATGGTGGTCACGAGGGCGAGCGCAAGCGCGCGCCCGCGGTACGTAGTTCGGTTCATTGATTGTTTCTCCCGGGACCAGCGGGGTGAGAAGCGTGAGGTCGGAGCCCGTTTTTGTGCGGGTTCTTTCTGCAAGATCTCTTTGTGGTTCTGGCGTTCTGCGGGACTCTTTCTGGGTGGCCTTTCCCCTCTTATCGATCTCTTTGAACAGAGAATTCCGCGGCGGCCAACAGATCGGCCTTGGCCCGGCAGTCTGCAAACGGCGCGATTGCGGCGGCCGCCTTCGCGGCGTGCTCCTCGGCACGGCGCACGGTGTCTTCGACGCCCCGATAGCGGGCGATCAGTTCGAGCGCTGGGCTTACGTCCAATTTTTCGATGCTCGCGGCGTCCGATGCAACGAGGCTGATTTCTGCCAGCCGCGCCGCGCTCTTCAACAGCGCCGCAATCCGGTCGCGCTCTTCAGGTTCGCAGCGTTTGAGCGTCAGCAGGAGCGGCAACGTCACCTTGCCCTCGCGGATGTCGGTGTGCGGTGGCTTGCCGAGTTCGGCCTCGCCGGCTTCATAGTCCAACGCGTCGTCGCGCAGCTGAAATGCCAAACCGAGCTCGCGGCCGAAATCGGCCAGGCGACGCCGATCAGCGCGCGTGACGCCTCCCAGGATCGCACCGGCTTCGGTGGCCGCGGACAACAGAACCGCACTCTTGCGCTCGATCACGCTGAAGTAGTGCGATTCGGTGATTGTTGGGTCGTAGCTGCGCTCGAGCTGAAGCAGCTCACCTTCCGCCATGCTGCGAATCGTGTTGGCAAAGATCCACAAGATGTCGAGATCGCCGTCTTCGACGATCATCGCAGACGCGCGCGCGTAGAAGAAATCGCCCGATAGCACCGCCCGCCGATTACCCCACAGCGCGTTGGCGGACGGACGCCCACGACGCAGCTCCGAGAAGTCCACGACATCGTCGTGCAACAGTGTAGCCGTGTGGAGCAGTTCAACTGCGGCGCCGACTTGGACTGTCCTAGAGCCTGTGTAGCCACACAGCTCTGCGGCCAATATCAGCAGCGCTGGGCGAATCCGCTTGCCGCCGGATTCGAGTACGTGGTCGCCCATCAGACCTACCAAGCCGCTGGCGGAATGGAGCTGCTCGTGCATCGACCGTTCGACAAGTCGAAGACCCGGGGAAATCCGCTCGACGGATTCCGAAAAGACCCGGGACGCGATTGAGGGCTGCGTCATCGCGCGGCAAGCTAGCCGCCCGCGCATCGGCTGTCAAAGATCAAAATCGCAAAAGCGATGGAATATCATATGGTTAACAGCCGTACTCGGTGGCGCCAACAGGCGTAAACAGGCCCTCAACAGGCCCTCGACTGTCCGTCAACTGTCCGTCAACTGTCCGTCAACTATCGTCGACGGTCGTCGACAAACTCGTCAGTGAGATTTCGTGGCCCGCAACCAGGTGACTGCGGAAGCGATGTCGTCGACCCGAATCAAGTCGGCTTCGGCCTCGAGCGCCGCGGGAAGTTCCACGCCGCCCGGAATCAACACGCGCCGAAACCCCAACCGAACCGCTTCGCGAACGCGTAGATCGATTCGGGCCACGCGACGGACTTCGCCGCCGAGCCCAATCTCGCCGCAGGCGGCTACATCCGGTGGTAACGGCTTGTCGAGCTGGCTCGAGGCGAGCGCCAGCGCAACCGCAAGGTCGGCGCCCGGCTCGGTGATGCGGACGCCACCGGCTACGTTCACGTACACATCGCTGCTCAATACATCGATATCGCTGCGCCGGTCGAGCGCAGCAAGCAATAGGGCCAAACGACCGTCGTCGAAACCGATCGTGGTGCGTCGCCCGGTCCCGTAGCCAGCCTGCGCCACCAACGCTTGGATCTCGACCAGCATCGGTCGCGTCCCCTCGACGATCGGCGCGATACACGAGCCGCCCGCACCCGCACGACGCTCCGCCAGAAACATTTCGCTGGGGTTGGGGACACCCTCGAGGCCGTGCTCGGTCATCGTGAACACCCCCACTTCTTGCGTCGAGCCGAAGCGGTTCTTGCTGGCTCGCAGCAGCCTGAATGCATGACCGCGGTCTCCCTCGAACGCCAACACCACATCGACCAGGTGTTCGAGAACGCGCGGCCCCGCGACTGCGCCGTCCTTGGTGACGTGACCCACCAACACCAGTGCCGTGCGAAGTGACTTCGCCGCATTCGACAATACGGCCGCGCACTCTCGAACCTGCGCAACCGAACCCGGTGCCGATTCGACGCGCTCGGTTCGAAGCGTTTGGATCGAATCGATGACCACAACGGCCGGTTTATACTCTCCCCACGGTGCCCGCGTGGCTTCCACGCGGGTTTCCGCCATCACCAGCAGTTCAGCGGGGACCGTTGGCAATCGATCCGCCCGAAGTCGGAGCTGTTCGAGACTCTCCTCGCCTGTCACATACAGAACGGGTGCATTCGATTTCAGTTCTCCGGCCAGCTGTAGCGCCAGTGTCGACTTGCCGATTCCCGGTTCGCCGGCGAGCAAAATGACCGAGCCTGGAACCAAGCCTCCTCCGAGGACTCGGTCCAACTCCGGGATGCCGGTCTGGATCCGGACGACATTCGAAGCATCGATATCGCCGAGTTGCATCACATTGGCACGCTTCCCCCTGGGAATATCCTGCAGTCGGCCTGCGGCGACGGAAATCTCCTCGACCAACGTCTCCCAGGCCCCGCACGAGGGGCAGCGACCCATCCATTTGGGCTGCTGACCGCCGCATTTCGTACACGAGTAGACCGATCGGGATCGCGCCACCGGCCGCAGTGTACCTGCGCAATGGACTTTGGTCGCTGTCAACCTGAGTTCACTGGCAGGTTGACAGGTAGTGTAAAGTGGCGATTCCCTGTGGTTGTAGCGGGTAGCGACAGCTCGCGAAATGGAATCGCGAATAATACCCCGGAGGTCCCGTGTTCGAACGATACGCGTCACTCGCCCAGCGGGCGCTGCGCGATGAAGCACCGAGCCGAGCCGACTGCTTGTGGATGCTCGATGCAGACGACGTCGAGTTGTTGCCGCTGTTGCACGCCGCCCGTCAGCCGCGCGAACGCTATTTCGGCCGGAAGGTGATGGTTCACGTGCTGAACAACGTTCAAAACGGCCTGTGCCCGGAAGACTGTGGGTATTGCTCACAATCGAGTGACACCGACGCGGCGATCCGGAAGTACCCGATCAAGAGCGACGACGCGATTTTGGCCGAAGCCGATGCGGCTGCGAGATTGGGTGCCAGCCGATACTGCATGGTCTTGTCGGGACGCGGTCCGAGCCTCGAGCGCGCCAAGAAGCTGGCCGGACTGATTCGGGAAGTGAAGCGGCGCAACCCGATCGAGGTGTGCGTGTCGGCTGGGCTCATGGGTGATGAGCACGCGCGCATACTCGCCGAAGCCGGGCTCGATCGATTGAACCACAACCTCAACACCAGCGAGTCCCACTACGGCAAGGTGTGTACCACACACACCTATCAGGACCGGCTCGACACGTTGGCCGCCGCCAAGCGTGCCGGAATCCAGACCTGTAGCGGTTTCATCCTGGGCATGGGCGAGTCGAGCTCCGACGTAGTCGAGCTGGCATTTCGCCTTCGCGAACTCGAGGTGCCGTCCATCCCAGTGAACTTCCTGATTCCGATCGACGGCAATCGGCTTCTGTCCGATGGGAGTCTGACCCCCGAACGGTGTCTGCGCACATTGTCGATGGTGCGGCTCGTCAATCCGCGAGCGGAAATTCGCGCGGCTGGTGGACGCGAAGGCCACCTCCGTTCGCTTGCAGCACTCGCGCTGTGGCCGGCCAACTCGCTATTCGTCGACGGATATCTCACGACGCGCGGTGACAACGTAGATGACACCTATCGGATGATTCGCGAAGCCGGTTTCGAGATTGAGGGGAATCCCGCCTATGCGTCGGCGAGCGACGCGCCCGGCTTCCGCTTGTCCGGCCGGGATGGGGAAATCTTGAAACCCGAGATCGCGCGACCGGGTTGAGCTTTCCTTGATTGGCGTATCCGGCCAGCAACCGACAGCCAGTAGACGATAGCGACTGACGGATAGCCTTGAATGAACACCCGGACCCGCTGAAACCGTGCAGCTCGAGTCATACGCCACAGAGGTCCTCGATGCGCTTCGCGCACGCGGGACGCACCGTCAAATGCGAGTTCTCGGCGGCGCGCAAGGTACGCAGATGCGCGTCGACGGACGCGACGTGCGAATCTTCGCCGGCAGCAACTACCTCGACCTCGCCAGCCACCCGGAAATAACCGAGGCCGCCGCGCTGGCGGCGCGCGAACTGGGCTGCGCGGCAGGTGGATCCCGCCTGATCAACGGCAACCTCGAAATCCACGAGGCGCTGGAGGTAGAACTCGCTGCGTTCTGCGGCACGGACGCGGCGCTGGCCTTCGGCAGTGGCTACATGGCCAACGTGGGCGTTATTCCAGCTTTGGCGAAGAGCGGCGATATCGTGATTTCGGATTCGCTCAGTCACGCATCGATCATCGATGGTTGCCGTTTGGCGCGCGCAGACGTCCGCGTCTTCTCGCATGGTGACCTCGATGGACTCGAGGATGTGTTGCGCGAGGTTGCGTCGACTCATCGTCATGTACTCGTGGCGGTCGATGGCGTCTACAGTATGGATGGCGACGTCGCCCCGCTGAGCGAATTGGTGCCGCTGGCGAAGCGCTGGGGTGCGACCGTCCTCGTCGACGATGCGCACGGCATCGGGACGCTCGGAGACGCGGGGCGCGGCACCCTGGAACACTGCGGCGTCGCAGTCGGAGTGGACGGCGGAGTCGATATCCTACTCGGAACGCTCGGCAAATCGCTGGGATCGTTCGGTGCGTTCGTGGCCGGAACCGCGCTGCTTCGCGAGCTGCTAGTCAATACCGCGCGTAGTTTCGTTTTCAGCTGCGCCCTGGCACCACCGCAGGTGGCGGCGGCCCGCAAGGCGATTGAACTGATCGCGCGGGAGCCGTGGCGCAGGCAGGCCCTTGCGCGCAACGCGACGCGCCTGCGCGATGGTTTGCGGCACTGCGGAATTTCGACAGAACCCAGCACGACTCACATCATCCCGGTGATTATCGGTTCGAACGAACAGACCATGGCGGTGTGCGAGCGATTGCTTGCGTGTGGCTTCTATGCCCAGGGCATCCGTCACCCATCGGTTCCCGAGGGGCTGGCGCGGTTGCGGCTGACCGTGATGGCCACGCATCGCACTGACGAAATCGATGAGCTCGTCTGCGTGATCGCCAGAGAATTCGCGAGGGGCGGCTTGTGAACTCGAAGGGTGCCAGGCGGTGACTCCGCTGGGAGTCTTCGTCACCGGCACCGATACAGGGGTTGGCAAGACCGTGGTGGCCTGTGAGCTGATCCGAAGGCTGCGGGGCCGCGGCATCGAGACTGGGGTCATCAAGCCCATTGAGACGGGCGTGGGTGCCGCTGGGCCGGTGGATGCGATGGCGTTGCGCCACGCGTCTGGAGAGCGCGATCCGATTGGCGACGTTTGCCCCCAACAGTTCGAGCTGCCGGCGGCTCCGTCTGTCGCCGCTGCTGCTGCCGGTAGACGCGTCGATCTGTCGGCGATCACCGCCGCCTATGACCGCGTGCGAGCGGGCAGCGATTTCGTTGTCGCCGAAGGCGCTGGCGGGTTACTGGTGCCGATCCAGCATGGCTTTGACATGCTGGACCTCGCGCGTCGCTTGCGACTTCCCGCGCTGTTGGTAGCGCGAGCCGCGCTGGGCACAATCAACCACACTCGGCTCAGTCTGGAGGTCGCGCGGCAACGCGGGCTCGAGGTCGTCGGGGTCATCATTTCTCACGCCGACGGCGTGCTGACTGCAGCCGACGAGGCCAACCTCGGCGCGCTACGTGAGTTGCTCGGCGATCGTCTACTGGGCGAGATTCCTCCGCGCGCAGATGCTTTTGCAACCGGAGCTGACGTACCGGGCGGTCCGGGGTTCGCAATCGAGGATTCGCAGATTGATCTCGAGCGTCTGCTAGAGAATCTGCTTAGGCTCAGTGGGCCTGGCTGATCCCACCGATCCAAGCGTCGTGCACCTCAGCGGAATCATCGAGCACCACCAAGTCCGCCTGGGCACCCGGCGGCAACGTTCCCCCGCTCGGCTTCCACGCCAATCACGCGAGTGGGTCGTGCCGTACATGCAGCCGCCGCCTCCGGCGGTGAGAATTCGGCAAAGCGCCGGGGCGGCTCCCAATCAATGACGCAAGCCGCGTCAAGCTGATCGTCAGCTCTCGTGAGGCGACACGACGGTTGGGGCCAGGAATGCGGTCGTGCCAGATTCACCAATGTCTATGATGACTGAAATGACGCAAGATATGACGCAGACAATAATCTGTCATGGACGACTGTCACAGAATATCAGGCCAGCGTGGTAGTGGAGATCCGGGAAACCGGGTGCCCAATTGGCGCCCTCGAGATCGATCGTTTCCGCGTCGCCGGGCTCCGTGTACTCGAGCCGCCATTCTAGACCCGGGGGGACTTCGCATGAGTGGCCAATTCGCCACATCGTGACTTCAGCGCGGAGCGATGGGAGCCGATTCGTCAGGGAACCTCATCCAAACGGAGATGTCGTTGCCGACGGAGCAAGACCTCGCGATCCTGAGTCGCAAGCTCAACCAATTGAAGCTTGCCTACGACCAGTATTTCCTGGGTGCACGGCCGCGCGAGCCCATACAGCTACGCGACGAAATCCAAAAGACCGTCATTGTCTACAGCAATCAATCAATACAGAACACCGCGGTGCGCTTCAAATTCAGTTCAATCAACTCCCGCTACCAGGCCTTTAGGCGCCAGTGGACAGAAACGCTGCGAAAGATCGAACTCGGCACCTATGAGCGCCATCGCTTCAAGGCGAAGCTTCACGAAGCGAATGCGGGTTCGCCCTCGCCCGCAGACGCTCCGAACGACCGACGCGAAATCTACGATACCTACCTCGAAGCGCGACGCAGCTGCGGCCAATCCGTCGAGCGAATCAGCGCCGACAAGCTCGACGCGATTTTGGATAAACAAAAGGCCGCACTCCGTGAGCAATTCGGAGACTGCGAAGTGAAGTTCCGCGTAGTGATCGAAGATGGAAAAGCCAAGCTGAAAGCACGCCGCTCGGCTTGAACCGGGCCGGCAAAGACGCAGGCCCGAGCAGTCGCAATTTGTCGCAATACCGCCTCCTCGCTCAAACACCTGTCTCGAGTCATCCGCTCGAGTCATTCCCTCGTGTGATTCCGCGTTCTGGCGCGCGCCGTCAGCCGGATTTCTTGCGACTGACGTCGACGCGAGCGCGGGCACTTTCCAGCGCCGCTTCGAAACTTCGGTAGCGCTCGGGCTCATCTCCGGCGGCGCGTTCCAGCGCTTGCTCCGCTTCGCTCAGGTCGGCATCAACCCTCGCGGAGTCTATATCGTGCTCCATCACGCAAGCATCGACCAGCACGGTGACTTCGTCACCGTTCACCTCAGCGAAACCATCGGTGATCACCGCGTACAGCGCGCCTTCCGCGGTCTGGATCTCGAGAGCACCGATTTTCAGTGGAGAAAGAAAGCGCTCGTGGTTCGCGAGTATTCCGAATTCCCCTTCGCTGCCCGGCAGCACGACGCGATCGACGCTTCCCTGGTAGGCGGGTCCCTCGGGCGTCACGATCGTCAGTTCGAACGGCACATCGATCTCCTGTTATTTTTGGCTCGCATATCGTCCTGCCTACCGGGCGAGCGACTTATTTGCCACGACTTGCGGCTCATGACAGCTTCCTACAGCTTCGCCGCCTTCTCGATCGCCTGGTCGATCGTTCCGACCATGAAGAACGCCTGCTCGGGGAGCGCATCGTGTTTGCCCTCGAGGATCTCTTTGAAACCGCGAATCGTCTCCTCGAGCGTTACGTATGCGCCGGGCTCTCCGGTGAATTGTTCTGCGACAGTGAAGGGCTGCGAGAAAAATTTCTGCAGCTTCCGCGCGCGCGCCACGGTAATTTTGTCGTCTTCCGAAAGCTCATCCATGCCGAGAATCGCGATGATGTCCTGGAGATCCTTATACTGCTGCAGAATCTGCTGCACGTCGCGCGCCACGCAGTAGTGCTCTTCACCGACGATCTGGGGGTCGAGGATCCGACTTGTCGAGTCGAGTGGATCTACGGCGGGGTAGATGCCCAGCTCCGAAATCGACCGACTCAACACGGTCGTCGCATCGAGGTGACTGAATGCCGTGGCCGGTGCCGGGTCCGTCATGTCGTCGGCCGGTACATAGATGGCCTGCACTGACGTGATCGACCCCTTCTTCGTCGACGTGATCCGCTCCTGAAGCTCTCCCATGTCGGTCGAGAGTGTCGGCTGGTAACCAACAGCGGATGGAATGCGTCCCAGCAAGGCCGACACTTCGGAGCCCGCCTGGGTGAATCGAAAGATGTTGTCGATGAACAGCAGTACGTCCTTGCCTTCGTCGTCTCGGAAATACTCTGCGACTGTCAGAGCCGATAGCCCGACCCGTGCTCTCGCTCCGGGCGGCTCGTTCATCTGCCCAAAGACGAGTGCTGTCTTGTCGAGCACGCACGACCCGTCGGCGAGCTTGGCATCCGCCATTTCATGCCACAGGTCGTTGCCCTCGCGTGTCCTCTCGCCGACACCGCCAAACACCGAATACCCCGCGTGCTCCTTCGCAATGTTGGTGATCAACTCGAGAATCACGACTGTCTTGCCAACGCCGGCGCCACCAAACAGACCCACCTTTCCACCCTTCGGGTACGGGGCGATCAGATCGACGACCTTGATCCCGGTCTCGAGAAGTTCGACCGCGATGGATTGATCGACGAATGGCGGCGGCGGGCGGTGAATCGGATAGTGCTTTTCAGCTTCGATGGGACCCTTCTCGTCAACGGGTTCGCCGATCACGTTCATGATCCGACCGAGAGTCGCTGGACCGACTGGAACTCGAATCGGATTGCCGGTATTGACCACCGCCTGGCCTCTAACCAGACCCTCTGTCGTGTCCATCGCGATGCAGCGAACGGTGTTCTCTCCCAGATGCATGGCAACCTCGACCACCAGGTTCTGATCTCTGTCGTCGATTCCCGGGTTCGTGGCTCGCAACGCCGTGTAGATCTCGGGGAGCTCACCGGGCGGAAATTCCACATCCACCACAGGGCCCATCACCTGTATGATTCGTCCGTCTTTTTTCGCCATCGTTCGTCCTACCCTTTCCTTCCGAGAATTTTGAGGCGCTAGAGCGCTTCGGCGCCGCTGACAATCTCCACCAACTCCCTGGTGATCGCTGCTTGGCGCGCGCGGTTGAATTGCAACGTCAAACTTTCGACCAGGTCTTCCGTATTGCGCGTCGCAGACTCCATGGCCGCCATGCGCGCCGCGTGCTCACCGGTCTGGTTTTCGAGCAGAGCCTGATAGATCTCGACCTCTACCGCCTTGGGGACCAGTACCGCGAGCAGACGCTCAGGGCTCGGCTCAATCTCGTACGGGAGCGACTCCTGGTCCGTATCGCCTTCGGGCGAAAATGGTAGCAGGCGTACCGCTTTCGGTGTCTGTGTCATCGCCGACACGAACTGGTTGAACACGAGGATCGCTTCGTCGACTTCCCCGGCCTGGAAACGCGCCGATACCGTTTTTCCGATTTCAGCGGCTTGCGCATAGCTGACCCAACCCTGTTGCGGATAATGATCTCTCAGCTGTCCCGGTCTCCGCCGTCTGAAGAACTCCTCCACTCGACGACCCGCGGTCGTGATCGTCAACTCGCAGTCTTCGGCCTCGCGCCGCCCGATGAATGCTTGAGCGAACTTCGCGACGCCGGAATTGAAACCGCCGCACAAGCCTTTGTCCGACGCGATGACGATCAGCTCGACCCGGCGGATCGGGTCGCGCACTTCGAACAGCGGATGGGAATCCTCCGAAAGCCCCTGCGCGACCTCACACAACGTGGCTCGCATTCGCTCCGCATAGGGCCGCGCGCGCCCACTGGTTTGCTGGGCACGACGCAACTTCGCTGCCGCGACCATTCGCATCGCGCGAGTGATCTGCTGCGTCTTCTTGATGCTGCCGATTCGGCGTTGGATGTCCTTGAGGTTCGGCACCTAGGCGGCCTCACTCCCGCTGGAACTGGGCTGAAAAACACCGGCGAATGCGTCGAGGACGGCGATCATCCTCTGTTCGGTATCCGAGTCAACTTTGCCGGTGTCGCGGATCGTCGCGAGCAGCTCTGCATGATCTCGACGGACGAAATCGAGCATCTCAGATTCGTACCGGAGCACTTCGTTGATTTCGAGCTTCCGAACCCAGGAGTCGCGGCCATCGCGAGGAGTCGCCGCGAAGATCGAGATTACTTGCTCCTCCATCTTCATTGGGGAGTACTGGGGCTGCTTGAGCATTTCAGTCTGGCGCGCGCCGTTGGCGAGCTGCTCCTGGGTCGCCCGGTCGAGATCGCTGCCGAACTGAGAGAACGCGGCCATTTCGCGGTACTGGGCGAGGCTCATTTTGAGCTTGCCGGCAACGGACTTGGTCGCCTTCGTCTGTGCGGCACCACCCACCCGGGAAACCGAAATGCCGACGTTCACGGCCGGCCTGATTCCAGAGTTGAACAGGTCGGTTTCCAGGAAGATCTGACCGTCGGTAATCGAAATGACATTGGTCGGAAAGTACGCCGAGACGTCTCCCGCCTGGGTTTCGATGATGGGTAGCGCGGTCAGGCTGCCGCCCCCTTCAGCATCGCTCATCTTCGCGGCTCGCTCGAGCAACCGAGAATGCACATAGAACACGTCGCCTGGATACGCCTCGCGTCCAGGCGGGCGGCGCAGCAGTAGTGACAACTGGCGATACGCGACGGCTTGCTTGGACAGATCGTCATAGACGATCAACGCGTGCTTGCCGTTATCGCGGAACCACTCACCCATCGTGACGCCGCTGTACGGGGAGATGTATTGAAGCGGCGCCGGCTCACTCGCGGTCGCCGCAACGACGATCGTGTATGCCATCGCGCCGTACCGGGTCAACTTTTCGACGACCTGCGCAACAGTCGACTGCTTCTGGCCAATCGCCACGTAAATGCAGTAGACGTCGGTGTCCTTCTGGTTGATGATCGCGTCGATGGCGATTGCGGTCTTGCCCGTCCCGCGGTCGCTGATGATCAGTTCTCGCTGGCCGCGGCCGATCGGGATCATCGCATCGATGGCCTTGATTCCGGTCTGCAGCGGCTCGCTTACACCTTGTCGCGCGACAATGCCTGGAGCCTTCAGCTCGACTCGACGTCGCTCGTCGGTCTCGATCGGCGCTCCACCGTCGATCGCATTGCCGAGCGCATCCACCACGCGACCGATCAACGCTTCGCCGACTGGAACCTCGATGATCCGGTTCGTGCGGCGCACGATGTCGCCTTCGCGCACGTGGTGGGATTCGCCCATCAGTGCGATTCCGACGTTGTCCTCTTCCAGATTCAACACCAGACCCGAGAGGCCGCCCGGAAATTCGATGAGTTCTCCGGCCATTGCGTTGTCGAGTCCATAAACGCGTGCGATACCGTCGCCGACTGACAGCACGGATCCGGTCTCGGCAACGTCGATCTCGCGATCGTACTCCTTGATCTCACGCTTCAGAATGTCGGTGATCTCGGCCGGTTTGATGTCCATTCGACTTGTTGTCCTCGTAATTGTTTCGGGTTGCTTCAGGTCGCTTCGTGCGATGTTCCTTCGTGAGCGAGAAGTGTGTCGGTCGTTGCAGTCGGCACGGCAGACTAGCGTTCTTGTTGAGCCGTACTCCCTTGCACGCTGCCCTTGATGAGTGTGGCACGCAGCTGCGATAGCTGGCTTTTGAGACTGCCGTCGAAAACCAGGCCACCAACCGTCGCGATTACACCGCCCAGCAGTGTTGGGTCGACATGTACTGTGAGTTCGATCTGCTTCCCGGTTCGCCGTGCAAGCGCTGCCGTTACGCGCTCGCGTTGCTGCGCGTCGAGCGGGCTTGCGCTGCGCAACTCTGCACGCACGCGGCCCGCAGCCTCGTCAGCCAAGCGCTCGTACTCGTCGCGGATCCCCGCAAAATCGACCAGGCGCCGCTGGTCGATCAGGTACGAGAAGAAGTTCCGCACACTGCGGCTCAGTCCACCGCGGTCGCACACGCCGATCAATACCGCGCGGCGCTCGACCACCGGATGAAGCGGCTGAAAGAGCCGACGTCGTAGTTCCGGGTTATCGTCGAAGAGTTGTTCCATGCCGGCGAGTTGGTCGCGGATGGATTGCACCTCGCCCTCTTCCGACGCCAGTGAAAACAGCGCTTTCGCATAGCGTCGTGCTGCTCCGGTGTTCGGCACGCTATGCCTCCCCGCGTTGGCCAAGAGCCGGGCCGGGACCGCCTTGCTCGACCCTGTCGATGAACTCGTTTAGCAGTCGGTCGCGATCGGCGTCTGTGACTTCGCGCGCGAGCCTTTGAGCAGCCATATCGATCGCAAGTTGGGCCGCCTCCTCCCGGAGCTGCTGTCGAGCGCGCCGGAGTTCCTGTGTGATGGCCGCGCTCGCGTTGTCACGAATGCGCTGTGCCGCCGCCTCGGCTTCGGTGATGATGCGCTCACGTTCGGACTCCGCCCGCTGACGAGACGTCGTGCGAATCTGTTCGAGTTCGGATCCGAGATCGATCACGCGTCGCTGCCATTTCGAGAAAGTGGCCTCGGCGCCCCTGAGTTGAGCGGCGGCCCCTGCCAGGTCCTCTTCGATGGTCCGGCGGCGGCTCTCGAAATAATCGAGCACGGGCTTGCGTGCGAAATAGACCAGAGCGCCCAGCAGCAGCGCGAGGTTGAGGGCTGTCTTGATCATGACACCCGCGCCGCTTTCGTGTGAGTCATCGGAAGCCAGGGCCGGCAACGTCAACACGATCAAAGCTGCGGCTGTCATGATAGTCAGCTGACGAGCCAGGGCGAATTTCATAGCGGTCTCCCGAGCACGCTCGCGGCGGCTTCGCTGGCGATGCTCTCGGCTTGCTCGCGCATCACTACGCGAGCGTCTTCCAGTGCCTCGGCCAGCTCCCGAGCCGCGCGTTCCGCCTCGGCTTGGGCTTGTTCGCGCGCCGCCACCGTTACCGAAGCATTCTCTTGGCGTGCAACCGCAACGTCGGATTTTCGATCGCGCTCCGCTTCTTCGCGCACATCGCGCACAGCCCGCTCGTAGTCGGCGAGTGTCGTCTCGGCATCACGCATGATCTTGTCAGCGCGCCGCCGGGTTCCACTCGTTTGCTTCTCGCGCTCGTCGAGGACGCGGAATATGGGTTTGAACAGCAACTTGTTGGCGGGGAACATCAGCAACACAAAGAACACGAGCAGCAGCGGAAGGATGCCCGTCCAATCCGGAATCAGGACCAGGTTGGTGTCCGACGCGAATGCCGGTGCTGAGAAGGTTCCAATGATTGCGACAGCTACAAGCGAAACACCCGAAAAGTTGCCGGGCGCGCGGCAGTGCTGATTCGCCCGAGTCTTCGTATGATGTCGAGTTCTCACTGGGACCCCGCTCTGAGATGATTTCCGCATCGGTTCCAATCAACCTAATTCAGTGTGGTGAAGGAACGAATCGATTCCAGATCTTTCTGCATCAGTCGCCGGACCTGCTTGGCTGTTCGAGCGAGTGACTTCGTGTGTAGTTCGTGTTTGCTTCGCTCCGACTTCCCTCATGCCTGACTCGCGCTTGCCGGGGTCGCCAGGTGCGGACACCGCGGCTTGGGAGATAGCCGTGAGACAGATTTGAAAGCCGCCAAAAAACCGGTGGCGGATCGCAGCGCTCCGCGACCCGCCGGGGGGACGCGCAAGTTTTACATAGCTGGTGGGAACTTCAAGGTGATCGGGGAGTTCGCTTCACGCTACGGTCGCGGGTCGTCCGATCGAATGGTGATACAGCGACCCTGCAGGATCGCGCCCTCTTGCAGGTCGAGGCTAGGCGTGAAGATGTCTGCCTCGACGTGGGCGGTGGGGCGAAGTTCGATCCGCTGGGTCGCGTGCAACTCCCCCTCGATGCGACCCTCCACAATGATCTCCGGGGCGCTGACGCGGGCTCGAATCTTCGCGGCAGGACCAATCCACAGCCGAGCGACCGAGGTGATTTCACCGTCAATACAGCCATCGAGACGCGCTGGCGTGAAGACGTGAACCCGTCCTGTGAATTCCGCGCCGGGTTTCAGGGCTGACGGGGCTTCGAGGTCCACAATTTTCCGTTGGGGCTTCAATGGCCTTGTTGAGGGGCGCCGTGAAGGGTCAGTCGCCCATCAACAAGCTCGCAATCCGGGTGAGATCGTCGCTGCCAAAGTACTCGATCTCGACCCGCCCGCGTTCCGCAGTGCCATTGATGCGCACTCGCGTCTGCATCCGTTGACGCAGCGTATCGACGAGACGCAACAGGTTTGGATCGGTCGCGGGGCGCGGATCGCTACCTCGAGGCTTTGCGGGCGAGCCTTGAGCCGAAGTTTCACGCGCCAGCGCCTCGCTCGCCCGCACCGACAGCGATTCGCGGATGATCCGGTCGCGCAAATGGCTTCGCCGCTCTGGGTTATTGACGCCAAGTAGCGCCTTGGCATGACCGATCGTGAGCCGTCCAGCCTCTACATCGGCCTGCTGCTCGTGTGGGAGCTCCAGCAAGCGCAGGTGGTTGGAAATCGTCGAGCGATCCAGGCACACGCGACGTCCGATTTCTTCCTGCGTAGCCCCGGCCGCGCCGAGTGCGTGGAATGCGTGTGCCAGTTCGATTGGATTCAAGTCCGCGCGTTGAACATTTTCGATCAGAGCCAACTCCAGGCGCTCGGCGATGTCGACATCGCTCACAACCGCTGGGATGGATTCGAGTCCGGCCAGTGCAGCCGCCCGCCAGCGTTGTTCGCCGCAGATCAGCTCGTATTGGCTGCCCGCCCGTCGGACCACGATTGGCTGAATCACACCGTGTAGTCGGATCGAGTTCGACAACCGTTCGAGGTGCTGCGGATCGAAGGTGCGACGAGGTTGGTCTGGATTCGGAATGATCTTGTCGACTGGCAGGCGGGTTGAACCCGTGTCCGCGACGGGCTCCGAATCATTCGATTCCTGCCGTGGTGCCACGTGCTGTGACGCACTCGTGCCAGCGCCGGGAATCAACGCCCCGATGCCACGGCCGAGAGCTTTGCGTTGATTGGTCATCGCTTGCCTCCATGTTGTCCCGGAACTTCACCTTCCGAACCACCATCGGCCTCACGGTTTCCGCAGCCGCTCCCACCAGGGACCCCGCCATCGGCACTCCCATCGAGAGCAGGCGGAACTAACACGCGCTCGCCTCGTTTGAGAATTTCATCCGCCAGCCGCAAATAAGCGACCGCACCCTTCGATTGGATGTCGTACAACAACACGGGCTTGCCATGGCTTGGCGCTTCGCTGAGCCGAACGTTGCGCGGGATCATCGTCCGAAACACGCTGTCCTTGAAGTGGTCACGCACTTCTTGTTCAACCTGCCGGCTCAGGTTGTTGCGTGCGTCGACCATCGTCAGCACGATGCCCTCGACCTCCAACTGCGGGTTGAGGCTCTCGCGAACGAGTGCCACGGTTTCCATCAAGCCGGCGAGCCCCTCGAGCGCGTAGTACTCGCATTGCAGCGGGATCACGATCGCGTCAGCAGCGGTCAGTGCATTGAGAGTCAGCAGGCCTAACGAGGGCGGGCAATCGATCACCACGTACTCGAAAGCATCGCGCAGGTCGGCGAGGGCTCGTTCGAGGCAGTGCTCGCGGTTCGCCATCGATACCAATTCGATTTCGGCGCCGTACAAATCACGACCCGAGGGCACCAGTTGCAGATATTCGAGCTCGGTGGGAACTGCGAGATCCTTCACCACACAGTCACCGATCAGCGCATGATAAATTTGACGCGTCGCGTTATTTATGCCAAAGGCGCTGGTCGCGTTGGCCTGCGGATCAAAATCGATGAGTAGTGTGCTCCGCTCCGAGGCCGCGATGGAAGCCGCCAGATTCACCGCAGTCGTTGTCTTGCCGACACCGCCCTTTTGATTGACGACCGCGAGCACGCGGCTGAGATTCGGCATCAATCCCCCGGATCCTTTCTGTGAGGTTTGTCTTGTCGAGGGTAGGAAAGAAAGGTTGTTCTGTAAGATGATTCCCGGGGGGAAATTGGGCTTGGACAAGGTACCACAGGTCTTTGAGGATTGTGAACATGTCAATCATCCGCCGAAGGAGGGGCTCTTCAACGATCCAACGCTACTTGCCGGTGGCGGGTTTTCTCGCCATCCAAAGAGTCCGAATCGGTCCTCCGCACGGAACCCGGTAATGCACACGTTTCTCGACAACAAACCTCGGGTCCTGTGGAAGTTCCGGGGCTTGCTCTGACCCGGGGAACAGAAGCAGTCCTCCTGGCCGCACCCAATGCAGCAACAACGGAACAGCATCGCTCGGTGCGACCGCCTGCGCGATTGCTGCTGCACACTGCGGCTCATCCAGCTGTTCGGCGCGGCCCAGCCTGGCTAGGACGTTTTCGAGTCCCAGCGCACGAATCGCCTCGCACTGAAAGTGGTGACGTCGCTCTCGGGACTCAACGAGAACGACACGCGTAGCTGGCCGCAGTATCGCGATCGGGAGTCCTGGGAACCCGGCGCCGGAACCGATATCGGCCAGGCTCGTCACTTCAGGTAGGTGTACCGCCAACGCGGCAGCGTCGAGCACCAACCGCTTCACGATCTCGTTCAGTGTGCGGTGTCCGGTGAGATTCACGGTCTTCGACCATCGAAACAGCAGCTCCGATAGCGCGCGCAGAGAATCAATCTGGTGAGCAGTGGCTTCAACCCCGAGTTCGCCGAATCCGGATTCCAGAAGGTCGCGCGTGGCGTGCGATTCAGTCACGTGTACTTACACGGTACTACACGGTGCGGTAATACGCGGGTACGACAGCTCGTTTACGTTCCACGTGGAACACTGCCGCTAGTCTCTAATACTGAGATCTCGGCAATCCAACCTGGCGGGGAAGGACTCACGCCATTGCGATCCAAGGATCGTTGCTTGCGTTCCACGTGGAACATTCCGCTGCCGACCGAGCCGGACAGGAGTTTCCCGAACTCTCCGAACTGACAACCGCCTCGGAGCCCCCTGAGGAACCACAACGACCTGGCCGG
>JAQBGU010000180.1:0-9846 GCA_032128375.1 Deltaproteobacteria bacterium | reverse complement strand
CCCAAAAGAGTTCCTCGATCCGACGGCGACGTTCATCTATGGGGACAAAGTATCCATTGTGATATTTGGAACACCATTATGCTGCTTGACGATAAGGAGTTCGCCCGTGGCACAAGCGTATCGGAAACAGTTCGAATTGCTCTGGAAAACTGCAAAGTCCGTCAAGTAATTATTTCCCACCCTCATCTTTCTTCAACCGGCTCCTCATCGATAATCCGCTCGAGTTCCGGTTCGAGCGGCAGCTGCGCAGTCGGCGCTGCATGCGTCGAACCCACCTCGGCGCGGCGCGCTTGGGTCTGCCGCTGCAAATAGAACGCGATGAACACGCCACCGGCCAGGAACGCGACGACCGGAAACAGGTACGCGACTGCGCCGAACCCATCCGATCGGGGCGCAGGACGCATCACGTCACCGTACTTCGCGATCAACTCTTCTTCCACGTCTGCCCGGGTTCGACCGCCCGCCTCCTGCACGATCATCCACAATCGCAGGCTCTCGGCTTGGGGGCTCGAGCAGTCAGCGATGGTTCGCCCCGGACAGAACGGACTCATCAGGTAGTGGGGAAGTTGGTATGCCCATCCATCGGGCGCGGGTTTTACGTCCGCAACCGCCAAGCCGGCCAGCATCGACAGGAGCGCCCCGAACATCAGCGCCTTCGACAAGACTCGCGTTTTCACCAGGATTCTCCTTCGGGACCGGGTTGTTCGTAGCTGTCGACACGAGCGGCGAGTTCGGCCAAGGCTCGCCCCGCGATGGAGCCGCGGCCCTTTCCTTCCAGAAACAAAAATCCCGCATCCGCATCAGCGGCGAGATCGCGATCGAACGGAATGCGGGCGATCACGTCGATCTGCAGGCCGAAGTTGGCTTGGGAGTCAGAGTTGGTTTGAGTGTCATACTTGGTTTGGCTGTAGCGGGTTTGCGTGTCTGAGATCTCGCTGGCCAGAGTGTCCCGAAACAGCGGCTGTTCCGCCCCGCATTTCGCGCAAATCGATGTTCCCATGTTCTCCACGAGGCCGATCACCGGAAATTTCAGCTCTCGCGCTCGGCGCAACGAGCGATCGACCGATAGCAGCGCAACCTGGCTCGGGATGGTGACCACGACCGCAGCGGCCGTCTGGGGTAGAAAGCGCGACAACGCCGGCAGGCGGTCTGCGCCCGGCGCCAGATCGATTACGAGCACATCGAGCGCGCCCCAGTCGGTGCGACCCAACAAATCGGCCGTCGCAGATTGCTCGAGTCCGCTGCGGAGCGCGGCACCTTGCCCCTGTGGCCCGTCCCAGTCGAGCGCCTGGTTGCCCTGAAGGAAAAAATCCATGCTCTGGACGCGCAAACCGACAGGGCCAGGGACCGCGCCCAGATCACCGGCAGAGGACACCCGCACCGGCTGACCGCGCAGCCCTAGCATCTTCGCAACCGAGGGCCCGTTGAGGTCAGCATCGAATAGCCCCACCTTGCGACCTCGCTGCGCGAGCGCAACGGCCAGGTTCACCGACACGGCGGTTTTACCAACGCCGCCTTTCCCGCTCATCACCACGACAATCCGATCGACATCCGCCAAGCGCCGCAGCACCCGCTCGCGCACCGCCTGTTCATGCTCGAACAGTTCGGATGGCTCGACTTCGAACAACGCAGGCCTCCTCGACTACGCTGGCATCGGCTCGGTGCCGTCAGGCACCGCAGCCCAGCTCGCGCAATACGGCGTTTGATCACCGCTCGGGCAGCGAGTGTAGCCCAGGCAGCGTCACCGAGAGTGGCTCGTGTAGCGACGGCGCAGTTTAGCTGCAGACGCAGAAGGGAGAGCGCGCACTCTCGTGCAGTCCGGTCGTCGAGGTTTGCCGCGCTCCATCAGCGATGGTAGTTTGGCTTGTGTCGAGACGCCCCCCTCCACGACGTCATTCGAAATCCGAGATGACCGAACCCATTGAAACGAGCGCTGGCGGTGTCGTGTATCGATTCGTGGATCGAGCTCCAGACCCCGGCCGCATCGAAGTGGCAATCGCACAGCAGCGCGACCGCATTACCCGGGCAATGACGGTTCGCCTCCCGAAAGGTCATCTCGAGCCGGGTGAAAACGCGGAGCAGGCCGCCGTGCGCGAGGTGCGCGAAGAATTCGGGCTCTGGTCGCGCGTCGTCGGCACGCTCGGTACCACGCAGTACGTTTACGAATCCAACTCCGGTTCAATCGCCAAGCAGGTGCACCTGTTCTTGATGGAGTGGGTCCCCGGCGACTCGCTTGCGTTGGATGGAGAGATGAAACGCGTGGATTGGTACTCGCTCGACGAAGCCGAACAGCGGCTCACCTTCGAAACTGAACAGCGTGCGATCGGCTGGGCACGCAACCAACTCGTCGAACTGACGAGGTTGCGCAGCGAGACGGACGGCTGAGATCCGTCGCTCCGAGGAAGCCATTGGCCCAAACCTACAGCCACTCCCGATTATCGACCTTCGAAGACTGCCCCAAGCGTTTCGAGTACCGCTATGTACTGAAGATTCCGTCCGAGATCGACGGGATCGAAGCGTTCGTTGGCAGCAGGGTCCACGAGGTACTCGAACGGCTTTACATCGCAGTCGGCCGCGGCATGATGCCCACTTTGGCGCGTGTTGTCGCGCGATACCAGCAGCTCTTCGACGAGAAGTTCGACCCGCAGCGGGTCAGGATCGTCCGCGAACAGATGCCCGTGAGCTTCTACCGAACCCTCGGTGAGCGGTGCATTACCGGCTACTACCGGCGCAACTATCCATTCGACGTTGGAGAGACGCTGGGAATCGAGCAACGCGTCTCGTTCTCGCTCGACGGCGACGGAAAATACCCATTGCAGGGAATCATCGACCGCATCGTTCGCGCTGCTGATGGGACGATCGAGATCCACGACTACAAGACCGCTAAGCGGCTTCCGAACCAGGAGCAGCTCGATTCCGACCGACAACTTGCGCTGTACCAGATCGGGCTCGCCGACCAGTATCCGGACCAGCCGATGCGGTTGGTCTGGCACTACCTTCAACAGAACCAGAGCCCGACATCGACACGTACCTCAGAACAACTAGATACACTACGCAGCGACACAATGGCACTGATCGATCGAATCCGAACCGAGTTCGAGTACAAGCCCAAGCGAAGCGGATTGTGCGATTGGTGCGAGTACAACCACCTGTGTCCCATCTATCCCAAGAAGAATCTCGCCGCTCGATCCGGGGTCGGATCTGGAGCAGGCAGCGATCTGCCGCCCCCACCCCCGAAGGGCCAACTACAGCTCTTCTCGTCTTAGCCGAGGCTGCGGCTTCAGCTTCGCTTACTGGGTGCCGGACTCGGCGGGGTTATCGGGTCGATGTTATTCCATTATCTGGGATTCGGGCTTCGTTTGCGCCTGGAGCGAGCGGTAGTTGAACGCGTCCGTATCGATCTCATTCAATTCAATTTCTTTCGCGAGTACGGCACGCTTCCACTCCTGGTGTTCGGGTTCGCGCCCGTGGAACTCTGGCATGACCTCTCTGGCGAACAGCTCGAGGCTGTCGCAGATGTCGCGGTGCTTGTTCTTGCCCGCCTGGTTCAGCAAGATCACCTGGTCGACGTTCGACTTCTCGAACTTGCGGAGCTTGTCGCGAATCGTGTCGGGAGACCCGATCAACCCGGTGCGCCGCTGTTTCTGACCCGCCGGAGTGTCGCGCCATTTCTGGTATTCGTCCCACAGGCTGATAGAGCCGGGCTCGACCGGACCATGGGAGTTGTAGAATCGCAGCGCGAACTGGAAGAACGTCCACCCGTCCGCCTTGCGTTGTGCCTCTTCGTCCGTATCGCAGCACATGAAGCCACTGACGACAGCGATATTGGGGTTGGTCTGATAATCGCAGAGCTTGTCGAGTTCGTGGACGTACGCGTTGTAGTACGCGTTGACCCATGCCTCGGCGGCATCCGCTGAAACGAACTGGAAGCCGAGCGCACCCATCCCTCGACGGCCCGCCATCTGAATCGTATCGAGTTGGGAACACGCTACCCACAGGGGGGGATGCGGCTTCTGTCGCGGCTTCGGAAGTACGTTTCGCGCGGGAAAATCGAAGTACTTCCCATGATATTCCCAATTGTCTCGAGTGAACATCGGCATCACGGCGCGGACCGCGTCCTCCCAGACGTCTCGCTTGTCGCGAAAGCGGCGCTCGAACGGGTGCAGTTCAGTCACACTGGAGCCCTCGCCGATCCCGAATTCCACACGGCCATTGCTGACGAGATCGAGCGTGCTGATGCGTTCGGCGACGCGTGCGGGGTGGTTCGTCGTCAGTTGGACGATCCCGTGGGCGAGCCGAATCCGACTGGTGCGCTGACTGGCAGCCGACAGGAAGACCTCTGGGGCCGAGGAATGTGAGTACTCCTCGAGGAAGTGATGCTCGACTTCCCACGCGAAATCGTATCCGAGCTTGTCGGCGAGCTCGAGTTGATCGAGCGCATCTTGGATCAGCTGGTAGTCGCCGTCCTCAGTCCACGGCCTGGGAAGCTGCAGTTCGTAAAATATTCCGAATTTCATCCGGTTCCGTCCCGAAAAAGCGGGTGCAGGGCACCTCGAGGGCCGCCAGTGTATCACGATCCCGCGGCGTACAGCCCTGCGAGCCAGCTCGGGTCAGCGATCGCGGATTCGACGTTTCGACCCGCCGTTCCGCTCCCATTTTTGCGCGATGGATGCAAACGAACGGCGCTGAGAAGCCTCGCGCTCTCAGAGGAATCGATACGGCTCTCGCAGCTCGTACTGTGCGAGGCGGGCGCGCGCGATCTCGAGTGCTTCCGGATCAGCACGGAACATCTCGACGACTCGTCGGGCCGTGTCGACCGCTTCGGCCCACGACCCCGCTTCCGCGTATGCAGCTGCAAGTGCACCTAGCGCATCCGCGTCGCTCGAACGGGTCAGTCGGACCGCATGCTCGCCAGCCTCGATCGCTTCGCGAGCATCGCGCAGTGCTGCGTCTGGACTGGATGCGAGGATCCACGTCAGCTGCACCAGGGCCTTGGACGAATCCGGCGCCAACGCGAGCATGGCACGCAGATCAGTGGCAGCCCGAGCCCAGTCGTGCTGCAACTGGTAAATGCCCACTCGTCCGTAGTAGGCCTTGGTAAGGCGGCCGTTTTTTTCCAACGCTCGTGTGTATTGCTGCAACGCCCGATCGATCTCGCCGCGCTTGGCGTGAACGTTGCCAGCAGCCAAGTGATACTCGCCGCGGGCCGGATTGATCCGCAGCGCTTCATTGAACTCCACGATCGCGTCGTCGTAGCGCTCGAGCTGCTCGAAAAGACTCCCCATGTTGAATCGGGCGCGTTCGCTGTCTTCGATTTCGATCGACCGACGCAACGCCGCCGCGGCCTCTTCAAAGCGTCCGAGTCGGGTGAGCGCGAACCCCAGATCGTTCAGTGCCTCCGCTTGATCCGGACTGCGTTTCAATACCTGCTCGTAGTATTCGACCGCTTCGACGATTCTTCCCATGCGGAGCGAAATCATCGCGGCATTGTGGTAGGCCTCGGTATCGTCGATGACTTCGAGCGCGCGCAAAGCCAGTTCGTGGGCTTCCTCAGTCTTGCCGGCCCAGCCGAAAACCCTCGCCAGGTTCGTCAGCGCGCGTGCGTGCGCTTGGGGGTCCAGACGCCCCTCCACCTCCGCCGCGACCTTGGCGATCGCGGCTTCGCCCCAACTCGGCGCCAGATCGATCTCGCCGCGGGAGTGCAGCAACTCGATGATCTGCAGCGCGAGTGTCCGGTTCGCCGCGATCGTTGTGTGAACGTGATCGAGGAAGAACTCCTCTCCGGCGATTCCGTTGGCGGCGCGATCTTGCAGATACTGGTCCCACGCCACCAACGGGATCCCACGCGCCGTGGCGACCTCCCCGATGATCCCGAGCGATTGCGAGGGCGCTCGCAGCGGGCAGACGTCTTCGTCTATCGCAGTCTGGAAGGATTCTCGCGCTTCGGCGAAGCGCGACGCCGAATACAGAATCTGGCCGCGGAGGTAATGGGAGCCGGCGTGCCGCGGGTCGATCGCGATCGCCTCGTCGACCGCTGCGAGCGCCCTGTCAAAGCGTCGCCGATTCATACGTCGGCGCGTCTTCGCTATCCATTCAGCCCAGGCTGCTCGCTGGTCGGCCGAGAGTTTCGAATCTCGTTCCGACTTGAACGGCGAGCAGTGCCGCAGATTCGAAGCGGGCATCACCAGGATCGAATCCGCATCGACCGAATCGGCAATGTCTATCATCCGATTGAGGTTGACGTGAAAATGGGCGAGCACACCCGCTTTCATGCTGTCGTCGCGGTGGTATGCCTGCAAGCCGACGCTGTCGTCGAGCAGTACATCCACTTCGCCTGGCAACACGTTTTCTTTCATGATCGCGGCACTTCCGGTGCCACGTGCGGCCTCGATGAACTTCTTGAGCGCTGAATACGTTCGTGTCTGATTCAGCAGTGCTCTCACTTCGAGTAGCAGCGCCGGGGACTTGCGTAGTTCGCCGTACGTTCTCGCTTCGAGAAACTCATTGTGCCCTGAATAGATGATGAACAGATCGGGCTGGTACTGGACGAGTTCTTCCATCAAGGCTGCGACGCGGTAACTCGCGTAGCTGATGCCGCCCGAATTGATGAACTCCCACGATCGCGATGGGTCGGCGACTGGAAGCAACACCCGCAACCACCCGCAGAACGAAGTGACGTCATCGTAAGGCCGACCGTAGGTCGTCGATCCACCGACACAGAAGACGCGATGCGTGTTGGTGGGCTTTTCGGACAAGAATTTTTGATAGTTGAAGAACGCGCGCTTGTTGCTGGCCCGCTGGACCCATCCGCTGTCTTCGCCCGATTCGCTGTCTGGTACCGGCTCGTATAAGGGAATTCGGGATGCGAAGCCAACGAGCGGGTCGCTTTCATACAGCAATGGCTCGACGCCCAGCACGGCGAGTCCGCCCTCCGTCAAGAGGACGAAAAAGCTCAGCGATAGGAGAGCGAGGGCGGCGTTTTTGGCGAGCTGCATGCAGGTTGTCTTCGGACCAGACCGCCTACCAGTCTAGCTGTGGGCTCGCCGCGTGGAACCCGAATAACCCAAGTGGCAACATCTGGATCCATTGCTAGCGTCGTGAAAACAGGACGCTCATCATGCTGAAAATCGAACGAATTCCCACACTCAGTGACAACTACACGTATCTGGTCATCTGCGAAGACACCGGGGAAGCGGCTGCGATTGATGCCCCGGAAGCCGACCCGGTCATTGACCGAGTCGCCGCGCTCGGTGTCACGATGACGAAGATGCTTTCGACACATCACCATTGGGACCACTCTGGAGCGAATCCCGACCTGGCAAAACACTGGGGGATTCCCGTGCTCGGGCACAAATCCGACGCCGATCGGCTGCCCGGGTTGACCGATGGACTGCAAGAAGGAGACACCGTATCGGTCGGTAACCAGATCGCGCGGGTCCTCTACATCCCTGCCCACACGCGGCACCACATCGCGTACGTGTTCGACGATTCCGACGCTGTCTTTTGTGGCGACACGATGTTCGCCGGAGGTTGTGGCCGACTATTCGAAGGAACACCGGAAGACATGTACATCGCGCTGGTCGAAAAGCTCGGGGCCCTCCCGGACACGACCCGCGTATTCTGTGGCCACGAATACACCGAGGGCAATCTGGTATTTGCCGCGCATGTCGAACCCGACAATGCTGCGGTCGCATCCAAGCTCCAGCAGGTTCGCGCGGCGCGAGCCAGTAAGGCCGCAGACTGGCACGACGCGACCCCTGCCGAGATGACCGTACCGACGACCATCGGTGAGGAGCGCCAGATCAATCCGTTCATGCGAGCCCGCGATGCGGCCGAACTCGGGCGGATTCGCAGCGAGAAGGACAACTTTTAGCGTTGCCGAGATCGGTTCCCTGGCAACCCGCTGGTGCTACGGCATCGACATGCTACTACCGTGTGCCGTTTTTCGACACCGATGCGATGGGAGTCGTCCATCACGCCAACTACATCCGGTACCTCGAGTTGGCGCGGATCGTTTGGCTGGACGAACACGACCTGCCGTACCGCGAGGTCGCGGAGTTGGGCATCCACTACGCGACCACGCGCGTCGAACTCGACTACAGATACTCAGCTCGCTTCGACGACCGAATCGAAATCGCGGTATGGTTGGATTGGATCCGCGGCGCGTCGCTGTGCATGGCCTATGAACTAGTATGCGGTGACAAACAACTCGCCACCGGGTACACCGTCCACGCAGCGGTCGACACCGAAGGTCGCGTGCGACGACTTCCAATGGATCGCCTCGCCAACCTACGCCCTCTTGCGGTCCGCGCGGCTCCCAAGGCGCTGTAGTTCGAAACGGTTCGAAACGGTTCGAAACGGTTCAATACGGTTCGGAACCGTTCAATACGGCCAGGACCCGATCGGTGACCCCTCAATCACCGCTACCCGACTCGTGCGGGCCGAACTCAGATGAGATAGCGACGGTTCAGCCGAATCTCAGCGGATGCGTCTGGCGAATTTCCGGGAAAACAGTGTCTCCGACCACGCCGAGACGCGCGAAATCGTCTCGAGCGCGTCTCCTTTCCCAGGCCAGTGCGATCGCACGACATCCGGATGCACGTGGTTGATCACCCGAGACAGCGCTGCCGAAATGACGAACAGATCGTCGACCAACCCCAAAGGGCCCAGCAATAAAACCGGAAACAAATCGATCGGGGACAACACGTAACCGACCCCGAGTACCGCGATCAGCTTGGATGTCGTCGGCACGCGAGAATCGCGCAGCAATCGCATCAACAACACGGTCAGGTCAGGCAGCAGTAGCAGCAGGTCGCGAACCCCGGAACTCTCGCCGACGCGGTTTTCGACGACCCCCTTTCTCAGCCGATCGTAGAGTCGTTGCTCCCGCGGATTCAGCTCGATCGTGATCTGCTCGCCCATGGCATCCGTTCGCTTGCCCGATCCCGATTCAGCCACACCGGCTCCCCAATTCGTTCACCTGAAACAGGGTACCTTACAGTCGGAATGCGCCGCTGGCGATCATGCCACCTCATGGCGAAAGGCCGGCTCGACCTGGTGCTGGACATTCGTTTTCTGCGTCTTCTGGTTCCGTTCCGCGCGCTCGCGCCGCGCCAGCTCGCGCGCTGCGTCCCGATATCCGGCATTGATGAGTTTCTGACTGCGAGGACGCGAGGTCGACAGCAGCGTCATCGGCTTGAAGCCAGCATGCTCTTCCGTTGGCTGGATCACGGTGACAGGGACGCCGCGGTAGGTACCGTCGACATCGATCCGGGTCGTAACGAATCCGATATTGCCAATCGTGCGCCACATCACGTCAGTCAAGCGCATCAGAAAATCGGGCATTCCCCGAAAGGAGCGCTTGAAGGGCAACGCGGTCGCAACGACAGCAAGCACGTAAATTTCTGTCGCCCCCATCTCGACCGCCTGCAGCAATGGGACGTTCCACGCGAAGCCACCGTCGGCGTACATCTCGTCGTGAAAGCGCACGGGCGGAAACAGCACAGGGATCGCGTATCCCGCGCGCGTCAGTTTTCGGAGTTCCGCGGGCGATTCTGCGGTCCGATTCGAAAAAAACTGCCCCGCGCCGCGGGACAGGTTCAACAGAATGAACGAAAATTCGATCGGCGAGAGATGCACCTTCTTGAAGTCGATGAATTTCTCGATCGCCGTTGCGAACGGCTCCATCGAAAAAAGCGATAGACCCGAGATCGGATTGTCGCGCAAACTCGGCCGGAAAATCTTCGCTACCGAAGGGAAGCTCATCCACGCCTGCTCCATGTTCGCGACCCCACCGCTCACATAGAGACATGCATTGATCACGCCGATCGACGACCCGACGATCGC
>JAQBGU010000179.1:0-124510 GCA_032128375.1 Deltaproteobacteria bacterium | reverse complement strand
GTCGCGCTGGTGATGAGACCGGTTCTCCCGATGGTGATGCGAGGTGTCCCCGCCACGCGACAGAAGGGCCTGTACATTTTTTCCGACACAGCGCGGGAAGCGGCCGCGATGGGACTCGATTGGGGAAAGATCTACGACCCGATCGGGGAGCCAACGCGAAATGGCTACTCGCTGTATCCCTGGGCACGTGAGCGCGGCAAGGGAATCGAGCTCTTGAGCAGCTTCCTGCGGGCGGCGTTCTACGACGGCGTGAACACCAACAACGACCGGGGAATGCGAGTCGTTGTGGAGAACGCAGGACTTTCATGGCCAGAAGCCAAGGCCATCATGGGAAATCGCGATTTCGAAGACGAGCTCGAGGCCAACCGCGTCTCGATGTACCAATTCGGTTCCTGGGGTGTACCGAGCTTCCGCCTGCTGGACGCCGACGGAAATGAGGCACTCGCTTTGTGGGGACAGGATCGACTGTGGCTGTTTGCCCGCGAGATCCAGCGTCTCTTGCGAGAGGTACGAGGTAGAGAGGCAAAAGAGGTAGAGAGGTAAAAGAGGTAGAGAGGTCAAGAGGTAGAGAGGTAAAGAGGTAAAGAGGTGGGCGAGCCGCAATGGCGCACGCGGCTGAAATATCGCGCGCCGAGAACCAATGCGTCAGTGCCAGTAACCGGTTTGCTGCGACAATCGTAAGGAACCAGTATGGCCTTCCCGGGTACTTCACTCGCACAGGTCTACAACCCAAGCTCGGGTACCCCGCATGTGGCGAGCCATGCAAGGAGGATTGTTCCATCATGAGAATTTCGCCCCGCCTCTGGCTCGCGACCCTGTTGGTCGCTGGCCTCGCACAGTCGAGCCAGGCCGAGAGCTGGAAGGTCGATTCGGCCCACACCACTGTGAGCTTCTCCGTGAGTCACCTGTTCACAAGCGTGCAAGGGCGCTTCGATCAGTTCGAGGGCACGATCGTTTTCGATCCCAGCGATCCCAAGACGAGCATTGTCCGTGGGAGCATTGAGGCTGCGAGCATCAACACCAACAACGCCAAGCGCGACAAGCACCTGCGCAGTGCCGACTTCTTCGACGTAGAGAAATTCCCGAAGCTCGAGTTCGAGAGCACCCAGGTGACGGTCACCGACGCCTCTGGCAAGACCGGAAAGATTGCCGGCAATTTGACGCTACACGGTGTTACGAAGCCTGTGGTTCTCGACGTGAAATTCCTGGGGAGCGGCAAGGACCCCTGGGGCAATGTGCGCGCTGGCTTCCGGGCAGATCTGACAATCAACCGCCGCGACTACGGGCTCAACTGGAACGAGCTGCTCGAAACCGGCGGAGTGCTGGTGGGAGAGGAGATCGAGATTCGCATCGATGTCGAGGGTCTGCTCGACGCGTGATTCGAAACGGCGGCCACCCGGCAGCCACAAAGAGCATGGAGAAACCCATGAGAGAAAGTGTCAAGAACGGCGGCGCGCTGTTGGCGTCTGCAGTCGCTGGATTGCTGGTCATGGCTGGTGGGACCACGACCGCTCAGGCGGAAGCGGGCGACAAGGTTCACTGCTATGGCGTCAACAAATGCAAAGGCACGGGGTCATGCGGCGGCAAGGGACACTCCTGTGCAGGTGAAAACAGTTGCAAGGGGCAGGGATATCTCGATATCGATGAGGAAACCTGTCTGAAGATCGAAGGCGGCCGGCTCACTGCGGAGAAGCAGTAGCCGCGTGAGAGATGGGCGCGCAGGCCCGAGCAAGCGTTGGCCCCAGCTGGGGTTCGGCGCGGGCCTGCGCGCCGAGCATTACGAAGATGTCCTGGGCGGAATTTCGCCCGGAGGTTCGCTTCCCGATTCCACTGCCGAGTCGAGAGTTGATTCGGGTTCGAAAGTTGATTCGGGTTCGAGAGTTGATTCGGGTTCGAGAGTCGATTGGTTCGAAGCGATCAGCGAGAACTACCTGGAGACCGGCGGACGACCGCTGGCCGTGCTCGAGGCGGTGCGTCGCGACTACCCGGTTGCGCTGCACGGTGTCGCACTGTCGATAGGAGGGGTAGATCGCCTCGACGCCGACTACCTCGATGCGCTATCCGCACTCGTCGCGCGGATAGAACCGGTGATCGTCAGCGACCATCTGTGCTGGAGCAGCTTCGCTGGCCGACAACTCTTTGACCTGCTCCCACTGCCGATGACCGAAGAAATTCTGGAGCACGTCGCCACCCGGGTTCGCGAGGTTCAGGATCGACTCGGGTGTCGCATCCTGCTCGAAAATCCATCGACATACCTCGGCTGGAAGTGCACGAATATTCCCGAGGCCGAATTTCTGACGGAGCTGGCGCAGCGTGCGGACTGCGGATTGTTGCTCGATGTGAACAACGTACACGTGACCTGCACGAACATGGGTCTCGACCCGTATCGTTACATCGACGCGATTGCACCGGAACGCGTTGGACAAATCCACCTGGCCGGGTTCGAAGCAATGGATGGCTACCTCTTCGACACTCACAGTCGACCAGTCAGCGAAGAAGTCTGGGCGCTGTATCGACACGCGATCGGGCACATAGGACAGCGGACTACCATGGTCGAGTGGGACGCGGACATTCCCAGCTGGTCGCGTCTCGGCGAGGAAGTCGATCGGGCAAGGTGCGTCGAGGCTGCGGTACTGCAGCTCGAGGGCCCCGAAGGACCGGGCTGATTCGCACGAGGCTACACATGACATCTCCGACCCTCGCTGACCTCCAGCAGAGCCTGGCGACCCTGGTGTTAGGTGAGCATGCCCCAGATCAACTCGTCCCCAACAGGCGCGCCCTCGGTCTCGAGTCCCTTGTGTCGGTGCCGACCGGTGTAGATATCGGCACGCGCCTCGGCATCTACACAGGTGGGTATAAAGCGCGTCTTCGCGAGGCGCTGCTAGAGGCGTTTCCCGCGGTGGTGAAGATTCTCGGCGATGGCTCGCTGGCTTCGTTGCTGGAGCGCTATCGACCGCAGATTCCGACGGGTTGGTGCAACCTCAATTCGGTCGGTCGGGCTCTACCGGGCTTTCTCGTGTCGGATCGGCTCGCCGGCAAGCTCCCCTTCTTGCCGGACCTGGCGAGTCTCGAGTGGTGTGTGTTCGAGTGCTTTCACGCGCGAGTCGAGGAACCCAGCGACCTCGCATTCGCAGCAAACTGGGATCTGGACGACTGGGCCAGCGCCCGAATCGGATTTCAGCCGGGTGTCGCGCTGGTGTCATCGCCTTGGCCGATCCACGCACTGCGAGCGGCGCGCGGGTGCGAGCGATCGGAGATCGATGTCGATCTGGCCAGGCGGCCCCAGTCCGTGTGGGTCTACCGCCGGGGCTTCGAGGTCGTGACCGAGCTACTCGACGCGGTCAACGCGCAGGCGGCACATGGCCTGCTCGAAGGCAGGCCGCTGGGCGAAGTCATGAGTCAGATGGAATCCGCGGGAGCAGACGCCGGAGGCGTGCTCGAGCTGTTCTCCCGTTTCGCTGCACTGGGGCTGATCCAGGCTTGCCACCGCGTGAGCGACTCATAGGCTAAGCTATTTTCCCGCTGCCAACGAATCGGCGACCCGGCCCGGTCGGACGCCCCCACTTCCGTGGACTACTTCCGTCGACGAGCTCGTCTGTAGGAAGTCCGCACCGAACCAGGAGAAAGCCCTCATGCGCGAAGCTGTCATCGTCTCAGTTGCCCGAACCGGGCTCGCCAAATCCCACCGGGGTGGATTCAACAATACGGGCGGAGCCGCTATGGCGGGCCACGCGATCAAGCACTCGATCGCGCGCGCCGGTATCGAGCCGGAAGAAGTCTCGGAGGTGGTTCTCGGCTGCGGTACTCCGCAGGGAACGACTGGCAACAACATCGGCCGCGTCGCGGCGCTGAAGGCTGGTTGCCCGGTTACGACCACGGGCGTGACGGTCAGCCGCCACTGTTCTTCGGGCCTGAATGCGATCGCGACAGCCGCGGGCAGAATCATCGTCGACGGCGAAGACATCGTCGTCGGAGCTGGCGTCGAATCGATCAGCCTGAGCATGACGGGCGGAGGTTTCTCGCATCAGGTCGACAAGCCGCTGATGGAGCAATACCCGGGCCTTTGGATGCCGATGATCGAGACGGCCGACATCGTCGCCGACCGCTACAAGATCAGCCGCGATTATCAGGACGAGTACTCACTCGAAAGTCAGAGGCGCACCGCGGCCGCGCAAGACGCGGGCCTCTACGACAACGAAATCGTCCCGATGGAAACGCAGATGACCGTCAAGGACAAGGAGAGTGGCGAAACGTCGGTAGTCGATTACGTCGTCACGAAAGACGAGTGCAATCGCCCGTCCACAACGCTAGAAGGCCTGCAGAAGCTGAAGCCGATTCGCGGTGAGGAGCACTACATCACTGCCGGAAACGCGTCGCAGCTTTCCGACGGCGCAGCGTCCGTGGTGATGATGGAGGCTGGCGAAGCGAAGAAGCGCGGCATCGAGCCGCTCGGCGCATTCCGGGGTTTCACTGCGGGCGGCTGTAAGCCCGACGAGATGGGGATCGGCCCGGTGATCGCCGTGCCGCGTCTGCTCGCGCGTGCTGGCCTGAAGGTCGACGATATCGATCTGTGGGAGCTCAACGAAGCGTTCGCGAGCCAGTGCCTCTACTGCCGCGACACGCTCGGCATCGACCCGGCGAAGTACAACGTCAACGGCGGCTCGATCTCGGTCGGCCACCCGTTCGGCATGACCGGCGCGCGCTGCGTCGGCCACCTGCTGCTCGAAGGCAAGCGCCGCAAGGCGAAGTGGGGCGTTGTAACGATGTGCATAGGCGGTGGTCAGGGCGCAGCAGGGCTATTCGAGATCTTCTAAGACTCGAGCGCGTAGCGGTTTGCATTTGCGCAGTCCGTTGTGTCGATGCGGGCTGAAAGGCCTCCGACCGCGCATTTGCGGGGCTTGATCGCGCAACCCTCATCGACGAGGCTGTCGCTACGTCCCTACAACCCGAGAGTGCGGCGATCAGGCCCGCTAACTCGCATCCTCGTCAGCCGCCGCAGCGCGTCCCAGCAGCCGGGGCAGCAGCTTGTTGCGCAGCCGGATCGTCAGACGCGACGGATCCCGCTTGTACTTGATTCGGTCCTCGTCGATCCAATGATCATTTTTTTGCATCGATTCGAAAATCTCACATGACAGGCAGGGAAGATCGGGGCGCGCGGGTGCGCGACCCGTCAGCACGTCGCGCGCGTACTCGAGTTTCTCGTTGTTGAGTCCCGCCGTCAGATCGCCGTCTTCGACGCGACCGAAATCACCCCAGTGGTTGATGCAGCAGCCGAGTACGCGGCCGTCGAAGTTCACGACCGGGTCGCGCCACAGTTGCCAGCAGGTCTTCGACTTGTAGTTCTCGCCCTGTTCCTTCTCGAACTCGTCGCGGCTTGCGACGCCCTTCTTGGATTGGTCGCGAATCTGCTGCTCGTTCTGGGTGGGGGAAAACGCTTCAGTGTACAAATCGCCCCAGCTCAGCTTGAGCACGAAATCCATGTCGAGATCAGACGCCATTTGGCGGGCCTTGTCGATCTCGTGCTCGTTGTGTCCGAAGGCCACGAACTGCCAACGCAGCGTTGGGTATTTCGAGCGGTATTTGGCCTTGTAGTGGTTGATCCTCTCGACGTTTGAAATCACGGTGTCGAAGTCGCCGTTCACCCGGTAGATCGAATAAGTCTCCTGGCTCGCGCCGTCGAGCGAGACCGACATGTGGTGGAAGCGGTATTTTGCGAGCGCCTCCAGGGTCTCATCCTTCACCGTGTTGAGGTTGGTCCCGTTGTGGGCCTGCAGGTCGACGTTGTTCTCGTAGGCGTACTTCATGATCCGCACGAGGTGCGGGTTCAGAAAGATCTCACCCCAGTTCGAAAGCTCGATGCGGCTCAGCCAGGGATTGCGATCGACGATCTGCTTGAAGTCGTCGAAGCGCAGGAATCCCGTTCCCAAGTTCTTGCCCACCTCACCCGAGGCCGTTGGACACGAGGGGCATTTCAGCTGGCACGCAGTGGCGGCGTCGAGCCGGATGCGTCGTGTCTTTCTTGGACGCGCCATGTAAGCCTCCTGGTTGTGGAAGGTCCCTGGGGTACGAGCCAGCACCCCAAAGCCCGCCGCGGCGAGTGTATCGCGATCGACCCATGGGACCACCTGTTGACGCCGTCGCCCAATCCGCCTGCGCGCAACACAAACATTCTCGCAATACCGGCGCGAGTGCGGAGTATCAGCGCTCGAAATGGTAGACCGTTGGCCAATGACGGTCGTCGAGTATTGACTTCGCAACCGGGAACTGTCGCGCAACGGATCCCGCGACCGAGCCGAGAGCGACGCGCTAGGGTAGCGCCACGCTCAGACGTGTTCGCCACCCCAAAAGGCCGCGCGCGCGATGGCGGGTGGCGACTCTCTGCGGTAGACAGGCGCGAATCCGCGTAAACGCGAGCTTCTGGCGATGCTCTTCAACTCCTACATCTTCGTGTTCGTGTTCCTGCCGGTGACCCTGGTCGGCTACTACTGGCTCAGCAGCGGGCTGGGAAAGCGTCCGGCGATCGGCTGGTTGGTTGCCGCCTCGCTGTTCTACTACGGCTGGTGGAATCCAGACTACCTGCTGTTGATAGGTGCCTCGATCGTTGCAAACTTCGCGATCGGAGTATGGCTCCAGAGCCCTGCGCGCGGCCTCGAGGTTCGACAACGCGCCATACTCGCGCTGGGACTTGGGTTCAATATCGCGCTGCTCGGCTACTACAAGTACGCGAACTTCTTCGTCGACTCCATCAACTCGGTCGGCGGCACCAGCTATCACCTCGAGAACATCATTCTTCCGCTCGGAGTCTCGTTCTTCACTTTCCAACAGATTGCCTACCTGGTGGACGTCCATCGCGGCCCGGCCCCGCGCTACTCGTTTCTCGACTACTGCCTGTTCGTCTCCTTCTTCCCCCAACTGATCGCCGGCCCCATCGTTCATCACGCGGAAATGCTCCCGCAGTTCTCGGAAGAGCGCAGCCGACGGTTCGATCCCGCGAACCTCGCCCAGGGAAGCGCGACCTTCGTCATCGGATTTTTCAAGAAGGTCATCATCGCCGACAGCCTGTCCCGAACCGTCAACCCGGTGTTCGATGCGGCGGCTTCTGGCGCCGCCGTCGGCTTCGCCGATGCTTGGGCCGGGACTCTCGCCTACACCTTGCAGGTCTACTTCGATTTCTCTGGGTATTCGGACATGGCGATCGGTATCGGCCTGATGTTCGGGATCCGGCTGCCGGTGAACTTCAACTCCCCGTACAGGGCGCGAAGCATCGACGACTTGTGGAGCCGCTGGCACATGACGCTCTCGCGCTTCCTCCGTGATTACGTGTACTACCCGCTCGGTGGCAACCGTCACGGCGAGCCGCGCCGCTACGTGAACCTGATGACGACGATGGTCGTCGGTGGACTGTGGCACGGTGCGGGCTGGACCTTCGCTTTCTGGGGCGGACTACACGGGCTGTTCCTGTGTATCCACCACTTCTACCAGCCCTTTCGGATCGACTGGCCCGAGGGCTGGTCCCCACTGGGCGACTTCTCCGCCCGCATCACGACTCTGTTCGCGTTCGTCTCCAGCATTGTCTTCTTCCGGGCCACGAGCTTTCCCGCAGCCTGGAGCATCATCGCATCGATGTTCGGCGCCGAGGGGCTCGCCTTTGACGAGAGCTTGCGTCCCGGATCGGCTCTGACGTGGATCGCCGTCGGAACGGTCATCGCACTGTTGGCGCCAAACACGCAGCAAATCGTGACCGATGACCGCAAGCCGGTGCCGCTGCCTTTCGGGTTCGAGGTCGGAGGCTGGCGCCCGACTCGGATTCACGCACTCGTCACATCGTTTGCGTTCTTCATCGCTGTTTTGTACTTGAGTCGGGCCAATGAGTTCCTCTACTTCAACTTCTAGCAGCCCAGAGTCGCAGCCCAAACAGCGAAGCTACCTGGCGTGGTTCGGGTTGGTTACAGGATTTCTACTCTTCGCGACTGCGATCTTCGTGCTCGCAGTCGATCCCTTTGGTCTGGGAACTCCGCTGGCCCTCGACGAGCTCCGGCCGTTCGCGACCGAACGGGGAAGTCGCACCTTCAAGGCGAATCGCGTTGCGCGCGGTGGTAACGAATGGCTGCTGCTCGGCTCGTCGCGAACCCAGTGGGGCATGGATCCGGAGAACCCCCGCTATGGCGGCAGCCGTGTCTTCAACGCAGCGTTGGCGGGAACCACGCTGTTCGAGACCGTCCGCATGTATCGCCTCGGTCGCGAGGACGCGGACCTGTCCCGGGTGCTGTTGGTCGTACACCTCGACATGTTTCACGGTGGTCGAGCCGGAGGTGGCGACTTCGACCAGAGCCGTCTCAACGAGGAGCGCGGCAGGATCGACTACGCGATGGAGAAAGTCTGGAGCATTCGCGCTTTCGAAGCTGCCATGGATACCATCGAGAACTTCCGGAGCGGGCAAGCCTCGTCCTATTCAGAGTTGGGGTTTCGCATCGTGGTCGAGAAACATCACGGCTACTCGATGCGTACGCTATTCGAAGCGGTCATCGCTGGCACCATGCTGCGTGAGGGTCGGTACGGTGATTTCGCCTACGCGGCAGAACAGCTTCGACGCTTTCGCGAGATCGTATCGATGGCGCGAGAGGACGAAATCGAGCTCGTCGTGGCAATCGCACCGGTTCACGTAACGTTTCTGGAGGTGATCCGCGCTACGGGTTGGTGGCAGACCTTCGAGGATTGGAAGCGCGACCTCGTCGAGAGCCTGCGCGATACCGACTTCGTCCTCTACGATTTCACCAGTTACGCCAGCTACCCGAGCGAGCCGGTGCCATTGGACGGCGTACCAGGTGACGCGATGCGCTGGTGGATGGAGTGTTCTCACTTCAAACCCGACCTCGGCGACTTGATTCTCGGTCGGATGATTGGCGGCGCGTCGGCTGCCCCCCCCGACGCGGACTTCGGGTTGCAACTCACCGTCGACAACCTCGATGCCCAGCTCGCACGCGTCGAACACGAGCGGGAAGTGTGGGCCGCGACCTACCCGGAGCAGGTCCTCTGGCTGCAAAGCGTGATCGAGCGCGCCCGCGCTGGCGAGATCGATACCTTATAGCGGAAGTGATCTGCGATCGAGGAAACGATCCCGAACTTCGGCCTCCCGTCTCACCCGCAGGAACTCGGCAGTGGATAGCCGAACTCCGCCAAAGGCAGGGCATGGCGGCGCGCAAGCCTCGCGTTGGACTCCCGATAACGGTCTTCGATTGCGGCGATCTCGTCCGCTGACAAGTAGTCGGGCAATTCCTTGATCGTCCCCATGAACGGCAACCGATCGAGTTGCGGCGCGATCGACCGCAGCAGCCCGTAGAGTCCGGGAATGTGTACCAGAGTTGGCGAGTTCGGGATCTCGCGGTCGTGGAAGTAGTTGAGCACGCGCATCAGTGCGAGGGTTCTACTGCGCAACCCGGCATTCTCACGAGCGACCGGCGGCAACTCGACGTCCAGGTCGAGCGCATCACCGAACCGCTTCAAGAAATCGATCGGTTCGCGACAGAAGTCCTCATAAGCGAACACGCGAACCTTCTCAGCTCCGAAGAGCGACTCATAATGACCAATGAGTCCGTCGTAGGCGAGGTAATCGAGCGAGAAGTTCGGGATCTTGTGAGGCGCCTTGGACGGCTCGAGAAAGCCCCGGATATTTTGGGATCCACCCCCCTTGATGTATTGCTTGTAGCTCGAGGCGATCATCGTGGTCTGGTTGCGCACGAACACTACGATGCACGAGTCCGGGAAGCTGCGGTGCAGCCTCCCGGCAATTTCTTTGGACAACCCACCGTGCAGCCCTCCGGTGTGGAGGTTGCCCGAGAGTTCCTCTTCGCTCAGCAGCAGCCGATCATCGGTACCGGCGAGCAGCCCGGAGCGAGCCATGCCGGGATCGAACGCGAATGGCGAAGGCAGCAGCAGGCTGCGCCGGACCTCGGCGCGCGCGACGAAGCGCGCGTTGCGCACGCGCGGAAACAAGTGTTTCTGGAACCACGAGCTACCCGTCTTGTGGTAGCCGATGTGGATCACGTGCGGCGCCGAAGTACTCACTGCCGCCCTTCACGCGCCGCTGTGCCCGACGGAACCAGGCGTTCCCGGTCGAGGAAATCCACCAGCTCTGCCACTGCGACCGCGTGGCCGAGCGGGCTCCAGTGGCGGTCCTCGATTTCGTAATACACCGGGGCGTTGGCCGAAGCCTCCGCCAACGCGCCAGTGGGATCGAGTAGCGGGATCGCTGCCGATGCACAGAAACTTGCCATCTCGCGATTGATCCTCAACCAGTCGAAGCGCAACGCCGGAAACTGCTGCTCTACTGCGCGGCCCCAATCGGGCACGACCTGTTCCCGTGAGGGGACGATCAGCACTGCGAACCGAGCGCCCGAGGACGCCGCAAGGTCGCGAATCCCCAAGACCGCTCGCCGTGTCACTCGCCAAGCGTCGTCGAATACGCGCTCGTATCCGGCTGCGTCCAGTGTGGCAGCGGGGTGGTTGGAATCGAAGTTCTCGGTATAGATCCAGCCGAACATGACGTTGGGATCGAAATCTTTGGCGCCGGACCCGACGCGGGACAGCGCGCGTTCGAACACGTGCCCGAGCATCGCGGGCTCGATGAACTTGAGAATCCGACGCGTAAGAGACGCTCGCCGGGCCTTCGCATCGGTCACAAGCTTGTCGACCCGGTCCGGGTCGGGCAGTTCCCAGACAATCTCAGACTGCAGGGTTTCCGCGAGCAGGTACGGGCGACCAAAGGATTTGAGTTCGTCGGCCCCCCAGATGAGGCTCTGGAGTTCGCGCGAGTTGTTTTGTATATCGTTGCCTGTGAAGAAGGCCAGCACGACCAGGTCTGGGGAATAGCGCAGACCCTTTTCGCGTAACGCGAGGAGTGCCTGGGCGGTGCCGTAGCCACCCACTCCGAAGTTGATCACCTCGACTCGCCGGTCGGCGAGCGCCTCCTGTAGAAGATACGGAAGCGACTCATCGAGTTCGACCTGGTACGCCTCCATGAACGAGTCACCCAGGATTGCGATTCGCGACCCGCCAGGCGCCGGATCAAAGGCGTGGGCACGGTCGCGCAGGCCATGCTCGTTGATCTCGACCTTGACCCCATAGTCGCGCGATCGCTGAAACGCCCTACTTCCCGGCTCGAGCGCCCAGCCGAGCACGGGGTGTGGCTCTCGCACCGTATGCTCACCTGACAGGCCGGCGAGGCTCCCATAGTGGTGGACACGCAGGCCGCACTCCGCGACCCACAATGAGACCGCAGTCGAAACGCAGACGAGCAGCACGTTGCGCAGCACCTTCCCTACATCCCCCTATCTATCTATTTCTCTCTCTATGAAGCTATAGAGAAGCGCCTGATTGGGAGCACCACACCACGGGTGGCAGTGGACGCGTCCGGTGAGGCGTGCCAGAATAACGCGACCGCCACGCCCCTTCGAGGCGAGCGCGATACTTGTGCCTCCCGCCGCGCTTCCCCACCGCGGATCTGTACTCAATCAGGCCAGGATCAGGCCAGGATGAGAGGAGAGTCACCCAGTGCGAACCTTAGGTAGGGCTGAGGCAGCAGATACCATCTGGAACTGGCGTGGCGCTGACGCGACACCAGACGACTATGCCAAGAGCGCGCGGCGAAGGGGGAGCCTACGTGGCGCCATCGCTATCGCCGCAGCGGGTCTTTTTTGGGTGTTCGACGCTCCGACACTGGCGATGATTGTGGCAACGATTGGAGCCGTGACGCTGCTTTCGGCCCTCGCGTCACCGCTCGGGTTGTACGCGGTGATCGAGCGCTCGATCGGTCGCGCCGCCGGGCTGCTCGGCCGGATGACCACCGTGATTACGCTGGTTCCCCTCTTCTACCTGTTTTTCGTTCCATTCGGTGCCCTGTTTCGTCGCAAGCGCCGCGACAAGCTGAAGCGTTTCTACGAACCTGAGGCCGATACGTATTGGATCGTCCGATCCGAACGCCCGGCCGAGACCTGGACGAACCAGTACTGAACCGATGCGGATCCTCGGAATCAGCGCCTACTACCATGACTCCGCCGCGTGCATCATCGACGACGGCGAAATCATCGCCGCCGCGCAGGAAGAGCGCTTCACGCGCGTCAAGCACGACCAGGCATTCCCGAGCAACGCCGTGCGTTATTGCCTCGCCGAGGCGAACCAGACGGGCGGCGATCTCGACGCCGTCACGTTCTACGACAAACCCATCTTGAAGTTCCACCGGATCATGGAGACCTACTTCGCGGCCTCGCCGCGCGGTCTCGGCACGTTCCTCAAAGCACTGCCGATGTGGGTCCGCGAAAAAATGTGGATCGAACCGCAAATTCGCGAAGCACTCGACGAACTCGGCTCCCGCTACGAGGGAACGATCTACTTCCCCGAGCACCACGAATCGCACGCCGCCAGCGCATTCTACCCCTCCCCGTTCGATGAGGCCGCTGTGCTGACAATCGACGGTGTGGGCGAGTGGGCGACCGCCTCGATCGGAATCGGCGAGGGCCATCGGCTGCGGCTCATCCGCCAACTCGACTTCCCCCACTCGCTCGGTCTGCTCTACTCGGCGTTTACCTATTACACAGGGTTCAGGGTCAACTCCGGCGAATACAAACTCATGGGACTCGCCCCGTACGGGGAAGGTGAGTACACCCAGCGAATCTTCGACGAGTTGCTGGACTTGAAGGCGGATGGCTCTTTTCGGCTCAATATGGACTACTTCGGCTATCTCGCCGCCGACGTAATGACGAGCGAGCGCTTCTCAACGCTCTTCGGCGGCCCGCCGCGCAAGAGCGACGCGCCGATCACGCGCCGTGAGATGAACATCGCGAAGTCCATCCAGGAAGTGACCGAGGAAATCGTGTTGCGGATGGCGCGCCACGCGCGAGAGCTCACCGGCAAGGAGAACCTCTGCTTGGCGGGCGGTGTGGCGCTCAACTGTGTCGCTAATGGCAAGCTGGTGCGCGACGGCGTATTCCGGGACGTATGGATCCAACCCGCAGCCGGCGATGCGGGCGGAGCAGTCGGTGCAGCACTCTCGGTCTGGCACAACGCGCTAGGCAACCCGCGCCAGACCAAACCCGATGAGGATGGCATGAAAGGCGCGCTGCTCGGCCCGGAGTTCGCACCCGACTCGATCCGCTGCTTCCTCGACGCGCGCGGAATTCCCTACAGCGAACTCTCCGACGCAGACTGGGCGCCGAGTATCGCGAAGCTCATCGCCGACGAGCACGTCGTCGGGTTGTTCCACGGCCGCATGGAGTTCGGCCCACGTGCGCTCGGCAACCGTTCGATCGTCGGCGACGCGCGCTCGCCCAAGATGCAATCGGTCCTCAACCTCAAGATCAAGTACCGCGAGAGCTTCCGGCCGTTTGCGCCGTCTGTTCGCGAGGAGCAAGTCGCGAATTACTTCGAACTCGACCGCCCGTCACCGTACATGCTCCTCGTTGCCCCCGTATGCGAGCAGCGCCGACAACCCGCGCACGGCGACGAGTCAGAACTCGGCGTACAGGATCTCGTGAACCGCGCACGCTCGGACGTTCCGGCGATCACGCATGTCGACTACTCGGCCCGCGTCCAGACGGTGAGCCGGAAGACCAACCCGCGCTACTACGATCTGATCTGTGCCTTCGAAGAGATCACCGGCTGCGCGCTCATCATCAATACCAGCTTCAACGTGCGCGGGGAGCCGATCGTCTGCACGCCCGAAGACGCCTATCGTTGCTTCATGCACACCGAGATGGACCACCTCGTGCTCGGCCCATTCCTGCTCGACAAGGCGAACCAACTCGACGCGCAGCGTGACACGGGCTGGCAGAACCAATTCCCCCTCGACTGAACCGACGGAGCCCCAATGCGGAAACTCGCCCATAGCGGACGTCTGCTGCGCCAATTCATCCGCTTTGCGCGTGAGTCCAACAACCCGTGGATTGTCCCGTTGGTGATCGTGCTGGGATTGATCGCGCTACTGGTGGTGACCAGCGAGGCGCTGACACCCTACATTTACACACTCTTCTAGCCCGACGAACACGCTCTTGGAACCCGACCCAAGCTGGGTCGCGCGACGACGTGGAAGCTTCCGCCGCGCGGAGGCGAACTGCAACTCGCCGAGCCCAACGGCGGGTCGTGCGAGCCCGGAGCGCGTCGCGCTATTGGGGCTTTCGCGCGATCACGATGAAGAAGCCTCCCTCTTCGCTGCCGGAGAAGAACATCCCGGTTTCGACGAGGGTCCGCTCGAGCCAGTTGCCGGGCTTCTCGGCTGTGAAGAGCTGATCGCCAGCCCCAATCGGGACGGCGGGGATCGTGCGCGGGATGCTCTTGACGAACTCGAGCCCCGCCGCCGGCAGCCACTTTTTCAACACCTCCCCGATCGTGTGCTTCGATTCGTGTGGGTGCTTGTACTGATCCATCAGCCACGCGCGCTTCTTCGCAGCGGCCAAATGTGTCGAGCGCAGGTTCGGATCGAGAAACGCCAGCCGGTCCGCCGAAAGCCGCAACAGCACCCGACGGATATCGGTGATCAGCCGACCATAGCGGTGGTAGAGCCCGACCAGCACGTAGCCGCCGGGCCGCGCCAGCTTCGAGATCGTCTCGAAGCCAAGCAACGGATCGGTGGTGTGGTGAAGCACGCCGTTTGAAATCACGACGTCGAACACACCGGGCTTGAAGACCGGCCGAAACAGATTCATCTGCAGGAAGTGCGCCCGGGTCAGCGAGTTGCGCTCCTTGAACTCCTGCGCGAGTCGCAGCGAATTCAAGCACACATCTGTACCGAAGAGCGTGCGGTTGCCCACAGACAGGAAATTGGTCAGCTGCCCGGTTCCGCAGCCGCACTCGATCACTCGGCAGCCTGGTGGGATCTGGTTGTCGAGAAGCTGAGCGAACAGACCGCGCCTGGCCTTGTCCATGAGACTGCTCACGCTGTCGAAATCGTCGTAGTTGGGAAACGGAGTTTCCTCGTAGAACGCCTGTACGACCTCCGTTACGTCAGACTGTGTAGGCTCCCAGTCGTTCGGGGAAAACAGCCGCGGGATGTTTTCCTCAGCGTCGAACGCCGTGGCGCAGCCCTCGCATCGCAGTCTCGCGCCTTCGATCGACAAATCTGCACTGCAGTGCGGGCAGCACAGCAATTCGAGGTGGTCGGCGTAGAACTTGCCGGTCTCCGCGTCCATTTATCGCTCCGCGCCCCGCAGGTTTCGAGCGGTGCGTCCCGTCGCTGTGATTCGCTCGAGCATACGGTGAGCAATAATCGAGTTTCCCTCTCGCGACACGTGTGCGTCATCGATGTACAGGTACTCGTCGCGATCGAAGGCATCGGAGAGGTCCTCGAACCAGGGCGGGCCCAGCGCCACGAGCTTCGCCTGCACAAGCGGATAGACCACACGGAACTGTGCCCCCCCCTCTACGTACTTGACCTCCAGGTGATCGAAGCGCGGTGACCCGATGTGTGCGATCGGCTGCAAGAATGCGTAGAAGCGGCCCCCGAAGCCGTCGACGAGCATGGCCGCGACCTGCCAGATTCTCACCAGCGAATCGGCCACCTGCTCCGCGCGCTCGGGATCGATGTCGCAGACGAACTCGTCCCGGGTGAATCGTTCCTCTCCGAGGACACGCCGAATTCTCGCCACGAGCGGTCGTACGATCTCGTTGAGCGTATAGCCACCCGCAGGGTGGTCCTGTAGCGCCCGCTGGAGCTTGCGTTCCGCCATGTGGCCGTTGAGTCGATGCGTTACCGCGTAGTTGCAGTGCGCCCATATGTGGTTGTAGCCACTGTAGAACACCACGACGTCCGGCATTTCGCCGGTGTCGATCAGGTTCACCAGCTGCGCCAGGTTTTGCCGCGCAGTGTGCCCTCCCTGTGCATAGTTGGTCACAGCGAAATCGGTCGTGAGTTGGTCAAAGATGGCGGGGATCGTGTCGTCATCGGCCGTACCCTTACCGATCATCGTCGAGCCACCGAAGAACCCGATCCGAAGCGCGTCCGAGGCGTTGTTCTCGCTCCCAACACGGTGGATCCGCCAGCCGTTCTCGTCGATGTTCACGTTGCGGGTAGTCAAAGTACGTCGCTTCCAGCCCAGGAACGGGACGTAGTCCTCCTGCATCTGCTTGAAATCGAGAAACATCTGCCGCGCTTGCTCCTTGTCGGGATAGTTCGGCAACGCGGCGCGGCTGCTCGGCTCGACCGGGAGCATCCCCTTGACGAACAGATAGGCGTCTTCGGCTAACGCCGATGCCAACAGCACCCCGGCAAACAGCACCGCCACTCGGACGATCGCACCGCCGACCTGGCGCAGAATCTGCATCAACGCCTCCCCCCCAAGATCCGCGCGAGGATATCACGGCCTAGACGACGGAATCCCCCGCTTGGCGCAGAACGATTCAGATCCGCTGCGACCCCATCTCGCGATGCCGATCAAGTGATTGGAGTATGCTCTTCGCTCGTTGCATCCCACCCCGAACAGCTGCGACCCAAGGAGCCCCACAATGGACAACATCCTGGATCTCTTTCGCCTCGATGGCCAAGTGGCAATCGTGACCGGCTCCGGCCGCGGGATCGGTGCCGCCACAGCCCTCGCCTACGCCGATGCAGGGGCCGACGTTGTGATTTCCGCGCGCACGGTCGCACAGCTCGAGCAGACCGCGGAGCAGGTGCGAGCTCGCGGCCGGCGCGCGTTGATCGTCCCGTGCGATGTGCTCGACGCCGAGCAACGCGAACAGCTCGTCGCAAAGACAATCGACGAATTCGGTCGCCTCGACATCCTGGTCAACAACGCCGGCGGATGGCCACCCAAGGCCACTCTCGACACGACCGAAAAGGAGTTCGAGTCCTGCTTCCGCTTCAACGTCACCACGGCTTTCGCGATGACCCGGTTGGCGGTACCCCAGATGGTGAAGACGGCCGGCTGCGGTGCGATCGTCAATATCTCTTCTGTGGCCGGACGTTTCAACGCGAGAGGCTTCGCCGCCTACGGAACCGCCAAGTCCGCACTGTCTTTTCTGACTCGCACTCTCGCCCAGGACTTCGCGCCCAAGGTTCGGGTCAATGGCATCGCTGTCGGGTCGATTCTGACCGAAGCGTTGTCCAATTTCATGAATGACGATCTCGAGCGCCAAATGCTCGCCAAGACCCCCATGGGCCGGCTGGGCCGGGTCGAGGATATCTCCGCCTGCGCGCTCTACCTGGCCTCACCTGCGGCGAGTTATGTCACAGGCGAGATCTATGGGGTCAATGGTGGACTCACCGGGATCCAGGTTGAAATGCCGCTGGCGGACATCTAGGCCAATGGAGCGCAACTGACAGGTGTGAAATGGCCGCGGGCACAATCTTGATTTCGAAGATCTGAAGAAGAAAAGAAGAAGAAGAGAAGAAGAAAAGAAGAGAATAGAAGAGAAGAAAAGATCAAGAGAGGTGAGAGAAGAATGACCTATCGCGTGATCCAATGGGCGACTGGCGGTGTGGGGCGCGCATCGATCGAGGGCATTGTTTCTCACCCGGAACTCGAGCTCGTCGGATGCTGGGTGCACAGCGAAGACAAAGTCGGGAGGGACGTTGGCGAGATCTGCGGTATGCCACCTCCGGGTGTTGCCGCCACTGTGATACGCCGCTGACGCGCGGGCTGGCGCTCTACCGCACAGGCTGCTGGATCGCCTCCGAAAAACACAGGATATAGCCGTCCAGGTCCTCGAGATAGAATTCCAGCCGTCCCCAGGGCGTACGATCTGGCGGCCTGAAAATCGCGACACCGCGACCGGCGAACTCGTCGTGAAGCTCTCTCACACCGACGACATCCAGGTATGCGTCCAGGTGTTCCCCCGACTTGCGATGCACCCGCTCCGCTTCGATTTTGGGAGCACACTTCAGGTGGATCCTGGCACCGTCACGCGACACGCTGGCGTAGTAGTCGTCGTACACGAAATCGATCGCGAATCCGAGTTGCCCTTGATAGAAGGAGAGCGCATCGCTGAGCTCAGTCACCAGAAACTGCGGAGCCACTTCTCTGATCGAGGACATGCGGGTACCTCTTCGTCACAAAGGTGGCGATCCTGCGCAGTTCGCGCGAGCATCCATATCGCCTGAAATTTGCCAGGGTGCTGTTCCAATCGAATGGAAGAACGCCTGACGAAGGATTCGAACAATCGGCACCCGTGAACACATCACCTCTTTTGAGAATATTACATACCGAGAACGGGAGAAAGACATGAGTACGTTTTGTGAGGATCGCGTTGTCATCGTCACTGGAGCCGGCCGGGGAATCGGTCGGGAGTACGCACTGATGCTGGCCGAGCACGGCGCCAAGGTCGTGGTCAACGATCTCGGTGGCGCACGTGACGGCGAGGGGGAGGACTCGGGCCCCGCAGACGAAGTCGTCGCCGAGATTCGCGGCAACGGCGGTGAGGCCATCGCGAACGGCGCGAATGTGGCCGACTTCGATTCTGCTCGCGGGATGATCCGCCAGGCGATCGACACGTACGGTCGCCTCGACGCGTTGGTCAACAACGCCGGCATCCTGCGCGATCGCATGCTCGTCAATATGGCGGAAAGCGAGTGGGACGCCGTCATCAACGTCCATCTCAAGGGCACGTTTGCGCCGGCCCACCACGCGGCCAGTTATTGGAGAGAGCAGAGCAAAGCCGGTCAAGCCGTCGACGCGCGGCTCATCAATACGACGTCTGTGTCGGGCATCTACGGCAACGCTGGACAGACCAACTACGGCGCCGCCAAGGCGGGGATCGCGGCCTTCAGCATCATCGCTTCGCGCGAACTCGGCCGTTACGGCGTGACCGTGAACTGCATCGCGCCCGGGGCGCTGACGCGACTGACCGAAGACCTGCAGCCCGGCGAGATCACCGACGAGATGCGTGAAAATCAAAGCCCGCGCTGGATCGCACCGATCGTCACCTGGCTCGCCAGCCGCGACTCCAGCGACGTGACGGGACGCGTGTTCGAGGCCTCGGGTAGAGTGCTCGCCATCGCCGAGGGCTGGCACCGCGGACCCTCCGTCGAGCCGGTCCAGGATCCAACCGTCATGGGACCGATCGTTCGCAAGCTGGTCGCGGATGCGCGGTTGAACGCGGGAATGAACGGCAAGGATCAGGACGGTGGGTTGGGGGGTAGCGAGCCTGAAAGGCTTGGATGATGGCGGGAGCGATGAACTATCACTGGCTCAGAGCTCGCGCAGACGAGCGCGATTGGTCGAACGCCTATTCGCGATTCGATGCAACCGAAACACCCATCGGTGTCCAGCTGTGGGGCGCGTTCTTCGGCTTGTTTGGCATCGGGTCCAATGAGCTGATTTTCGTCCTGCACTGTGACGCACCAGCTCCCCGCTATTACTTGGCTGAGGCTGGCTTCGAAGTGGTCGAGCAGCACGTGCTGGTTCCCACAGTGCGTCCGAATGCGTTCGCTCCTCTCACTCGTGATGGCTTGTACGTGTTCCGGTTTTTCGATGTGCGAAACGCCGATGTGGAGCAGATCGCTTCACTCTCGAAGCAGGCTTGGGTCTCGTTCGAAGACACCGACGCCTACGCGTCCGAGCCGCTGGGACTGTTCTGCCAGGCGGATCGTCGCGACGAACGTGGCGTGATGCTGCTCGTGACCTGGTACGACGGACTCGAATCGTGGCAGACGTCACGCCAACCGGCGACCGACGCGCGAGAGAACTTCCAACGCCGACACGCACTTACAGCGGGGACGATCGCTTACGCGACGCGTCTGGTGGCTCGCTAGTGGCGTTCTGTGACGTTCATGCGAGCATCCAGAGGGCCCGCCGAGCCCGTTGAGAATTTAGGGGTATTGCTCATGACTGAAAATTGGTTCAGTATTCAGTTATGGCCGAAAACGCCCCACTGCCGGGAACTCCCCCGCTCAGGCGGAACAGCTACGCGAGATCCCGCGACACGCGCGCCAGGATCCTGGCAGCCGCGTTGGCCGAGGCCAGCGAGTCCGGATTCCACAAGACCTCCGTCGCGCGGATCGCCGCGCGCGCTGGCGTCGCCGTCGGCAACCTCCACTACCACTTCGGCTCGCGGCGCGAACTGTTGCGCGAGTTGATGGTCACGCTCGTCTCGGATCTTCTGTCACGTCTGCATGTTGCCCACCCAGATGAAGGCGCCGATTTTTTCTCCCGCGAGCGGGCCGGCCTGTTCGTCTATCTCGCGTACCTGCGAGAGAACCCGGCTTACGTCCGGCTTGCGGACGAAGTCAAACTCCACGACCCAGAGCTGTACCGTCGCGCGGTTGCAGGTTGGGTGGAGCGCTACGTGGTGCGCTTCAAAGCCGCCATCGCACGCGGAACCCTTCGCCCAATGGACGACGCCGAGATTTCAACTCAGGCGCACTTTTTGTTGGGCGCGCGGCATTTCCTCGACCAGATGATGGAAAGCGTCGAAGGGCACCGCTATCCCGGAGACGAAGTGGTGGTGGATGCCTATATGGCGCTGGCGCGCGACGGGCTCGGACATCAACACGGCACGAGTCGGTCGGCAGAGGATGTAACCGACTGATCGCTCTGACACACCAACGTCACCCGCTGCGGTGCCCCCTTTCAACCCCACTCCCTCCGAGTGACAGCGAAGAGAGACTGACATGACGACTGCGAACCGCGAGCTGAACCCGATCAACGCCCCGCGTGGCTTCGACCCAGACGCGATGCGGGAACGCTACAGGATCGAGCGAGAGAAACGCCTCCGCGACGACGGCAATGACCAGTACGTGGAGGTCACTGGCGATTTTGCGCGATACGTCGACGACCCCTATGTCGACCCTGGGTACAAAAGAGAGCCGTCGACTGACGAAGTCTCCGTCGTCCTGATCGGTGGTGGGTTTGGCGGACTGCAAGCTGCTGCCCGACTGCGTGAGGCCGGCGTCGAGGACATCTGCGTGATCGAGAAGGGGGGCGACTTCGGCGGCACCTGGTACTGGAACCGGTATCCGGGTGCCCAGTGCGATGTGGAGTCGTATGTGTACCTGCCGCTCCTCGAAGAACTCGATTACATCCCTACCGAGAAATACGCTCACGCATCTGAGATACTGGCCTATAGCCAGGCAATCGGGCGCCACTACGACCTCTACGACCGGGCGTTGTTTCAGACCGAAGTCACCGAAATGCGTTGGGACGACAAGAGCTCTCGCTGGATCGTTTCGACCAACCGCGGCGACCAGATTCGAGCGCGCTTCGTCGCGATGGCCAACGGGCCACTGAATCGCCCGAAGCTGCCCGGCATCCCCGGCATCAACGACTTTCGGGGTCATACGTTCCACACCAGTCGCTGGGACTACGGGTATACGGGCGGCGGCCCTGACGGAGGCCTCGACCGGCTGCGCGACAAGCGCGTCGCGATCATCGGAACCGGCGCCACGGCGGTGCAGTGCGTGCCCCACGTCGGAGAGACAGCGAAGGAACTGTTCGTATTCCAGCGCACACCGTCATCGATCGACGTACGTGGCAATGCGCCCACCGATCCGGAATGGGCCGCGTCACTCGAGCCCGGCTGGCACAAGCATCGGATGGAAAACTTCAACGCGCTGGTGTCGGGCGTGCCCCAGGAAGTGGATCTGGTCGATGACGGGTGGACCGATCTGATCGGCAAGATGGTCGACATGTTCAAGAAGGGCGCCGCCAATGACGAATCCGGACACAGCATCGCCGACATCATGGAGCTCGCCAACTTCGAGAAGATGAACGAGATCCGGGCGCGGGTCGACGAGTTGGTCGACGATCCGAACGCCGGCGAGGCGCTCAAGCCCTACTACCAGATGTTCTGCAAGCGACCGTGTTTCCACGATGACTACCTGCCGACCTTCAATCGAGACAGCGTCACGCTGGTGGACACCGACGGTCAGGGCGTCGATCGGATCACCGAGAATGGGCTGGTCGTGAATGGCCGGGAGTATGAGGTCGACTGCATCATCTTTGCGACTGGCTTCGAGGTCGGCACCGGATATGCGCGTCGGGCCGGCTACGAGATCATCGGTCGTGGGGGTCGGAGTCTCACCGAAAAATGGGAGGGTGGCTTTGCGACGTTGCACGGCATGCAGAGCCATGGCTTCCCGAATTGTTTCATCATGAGCGTGAGCCAGGGTGGGTTTACGGCCAACTACCCGCACTTGCTCGACGAAGTGGCTGTGCATATTTCTCACATCATCAGCCATGCTCTTGAAAACGACTTCCAGACCATCGAGGCATCGGAGGCGGCCGAGGCCGCCTGGGTGCAGACCATTCTCCAAAACGGCACCGGAATGATGATCGGTGGGCCCGGTTGCACGCCTGGCTACTACAACAACGAAGGCAAGCCGAGCCCGGGAGCCAAGCAAGCCGCGCCCTATGGCGGCGGATCGATCAAGTTCTTCGAGATCCTGGAAAACTGGCGAGCCGAGGGAAGTTTCGACGGTCTCGAGTTCAGCAAGTGACTCCACCGGTAAGACCGCTGTCGGAGGCTTCTTGCTATATTGGGGCGTTCCCACACTGAAACAGTGGCGGGAGAGATTCCATGTCAGTAGATCTGCGAACCCAAGTCGATTGTGAAATGCCGCCGGTGGAAGCCGGCGTGTTCTTCCACGAGACCCTGCCGTCGCTTCTCGACAGCCACCACGCGCTGATTGAGCCGGGAGCGAGCGAACTTCCGCTCGCAGAATTTTGTATCGAGACAAGTGGCGAGCCTTGGACACTCGCGTGGCACGGCGACCGCGTATCGGTAGAGGCGGGTCACGCTATTGGCGCCGCCCGTGTGCGACTGACCCACGACCAGTTGAGCGACATCGTTTTCGACCAGACCACGCCCATCGCCCTGATGAGCAACCGGTTGCTCGACATGCCGGAAGGCGGCTTGCCCGATTTTTTGAACTGGTGGCTGGTTCTGCGCTCGGCACTCGAAGCGCGCCCCATCCACGCACGCGGAAACGTGACGTTCGACACGAGCACAAGTCGGAGCTTCAGGCCGGACGATTCCGATGACGAGATGCGCGCTTTTCTCGAGCAGGCCGGATACCTGCACATCCAGGGTCTGTTCAGCGAGGAAGAGATGGCCGCCGTCGAAGCCGACTATGCGGTAGCGGCACCGCATTTTGAAAAGGGTGACAACCGAGCTTGGTTCGCGACCACCAAAGATGGCGTGGAGCACCTGGTCCGGATGGAGGGCTTCGACCGATACTCTAAGACCACAGTGGAACTGATCGACACCGATCGCTTCCAGCGAATCGGCCGCATCCCGGGAATCGGCCACGAGTCGCGCCGGGCACCGGGGTCGCGGGTGGGCGCATTGATCAAGCCGATCGGTGTAGTGAAGGGCATTTCCGACGTCCCCTGGCACAAAGACTGCAGCCTGGGCCGTCATTCCTATGAGTGCTGCTCACTCACAGTGGGCATCTCAGTCAGTGGTGCAGACGCCGACTCGGGCCAGTTGCGCGTCGTCCCCGGTACCCACCGAGCGCTGGTGTGGCCGGCCCCGTGCATGCAGCCTGGGTTGGACCTCGAGCCCATCGATCTGCCAACCCAAACCGGTGATGTGACGGTGCACCTCAGCTGTACGCAGCACATGAGCCAACCGCCGGTTACTCAGGGGCGCAAGGTTCTCTACACGGGATTCGGTCAGCGCGCCATGAATCCCGAAGCGGCCGAGATCCAACGCGGGCGTATCAACGCCGTCCGCCAGAAGACGCACACGAGCATTTCCCAGCAGCCCGGCTACCTGGGAGACTGAATCCCCTCTCGTACCCCTGTGCTGTACCTCTCCGCGCAGCCGGTGGACAACTTTCGCCCTGGTTGTTCATGAAGACCGCCTTTCTTACACGCTTGCACACTTACACGCCCATCGAGCGAGTTGTTTCGGCACCATCAGCACAACGCGTCGAGAGTAGATTGCAGCACTCGATTTCGGGCGCATCCCCGCTCGGGCTGAGCCCTCGGGTTGACCGCACCTAGCGAAAACAACGGCTTCCCGTAAGTGATTCGTGTAGAATGGGATTTGGGAATGCACGCCCAGACCAGCAACCGTGGCGAGGCCGGGCAGTGCAGTGCAAGGAGAGAATCCATGAGCAAGGTCTATGAAGCGGTAATGCGCGCGCAACGTGAGCGCGACTCGCACCAAGCCGAAGCAGGTGGGCTGCGCGAACGGTTGCTTGGCTGGATCCCCAGGCGTCGCTCCGCGGAGGTGCCCGAGCCCCTCCCGGTCGTCACAGAGGTCGATATTGACTTGGAACAGTTGTCGTCGCGGGTCGACGCTTCTGTTGCGCTTCAGGAGAAGCTCTCGTCCCTCCAGGTAACCGTCGACGCGTTGGACGATCGATTCTCGGCTGAGATCGTGGAGCGCGAGGCGAAGTTGCTCGAAGCCATCGGCCGCGGAATCCGCGGGCTCGAGACCGAGCTGCTGCTCAGAATGTCCACCATGGCCCTCGAAGTGAAGCGCTCGATTCAGCTGACCTCCGCCGTGGTGGTGGGAGTCGGCGTCCTGCTAGCCGGAATCACGATCGGGGTTCTGCTGAAATTCTAGACGCGCTCTGTTCTCGAGTAGCCCACGACCCTGTCGGCCGCGCAGCCAGGTCGTCGACCAGGAGACCGTTTCTTGAAAGCGCCGACCGCTCTGCTGATCGCATGCGTCGTCATCGGGTGTGGCCCCATCTTGATTCTTCCCGGAGGAGAGCTGACCGGCACGCTGACCCCCTACCCAAACAATTGGACGTTCTCTGACCCAGTCGACACGGTGCAGCTCGAGACGCGCTCCGATGACCCGTACTCGGTGAACGTCTGGGGTGTGGGGATCGGGGAGCACTTTTACATCGCTGCCGGTGACGCGTCCAACGCTTGGGTACTGCGCATCGCCGAAGATCCGGACGTCCGACTGAAGATCGGCGATTCGATCTTCGAACTGCGCGCGGTGCGAACCGATCGCGAAGCCGAGATCGACGCGTTCCTTGCAGCGGTCCAGAAAAAATACGACTTCGAGCCCGAGCCCGATCAGCGCAGCGAGGCGACCGTCTTCCGGTTGGAGCCGCGTGTCACCACGCAGTGAACATGGGCACCCCAAGCAATCGCTTTGGGGGGAGGGAACCGCGATGCATGTCGATGGGAGCTGCCACTGCGGAGCCATCCGCTTCGAAGCGGAGATCGAGCCGAATCGGATCGGGATTTGTCACTGCACCGATTGCCAGACTTTTTCGAGTTCAGCATTTCGAATCGGCGTCTTCGTTCCCGAGGACCACTTCAGACTGCTCGAAGGGTCACCCGTGATCTACGAAAAGGTGGCCGAGAGCGGCCGGACGCGGGGGCTGGCTTTTTGTGCGAGTTGTGGAACCCACGTCTACGGCATCACGCAGCGGGATGGGCCGACCTCCTACAGTGTCCGCGTCGGAACCCTCTCTCAGCGCGCTGAGCTGCGTCCGGTCGCGCAAGTCTGGTGTCGCTCGGCGGTGACATGGCTCGGTGACCTGGACGACATTCGAAAGATACCGACGCAATAGTCCCGATCAGTTGGCGCGGGAACGAGGTCGGTCGCTCCAGCGATGAAGCCGACGGCTCCGTCACCCATCGACCCGAACCGAAGGCAGGCGCAGCGCGAGTCGATGATCAGATCGCTTCCAGTACTACCACTGGAATCGTTCGCTCGGTCGCCTTTTGATAATCGGTGTAGGGCGCATAGATCTCGACCATCTTCTTCCAGAGCTGCTCGCGTTCGGCGCCTTCTGCGACCCGGGCACGTGCCGAGAGCTGCTTCACGCCGACCTGCAAATGGCACTCGGGAGTCGCCTCGAGGTTCAGGAACCAAACCGGATGGTTCGGCATGCCACCCTTTGACGCAATCACGACATAGCAGTCGTCGGATACGCCATAAATCAGCGGCAACGCCCTGGGCTCACCGGATTTCCGTCCCTTCGTCGTCAGCAGAAGAGTCGGCAGGTGTCCGGGCCCGCCGAGCGCCCCCGAGTCCCACATATGTGCTTTTTCCGGGTCGGTCCGGTACAGCGCGATGTGTTCTGCGATCCACGGAATCGCACTGAAATCGGCCATCAGATGCTCCTATCTTTGGAGGGACGTTGGAGGGTCGGGTGGACGCTGAGGGGGATGGTACACGTCCGCAAAGTCCATTCCAGCCTGTCATCGGCCATGGCTCACGTCGCGCGAACGCGGGTTCGCGGCTAAGAGTACGACGACCGGGCCCGAGCGGGTCCAACCACGACCGGCGAACCGAGGAGGAGCTGATGAGTGCGACCCAGACGCAGGCAACCAGGGAAGCGTGGCTGGCTTCCGGAGAAGAGGAGGCTCTCGATCCGGATCTCCCGATCTGCGATCCACACCATCACCTGTGGGATCACCCGGGAAGTCGATACCTGTTGGACGAGCTGCTATCGGATACGAGCGCTCATCGCATCGTGAAGACAGTGTTCGTGGAATGCGGGTCGATGTATCGCGCCGACGGGGAGAAGCCGCTTCGACCCGTCGGAGAGACTGAGTTCGTGCAGGGCGTTGCCGCGCAGAGTGCGAGCGGCGGATACGGCGCGATGCGGGCGAATGCTGGCATCGTTGGCCACGCGAACCTGTTGCTCGGCGCGGCCGTAGATGAGGTGCTTGCAGCACATGTCGCTGCCAGCCCGAATCGCTTCCGCGGCATCCGACACTCTGCGGCGTGGCACGCGAGCGATCAGATTCGCCGTTCGCACTCCGCCCCACCGCCCCACATGTTGGCGGAGCCCAAATTTCGGGAAGGTTTCGCGCGCCTCGCGTCGCACGGTCTCTCGTTCGACGCGTGGCTGTTCCACACCCAGATCGACGAGCTCACGGACCTCGCCCAGGCATTCGAGGGCACGACGATCGTTCTCGATCACGTGGGCGGTCCGCTGGGTATCGGTCCATTCGAAGGGCTACGCGGTGAGGTGTTTTCCGACTGGCAGGGATCGATCAGCTCGCTTGCGCGCTGTCCCAACGTCAGCGTGAAACTCGGCGGACTGAAGATGCCGATCTGTGGCTTCGGCTGGCACAAGCGCCCAAAGCCACCGTCTTCCGAAGAACTCGCGGAAACCCTGGGGCCGTATTATCTCCACTGCATCGAGGAGTTCGGCCCCGAGCGCTGCATGTTCGAGAGCAATTTCCCAGTCGACAAGGCGTCGTGTTCCTACACGGTTCTGTGGAACTGCTTCAAGCGTCTGACCCAGAGTTTCCAGGCGAGCGAACGAGCTGCGTTGTTTCACGACACGGCGGTTCGGGTCTATCGGCTCTGACTCTTTGGTGGCCCAGAGTCGATCTGGGGCGAATTCTTCACCGTCGTCGCCTGCGCGCCAGAGCTGGCGCTCTCAGACTCCTGGAGCTCGAGCTTCACCTCGCCGTCGCCGTAGAGCAGGATCTGGGCCACCGCTGGTATGCGCCCGCTGCGCTGCGCGAGCCCGCTGCCCGCGAGCATCAACCCGAAGCGGAGCAGCGCTTCGGACCACCAGCTACCGCGAAACAACAGTCGCGGCGGCATGCGTTGGAAGCGTTGGATCATCTCGACTTCGGGTATGCGCTTTCGTTCGACCTGCGCGCAGGCCGAGTCGATAGCAGCCCCGCCGCCGCCCGCTAGCAACACTGGCACGAGCTCGTTGGCTGCGACGATCACGTCGCGCAGCGCGATGTTGATCCCCTGCCCTCCCACGGGCGACATCGGATGGGCCGCATCACCCAATAGCAGCGCCCCGGGCACGGTCCAGCACGGCAACATGTGGCACACGACATTCAACACGAACGGATCGGTGATCTGGTCGCGGTGGGCGAGAGCGAAGTCGCCGAGTTCGGCTGGGACTCTGTGCCGGATCTCGTCGAACCATCCGTCGAGGCCCCCTTCGCGGATGTTGCGGTAGCTCCCCTTGGCAATTACCGAGGCCATCTGCAGCCGACCCTTCGCTGTTAGATAGCTGATGTACAGGTGACCACCGCCGACGCTGACCATCACCGGACGGCCGCGTTCGGCAAGCGATTCCGGATAGGGGCATTTGAACCAGACGACGTCGAACGCCTCGGTCGACTCCTCCAGGTGTAGGCCGGCACGCCTTCGGACGATCGAACCGCGACCGTCCGTGCCGACCACGAGCGCGGCGGGATAGTGGTCTCCTTCGTTCGTAACGATGCCGTCGATGCGTCCGCCTCGACGTGACAATTCAGTCACCGTCGTGCCGCGCAGAAAACGAAAGCCCGGCATCTGAGAGCAGCGCGCGACCAGCGCCTCGAGCAGGTCGGGTTGCGAGACGATCACCGGACCAGATTCGCCGATGTCCTCGAAATCGATGCGCGCCGCCTTGCGGTCGCGGTAGTAGAGTTCGACCGCGCAGGGTCGCGTGGTGGGTGTCTCGAATAACAAGTCTGCGAGGCCGGCGGTCTCAAACGCCGCGACACCACTGGGCATCAACACCTCGCCTCGAAATTCTCGCGCGAAATCCTTCTGACGCTCGATCAGCGTGACGTGAATTCCCTGACTCAACAAAATGTGAGCGAGTAGCGCGCCGGCGGGGCCCGCGCCGACAATGACGATCTCGGGCGTAGTCCCAGAATCAAGCGTCTCGTCCGGCATTGACCTGAGGATACCGCCTGCAGGCGACCCCAATCAAATGCGTGGCGGGCGGGCGGCGAGCTGCGACTCCAGCCGCGTTTTCTGGCGACCCTCGGCGTCGAAGTTTCCCGGGTCGAGCCAATCCGCGAGCGCCCTGCGCAGCTCGGGCCACTCCGCGTCGGTAATCGAATACCAGGCGGTGTCCCGGTTCCGGCCCTTCATCACTACGGCCTGCTTGAAGATTCCCTCGAACCGAAATCCGAGTCGCAGCGCGGCGTTGCGCGACGGATGATTGTGACTGTCGCACTTCCACTCGTAACGGCGGTAGCCGAGGTCATCGAAGGCGTGTCGCATCATCAGATACATGGCCTCGGTTGCGGCCGCGGTTCGCTGCAGCGCGGGCGAGTAGCTCAGGTGGCCCACCTCGATGACTCCCATGTCGGGATCGATGCGCAAATAGCTCGCGACACCGACCGGACGCTCTTCCGGGGCCGCAACGATCGCGTAAAACACCGGATCGTCGAGCGACTCTTTTGACTCGACCCACCCGCGGTACTCCTGTTCCGAGCCGAACGGTCCGTACGGCAGGTAGGTCCAGTTGCGACCCTCGGCGTCGAGCGCGTGGGACTCGTGCAGGACGGCCGCGTGAGCGGTCGCACGCAATGGCTCGACGCGGCACAGGCGCCCCTGCATCGGTGTGCGCGACGGCCGCGGCCGTCGCACCCAGTCGGAAACCGGGTTGCCGATCGGCTGACCCAGCTCATTCGTTCGCACCGACATGACACGCATACTGCCCAATCCGATCGCGGCCAGCTACTCGTCGCGCGTCCTCCGCTTCAAAAAGGGACCGCCTCGGCTCACACTCCTGTCTTTGATGCAGTCCCCTCCCCATACCCAGGTTCGTCGCACTATCCTCTCCACCATGACTGTTCCCGCCACCACACTGAAGACGAAGCTCCAGGCCCTTCCTTCTCAGCCGCCAGATCTTGCTTGGCCTACCGAAGCCTGGCCCCACGCTCCACTCGATTCGCGTGTCGATCGCGCCGCACTCGATGCGCTGCTCGACCACGCGTTTACCGACCCCGAGCCCGACGACCTCGATCGCACCCACGGCGTCGTAATCGTCCAACGGGGCGCCATAGTCGCCGAGCGCTATGCCCACGACGCGGGCCCCGACGACGCGTTCCTCTCGTGGTCCATGGCCAAGAGCATCACCAATAGTCTGATCGCGATCCTGGTCCATCAGGGCAAGCTCGATATCACCAAGCCGATTGCCGTGAAGGAGTGGAGCCCTGACGACAAGCGCAGCCGAATTACGATCGACCAGCTGCTGCGGATGGTGGACGGGCTGCGCTTCCGCGAGGCCGAGCACCTGGGTGGCGGTTCGGTGCGCTACTACCCAGAAGACGAGTCTGACGTGATCCCCATGTTATTCGGGGACGGCAAGAAGGACGTTGCTGGCTTTGCGTCGACTCTGCCCTATCAGGCAGAGCCCGAAACAAGATGGAACTACAACAGCGGTGGCAGCAACCTGTTGGCCCGGCTGGTATCGGAAACGGTCGGAGGCGGCCAGGAGCAGATGCTGGCTTTCATGAAGCGTGAACTCTTCAATCGGCTCGGCATGAAGACCGCCGACCCCAAGTTCGACGAGGCCGGCAATTTCATCGGCTCGAGCCACTGCTACTGCAGCCCCCGCGACTTCGCGCGCTTCGGCTACTTGTATCTACGAGACGGCATCTGGGATGGAGAGCGGGTCCTGCCCGAGGGTTGGGTCGATTACTGCCGCACGCCGTCACCCCAATCCGACGGAATCTATGGCGCCCACTTCTGGGTCATTCCCGGCAGTCTGGGCATCTTTTACTGCAGCGGCATGGGCGGGCAGCGCATCCTGATCAGCCCCAAGCTCGACCTGGTCGTTGTGCGCAGCGGCAAGACGGCGCCCCACAAAGTGGCCGCGGTGGTCCAATACTGCAAAGCGTTGGTCGATGTATTTAGGCCCACGGCGTCTCGATAGCGCCCATGTCGCGTCGAATATGAGCGAGGAACGCTTCGCGCCATCAGCTGAGTGCCAGCGATGAATCACCCCGCTCGAGACCGGTCAGTCTCTGATGGATTTAGGCCTGGTGGACATCGCCCGCGCTCCCGATCCGGCATCCTCAACGCGCGCCGGTATACTGCGCGCCCGAATGCAGATTGAGAAAATCGACGACCCGGGCACCGAGTGGGATGAATTCGCAGAGTCGACAGCCGGCGTCTGTGTCGGTCACGCAGCCGCTTGGGCGTCCGTCTTCCGCGACGCGTATCGCCTGGAGCCGTGCTATCTGGCGGCCCGTGGCGCGACTGGCGAGCTGGTGGGCATACTGCCCCTGGTCCACTTCCGCACACCGCTGGGACGCTCCGAACTGATCTCTCTCCCCTATCTCGACGCCGCCGGAATCCTGGCCCGCGACCCGGAGGTGGTCGCGGCGCTGCGGACAGCCGCCGTCGACCTCATGCAGACCAGCCGCTCCGCTGCGCTCGAGCTGCGTCAGCCCAAGGCCCTGGCTGGAGAGCCTGAGGATTCCTCGGTGGATCGCGTCAACCTGGTGCTCTCGCTCGAGTCCGATGCCGAAGCGCAGTGGAGCGCGCTCAGGGCCAAAGTGCGCAACCAGACCCGCAAGGCGGAGCGCGAGGGCCTCGAACTCGCAGAGGGCACGCCCCCGGAGCTGTGCGATGCCTTCTACGGGCCCTTCGAGGTGAACATGCGTGACCTCGGGTCGCCGGTCCATGCGCGAGGTTTCTTCCAGGCCGCGGCTCGCCATTTCGGTGATCGGCTTCGCTTCCTCGTCACGCGCCACGGCGATCGGCCAGTCGGTGGGCTCGTGGCGATTCGCTATGGACCCGCAGTCACGGTCCCGTGGGCCTCCACGCTGCGCTCGGAACGGCAGCGCTGCCCGAACAACCTCATCTACTGGGAGGCTCTGCGATGGGCCATCGAGCGCCGGGCCAGCGTGTTCGACTTCGGCCGCTCTCCGCGCGACAGTGGCACGCATCGCTTCAAGCTGGGCTGGGGCGCGCACGAGGAGCCGTTCGCCTGGATTCGTCTGTCGCCTTTGGGTGATGCCGTCGCGATGAAGGTCGGCAACCCGAGCGCATTGCTGAGCCGGGTCTCGTCGCTGTGGACCCACCTGCCGGTGCCGGTTGCCGGCGTTCTGGGCCCGCGGGTGCGTCGCTACTTTTCCAACTGAGAGGGCGCCCAGCCGGCGAGTACGCTGTTCGCCACAACACGCTCTGAATCTCGAGGGTGCAGCCGGGTTGTAAGCTCGGACGGTCGTGTCTCTAGCTTCGGTATCCGTCGGGGTTCGCGGATTGCCAGCGCCACGCGTCTTGGCACATCTCGGCCAGACCTCGTGTCGCGCGCCAGCCAAGCTTCCGCGAGGCGAACTCTGGATTGGCCCAGACCTCTGCGATGTCACCGGGGCGGCGGTCGACGATCTCGAAGGGAATGTCACGACCGACCACTGAGCGCACCTCCTTGATGAGCTGCAACACACTGCTGCCCTTGCCGGTCCCGAGGTTGACGACTGTGTACTCGCGAACGTTCAGCAACGAGTCGAGTGCGGCCAGATGCCCCTTTGCCAGGTCGACCACGTGGATGTAGTCGCGGATGCCGGTTCCGTCTGGTGTGGGGTAATCCGAGCCGAATACGCGGACGAAATCGCGTTTGCCTGCCGCCACCTGCGTGACGTACGGCATCAGGTTGTCGGGGGCGCCGAGGGGATCTTCTCCGATCCGACCGCTGGGATGCGCGCCCCACCGCAACTACCCTCTCAGCCCATTGCGCCGAATCATTCTCCGGTTGAAGCACACAACCAACCGCGCTGCGAAAAGGCACTGCAAAGCGACATGGTGAATCAAGCCAGTTCCGGACCTGTAGCCATGAACCCGGCCGGATTCAACTAATGCAGATGCGTCAACTCGTAATCTGGACATCTTCGGACGCCGGATCTGCGCCACGCGACCGGAGGATCTTCGGGCGCGCCCGAATTGGGCTCGTACGCGCCCGCAGCGGATCAGCGAGGCGCGCACACTCGCGCGCCTGTTCCTGTACGTTGTCTGCGGCGTGCATGGACGCTGTCTGCGCGTTTCGAGCCAACGACGCTACTCTGCGGCGGGCTCGGTTGAACGGAGGGCGCGAAGTTCAAAATGCGAGTCGTTCTCGCAATCGAGTGTGCCGAACCCGGCGGAGCGGAGAATTTGGTCGTCTTGTTGGGCGATCGGCTCCGGTCGGCGGGGCACGACCCCTTCATCGTGTGTCACGAGGAGGGCTGGCTGACAGAACGGGCGGCTTCATACGATCTGCCCGTGTGGATCGTGCCGCAAAAACCCGGACTCGACCCTACCTGGCCAGTGCGATTCGCTCACAAGCTCCGCCAGGAGCGGGTCGACCTCGTACACAGCCATGAGTTTGGAATGAACGTCTACGCCAGCGCCGCGGCGCTGTTGGCTGGGCTTCCGCTTGTCGGCACGATTCACGGGCGCCATCGGGTGGCGGAAAAGCGCCGCCGCGTCCTCGCCTACCGGCTTCTTCGACGCTGCGGGCTCGAGATCGTCGCGGTATCCCGAAATCTCGCGGAGTTCCTGTCCGCGGGATTCAATCTGCCTGTCGAAGCCTTCCACATCATCCACCCTGGAATCCCGCTGGATGACGCTCCGGAGGTTCCTACGGACCGAGAGCGCCGTGAGAAGGCTCGAGCAGAGCTGGGCGTTCCACCGGATGGTCCGTTGGTGGTCGCCGTCGGGAGCCTGTTCCCCGTGAAGGACCATGCGACTCTGCTGTGGGCGGCGACGAAACTGCCGCAGCTTCGAATTGCGATTGCGGGAGAGGGCGGGGAAGCAGAAGCCCTCCACCGGCTGGCCGGCGAGCTTGGAATCTCCGCGCGTGTTCACCTTCTGGGACTTCGAAACGATGTCGATCGGGTCCTGCGAGCCGGCGATGTGTTCTGTCAGCCTTCTCTGTCAGAGGGTCTCCCGCTCGCGATCATCGAAGCGATGGCGTGGGGACTGCCGGTTGTTGCCACTCGTGTCGGCGGTGTCCCGGAGGTCGTTGAGGAGGGGAAGACGGGGTATCTCGTTGCTTCGGGCGACGCAAATGCGCTGGCGTCCGGGATCCAGCGGGTGCTGGCAGAGCCGGATGCTGCGGCGCGCTTAGGGCGTGCAGGCATCACAAGAGCGCACGCGCACTTCTCGCTGGACAAGATGGTCAGCGCCTACCTCGGGCTGTACGAGCGGTGCCTCTGATCCCAGGCGGGCACCGCGGCGGGAATGGATTCGCAGGTGGCTCACATCTTCAGAGCTTCACGATAGACCGAAACCAACTGGGTCGCACACCGCTCGGATGTGAAAGCGCTCAGGAAGCGATCGCGGGCTTGCTGGGAAGCCCGGTTGCCGTCCTTTTCATTGCCTGCAGCAGCCACGAGTACGCGTCCCCACGCGGCTGCGTCGCTGGGTTCATCGACCACCCAACCGGCGCTCCCAGCGAGTACTTCCTCGACACCCGGGAGGCGTCCACAGATTACCGGAGTGCCGAGCGCCAGAGCCTCGAGCACGCTCATGGGGTTCCCTTCGTGCAGGCTTGTGACGAGCAACGCACGCCAGTTCGCCACCCATTCGGATGGATCGGGAAGGTGCCCGAGGAATTTGACGCGATCGCCTACGTCGAGCCGTCGCGACTGATCCTCGAGAAAGGCGCGTTCCGGGCCGTCGCCCACGACATCGAGCTGGAGCCCGGGGCAGCGAGCGACTGCGGCGAGTGCGAGTTCGAAACGCTTGACGGGGGCGAGTCGCCCCAGAATACCCACTCGGAGGGGACGCTCGTTCCACGGGCGGAGCACCCCGTCGGGAGCGGGATCCGCAATTCCGTTCCACACCAGCGCAACGCGCTTGCGGTCGATGAAGTCGAGAAGCCATGCCTCGATCTCGCTCGATACCGCGATCGTTCGACGCGCAGATCGAACCTTCGCGAGCTGATCCAGACGGGCAGAGACAGCAGCTCGAATCCTGGCGCGCCCTCGAAAGGACTCTGGCCGACCGTGCTGGGTACAAACCCATGGGCGGCCGCAGAATGCCGCCAGCAGATTTTCCTTGTAACGATGTGCGTGAACGATGTCGCATCCCGCGACGACTCGTCTGATCTCGCGAATGAGATCGAGGAATGAACTCTCGATTTCTGGCACAACATGGAGAACGATGCCGGCATCCCGGATTCGCGTGCAAAACTCGCCTTCGTTGAGTGCGACGACCGATACCTGCACGTCGGCTCGTCTGGCGAGCGCGCACACAGCGTGATAAGTTGAAACCTCTGCGCCCGCCCAGAGATCCGCGGAAATCAGATGCACGACCTTGATCGGTGTCATGGGGAAGTTTCCATCGGTGTGTCGGCCTGTGGGCGCTTCTTGTTGGCCCGTTCTTGTCGGCCACACGAGGTGCCGAAGCGTGAACGTTCCCGGCGCAAGTCTTGCCCGCTGGCTTCGCGCCAGCATCTTCGAGGTGTCGGGACTCCACGCGCACCAGCGTGAACGTCTCGACGGAAGCTGCGCAGTCATCCTGACGTACCATCGTGTTCTACCCATCGACGAAGCCGCACGCCTGTGGGTAGAGCCCGGAATGTATGTCACCCCGGAGACGTTCGCTCGGCACCTGGGTTGGCTGCAGAAGTCTTTTAGGGTATTGCCGTTATCCGAGGTGGTCGATCACCTCACCCAAAACCGACCGCTCCCAAAGGGCGCTTGCTCGATCACATTCGACGACGGCTGGCGCGACAATTTCGTCTATGCGTTTCCGGCGCTGCGCCAACACAACCTGAGCGCCGCAGTCTTTGTCGTGATCGATCGGGTCGGTACGCCCGGAGCCTTCTGGCCCGACGAGCTATCGCGGAGCCTCTCCCCACTTGCTTCAGACGCTAGGGCTGAAATCGCGCGGCAGTTCGGATTGCCTTCGCGGGTCGATGTTCCTGCGTCTCTACTCTCCCACTTCAAGGCCTTGAGGCAAGATGAGCGAGAGGGCGCACTCGAACAGTTGCGCAAAATGGCACCTGGAAGTGTACTTCCGGCCGAGCGCGAGCTCCTGGACTGGGACGAGATTGATCTCATGGCTGCTTCGGGGATCGAGTTTGAATCTCACGGTTTGAGCCACGCCATCCTTACCGGAGTAGATCTGGCGGATGCCGAAGTGGAGCTCCGAGATTCGCGCACCGCACTATTGGAGCATGGTCTCGGTCGGTCCGGCGTCTTCGCCTACCCATCAGGCGCGTTCAACGACGCGCTTGCGCGGCTCGTGCTCACGTGCGGCTATCGCGCTGCTGTGACGACCGTACCAGGGCTTGCGCGTTGCCTCGATCAGCCGACTGCGTATTCGCGGATTGGAGTTCACGACGACATCAGCCGTACCAGAGCGGAATTTCATCGCCGGGTGCCGGGTGATACGACCCCGCCTGTTTGAAGCGCTTCACCTGGCTACGGCTTTCGTCGCGACTTACCCGTCGCTGCAAGACGAAGTTCATCCGCTGTCGGCTGCGGCTGTGTACCACGCGATCGAATGACTCCTCTCTGCCCTCTCGCACGCCGCTGATCAGCCCTCGTGCTTCGCCTCCGCGACTTCCGGCATCCGGAGCCCGCGTATCAGCTCTTCCGCAATGGCACGCGCGCAATCAGGCGAGAAGTGACCGTCGTCCTGATAGGTATCGCGATCGGTCGACGGACAGACGTCATTCGAATACAAGGCCTCGATCCCGTCTTGCGCGAGCGACTCGCGGAGCAGCTTATCGAGGCCGTCACCGTCTCCAATCGTGCTCATGACCAAAACAAGCGCCCGTCTTCCATCACTCCGCGCACGGGAACCGAAGTCGCGCAGTATTGCCCGGAGGACGTGGGTTGCTTCGGAACCCTCTTGGAAGCCGGAACGCCCCTTCACGCGATCGCTTACCTCCCTTTCCCGGCGAATTGCGAGGGCCGCCCGCAAGAGCTTCGCGAGCATCGAGTGATCGAGGACGCTTGCGTTGAACAGTCTCGCCGAATAGAACTCATCGAACTCGGCGAGCTGCATACTGTGACGCTGCCACTGCGCCGGCTCCGCCAGCGCTGCGCGGAGCTCTGCCAGAGTCGAGACCATTGGCTCCACCGCGGTTATGTCGCCATCTTCGACGAAGTAGCGGGTGTAGGTATACGGAAGCGGCTCGACGATCGACTGCGTAATACGCGTCATGGAGAGAACGCCGGCCACCGTGTTGGAGGAAACACCTAACACCACGACATCCGCAGCGTGCAAGCCGCGATCTGCGAGAAAGCACGCGTACGCGTGGCTCGGCGGCGCGATCGGGCCGAACACCATGCGCACCCCAACGTCGGGATTTTGTTCCGCGACCACACTCGCAACCTGGCGCGTCAGTGAGTTCCCGTAGAACGCGACGAGCTGCTCTTGCCCAGCGCCGGCTCGAGAGTTCTGGTTTCTCCATTGCTCTGGATCGACCCATCCCGAGGCCAGCATCTCGTTGTACCGACCCGTCGGATCGTCAACACGGCGCCGAAGTCTCGCCTCGCTGGACATTCCGCGTTCGAAGTAGCTGGCGAATTGTCCGACGAGTCCCGGTTCGTCGCTCTTCGCGGGAGAGAATGTCAAACCGGCGATTGCGTCGATCACGGCGAGCCAGAACACGACCCAGCCCGCGGCGACGGCTGCGCTGCGCAGACCGCTCCGCGCTGAATCAGCCGTCGAATCAGAATTGGAAATAGATGAACTCGGCCGGGGCATTCGTGAGTCCCATGAAGATCAGAACGAGGAGTGTCGCGTAGAGCAGACCGCGGGCGGCCGCAGGCCAAGCGCGGTAGAACCGAGGCGAATCTCCGAGGTAATGGAGAGTGTCGAGCAGAACCAACAAGGGAAGGCCCAAAAGGGTCGAAAGAGACGGCCTGCTGGCCTGAAAATTGATCAGCGAATAGTCCGTAAGCATGAGTCGTGTGAACTCGCTGATCTGCGCGAAACTTTCTGCACGAAACAGCATCCATCCATAACAGGTGAAGAGGAAAAGCACCCCAATCTTCAGGGCCTGTCTCCCCAACCCCACGCGTGCAGGGTACCGCTGCGCCCAGGCGCGATGTACGCAGAGCAAAAATCCCTGATACAGGCCCCACAGAACGAAGTTCCAGGCCGCGCCGTGCCAGAGGCCCCCGAGCATCATCGTGACGATCAGGTTTCGATAGGTGCGACCTTCGCCCTTTTGGCTTCCCCCGAGCGAGATATAGAGATAATCGCGTAGCCAGTTCGAAAGGCTCATGTGCCAGCGGCGCCAGAATTCTCGAGGGCTGCTGGAGAAGTAGGGCTGGTTGAAATTCTGATGCAGGTTGAAACCGAGGATTTTGGAAACTCCTCGCGCTATGTCCGAGTAACCGGAGAAGTCGCAGTAGATCTGGAACGCAAAGAGCACCGAGCTGAGCCAGATGTCCGTCCCGGAGAGGCCCGCGCTGGCGCCGAAGATCGCGTTCACCGAGGGCGCCAACCCGTCCGCGATCACGATCTTCTTGAAGAGTCCGAACAAAATCAGGTACGCGCCGCGTGTGGCCTGCTCCAGGCTCGGATGCCTCGGGTTCGAGATCGAAGGCAGAAGATCTCTCGCTCGCTCGATGGGCCCCGCGACGAGTTGAGGGAAGAACGCGACGAACAGCGCAAAATCGAAGAACGAACGCGTCGCTTCCATGCGCCCTCGGTATACGTCGATCGTGTAGCTCATCGTCTGGAAGGTGTAGAACGAGATGCCCACAGGCAGGACGATCTCGAAGAGAGTCCAGTTGGTCGAGACTCCCAGGCTCGACATCAACTCGGAAAGGGAATCGGCGAAGAAATTGAAGTATTTGAAAAATCCCAGGATTCCGAGGTTCGACACCATTGCGAACGACACCAGGCGGAGACGCCGCTGCCGATCTGAGGCGTGCCTGAGCGCACCCCCGACGAGGTAGTTCACCAGCGTGGACACCAGAATCAGCGAGAGAAATCGCCAATCCCAACTGCCGTAGAAGACATAGCTCGCGACGAGCAGCATGTGATTCTGCCGGCGATGGCCCAGCGCGAAATAGAGCGGAACGACCGCGCTGAGAAAAATCGCGAACGCGATCGAGTTGAATGCCATGTTCGGAAACTACCTGCCCGCCACGCACGCATTTAGGGGGTTCTGTATCCTGAGAACAGCACTCACCAAGATCATCGTAAGCCTTCAGCCTAGTCTGGACAAATCAAGCCGCTGGTCCAATTGAGGGCTCAGTACCCCGAAAGGGAAAGGATCCGATCTGATGCCAGAAGGGAATACAATCAGAACATCGGATTCCTGTCTTGATCCCGTCTCCGGCTGACTCAAGCGAAGGCGATCTGATGTTCTGCGTGTTAAGTGCACCCGTTCCGCTTGCCGGTGGGTCTTCGCAGCTTGTTGCCGATCCCTGCTGCGAGACGGCGCTTCCAGTCGATAGCCAGAACAATGCGATTCGAAGCGCCGATGAAGGGCGCCAGCCAGGTACCCGAAATTCTTCGACCAGTTGAGCTAGCCTGCGAGAACGACGCAATTGTGTGACGACCGGGCCGGCACGGAAGGTTCGTTTCGATGAGATCGGATGACTGACGGCGTGGCACACTCTATAGTCGCGAATATGGCCGTGCTCGGAAGCAGTCCAAGAACCCCGAATCGATCATACAATTTGGTGTATCTCTTTCCGCTTGTGTGGAGACCGACCAAGTTGAATTTTATCCGTCGAGGTCTAGAATTCCCGCGAGTGAGCGGCCCGGCCTACTACTGAATCCAGAAACGAAGCGTTCGTCCAAGATATTGCTGCATTTCACCTCCATATTGATCAGGACCTCTCCTGCCATCGGCTTCTTTTTCCGCTGCAACTATGCGCCCCGGTCTGCTGTACTCCTCGGAGCCTTGCAGGGCTCACTCGGGAGTCGCAGGAGCATCCACCTCAAATGCAACTCTCACCGCTAGTTTACTGGGTAGCTGCAGCGGTGGCCTTGTCGCCAACGATTGCTCACAGCATCGAACTCGTCGCAAGCTCTCCCTGGTCACACTACGTCATCATCGCGCCGCTCCTGCTCGCGAATTGCCTACGACCCGGAACGGCTTTTCGGGCTGTCGTGCCCCGTGTTGGCGTCGGCGCTGCCGTTCTTGCGCTTGCGATGGGCCTGCAACTCTTGGGCATCGGGGCCGACTCCTGGGCGATCGCTCAGATCGGACTTCCCTTGGCCGCGACAGGAGTTGCCCTCATGTTGGGTCGCCCACCTGTACTGCCGATGGTTTTGTGCTTCTGGGTCGTGCCAGCGCCCTACTTCCTCTTCACCATCACGACACCGTGGGCGGAGTCAATGCTCGCACACGGTGCGGGAAGCGTCGCCACAATGCTCGGCGCCGATGTCACGGTGAGCGGCCCGCTCGTCCGGTCGGGTGACACACGGCTGGAGCTGGAGAGTTTTCAAGGGGGAATCGTCACGGCGATAGTCCTTGCGGAACTAGGCTGGTACTCGTCTCTACGAGGGGAGCGGCCGTCATGGATCGGCGGCTTGCGAAGGTCGCTGTTGTTCAGCTTGACCGTCCTCGCAGTACAGCCGGCAGCGGCGATCGTTGCGGTACTCGTCTTTTGCCGGTGGGGCCCGGATCTGGCTGAACTCTGGATGACCTACGGCGTTTGGTTGCTGACAGCGGCGATCTGCACAACATCAATCGAGTATCAGAGGAGTCGGAAACACGGGTTCGGTCAGTAAGTGATCAGAGGTGTCCGGATCAAAACGATCCAGATTCCCAGGGGCACCCAAGCTAGCAGGCTGAGCCCCCTCAAAAGGGTGTAGTGCCTTCTGGGATGTCTTCGGTACGCAGCCAAGAAAGCTTCCTGTAGAAACAGAACGAGGCAGCACATGTACGTTGCTTTCAGACGATAATCGATATGGTCGCTGAACCCTGGGTACGTGACCAACGCCTTCAGATGGGCGTCTCGAATCGCAGCTCTTTGGGCATCGACTGGACCAGGGCTTGAAAGGATGAGCTGACTAGAGCCTTTGGCGTCCGCGTCGGCCAGCGAAACTCTGTCTGATTCGCGTGATAGCTGAACCGATCCCGACTCCAGTGGCAATGCAATCGTCCACTGTTCCGGCCCCTTCCAGGAGACCACGGATGGCGGCGAGGTAAACTTCCGCGTCTCCGGCCGCCCGTCGTCCAGTGACCAGACGGCCACGGCGAAGGAGCCGTCTGCGGGCTGTTCGACAACGATTGCAGATGCCGGCCTGGGGACGCCACTCGCTACCTGCCAGCCGAGGAAGTTCGCCTTGCTGCCCCTGGCTCGCTGAATACGCGTTCCGGGCGAGTTCAAGATGAACTTCGTCAACATAGTTTCTGTCGCTCCGCTCGTGAGCTCGAAGGAACCCGGGATACGCCCGTCTTGTATCTCGACCCCTTGGGAGGTGGTCCAGACTGTTTGGCTCTCGCTCTGTGGGGCGCCCGACGTCTGATCGATCACCAACCAGAGTGTTTGCCCGACATGAACAATCTGTCGACGTGCTGTGTATCCTCCCGGTCCAGTTCTCTCCAGACCGATCATCGTGAGACCTTCCGCCGCGCCGCGAGCCAGCACCCTCGTCGCTCGCTCGCTCTGGTAGGGCTCACCCGAAAGATGTGTTGCGTTGGAGCCTGTCCAGGATTCGGATTCGTCGCGTCCCGCGGTTCCATAGGGCCAGTATCCGACATTGGTCCACCAGGTCTCGCCATTCGCCCAGAGCAGCACACTGCCTTCATCTGCGTGCTTGTGTGCGTGGCCCGGGAAGTATGACCAGGCGACAACGGTTTGACTGATGTTCCGAGAGTCTGGCCAGGCATGCACACCGTCCCACCAGATGGAGTATCCCGCCGTGGGATACCAGCTCCGTGGCCGCGGAGCAGACCAGTCTGCGCGATTGGCGAGCGGCCCATATCCTCCCCCGGCGTCGCGCTTCGTGACCGGCGGGCCCTTCGGATCCCCTCCATCGCTCGTGTCGCCAAACATGGGAAGGGACCCATCCGGGCGCCTCAACTGTTCGAGGAAGTCTTGCGCCCGTTCGTACCTTTTCTGCCAATCACTCGGGACGTCAATTCCCTGTAGAGACATGTACCGGAAGGCCATGCCGAGGAACTGCACTCCGGCGAGCTGATATCCGGCCGAATGCTCGAGGATCACTCCATCCGAATCGAGGAAGAAGTCCATCTGTTCCAGCAACCTCTCGGTTGCGACTCGTCGGTAACGTGCGGATTCGGGCAGTAGAGGGAAAGCGAGACCCAGATGCCACAGTGCGAGGTTCTGCATCACGCCGTGGTTCGTCGAAACGGTGAACTGCGAAGGATCGACCAGAAAGCTGCCGGTGCGTGCTGCAAAGGCGAGAACCTCTGCGCCTGCGTTGGCTTGGTAGCTTGGATGGCTCCGGTAGACCGCCCAGAAGTCCGCGAGAGCCAACGCGCGCTCAGAAATGGCGTGATCATTCCAGAGGCTCCCCTTGGGAAGCAAGGCGCGGTCTTCATAGGCCGCCCAGGCGAGCATCACATCCCGGGCTGCGAGAAAGAACTCCTCTCGCCCGCTCACGCGGTAGGCCTTGACCAACAGACGCGGTACGAAGAGGCTTGCCTGTTGCAGCTGCCAGACGGCTGGCCCCCGGTCGAGATCTCGTGGATCGAACGGCAGACCCACCTTCTGCGGGTCCGAGCCCGGAACTGCGAACTCACCCTGTTGGAGGATCCTCGTTGCCGCCTCCAGGGTTCGAGAGGCGTCCAGCGCGTCGAGTGTTCCCATGAAATAGAAGCTGTTCAGCTCCTCGAGCAGTGCGTCTTCCGGTACGCGGCGACTCTGTTCCGCGAGGTCATCGGTGATCCCACGGTTCGAGACGTGGTAGTGGTCGATCACCGAGAACCAGATGGCCACCAGCGTGATCACCGGCAGAGACAAGATCGCCGTGGATCGCAGCAGAAGGCGTATCACGGATTGTGGCCACCGCCAAAACCGAGAGAAAGAATGCCCGCAGCTGGGGCGAGCTCTGAACTGCACTGATTTTAGCGTACAAGCTATCTCATGAATGCCGCTGGGTGATCTTCTTCACGTCATTGTCCGATTCACTGAGCTCGAACTCCCTCGCTGTGGTGACCTACCCCCCGCACAATGCGATCTCGTGAATTCTTCGGATGGGTGTTCCGTGGAAAGATCTTCCGGATCGACATCCGCATTTTTGGGATAACTTCCAGTTGCGCACTCGGCTCTGGATAGGGTGAGCTTGGCCCCCGAATTTCAACGCTGGCGCGGTCATCGTGCAGGTTCGGTCGAGTTCGAAAGATCGCTCACCTGCTGACGAAGAGGGGCCGATCAAAGCGGCAGACTGGCAATGGTACGCAGGTAGGGAGCAACAATGCGCGTGATGCTGACTGGGCACGATGGATACATTGGGGCTGTGATGAGCCAGTGTCTGCTCGACGCGGGTCATGAAGTGGTAGGCCTCGACAGCCATCTCTTCGAGAACTGTACGTTCGGCGACTACGAATCGCCGATTCCCTGCCTGCGGCTCGATATCCGCGATGTCGGGCGCGACGATCTCGAAGGCTTCGACGCTCTGATTCACCTCGCCGCCATATCGAACGATCCGCTCGGGAATCTCAACCCCGAATCCACGTACGATATCAACCACCGTGCCTCCGTCCGCTTGGCGAAGCTCGCGAAGCAAGCCGGGGTCTCACGCTTTCTGTATTCCTCATCGTGCAGCGTCTACGGATCCGCGAGTCCAGATGAGGTGCTCGCCGAAACCGCCGCCTTCAGCCCCGTAACTCCGTATGCCGAGTCGAAGGTCATGGTCGAGGCGGATGTGAAGGCGCTGGCCGACGACAACTTCAGTCCCACCTACATGCGTAACGCAACCGTCTATGGTGTATCTCCCCGACTCCGGGGCGACCTCGTGGTCAACAACCTGGTGGGCTGGGCCCTGACTACGGGCCAGGTGCATCTCAAGAGTGATGGCACGCCTTGGCGCCCCCTGGTACACGTCGAAGACGTCTGTCATGCCTTCGAGCGTGTCCTCGTTGCACCTCGAGAGGCGATCCACAACGAGGCGTTCAACGTCGGCCGCAACACGGAGAACTATCGGATCAGTGAAGTTGCACAAATCGTGCGTGACGCTGTTGCCGGAAGTCAGCTCACTTACGAAGCGGGAGCCGGGCCGGATCCAAGATGCTATCGGGTAGATTTCGGAAAGATCGTCGATCGACTGCCCGGCTTCGACCCAAAGTGGACCGTGGCTCGAGGGGTCGACCAGCTCCTCGAGGCGTATCGTCGGATCGGCCTCGAGCAGCAGGATCTCGAGGGGGATCGATATTTGCGCATCAAGCACATCTCCAGGCTCATGGCTGACGGACTCATCGACTCGGACCTTCGATGGATCGCTCAGCCGAGTAGCTGAGCGAAGGCGAGTGCGGAACATCGAGATGAAATCGGCCCGAGTCGGACGACCCGGCGCTTCTGCACAGATTCGTGGATGCGTGCCGGGTGCAGGTTCGAGGCAGGGGAAGACGTCGGTCGGAGCGGCGTCTAGAGGGTTCGCCTACTCCCGGTTCGCAAAATGAGCCGAACCAGAAACGTCCTGTCGAATTGGGGCGGGTACGCTTTTACGGCGGGCATCAACTTCGTCTTGTCTCCCTTCGTCGTGCATAGCCTTGGGGACGCGTCGTACGGAATTTGGGTTCTTCTGGGCTCGCTAGTCGGTTATCTGGGCTTGCTCGATCTGGGAGTTCGGGCGGCCGTTACCCGATTCATTGCCAAGTTCCACACCCAGGAAAATCACCTCGAAGCAACGCGAGTAGCCTCTTCTGCTCTGGTGGTCTTCTCCGTGATCGGGCTGCTGGCGATCGCGATTGCCAGCATTCTGGCGGCATTCATCGGGCAGATCTTCGAGATCCCAGCGGATCTCGTCAGTGTCGCTGGCATTGTGCTGATCCTAGGTGGAGTAAACATAGGAGTGTCGCTTGTCAGCGGCGTGTACGGGGGGGTTGTCGCCGGCCTGCAACGCTTCGACCACATCAACGCAGTCGAAGTCGTCATCGGTGCGTTCCGCGCAGCCGCGATCTTTCTGGCGTTGAACGAGGGAATGGGACTCGTCTCATTGGCCGCAATCCAACTCGGAATGTCTGCTGCTCGTGGATTGGCGAACTATTGGCTCAGTCGTCGCTTGTATCCCGAGATGAGGGCAGTGTTCACAGAGTGTCGGCGCAAACACCTGAAAATGATATTTTCTTTCAGTGCTTCTGTTCTACTCCTTCAAGCATCTGGCATGCTCATCTTGTTCAGCGATGCGGTCGTCATCGGCTCGTTTCTTCCGATCGGCATGGTCACCTTCTTCGCCATCGCGGCGAACCTGACCGAGTATGCGCGCGCTCCGATCAGTGGCATATCGACCATCTTGACCCCGTCGGCGAGCGCACTGGAAGCAGGGGATGAGCGTGACGACTTGCAGCGAGTTCTTCTCGTCGGATCGCGGATCTCCACGCTGATCATCCTGCCGATCGTCATTACGTTCATGCTGCGCGGGCAATCCTTTATCGGGCTGTGGATGGGAGAAGAATACGCAGAGCCCGCCGGCGAGGTTCTCTACATCCTCAGTCTCGCCCTGGCGGTCGCCGTCGGTTATCAGGTTGTCGTAGCGACCATGATGGGAATCTCGAAGCACCGAGGTCTGGTGCCAGCCTTCATGGTCGAAGCGGTGTTCAACGTCGGCCTCAGCGTGATCTGGCTTCAATCGTATGGAATCATCGGTGTGGCTTGGGGAACTACCGCACCTCGCCTATTGGCGTCGTTGTTCTTCGCGCCTTGGTATGTCAAGCGCGTGCTGGGGACCCCGATCTCGCTGTTCTGGCGCACCGTCTGGATACGGCCGGCCGTCGCGATGCTGCCGTTCGCTGCGGGAAGCTGGTTCATCGAACAGGAGTGGCCGGCGGACAACCTGATCCTCTACTTTGCGCAGGTCTCGCTCGTGTTGCCTCTTGCAGCGCTCGGAGCCTGGCTCGTGAGCCTCACTCACGAGGAGAAGAGTCGGTTGTTACCTCCTGGATCCGTCATGCGTTTCGTGACCCGGGCTCACGAGTGAGCCCGGTGGGTCACTCCCCTGCGATAGTCTGAGATCAAGCCAGAAATGCCGAAGCGCCAGAGCCAGGTGAGAGGAGGAACGACATGGGTCAACATGCGAACGATGGAAAGAATCCGTCGATCGTGGAGCAGCAGGGCTACTGGGATGAGCGATGGGGGAACCAGCGCTCACCGAACGATTGGCAGAAGGAGAGGTCCGAGGCGATTCTCGCGATACTAAGGGATCTCTCACTCGAAAATCCGCGAATCCTCGACCTGGGTTGCGCCACCGGCTGGATGGCCAATCTCCTGTCCGAATTCGGTCCGACCGAGGGCGTGGATCTATCTGAGACCGCGATCGCCGCGGCTAAATCGCAGTTCCCGGAGATCCGATTCGCCGCCGGCGATCTCTATCAGATCCAGCTCGCTAGCGAGCCCGTCGATGTGGTGGTCTGCCAAGAAGTCATTCCGCATGTCAGTGATCAGCCGCTATTGATCCGCCGAATCGCGGAGGTCATCAAGCCCGGCGGGTATCTAATCATCTCGGCTGCGAACAAGTTCGTGATGCAGCGGGTCAGAGATTCTGATGGCCTCGTCGGTGTCGGCTCGGAAGATCCCGATGAGCACATCAAGAAGTTCCTCGATATGAAGGGGCTGAAGAGTCTGCTCGAGCCGCACTTCAAGGTAATCCGGACCGCTTCCGTGATTCCGATGGGAGCGCGTGGCTGGCTCCGCATCATCAACTCGACGAAGCTCAACAGGGCCGCCAGCTGGCTGATCAGCCCGCGTCGATTGCAAGCCCTGAAGGACCGATTCGGGACTGGCTACTCGATTATCGCCGTCGGACAGAAGCAATCGTGAGCGGTACTCCGCCCTCGATCGCATCTCGGTGGGATAGCGAGATGTCGAAACCCGTGACAGTTGGGGTTCTGGGTCATGTCGGAAATGAGAACCTCGGGGACGAGGCGATCATCGCCGCAGTGATTCAGAACATCCGGGGCCGTTGGCCGGATGCCGAGATCCGCGGCTTTTCCCTGGCTCCATTGGACACTGAGGAGCGACACGGCATTCGCTCGTTTCCGATACGTCGCCAGCGGGAGCATCAGAATCGGGAAGAGACATCCGCAGCCGGAGCGGAATCAGAGGAGCCGAGACACACGTCGTTGTTCGACCGGGTGAAGGAATTCGTCAAGAGAATTCCGGTTCTTTCAACGGTCGGACGCTGCGCGGTAGAAATGGCAGAACGCGTGCCAGAGATCGGCAGGGAAGTGATATTTCTGCGTGATTCTCGAGAGTGCGCGGCAGGCCTGGATCTGTTGATCTTCGCCGGTTCTCACCAGTTGAATGACTTTGTGGGCGGGCCGTGGCAGTACCCCTATACCGTCCTCAAATGGACGCTGCTGGCCCGCAGGGCGGGCGCGAAGGTGGTCTTCCTCAGCGTGGGTGCGGGCCCGATCGACAGTTGGCTGGGGCGTCGGTTCATTCGAAGTGCTCTCATGCGAGCGAGCTATCGCTCCTATCGAGATGAGACTTCGAAACGGGTCGTCGACACACTTCGGGTATCTGATGCAAACAAGCTAGTTCCGGACCTGGCCTTCAGTCTCGAGTCGCCGGTGGCCCCGAAGGAAGCTCCGAGGGGCGAGAGGCTGGTTGTCGGGATCAACCCACTGCCGCTGTACACAGACTATTGGTATACGACGGATCACACCAAGTATGAAGAGTACATTGGGAAGTTGGCCAGGTTTGCGGACTGGCTGTTGGATCGGGGCTGTGAAGTGCGATTCATCCCGACTCAACTCAAGGTCGATCCGGCGGTCATCGATGATGTCCGAAGCCAGATGGTCCAGGGAGACCCCGAGCGCGACAAGCTCATCAGAGCGCCGACCATTCGATCTTTGGGTGATCTTCGGTCAGAACTCGTCGACCTGGATCTGATGGTCGCGACGCGTTATCACGGAATTCTCCTGTCGCTCGCGCTGCACAAGCCAGTCCTGGCGATCGCCTATCATGCGAAGGCAGGCGACCTGATGGAATGGTTCGGGCTCGGGGCCTACATGATGGATGCAGAGAACTTCAGCGTGGAGGCGTTGACCGAAACGTTTCGTCTGTTGGAACAGCAGAGGGAGTCGATTGCGATAGCCCTTCGCCACCAGACTCCAGATTTCAGGTCGGCTGTAGTGGCGCAGTACGATGAGGTCTTCGGACTCCTGGAAGGAGTTCCCTAGACTTCCTGGCAGCCGGGAGGGCACCCCTCGGAGACTGCGTTACGTTCCTGCATGGCCGCGTAACCGGCTCTCGACGCGTATCGTGATCGAAACCGCGCAGGGGAATGGCCCGTGACGCCGATGAGGTAGAACAGCAAGGCGCCCGTTTGCGCCGCGGCTTTCACAGCACCGGGTGGGACGCGGGATGGAGCTTCGCTTGGCAGCTGCAGCGTCGGAGCCACACCGATCGCAATCGTCTAGGGCAGTCCCCCCTGGTTCGGTCCGGCGTAGAGGTCGAGGCAGGCGGATTGCTCCCTCGTACGCTTTCGTCGCTGTGGTCGTATATGCCTTCATCGATTATGCACGCCCCCAAGACGTTCTTCCCTTCCTCGGCGATATTCGGCCCAGCCTACTCGTAACCGTGGTGCTTCTGGGGCTGCTGGTGTCCCAGAAGGTCACTCTGAATCAGCGGCGCGCTCAACTGCTGCTTGTTCTTTTGGTATTCATGGGCTGCTGGGTGCCACTGGCCCGCAACAACTTCCATGCTTTCCATACTTTCAGGGCGATGCTCCAGCTCACGGTGTTTTGCCTGGCACTGGGTGCATTCGTAGACACATTTTCGCGGCTCAGGAAGTTCACATTGATGTGGATCGCGGCCGTTGCGTTTCAGGGCTTCTGGGGCATTACCCACGGTGGTCGCGGGACTGGCAACGAATTCTGGGATGAGAACGACCTGGCCCTGGCCCTCACGATGGGCATCCCCTTCGCTTACTTTCTGTTCCGACACGAGAAAGCCATGAGTATGCGTCTGGTACTACTCGTCGGGTTGGTGACCATGCTGGGTGGTCTTGTGGTCTCCAAGTCTCGCGGTGGCTTTGTCGGGCTTCTGTCCGTTGCCTTCGTAATGTGGGTGATGAGTAAGCACCGAGTGCGCCTCGTGATCCTCGGGTTGGTGGCGGCAGGGTTCCTGGCGTTGCTGGCGCCGCCGGACTACTGGACTGAAATGTCGACGATCAACGACAGCGGAGATTCGACTCGCGTCGAACGAATCGCCAGCTGGGGGATCGGGTGGCGTGCCTTTCTCGACAACCCGCTGTTTGGCGTGGGGCAGGGAAACATCAACTGGTACATGGGTGACTTTGAAGACGTGGACCCGACGAAGAAGAGCCTCGGCGGGCAAGCAACTCATTCTCTCTACTTCACACTGATTCCGGAATTGGGACTCTTCGGGATTGTGATCTGGGGCTGGCTGCTTCTGGTTCATCTCGGCTCAATTGCCAGGACCCTACGCTTTTCCTCCAGAACCAGCGGCTCTCCATCCGAACAAACAAATTACGCGGATGCCTGCGCTCGCGCGGCCCTCTGCGGAACCGTCGCCTATCTGATCAGTGGGATATTCCTCTCCGTTCTCTACTACCCGCATCTCTATTATTTGATCGCGATGAGCTTCGCGATCGAACGCATTGCAAGGCTCGAGAGAATTCGGTCTGATGATCTACGAGGGAGCGAGCTGCCCCATGCGGCCTACGAACCGGGAAGGTCGCCGCCTGCTCTGAACTCCTCGTGACAGCTCCAGAGGACGTGAAGCCTCACATCTGAAAAAAATATGTAGGTGACACCGATTCATCTGGTCCTCTGCACGGATCCTGAACTGTGTAACTCCTCCGAGCAATTTTCCCTCCAATCTGCTGGTGTTCTCCACCTGAACACTGAAGAGACGGCCGGACGGCAGCCTAGTGTGCTCGCAAGGGGTCGACGCGTCTCGAATCTTTGTCGGCCGACGAAGCATCGAGTCCTTTGAGCATCTCGAGGACGTTGCCGATGTACTGCCGCTCCGAATAGTTCGCGTCGAGCCTTGCGAAGCCGGCGTCGCCCATCCTCTGTGCACGCGCTGGGTCGGAGAGGAGAGTGTCGAGCTTGCTTGCCAGATCTGCGGCGTTTCCGATCTCGCAGAGCAGGCCGGTTTCCCCGTCAACGATGTAATCGATCGCTCCGTTGGTACGGGTCGCGACAATTGGTTTTCGACATGCCATTGCCTCGAGATGCACGCGTCCCATCGCCTCGAAGTGCGCCGCATTCACGAGCGCGTAACAACCGCGCATGTGCTCGGCGACATCTTCGATCCAGCCCGGCGGGACAAACTCGATCCGAGAATCGTCCCCCGCGAGGGTCTCCCAGTGCTTCAACTCGTCGGGAGGGCAGTGTCCCATGATCCGGAGCTTGAGCGAAGGGCGGTGACCGAGCAGCTTGAAGGCCTCGATCAGTTCGGCCATACCCTTCAACTCGAATGGATACCCTACGGAAAGCAGGTAGTCGCCTTGGAAATGGTCGACTGAGCGGAAGTAGCCGTCGGCGACAAAATCGGAGAAGCGGTAAACCACCTTCCCTGGAACTTCTCGGCGCACGAAGGCCTCCTGGTCCGAGTTGAGTACCTTGACGGCGTCCGCAACTCTCAGGCACAGTCGCAGCGCCCTTTTTGCGGCGAGGCTCTTGAGCTTGCTCCCGGCCTCCTCCATCAGGTGATAATCGCCATTGAGCTCGATGACCAGTTTCGCCCCGAGGAGCCACTTCAGAAGAACGCCGCTCAGGCCCGATCCATAGGGATCGTAAGCGACAATCACGTCCACATCTCCCCGCCGGAGCATTCGGAGAGGCGTCAGCAAGTTTGCGCGGAGCCGCGCAATCAGCGAAGAGATCCTCCCGTGAGCGACCGGCTCTGAAGAGAAGGCGAACCTCCCTAGCGCGACGCCGCGTTGGCGGCTTCCCGACAACGTGAAGACGTGCCCGCGACAAGCATCCGAGAGCAGTTCGAACCGACGGCGAAAGTTTTCCTTGGTGGGCCTCCACACGAGTGGAAAGAGATACACGAGCCTATACGATCGCTCCGAAGTCGTGGGGTTGCTTTGGAGCGCCGTCATGTTTCAAACTATAGGGCCCACTGGGCCTTCCATCATCGGTACCGCCTGTTGCATGTCGCTACCGGGAGTTGACCAGACCACTTCAACTGAGCTGCACTCGCGGAAGCTTGAAATCGCCCCGGGATCGGGGGCTGATCCCTTCAATCGACACTTGCCATGTTTGGGAGTTTCCGATCCGGATCCCGAAACCCCTCTTCGTTCCTTTTCAACACCCGATCTGGAAGAACACGATAATCTTCAGAGGCCGCAGCCACGGGATTCCATTCACACATCTCCAGTTCTTCACCCGAAACCTGGAGGCACCGGTAAGGAGCACTTGTTAGCGTCCCAACAGGACGAAGTTTCAGCCGACTCAGAAGGAAATTTGGATAGGTCGCAAATGACTCGTTGGCTGATCCTTTTGATCCAAAACCTGAACAGAGATACTCCTCGGCGGCGCGCCCCCGCGTGTCGCCCCAACCAGAGCGACACATCAGCCCATCGCTTCGAGCAGGGATCGGCTGCCAACTTCGGCTCCGACGATTCGATTGCGATTTGCGATTTTCGACTCAACCCAGACTCGATTCCAGTCGATTCGGTTTGATTCGATTCGAAGCAGGAGGAACGTGGGGATGTCGAATTCAGAACCCAACGTAGCGAACGTGCTGCTTCGGAGGATCCTACTGCGGGTTGCCCCAACTGGGATGCTCCATTGGGTCAAGCGGATCCACTACCTGCGCGCCGTCCGCGACATGCGTCTTGCCGATGAGCCCGATCTCGAGGTGGTCCGCCACCTCGTCCGCCCGGGCGACAGGGTCTTGGATGTAGGTGCGAATGTCGGCGATTACACCCGATTCCTGTCGGAGTGGGTGGGACCGATGGGTCGCGTCCACAGCATCGAGCCGATGCCGGAAACCTTTGCGTACTTGCAGAACACAGTGACGCAACTGGGTTTGACCAACGTAGAATGCTGTCACTGGGCAGCATCTGATCGAGAGGGAGTGGCTCAGATGCAGGTTCCCTCGTGGCCCTCAGGGGGGGACAACCTGTACCAGGCTCAAATCGTTGAGGCCAGCGATGAGCCCGGTGGCCACTCTGTCTCGACCCGCTGTCTGGACACCGCGCTAGGTGCTCTGGGGCCCTTCAGCTTTGTCAAATGCGACGTCGAGGGCCATGAACTCGCCTGTGTTCGCGGGGCTCTGCAACTCACCAAAGAGTCCCGGCCCGCCTGGCTCGTCGAGGTCTCCCATGATCCCGATACAGCCGGCAGCGACGGAGAAGCGCTCTTTGAGTGGTTCGACAAGCTGGGATACGCAGCGTACTGGTTCGACAAGACGAGCCTTCGGCCTCGCCGACGAGGCGATTCGAGTGTCAACTATTTCTTTCTCCAGGATGAACAGTTCGAGGCAGTGCGTGCAGTCATGACGGAAGGCACTGCCGAATGAGTCATCGAATCTTGGTCGAGTGGACCCACGTGGCCGTGAGTCTTGTCCGGGTGACTGGAATCACAGTCTGTCGACAGCCGGATCCGATAAGGTACCCATGATGAATCGATGTGCATTTGTCGCGATATCCATCTTGTGGATCGTATTCCCATCAGGCGCAATGGGAGCAAACTATTTCTCCTGGGATGCAGATACAACGACGACCTCTAAAGGCTTGTGCGATAGCGAGAAGCCTCCGGTTTTTGATTTTTCAGACAAGGTCGAAGGAACAGCCTCTATGAAGCTAGTCCTTCGCGGCTCGAATCAAACTCAGAGTCCGTGTGTAACTTTGAATAACTACACACTGTCACCTGCGGTTGGATGGGGCAGCGGTAAGACCCTGTACTACCGATTCTGGATGAAGATCAGTCCAGATTGGGATTGGGGAACGCGCGATCCTGCAATCAAGAAAATGAAGAACAGTCGTCTTGGCTCGACGAGATACCCGTTTACCCAGGGCGGATTTACCGGGTATCTGGCACATGACCGCATTGAAATATCGGAGTGTCATCAATGCGAAGGGTTGGGCGGCGGTACGAAAGATTTTGCCCTCACTGTCGGATACGATTTCCACCCAGAAACGAATCCTTCCGTGGCGATCTGGCATGAATATGTCCAAGCGTTAACCCTTCAGACCGGTGATTCCGCTACTGCACGTCTCGAATTGTTCATAGACGGTAAATCCGTCGGTACGTCGTCACAGACCACAATGCTGATGGACTGTTCTGTGGACTGCGGGAACATCATCAATGCCACTTGGGGCTTCTGGCCCCAATCATTTTTTCCGCAAATGTGTGCCGAAGGTGTGCCGTGTCCAGCTAGAGGCGGGGGGGACGCAGGCGGGACGATATGGCTCGACGATTTGTCGCTGGACGATGTGTGGAACTCCACCTTCGGGAGCACCCCGCCTCCCGATCCCGATCCTGATCCGGGCCCGCTACCCGATGGCCAGGCGGTAGAAGCATTCTGCCCGGAAGGAAGCAATCCGGATTCAGCAGTTCTCTTTTGTGACAACTTCGAGGACAGCGCCACTCTCTCCTCCGACTACTTCGAGTACAACGACGACGCCGGCCAGTTTGTGCCGGTCGCGGGTGAGGGGGTTTCGGGCGGCCACGCAATGCGCGCTCAGTGGGAAGCAGGAGACTCGGATGCCGGTGATCTCAAGGTGACCTTTGGCCGGAATCCGCTCGGCTCGAGCATCGCCAACACTCAGGACTTCCGTGAGATCTACTGGCGCATGTACTTGCGAACCGGTCCGGGCTGGTCAGGTGCACCCTACAAATTGTCGCGAGCGACGGCCCTGGTAGATGGCAATTGGAGCCAGTCCTTCATCGCCCACGTCTGGACAGACGGAGCAGACACATTGGCGATCGATCCGGCGAGTGGGGTGACCGCGGCTGGACAGTTGGCGACTACGGCCTACAACGACTTCGACAATCTGCGCTGGTTGGGTGTCAGGCAGGGTGCGACGCCCGTCTTCGCTTCCTCGAGGGCCGACCAGTGGCAGTGCATCGAAGCCCACGTAAAGCTGGATCGTTCGGGTGCCTCTGACGGCGAGTTCGATCTCTGGATCGACGGCAACCTGGACGCCCAGATCAGCGGCCTGAATTGGCTGGGAGCATACGCGGACTACGGAATCAACGCTGTGTTCGTCGAGAACCATTGGAATGACGGCGCACCCGGCAGTCGAGTCCGATACCTCGACAATCTGGTCATCTCGACTTCGCGGATAGGCTGCGGCGGTAACGCGGGGGGCCTACCTGTGGCACCGATTCTGCTGCCCTGATCTCGACGAGTGACCCAGTCGCGAAAATTCGCTGGCTTTTCAAGCAGCCTCGTCTATCGAGAAGCGCGGCTGCCACTACCGATCGAGAGTGCCTGGGCGTACGCCCGAGCCTGGTTCGACCAAACGATCGGAAGAGAATATCGCTCTTCGACGAGTTCTCGTGCGCGACGCCCGAGCCTTTCTCGAAGATCGGGGTCATGGAGCAACCGCAGGCAGGCTCTAGCGGAGTCCTCTGCGGTTTCAGCCAGCAGTAAATGCTCTTCATGCCGAACATCGATTCCCTCGCACGCCATCGGATGACACACGAGTGCAAGTTGCATGGCCATCGCATCTAGGACCTTGAGACGCGTACCCCCACCATCTCGGATCGGACATAGGTACACTTGCGCGCGGTTCATCCAGGGCCGCACATCATCGACAAAGCCTGTGACCTCGATATCCGGGTCTCCGTGACCCCACTGTTGGATGTCTCGCGGAGGACTGCGGCCGACGATCGACAACGTGCAGCGCTCGCCTCCTCGCCGGATGAGCGGCCAGATCTCGTCCCGAATCCAGCGAACCGCTTCAGCGTTCGCATACGCGTCGATGCGCCCAACGAAAGTGACTGAGCCCTCCGTCCGTGAGAACTCTGACGGCGTGAAATACTCGCAGTCGGTTGGGTTCTCGACTACGGCAACGCGGGCCGTTGGAATGATGGCAAGAAGCCGATCCCTGTCCAGTTCAGACACGACCAGATGGGCGTCAGCTTCTGACCCAAAGTGGCGCTCCCAAGCAAGCAGGCGATGCGCTTCCCATTTCAAGTAGGGCCGCAACGTAAGTCCGGAGCGCCGTGCTCTACGCGCCATCATGTCGGACTCGATGTTGTGGTGATTCAGGACCCAAGTAGCGTTCGGAAAGAACCGTCGATACTGGAACATCCCAATCGTATCGAAGTGCACGAGGTCGTAGTCAGCCCCGTTGGCTTCGAGAAACGACCCCAGCTCGCGCTGGGTGTTCCACCGAACGGTGAATGGAGTCCGGGTCAGAGTGCTCGAAAACAGCAGCCACCCCTTGAGAAGCACGTTTCGATCGGTCGGAAGATCGAACACAGCTCTCACGGTGGCATACTCCGAGAGCGCCTCCGTGGCAGCTGAGACTGCGTGAGCATCCGGATGCAGTGCGGCTTGACGAAAGCTCACGATATCTACATCGCCGAACTCTGCCGCTCCACGAAGCAGATGAAAGCTGCGTTGGAGCGCTCCGCCCTTGGGCGGATAAGGGAGCAGATGTGAAAGCCATAAGATCTTGGCCATCTCAGCGCCGAAATTCCACTTGCTGCATGCGGCCTACGCAGGCCAGCGGTTCCCATCGCTTCCGCCTTTCGGGGTCCGATCGCGATGAGATGGTCTTGACACGAGCTCCCACTGTATCCGGCAGTACCACGCAGCACCACGCAGCACCACAGGCTGGCGTTTGAAGATGCGAACAGCGGCGTAACGCCCCGCACCGCTCCGAGCCACCGAAGGTTCGCGAGGTCATTGTACGGGGTCCTCACCAGCTCCAGCCGTCGTCGTTCCGCTCACTGGATCCATCGCGAGAATATCTACACCGTTCGTCCAGGCGTGCGCAATGAACGACTGAGCCCCGCTGCTTGTAACAGGCGCTACGGCGCCGAAGCCCAGACGAGGTATTGACCGAAGCCGCCGAGTTCAGCCCGGTAAACCCGTAAGCCAAGTCGAAGCCAATGGTCGAGGCGGACGCGAGAGCCTCGCAGACGACGACTTCAGTCCGACTCAGCATGCGAACATGCGAAACGCTACAGTGTACGGCGAGAAGATTGGCTCACCGATTCGGACCTTGGGCCAAGCTGCCAACACGGGTGATCCGCCGGCGCGGCCCCGATCCCGCGGCGGCGAGGCAAGCGTCCGAACCGCACTCGCAGCCATCTCCACGCAGAGACCCGATTTGGCAATGCCCGCTTGCTGCGCGGAAGCAGGGACGCGGTGCGCAAAAAATTTCGCGATTTTCCCTTGGATTCAACCACATACGGTAGGATGATGAGAATGGCGAATACTAGCTATAGCTAGCTTGCTGGGGCGACACGAAATGCGGGCGGATTCCGCAAGCTTATGCCGGGGACTTGCAGGCGTGTGCGCGATTCCGTTCGGGACATCGTGGCTCGCCCGAGTCGAGGTCTTCCAGCCGCGACCGCCGGCCGCTACCTGCGAATTGCCAACCGACAACCCCATTGCTCGAGAACCCGTTCAGGCACATGCGTCGGAATCGATCCGGGCCGCTCGGCGAGCGCCGACGGAGTGGCTGATCCTCTACGCGAACCGGCGCGCCTCCGGACTGAATCGGATAGGCAACTATATCGTCATCGTCGTGAGATCTTGAGAATACTTTGCATTCTCCGATCCGACCGCTGGGGCCGCAACTTCTCGAGACGAATCTTGCGATCGATGTTTGGGTCCAGCCAAGGATGACTTTGATTCGGGACCCGTATTTGATTGACAGCGGTGTCGCCTCCTGTCAGGATCGGGTGCGTTTCACGCCATGTGAGCCGCTGCCAGCTTCGAGTTTGGATTGATGCGCGAGCGATTCCCCATATTCCTCTTGCACTTGCTCTTGCTGTCGCCCGTCGTAAGCGCCGACCCTTCCGCCGCCGTCGAGCTTCCGATCATCGAGGTGGGGGCGTGGGCCCACGATGCGGAGCTCACTCTTCCCGCGCGACAAACGACACTACAGGTTGTCGCTCGCTCCGCAATTCCGATCCCCAATCCGTTGACCTATCGGTGGGTCCAGGTCGCCGGCCCGCCGTCGGGAAACGCCAGTTTCTCGCCCAACGGCGATGAGCATGCGGACATCACGACCGCCAATTTCACACCCAACGTCGCCGGCACCTACGTTATTCGAGTCATCGTTTCCGATGGCGTGAGTGAATCCATCTCCGAGGTCGAGGTCCAGGCCTCGATCAATCCGCGACGCGCTGAAGCTGGGCCCACGGATCCCAAATTCAGGGCGGAACAGATTCGCGGGCGAACCGTACACATGCGGGTCGACCGGGTCATCGTGCGATTCGAGACAGATGGGTATGAGGGCCAGGTTCCGATTCCACTCTCAGCCGCCTCGTTGGCAGTCATGGATTCGATCGGAGCCCGAATATCGAAGACCTGGCTCGGGGGGCGTCTCGGTCGCGTGGAGCTCTCGCGCGGCGGCGGGGACCGAGCTGAGTTGGACCAGGTGTTGGGCGCACTAACGGCACTTCCCGAGATCCGACGTGCCGAAGCCGATCACTCCCTGCGGCTCGACGCGTATGGGCCCAACGATCCGTTGTTCGATTCCCAGTGGGGACTCGAAAACCCGACGGGCGTGGACATCGCTGCATCGCTCGCTTGGGATCAAACAACCGGCAGCGCCAAGACGCTCGTCGCGGTGATGGATACCGGCACTGACTACACCCATCCGGATTTGTACCTGGCCATCGCCATCAACAATGGCGAGATTCCGACATCGTTGCTGGGCCAACTCGTCGATACCAATTCGAACGGATTGATCGACTTCTACGATCTCAACTCGCTCGATGCGAACGGCGACATCACTCTCGATGGCCAGGGCGAAAAGTTCAATCAGACCCTGGTAGCCGATCAGAATGGAAACGGATACATCGACGCAGACGATCTGCGTGTTCCGAGCTGGATGGACGCGATCGACGGCGATAGCAATGCATACCTGGACGACCTCACCGGCTGGGACCATATCATCGACGCCAACGATTCCATGGATACCCAGGGTCACGGCACGCACGTGACCGGGATCATTGCCGCCCGAGGCGACAATGGGGTCGGAGTTGCGGGTGTGGACTGGCGAACCCAGATCCTTCCCGAGCGTTTTCACGACGCCGACGGTGGGGGTGGGACGGTCTCGGACGCGATCCAGGCGATCGAACACGCCGTATTGCTGGGCGCGAACGTCATCAATGCGAGCTGGGGAACATTCGCGGATAGTCCGGCGCTGAAGGAATCCATCCAGTGGGCCGGAGACAATGGTGTGGTCGTCGTGGCGGCTGCCGGCAATCATTCCAACGATATTGACGACCCGTCCGACGCCTACTATCCGGCAGCCTATTCCGATCTGCCGAATCTCATCAGTGTCGCATCGGTGGATCCGGATGGGAGCCTGTCAGCCTTCTCGAACTTCGGTCTGACCTCAGTCGACCTCGCTGGTCCGGGGGCCAGTATCCTGAGTACGGGCCTGGGTGGGAACTACGTCCTCTGGAGTGGTACTTCCATGGCGACGCCACATGTCGCTGGGACCGTATCGCTGTTGGCGGGTCTGTACCCAGACCAATCGCCCGCGTGGCTCGTCAACCAAGTCCTGTCGACCGTCACACCGCTTTCCGGTCTCGCGAACAAGGTGAGCACCGGCGGTATGCTAGACGCCTACGCGGCCGTGAATACGCCGAGCGTCGCAGGCCCGCGGATCGTGATGGCGGATCCCATCGGCCACGTCGAGGCGCCGATCGGCCAGGTCTATCTCACTTTCGACAGTCCCATGTCGGCACAAACATTCGCAACAGACGATGTCCTGCTGGCCGGACCTTCGGGTCTCATCATCCCAACCGCCGTCAACGCGATCACGGACGTCCAGTTCGAAGTGCTGTTCCCTCTGCAAGCGACTGCCGGTACGTACAGTCTGCACGTGGGCCCAGACATCGAAGACAATCTGGGTCGCGCCATGGACCAGGACCGCGACGAAATCGCCGGCGAGCCACTCGACGATCGCTTCCATGTGATCTTCCGGGTGTTGCCAAGTCCCACTTCCTGGATCGTTGACGACGGTGACAGCGGTTACAGCGCGACAGGTAGCTGGAGCAGCTACGTCGGGTCAGGGGCGCAAGGAGACTTCAGCTACAAGCCGGTGGGTAGCGGGAGCGAAGCCGCTACGTGGACACGCGGCGGGTTGGTACCCGGCGAATACCGGGTCTCGGTAACATGGCAGCCCTACAGCAACCGAACCGATAGCGCACCCTACACGGTGTTGGCTGGGTCGTCGGAGTTGGGGACAGTCGTATTCGATCAGCGTGTTGCCCCTGCCGACTTCGTCGAAAGTGGCGTGACGTGGCAGGACGTGGGCACGTATCAGCTCGCGGGTGACACGCTGTCGGTGCGCCTGAGCGACGCTGGCAGCCCGGCGGGCAGCTACGCGGTTGCCGATGCGGTGCGCATGGAACGCATCGGCGACTTGGTCTCGGCCCCCGAGGTCCGCGTACAAGTGGCTGGTGCTGACGTGGCTGATGGAACCGGTTCGGTGGCCTTCGGCAGCACTGCGGCGGGTTCGCCGCTGACGCAGACGTTCTCGGTGGCCAATTTGGGCTCGTTGAATCTCACGTTGGGCACGATCGCGCTGCCGGGTGGTTTCAGCCTGGTCACGGGCTTCGGAGCGACACTGCTGGCTCCTGGTGCGACCACGACGTTTGTCGTGCAACTCGATGCGGTGTTGGAGGGCGCGCATGCCGGCGTGATCAGCTTCGACTCCAACGACGCGGACGAGAACCCGTTCGACTTCGCAGTGTCCGGGACCGTCACGGCGCCGACACCACCCGCGCCCGAGATACAGGTGCTGTTGGCTGGGTCCGACGTGGCCGACGGAACGGGATTTGTGGACTTGGGCAGCACCCAGGTAGGTGCGCCGGTGACGCAGACCCTTACGGTCGCGAATACAGGCACGTTGGATCTCACTCTGGGCGCGATCACACTGCCGAGCGGGTTCAGTCTGGTGGCGGACTTTGGTACGACACTGCTGGCTCCGGGTCAGAACACGAGCTTTGTGATACAGCTCGACGCACTTGTCGAGGGTACCCATGCGGGTGTGATCAGCTTCAACTCCAACGACGCGGACGAGAACCCGTTCGACTTCGCAGTGTCCGGAACAGTCCTGGCGGCGCCGTCCCCTACCTGGACTGTCGACGACGGTGACTTGGGCTACAGCGCGACGAGCGGCTGGAGCACATATTCGGGAGTCGGAGCACAAGGAGACTTCAGCTACAAGCAGATCGGAAGCGGGGCGGAAACCGCCACATGGACACTGAGTGGACTGGTACCTGGGCTATACGTGGTGTCGGCAACATGGGAGCCCTACAGCAATCGACCCGACACTGCGCCCTACACCATATTCGATGGTTCCACTGAGCTGGGAACTGCGAATGTTGATCAGCGTGTGGCACCCGCTGATTTCGTCGAGAATGGGGTTTTCTGGCAGGACATCGGTGTTCATCAGATCACGGGTGACACCGTGGTCGTGCGACTGAGCGACGCTGCCGGTCCGCCGGGTAGTTACGTCATTGCCGATGCCATACGCGCGGAGCGCATCGGAGGCCTGGTCCTGGCGCCGGAGGTCCAGGTACAGGTGGCCGGGGCCAACGTGGCGGATGGAACCGGTTCGGTGGACTTCGGCAGCACAGTGGTGGGTTCACCGCTGACGCGAACGTTCACGGTCGCCAATGCGGGGACGCTGGATCTCGCATTGGGAAGCATCACGCTGCCCAGCGGTTTCAGCCTGTTTGCGGGCTTCGGAACAACACTGCTGGCTCCCGGCTCGAATACGACGTTCGTCGTTCAACTCGATGCGGTGTCGGAGGGCACGCAGGCCGGCGCAATCAGCTTCGACTCCAACGACGCAGACGAGAATCCCTTCGACTTCGCTGCGTCCGGAACCATCACGGCGCCGACGCCGCCCGCGCCGGAGCTCCAGGTTTCAGTATCGGTAAATGACCTGACCGACGGAACGGGCTTCGTCGCCTTCGGCAGCACGCTGGTGGGCGCACCCCTGGCACAGACGATCACAGTCGCCAATGTGGGCACATTGGATCTCAGCCTGGGCACGATCACAGTGCCGAGCGGGTTCAGCCTCGTCGCGGACTTCGGAACGACGCTGCTCACTCCCGGTCAGACGACGACCTTTGTCGTGCAACTCGATGCGGTGTTCGAGGGCACGCATGCGGGCGCAATCAGCTTCGACTCCGATGATGCGGACGAGAATCCCTTCGATTTCGCTGTGTCCGGATCCGTCGCGGCGCAGCCGACCCCCATCTGGACTCTGGACGATGGCGATGTCGGTTACGGCACGAGTGGCAGCTGGAGCACATACACTGGAGTCGGGGCAAAGGGTGACTTCAGCTATCGGGCCGTCGGCACCGGAACGCAGACTGCCACATGGACACTGAGCGGACTGGTATCGGGACAGTACATCGTGTCGGTGACATGGGAGTCCTACAGCAACCGAGCGAGTGACGCGCCCTACACAATCCTGGATGGGGCCACCGAATTGGGGACGCTGACCGTCGACCAACGCACAGCACCCGCTGACTTCGTCGAGGATGGCGTGGCGTGGCAAGACGTCGGCGTCTATCAACTCGCAGGTGACACCTTGGTCGTGCGACTGAGCAACGCTGCCGGCCCGCCGGGCAGTTACGTGATCGCCGATGCCATACGCGCGGAGCGCATCGGAGGCCTGGTCCTGGCGCCGGAGGTCCAGGTACAGGTGGCCGGGGCCAACGTGGCGGATGGAACCGGTTCGGTGAACTTCGGCAGCACAGTGGTGGGTTCACCGCTGACGCGAACATTCACGGTCGCCAATGCGGGGACGCTGGATCTCGCATTGGGCGCGATCGCGTTACCCGCTGGGTTCAGCCTGGTCACGGGCTTCGGAACGACACTGCTGGCTCCCGGTGCGAATACGACGTTCGTCGTGCAGCTCGACGCGGTGTCGGTGGGCACGCATGCCGGCGCAATCAGCTTCGACTCCAACGACGCAGACGAGAACCCGTTCGACTTCGCTGTGTCAGGAAGCATCACGGCGCCGACGCCGCCTGCGCCGGAGATCCAGGTTTCAGTATCGGGAACTGACGTCACCGACGAAACGGGCTTCGTCGCCTTCGGCAGCACGCTGGTGGGCGCACCCTTGGCACAGACGATCACAGTCGCCAATGTGGGCACATTGGATCTCAGCCTGGGCACGATCACAGTGCCGAGCGGGTTCAGTCTCGTCGCGAACTTCGGAACGTCGCTGCTCACTCCCGGCCAGACGACGACGTTCGCCGTGCAACTCGATGCGGTGTTCGAGGGCACGCATGCGGGCGCAATCAGCTTCGACTCCGATGATGCAGACGAGAATCCCTTCGATTTCAATGTGTCCGGGTCCGTCGCGGCGCAGCCGACCCCGATCTGGACCCTGGACGATGGCGATGCGGGCTACAGCGCCAGTGGCAGCTGGAGCACCTACAACGGAGTCGGGGCACAAGGAGACTTCCGCTACAAGATCGTCGGCGCCGGGACGCAAACCGCCACATGGACGTTGAGCGGACTGGTACCGGGCGACTACGTGGTGTCCGTGACATGGCAGCCATACACCAACCGTGCCGATAGCGCGCCCTATACGGTCTTGGATGGATCGACCGAGTTGGCGACCGTGCTCGTTGATCAACGCGCGGCACCTGCTGACTTCGTCGAGGACGGAGTGTCGTGGCAGGACGTCGGCATCTATCAGCTCACGGGTGACACGCTGGTGGTTCGTCTGAGCGACAATGCCAGCCCGTCGGGCAGCTACGTCATTGCAGATGGTGTGCGCGTCGAGAGCCTCGGGGAGGTGCCGTTGGCGCCAGAGATCCAGGTGCTCGTGGCTGGAGCAGGGTTGTCCGACGGTTCGGGTTCTGTCGACTTCGGCAGCACAGTCGTGGGCGCTCCGCTGACACAGACGATTTCGGTCGGGAATGTGGGCACATTGGATCTCAGCTTGGGCACTATTGCGCTACCCAGCGGGTACAGCCTCGTCACTGGCTTCGGCACGACGCTGCTGGCTCCTGGCCAGACGACGAACTTCGTCGTGCAGCTCGATGCGGTGTTCGAGGGCAGTCATGCCGGCGTCGTTAGTTTCGACTCTAACGACGCAAACGAGAACCCCTTCGATTTCGGCGTGTCCGGATCCGTTTTCCAGGAGCTGCTCCCGACCTGGACCATCGATGATGGCGATCCGGGTTACAGCGCAGTCGGTAGCTGGAACACATACAACGGAGTCGGCGCACAAGGAGATTTCAGCTACAAGGCGGTTGGCAGCGGGACGCAAACCGCCACGTGGACGCTGAGCGGACTGCTACCCGGTCAGTACATCGTGTCCGTGACATGGGAGCCCTACAGCAACCGGGCAAACAACGCGCCCTATACGGTTTTGGATGGATCCACCGAGTTGGGAACAGTGGCCGTTGACCAGCGCGTTGCACCCTCTGATTTCGTCGAGGACGGAGTGTCGTGGCAGGACGTCGGCGTGTATCAACTTGCTGGTGATACCCTGCTAGTGCGATTGAGTGACCAGGCCGCTCCGGCCGGAAGCTACGTGATTGCCGACGCAGTGCGCGTAGAGCGTCTGGGGGACTAGATGTACGCGGTACGCTGACAGTCGGACCGTCGTCTGGGTTCCGTCATCTGCCGCAGCGCGACTATTTCGCGGAGGGCGACGCGGAGGGCGACACACAGAGCTTTGCGAGCTCGAGCTCCAGGGACTCAGCCCGCTCCGACCACGAGAAATTTTCCTCGACCCAGGCCTTGGCCGAGTCACACAGGCGAGCGGCGAGCTTGTCATCGTGAATCAGGCGCAGGCTCTGCTGTGCCAGCTCCTCGGGTGAGTCCCCGACCAGCACGTGCTCTTCCGGTACGGCATAGATGCCATCCAGGCTGATGGATGTTGCTACGACGGGGCGGCGCATGGCCATGGCCGCCAGAATCTTGTTCTTCATGCCAGTTCCGTAACGCAGCGGAGACACGAATGCCGTCGCCTCGCGCACGAAGGGTCGCACATCTCGCACACTCCCGGTGACCCGGACACCGGCGACCCCATTCAGCGCCAGTAGCCTCTCGCTTGGGTCGTGTCCCACGGCCCAAAACTCACATTCGGGTTCTCGCTCGCGGATGCGCGGCAGAACTTCCCGGATGAAAAAGCGAGCCCCATCGTCGTTGGGTCCGTAGCCCATGACGCCGCTGAACACGAGACGCGCGAGCGCCGGCGTCTCTTCGCCGGGCGAGAAGTATTCCGTGTCTACACCGTTGGGGATCGTGATGGCGTTGCAGCGGGACTCGAGGCGACGAATTTCGTCCCGATCCACGTCCGAGTTGGTGATGACCAGCCTGAACTGGTGGTGAAGTCGGCGCTCCCAACCCGCGGTCACCCGAGATTCAAGGTGCAGCCGTGTACGCTCGAGCGGGCTTTCGGCGCGCTTGGCGGAGCGCCGGATCAGCAGCGAGACCGAATCGTGAAGATCTGCCACTGCAGGCACGGGTACGTCGCGCACGTACTGAGTCGCCGCGATCCCGTCAACGAGCAGAAGGTCGGAGGCCACGCAGCGCTCTCGCACCTCGGAGCAGATCCCAGCGTGATAGCGAGGTGCGAGGGCCCGGAGCGAGAAGGAGGGCTCCTGGCGCACACGGTGAATCTGGCGCCGCAACCAGGATGGGGCAGGCGGGCTCGGAAGTTCATCGATCCTGGAGTAGACCCGGTACACGTCCGGATCGTCGCGGAAGCTGGCGATGCGTTCCGGGTCCTGGGGCATGAGAAGCAGCTCGAGTTCGTGATCCCTGCAGAGTTCGCGAGACAGACTGAACAGGCGGGGCGAGCCCGGCAAACTGGACGTGGCGGGCGCCTGCCAGGCAAGGATGAGGATTCTCATTCGACCGCGTCGCCTACCAGACGAGGCCTTCGTAACGAGCCGGTATCCTCTCGGGATCGGGCACGCGCACGAGGTCGATCACGCGCTGATCGGGGCGGGTGCGAAGCAGGCTCTCTACGCCGTCATCTGGCGCATGAGCGAGCACGAGCACGTCGCAGCGATCCACGAGATCGCCCAGAGAGTCCACGAGGCGCGAAGAGAGGTGGGGCACGTGCTCCTCGATGTAGCGTCGGTTGGCGCCGGTTAGACGACTGATGGCCACATGGCTGTCGCATATCAGCACGGGATAGCCCTTGCCCAGGAGTCGCTCGATCAGCTCGACAAAGGGGCTCTCGCGAAAGTCGTCGCCGAAGATGCTCACATCCATCGAGGTGCTCCCTGGGGGATTCTCATCGCGGGGCTGGATTGGAACGTCGGTCCACATCGACAAGAGCATCTTGCTCAACGCGCAAGACGTCACACAACCGCTCAGCGGGTAGATCGACGCTGTCGTACGTCACCACCTGATCCTTGGAAACGTTTCGCGTCAGCCGACAGCCGTCAGACAGTCCCATCGGGAGCGCACCGATCCCGCGACTCGTCGCGTAGTTCTCCACCAGCGCGTAGCAGGTGAAACCACCGAGGCCGTCGAGAACCTCACCAGCCATCAAATCGCGCTTCGCGACCGTGACGGCATCGCATACCGGCGCTCCTGCGGGTGCAACCGTCGCGTCGCGGAACAAGACCGCACGCGCGACGGTATTTGGAATCTCGAGCTGTGGCAAATGGAACGGCGTATGGAAGACATAGAGTGGTCCGTCGCCCATCTTCAGATACTTCAGGTAGTCCTTCCGGACCGCATCTTCGCTGTAGCCGATGACGAACGCCCCGCTACCCGGCTCGGCTCCAACGAGGAAGTCGACCATGCCACCCTCGCGAAGCTTGTCGCGATAGTAGTCGGCACTGTCCTGAACGCGGCGCAGTGATGGACCGTACATTCCGCGCCTGCCTACTCCGAAACCGGTCGCGTTGGCCAGGACGGCGAGTTCCATCGAGAGCTTCGTTCCGTCGGCGAACGAAGTCACTCCCTTCACTTTTTGATTCTGCTGCTCGGCGAACTCCTTCTGCGTTTCCGGCGTCCGGTACGGATCGTATAGACCCTTCAGATTGCCGGCCACCACGGGCCGAAGACCGATGGAGCGCACGAAGCGAATCATGTTCATGGCAACACCTGGCTCGTCGCCGTCAGTATTCGTGATCACGACGCCGGCTCTGTCTGCCTTTGCCTTGAGGATCGGACCCACCGTCGCGTCCAGCTCCGCATTCGCCAAGACGACATTCTTGCCATTGTGGATCGCATCGAGGACGACACGCGCACCGAACTCGACGGTACCGGTAGCCTCGATGATCGCATCGATACCATCCGCCCGACACACAAGGGTGGGATCATCCGTGATCGCCGGCTTGCGCTGCTGTAACGCCCGTTCGAGCTCGCCAACGGTTTCGACTACTGCGATGTCGGCGGCACCGGCTGCTCGGTAAGCGCTCTCGGCATGTTCGAGTGTCCGATTCGAGATCGCGACCACTCGGATGCCCGGGATGCCCGTCACGATCTGGTAGGTAATCGTTCGAGCACTGAATCCCGCACCCACGATCGCAATGCGAATGGGATTTCCTTCCCGGACTCTCTTGTCGAGTGCCGTATCAACAATGATCATGCCGCCTCCGTGGTCTCGTCGATTGCGCTCATCCAGACCGTGGCTTGATCAGGCCGCTCCTCTTGCCCATGTCTGCGAGGAGTTCGCCAAGGAGTTCACGCCTTCCCCAATACATCCGACGCAACATGTAGACTCCCAAACGCTGCTTTTCATTGAAGCCGATCGGGGCTCTTCGAATCGCATTCAGGTACGCCCCAGTCTTGCGCCACGCCGGCAGGCTGAATCCCTGGCCGCCCGCGGTCCAGAAATACGTCTGCCGGGCCTCGTCGACCCTGTCCGCGGTGCTCGCCTCGGCGTGAATCCGGCGATAGAACAGACACTCCGGGATCTCAACGAACTTTCCATACAGCGCTAGTTCGCCCATGAAGTTGGTGTCTGCCGCGGGATAGGATCCATCTCCCATTTTCGCCGAACTTCGGACCGCAGCAGTCCGCATGAGCCCATAGATGACGTTCGTCAGACCGACCGAGTCATGAAATTTGACGAACCGGTCACTTGGCCTTTCGTCCCGAAGATCGAGGTTGTCGTCGTAGTCCTCGCACTCGTTCCCATCCGCATCGATGATCCTGGTCTTGCCGTAACTCAGCACGGCGTCGGGGGTTGCGTCTAGGACCGAGACGCACCGCTCGTGAAGCTGGGGCGCAACGACGTCGTCGGCGTTCGACCACCGGAAGTAATCCGCTTGGGCCATGTCGACGAGACGATTGTAGTTGCCCGCCGCGCCGATGTTCTCCTCGTTGCGGTTGTAGACGACACGCTTGTCTGTGGCAGCAAAGTCCCGGCAGATCTCTTCAGTCGCATCCGTCGACGCGTTGTCCGATATGATCAGCTCGAAGTCCTCGAAGGTCTGATCGAGAATCGAATTGATCGCAAGGCCTATGTAAGGCTCACCGTTGTAGACTGGCATGCCAACACTGATTTTCGGCTTACCGCGCGGCATTTCCTGTTCCGATTCTCCCCTAGATCAAGACTCTGCGGGGACATTGGGGCATAGCAACACTTCGATCGCATCTTGATCGTTCAGAACCGGATGATACCCATCATCCACTGAGCCCGACGCGGCTATCCCCGTCGGATCGACCCGCTCGCACTGGACTGGTCGGCGAAACAGCTCGCAATCCTGATATTTTCCGGCGGTCGCCGAACGGCGACGAAGCTCTAGAAGGGACTACAGCCCGGCGTTCAGGACGAGTCCACCGCGACACCTCGCGATCTCATTGCGGTCGGGGTCCCACAGAGAGGCTCAGTGCTACGACCAGCCCACCCAGCACTGACGGTGCAGCCCACCAGAGAGACCCCACCGGGTGAACCGACCACGCAGGCGTCGCCCCAGCCACCCAAGACGCAGCGACCACTACTAGCCCCCCAGCGCATCCCAGAAGCCAGCGTACGCTTTGTGAGGTCGGCCCGTACAACACGGCGAACACCGCCGCAAAGCATCCGCCGCCGATTGCGAGCACCAGCGGTAGGGTGACATCGTGGAGGGCGGGAAACACTGCGGCATTGGCAGCCAGATTCTCTCGACCCTGGAGATTGCCATCGACGAATATGCGCGAGACGAAGCCATCGTACGTTACAGCGACAAAGTAGCTTCGACCGGACTCGAGGATCTGTGCAGTACGTGTTTCGGGCAGGAACCCGTTCAATCCCGTTGCCGGTGTACGCAGCCGGAAGGTCAGCGCGGAAGCCTCCTGGCCGAGAGTGAAGTTTCGGTGAAAGGGGTCACGCGAAAAGCTGACGATCCGCTCGAGATCGGTCTGCTCGAGATCGGCCACCCGGAGCCACGCAAGCAGAGACATCGTCCCGGTACTCGCCAGTCGCTCATGCACCCTCGTCGACATCTCGTGACTCAGCTCCAGAAAGCCGCTGGGCTGCTGAGGATCGGGATTCTCCCAGTACGCCACTGGATCAAAGGACAGGCCAAATCGCCCGCCTTGTGACGGACGCCGCGCCGCGAGTTCTCGGATGACGTCGCCTTGGATCGGGAGGTCATAGATGGACCAGGCGACGAGCGTTCCGTTCCATGAACGATCGCGTGTCACTTCGTCGGAGATCACAAGTCTGTACGTCGCGTTCCAATTCGAGAAGTCATTCGGGGTTCCGGGCACAGCGACGACAAGCGATAGTCCCACACCCAAGACCACGGCAACGCTGAGCAACAGACATCGGTTGATGCCAACATACCCGGACTCGACGCGGACCAACCGGGATCTCGAGCCCATGCAAACCGAACCGAGGAGTCCGCCCGCAGCGTTTGCAACAATGTCGGCGGGACCGGCGTGCCGACTGGCCTGGGCGAGCTGCAGGACTTCGACGCTGAGAGACAGTAGACCCGACATGGCGATCACCACGGCCCAGTGGCGTCCGGCCAGCGCAGCGCCTAGCGGGATGAAGAGAAGAACGTTGAGTAGCAAGTCGCGGGGGTTGACGGACCACGAGATATTCTGGATCGCGGCGGTTCTGATATCGACGGGGATCAGGGTTGCGCCAACGATCAACAGCAGAGCCAGTGGCGCGATGCGGAGCCAGACGGCCGCGGTCGGATCGCCCGAGCGTGGCCTCATGTGTGACCACCACCCATCCATTCGTGAAACCTCGCGATCGCTCGGTCAACTGGTTGCTAGGGATGGCAACACGTCCGCTGGCGAGTGCTCGGTGGCGATCCAGTCAGCCCGGCGCGCGAGGACCCCTGCCCCCTGGTATCAGAAATCGAGGACCAGCTTTGGGGCGTAAAAGGCCTCGGCGTGGCGTTCGAGAGCGTTGGACTCGACGCCTCGCAGTCGCAGAATCGCTCTCAGCGTATCGGCGTCGAACCAATTCTTCGAGGTCTGGGAGCCGAAGACCTCCAAAACGGTTTGAATCTTTCGCTCCACGTGCGCGGAGGAGAGCGGCACGAAGGCATTGGGTTGCCCCAGATCCCCATCGTACTTTGGAATCTCGTATTCGAGGATCGTGTGATTGCGCCACGTGTTCCAGGTCAGCTCGTTGACGAGCCGGTGGTCCTGGTGCAAGTCGTGTCGATAGTGGGTGAAGATCAGATCGGGTGAGACATCACACTTGACCTTTTCGAAAACGTCTTTCACCTCGCTTCCCGAGTACGGGAGGTAGCCATCGCGAAACGACTCGACCCGGACGAAATCGCGGAAGCCCTTTCCCAGAAAGCGGTCTGCGCTCTCCATAGCCTCGCGACGGCGCTCTTCGTTCGAGCTGAGGATCAGCCATCGGATCTGCGCGTCCGGCATGGATTCGCGCAGCCGAAGGATGGTCCCGCCACAGCCGATCTCGATGTCGTCGCAGTGGGCCCCCTAGGAAGAGAATGGTGGGGGGGCCGTCGGTCCCAGCAGCAAACCTCAGGGGGTTCACGCTCTACTCCACACCTGGCTTGTTCCAGACCTGCCAAGGCATTTCATCTCGCTCCGCCAGTTCCTCGAGTGCCTGCCGGTCCTCGAAGGTGTCCATGCACTGCCAGAATCCGTCGTACTCATATGCGATGAGTTCTCTTTGCTCCATCAAGCGTGCAAAAGGTTCGAAGACAAGCTCCTCGCCGTCCTCGATGTAATCGAAGATCTTGTCGCGAAAGGCGAAGAAGCCGCCGTTGATGCGGACCCCGGATTTTGACATGGGTTTGATGGCTGTGACGGTTCCATCCGGATCCGCCTGGACCATGTGGGTGACTGCAGGGTTTGGCACGCTTACGAAGCTCGCAACCTTGTCGCGCTCCAGGAAATTCTGGATGTACGCGTCGAGCGGAAGATCCGTCAGGCCGTCGCTGTAGTTTGCCAGGAATACCTCGTCGCCATCGAGGTGCTTTTGAATCGCCTTCAGTCGCATACCGATGTTCGCATGCAGCCCGGTATCCACGAAGCGGATCGTCCAGTCTCCAATGTCGCTGTTGAGGAGGTCGACTTTCTGGCCGCCTTTCGACAGCACGAAGTCGTTCGACAAAGTCTCGTCATATTTCAGGAAGTACTCCTTGATCGCGTCCGCGCGGTAGCCAAGGCACAGTACGAAGTCCTTGTGCCCATAGTGGGCGTAGTACGCCATCAGATGCCACACGATGGGCCGATAGCCGATCAGTGCCAATGGCTTCGGCGTATTGGGCGAATGGTCACGCAGACGCATGCCCATTCCACCGCAGAAGAGTACGACCTTCATCTGGCGCCCTCCATCAATCGAAGACTCGGACTTCGGGGATCGGAGTCACGAACTTTCCTCCCCACGTTCTGATCTCGGACATCTGTTCCATGATCTCGTCGCGCAGGTTCCACGGTAGGATCAATAGATAGTCGGGACGCGTCTCGAAGATCTTCTCCGGTGCGAAGATGGGAATCCTCGAGCCCGGTAGGAAATTGCCCTGCTTGTGAGGACTTCGGTCGACGGTGTATTCGAGGAAGTCCGTACGAATGCCGCAGTAGTTGAGCAGCGTGTTGCCCTTTCCGGGCGCTCCATAGCCCGCCACGGTCTTACCACTGGACCGTTGCTCGATCAGGAACTCGAGCAGCTTCCACTTCGTCTCCCGGACCTTCGCGCCAAACTCCGTATAGTACGGAAGCTCCAGCATGCCAGCGGCCGCCTCCCGCGACCGCAGCTCTTCGACGCTGGGTTTCACGAGTCGATCCGAGTCGTCTGCGTGTCGCGCGTAGATGCGAATCGAGCCCCCGTGAGTAGAGAGCTCGTCCACATCGAAGAGCACCAGTCCCTGGTGGGCAAAGATGCGCTCCACGGTGGTGAAGCTGAGATACGAAAAGTGCTCGTGATAGATCGTGTCGAACTGGTTTTCTTCGACGAGCCGCATCAGGTGGGGAAACTCCATCGTGATGACACCGCCTGCACTCGACAAGATCTTCATTCCGGCGACGAAGTCGTTGATGTCGGGAACATGGGCGAGCACGTTGTTGCCGAGCAGGAGATTGGCGTGTCCGCGTTCGGCCACTACCCGCATAGCAGTTTCGCGGCCGAAGAAGGACACAATGGTGTCGATGCCCTTCTCTTGCGCAGCAGCCGCACAGTTCGAGGCCGGTTCGATGCCGAGCACGGGAACTCCGCTCTTCAGGAAATACTGCAAGAGGTAACCATCGTTGCTCGCGATCTCGACGACCTGCTTCGAAGCGTCGAGGCCGAATCGCGAGATCATCATCTGCGTGTAGTCTCTGGCGTGGGCGAGCCACGAGTCAGAGAAGGAGGAGAAGTAGGCATACTGGCCATCTCCGAAGATCTGCTCAGGCTCGACCAGATCGTCAACTTGAACCAGGAAGCAATGGCTACAGACTCGCGCGTGGAGTGGATAGATCGCCTCCGCGCGATTGAAGTCTTCAGGCGTGACGTGGTCCTGGCAGAGCGGCGAGGTGCCGAGATCGACGAACGAGTGAACGAGTTCGTGGTCGCAGAAGCGGCAATGAGGGGGCTTCACTCGTGGCTCCAATTGCTCAATCGGCATACTCAAATGGACAGGTCTGCCCAGTGCGAACCACAACCCTGTCGGCTACCCGCCAGGGTGCCACGACCCCGAATTTGTCGCTGTTGTTACCGCACGAGAATCTTGGAGTACAGGGAGAGAGATTCTGAAGTTCACAGTTCACCGAGATGCCGATCGCCCCAGGGGGACAGTCGTGCTTCTGAGATCGAAGCTCGCGAAATCACATCCTACTGAGGCGGGGCACTCACATGCTGTAGTCTAGCTCTTGCCCATTTCAGCAAGCGTGTGTAGAGGCCGGACGCATGAGTCGGGCAAGAGGTGGAAGCTCTCGCCGCGCGGCGGCGAAAGCGAAAATAGCTGGAAGATCGCCACAACCAGCGAGGCGGATGCCAGTTGGATCGAAACAGTAGCCTCGAGAACCTCGCATCCCTTGCGCTCATCGCCCTCATGGTGGCGGTCGGGGGCCTCGGCTGGTGGCTGCGATTCGGGCCGGAGCTATTCCTCGACGTCTCTCCGCTCGAGAACGTTCCGGTCCACATCGACTCGTGGGTCTCCCAGGACGTCCCGATCCTCGAGGCCGTAGAACAGGAGCTGCGCGCGGATTTCAACCTACAGCGCACCTACTCCGATCGCTTTGGACAGATCGTCTGGCTCTACGTGGGCTACTATGGCACCGAGCGCGGCGGGCGCCCCGAGCACACACCTCGGGGTTGCTACACCGGTGCTGGCTGGGGCATCGAATCGAGCCGAACCGTGAATGTCACGCCGAACCTGCGCGCGAATGAATACCTGGTCGCGGTCTCTGGCAGACGGCGCCTGGTGCATTTCTGGTACCGCTCGCATCGACGCACCGGCATTCTCGGTGGCCTCGATCAGAACGTAGATCGATTCCTGGGGCGTCTATTCGACAAGCGCGCCGACGGGGCCCTGATTCGCATCAGCACGCCCGTGATAGGCGACGACACCGTGGCAGCCCGCGGCCGACTTCTGTCGTTTGGGAGCCTGGTGGATCCAGTGCTGGGCAAGCACTGGCCCACAGAAGTTCTCTGCACCCAGCTCGGCCCAGAAGGTTGTGCGGCGGTGCCGTCGGGTAGCGGGGGAGGCGCCGCGAGCGCAGAGATCGGCCGATATCGGGCTCACGCTCCGAGTGACGTCGCCATGGCTTCGCCCGGGACGGCGGGGTGATCTGCATGGGAGTTGCATCGCGGACGCCGATTCGGGCTCATGGCCGGGCCGAGGCGGCCCGATTCGAAACGCATCAATCCAATCAGGCCAGCACGCCGCGACCGCTGGGTCGTGGACGCAAGTTTTGGAGCCAGGGCGAATGATCTTGTGCTGGGCGTTGATCATCCTATCGGCCAGCTGGGTTGCATTCACGTACGTGGGATATCCGGTCATCCTCATACTCCTTGCGCGCATCTCGCCGCGCCAGACGCGGGTGGGTGACTTCTCGCCACCGGTCTCGGTCATCATCGCGGTGTACAATGGCGAGGCCACCTTGCGCAAGAAGCTCGATGCCACGCTGGCGCTAGCGTATTTGGGCTCAGTGGAGATCCTCGTGGCATCGGATGGATCCAGCGACGGGACCCACGAGATCGCCCGGGCATTCGCTGACCGCGGTGTACGCCTCGTCGAGCTGGACACGCGGCGAGGCAAGGAGTCTGCCCAGGCCGCTGCAATCGCCGCCGCAACCGGCGACATTCTCGTCTTCACAGATGTCACGGCCGAGCTGGATCCGCAGGCACTGGCGGCCATCGTGCGCCCGTTTGTGGATCCCGGCGTCGGCAGCGCATCGAGCGAGGATCGCGTCGACTCAGAGGGGGGGGAGGGTGCGTATGTACGCTTCGAGATGGCGCTGCGTCGCCTCGAGAGCCAAGCCAGCACGTTGGTCGGTCTCTCCGGATCGTTCTTTGCGATTCGGAGCGAGCTGGCCACACCGTGGCCCCACGACCTCGCCAGCGACTTCCGGTCCGCTCTCGAGACGGCTCGACGCGGCTATCGAGCGGTCTGTGAGCCGACGGCTACCGCGCGCTTTAGCGCATCCGACGACCCGGCCCGTGAGTGGCCACGCAAGGTGCGCACAATACGCCGTGGAATCGCAGTCCTGTCGAACTACCGCGATCTGCTGCACCCGCGCTTCGGTCGGGCCGCCTTCTCGCTATGGGGCCACAAGGTGGCCCGCTTCACGTCACCTTTTGCGTTGGTCCTGATGCTGATTGCGAGCGCAGCGGCGGCGCCCACTAGCCCGGCCGCTGCCGCTCTGTTGGTCGTCCAGCTCGCGGGGTACCTCTTAGGGGGACTGGCCCTCGTAGTTCCAAAGTTCGCGACATGGACTCCGGCGCGTCTCGGAGGCTTCTTCCTGTTGGTGAACGCCTCGATGCTCGTCGCCTGGGGATATCATCTGTTGGGACCGCGAGCAGTCGTCTGGGAGCCCACCCAACGCTGATGCAGAGCGACCTCGTACGCCTCCCGCCGGGCGGCTCAGCGATCGCGGCGGCTTCGATTTGGGATGTCCTAGGCAGCTCCGATCCGGAACGCGCACTGCGGCGTGGACTCATGGACCGCCTGCCTTCCCAATGGCTCTCGCTCCACAGCTCGGGACGCGAAGCGCTTCGCGTCGCGTTCGGGCAGCTGGCGGCGTGCAGCGGTAGGGGTGAGGTCATCATCCCGGCCTACTGCTGCTACTCGATACCAGCCGCAGCCGTGGCTGCCGGTCTCAGCGTACGACTCGTCGATGTGAACCTGACCGGGCAGATCGATCTCGAGTCGCTTCGCAGGTTGCCACTCGAGAAAGCCGCCGGAATGGTGATTGGAAACCTCTTTGGCCTACCGGAGCCCATCACCACTGCGCTCGAGCTCGCGCACGCGGCAGGCGTTGCGGTCATCGACGACGCGGCTCAGACGCTCGGGGGACAATCTCCGGAAGGGCCCGTAGGCTCACGCGGTGACGTCGGTGTGTTGAGCTTCGGGCGCGGCAAGCCACTTTCGGCGCTGGGCGGAGGCGCGCTGGTGTGGAAGCGGCGGCCGGACCCCATCCCCGAAAATCTCGCACTCCCAGTCGCACAGGACCCCACAGCTCCAGCGCAACGCGTCAGCGCGCTGCTTAGAGCTGCCGCCTACGACCTGGCTCGGGTGCCCGCCGTGCTGCGAGTTCTGGCGGGTATTCCAGCGCTGGGAATCGGAACCACTGTGTACGATCCCGACTTTCGACGGGGGCCCATCGAGGGCGCGTCGGTAGCCCTGGCGGCGGCCCAGCTCGCCCGGCTCGACGCGATGAACCACGCGAGAGCACGAACAGCTCGCGCCATCGCAGCGCGACTCGTGGCAGAGACCAGGTTTCGACCCGTGCTCGATCCGGCCGATGGGATGGGGATCTATCCTCGCCTGGCTGTGCTCGCCCCCGATTCCGCGGCTCGCGACGCAGCACTGTCGAGCTCGGGTTGGCTCGGCCTGACTGGGATGTACCCCGACACCCTCGATCGCGTTCCCGCTCTGTTGCCCGACCTCGCGGAGAAAGCCGATTGCCCGGGCGCTCGCGCGTTCTGCTCCCGGCTGCTGACTCTGCCGACCCATCCCGGACTTCGCGGCCGACGCCTCGATGGGCTACTGGCTCAGCTGTCGAAGCTCAGCTGAGCCGCATCCGAATCGGCACGGCGAATCTGCTCAGATGCGGATGGGCGAGCTCGAGCGCCGCCGCTAGCAAGCCTTCCCTCTAGTTTGGAACGCATAGGGGTGAAGCTGCGATTTCGATTCGAGCTCTGCCAACACCTCCGCCAGCGGGCGGAAGCGGAACTCCCGCAGTAGCCGCGTGAGGCGACCCTGGGTCCGCCCGATGTTGTGGTAGTGGTTGAGTCGCACCTTCCAGCCAACCCGCTGTCGGGGCTGGCCCGGGTCGATCTCCCAGGGGTGGACATACAGCACGATCGGATGCCCCGCAGAGATCAATCGCCGGAACCCCCATCGGAATAGGAACGGCGGGAAGAACCGTAGATAGGCGCCTCCGGCCAGCGGAATCTTCAGCGGCCCCGCCTCCAGCGTCGTCATGGGAAACTCTCGGATCGACTGGCCACCGTCGAGCTGTATGCGTACCGGCACACGCGAAAAGCTCGGGATTCCGTATCGGGGGTGGCGAATCGGGAAGATCGAAGAATCATACTCGAAGCCCTCCTCAGCCAGAATGTCGAGTGCCCAGAGCGAACGATCCGTGATGGAGTAACTCGGTGCTCGATAGCCTTTGAGACGAACCCCAACCGCGTCTTCGATGGCTCCGCGGGCCCGCCGCAGATCCTCTCGAAAGCGCTCCGGGCCGATCTCGTAGACCAACTGGTGCCCATAGCCGTGGCACGCGATCTCGTGTCCGCGCTCAGCAATCTCGCGCACGAGCGCGGGCTCTCGCTCCGCAACCCAGCCGAGCACGAAGAACGTGGCCTTGTTCTGGGTTTCCTCGAACGTCTCGAGCAATGCCCGGGTGGAGGCTGCGACCCTCGAGGGCAGGCTCGACCAGGTGTCGCGATCGATCACGCGCTCGAAGTTGGAGACCTGGAAATACTCCTCCAGATCGACCGACAGGGCATTGAGATTCACGGCTTGCAGGGTATCTACAAGCCGCGAGCGAGCAACACCGTCTTGACGGTGTGCCACAGAATCAGAAGATCCATGGCCACGGATCGATGCTTCAGATAGTAGACATCGAGGGCCAGCTTCTCCTCGTAGGCATCGACGCTGCTCACATAGCCATAACGCGTCTGAGCCCAGCCGGTGAGGCCCGGCTTCACACTCGACCGGATGCGATAGTACTCATACCGCTCGCTGAGTGAATCCAAGAACTCGGGCCGCTCGGCACGCGGGCCCACCAGCGTCATATCGCCCCGGATGATGTTCCACAGCTGCGGGAACTCGTCGAGGCGGGTGCGGCGGATGATATATCCCACCCGCGTGATGCGATCATCTTGCTCCGCAGTGAAAACAGCTCCGGTTTCCGCCTCCGCGTCCGCTCGCATCGACCGCAGCTTCAGCATCACGAACGTTTCGTTGTTGCGTCCGAGTCGAACCTGGGTGTAGAAAACCGGACCCTTGGTTTCGAGCTTGATCGCCACGGCACAGATCGCAAGCACAGGCGCCATGATGATCATCGCAACACTCGAGAGGATGATGTCGATGGCCCGCTTCACCATCGATCCCATCCGGCCCATTCGAAAGCCCTCTGAAAAGATCAGGTAGCCGGGGTGAAGATCGCGCAGATAGATCTTGCCAGAGGCCCGTTCGAGGAACGAGACCCCCGATTCCACGCGGCAGCCCCTCGCCTTCGCCATCTGCAGTACATCTGCGGGAAAGTGATCTTCGCGACCCGTCGTGGCTACGATGATGTGATCGATGCGCTTCGACCCGAGAATTTTCTCGAGATGGTGAATCTTGCCTATCACTTTGGACTCGCCGAAGGTCGGCTCGGAATACTCATAGGCCAGTTCGTCACTCAGAAAACCCACGAGTTCGAAGCCAGCGTTCCGCTGCTGATTCAACACCTCGGCGATCTCTTGGCTGAGGTTACTCGTTCCCAGGACCAGAACTTTGACGCTGAGACCGGAACGGCCAAGCAGGGCGCGGAAAATTGCACGCTCGACGATGAGGAGCGGAAAGTAGACGGTGGCGGCGCGCGCCAGGCACGGCACCACCCCCGCCGGCACCTTCAACGTGTAGTAGATGACCATCCCAGCGGCGAATGCGAGGCCCATAGAGATCGCGATCGCCGACAGGGTCCGTCGTCCGTCTCCCATCACTGACGGCCGGTAGGCGTCGCAGAAGAAGAGGGCGACAAACGCGAGGAACGCAACGCCGACGGTCGCAACAACATACAGATCGACCGGCAGGTTGGGCTCTACCAGGATCCAGGCGATCCCGGAAGCGAACATCACGCACAGTGCGTCTAGCACTGTGAGCAGCAGGACACGGCTCAGATAGGGATTTTGGAGGTAGTACTTCATCGGCTTTCAGCAGCTTCCAGTCGGCAGCATCGAATTGCGAGTGGTGCCTGGGCAATGAGGGATCACGGTCGAGGTGGCAGCTGCGAATACGTAGCGCCGAACCAGGACCAAGAAGCGGGCTGCGCTGACAATCATCTGCGTACGTGGCGCGAGCCGACAAACTAGAGTGGGTAGGGACATCAACATGAACTTGTTTCCAACTGCTGGCCAATGCACCCCCCACCCCAACCAGCGTGCGCAGCATACAGGCTACTCCGAAGGAGGGGGGTAATTTTTCGAGACTATTCTTGCTTGACTCCCCGAAAAGACCAGTGAAGTGGTTCACACCTCGACGCTTGAATATTGGTGCTTGCCTTGTCACTCATCCGGGTGACAATATTCGCTGTAGAAAAGGTTACGTCGGTGCGTGCCTCGTCATCCAAATGGATGACAGGCGTTGCTGTAGAAACCGTGACATTGGTGAGTGCCGCGTCATTCACTTGGGTGACCAAATTCGCTCCAAAATTGTGCTGATGCAGCCGTTCTCCGGCGCCTCGCTTGAATCGATCGTCGCCGCCTGTTGACCGCCTTCTACGCCGGGCTCTCCCACGCGGGCATCTGGACGATTGAATTTGCAAGATCCGTGCCGCGTTTTGCGCGTATCTGATCTGGGCAAGTGGGGGTCATCCTGTCGTCCAGCAGCCCTTTTCGCCAAGACGTCCGGCGAGACCCGATGCAATCACCTCCGATTTCCCTAGGGGTTGACTCATTGCGAACCCCGGCTTCCACGCGGAATTATTTTGCGTACCGCAGGTTGCTCGAACGACCTTGACCCGGGAGAGCCCCATGAAAAGAATCAGATTCGCTCTGACTCTGAGTCGTCAACCCCGATCGCAACGGTACTCTCGAAACGGAAATGCCGGAAAGCGGCTCAAGCTCGCGCGCCGGCCAGGACTGGGCCACAGTTTCAGCAGTCGCCATGCCTGTCAGGATTCGAAAGATCGTCAGCAAGCACTTTCGTCGATCAACCGATCGACCGATGGCTGCGAACGTTGTGGATTCGTATTACGACATCTTTCGACGTATTACGACATTTTCCGACGTCTTACCGCCTCGAAGAGCGTGGGTCTTGAACAGAGACGGCCTTTCCTCGAATGAGTTGATCACACCGATCTCGAGCCTGCGATTTGCATCGTCGTCATCGGCGTAGCTTTCGAAGCCTTCAACATACCAGAAATCCCGTGGGCGTGCCTATGACCGAGGCATTGATGACGAACCCGTCGCAGCTCGGGAAGGAGGGCAGACCGGTCTACCGATTCGCGTGAGACGCTCCAGTCGAGAATCTGGTTGTCCTAGAACCAGTGGCTGATGGCTCATGTTGCCGGCGCGTGGAGCCGTTACGTAACCGCGCCCCGTTTACAAACCGCTGCAGATTTCTGAGCCCAATCGAGTAGTCTATGATCCCCACTGCCTCTGATACCTACGACCCAGCCTAGGCAGCACCGACCCGAGTCGACGCCTTCCCTGGTACCTGCGAGGGCCCGTCGCGGAGTTTGAGATGTACGAGTCCTTCTTCTGCCTAAACGAACCTCCTTTCTCCGTGACGCCCGATCCTCGTTTTCTTTGGCTCTCGGAAACCCACGAAGAAGGCCTTTCGGTCCTTTGCTACGGAATTGTTCGCCGCAAGGGGTTCATTCTACTCACTGGCGAGGTGGGTGCAGGGAAAACCACTCTACTTCGTGCAGCATTGGATCGAATCCCCGAAGACTTCCGGGAGTTCCCCGAGACAGCGATGATTCTGAACACGATGGGGTTGAATCAACTCGATCTGTTGAAACTCATCTGCACCGAGTTTGGGATCAGGAGCATTCAACCTCCATCCCATCAACCTACCACCGCTGACTACATCATCGCGCTCAATGGATTTCTACTCGAGCGTCTCCGCGACGGAGTGAACGCCGTGCTCATCATCGACGAGGCTCAGAACCTGTCTCCAGCGGCATTAGAACAGGTCAGGCTCCTCTCGAACCTCGAAACGGACACCCAGAAGTTGCTGCAGATCGTACTCACGGGACAACCCGAGCTTCTGCAGAGTTTGGCCCGGACAGAGTTGCGACAACTGCGACAGCGGATCGCCATCGAACATCACGTCGAGCCGTTGGGGCGATCCGACATTCTCCCGTATCTGCGTCACCGGATAGAAGTGGCCGGGGGCAAGTACGGCGACGTATTTGCCGATGGGGTCGACTCGGTGTTCTTCGACTTTTCAGGTGGGTGTCCCCGCTTGATCAATCTGCTCGCCGATCGAGTGCTGCTGGCCGCATTCTCGAAGAAACTACACCCGGTGCCGTCAGCGCTGGTCTGGCTAAAGGCAAAAGAAATGAGCGCCAAGCGAGACACGGAATTTTCCCAGCCTGTTCGCCGCGAAAAGCTGCGGCACGGGCGGGAGCCCTGATATGGGAGAAATCACAGAAGCACTGCGAAGGGCCAAGCTCGGCGAAGAAACCCAAGGTTTCTTTCGCGATTCGACAGGGGAAGACAGCAAGCATCCGAACTTTGATCGCGACTTCGATGAGCCGCCGATCGACGCCTCCCAAGAGGACTATTCCCGCACTGAACCCGCAGCTGCAGACCTGCAGCAAGACCGCGAGAATGCGCGAGTCGAAATTCCGCGAACGATGACGGGTTTCTGGATTCCGCGCTCAGTGATCCTGGAACCCCCGCTGCGAGAGGCAGATTGCTTCCGCAACTTGGCCGTGAAGGTCAATCGCGAGCTCGATCAGCGCAATCAAAATTCCGTCCTCGTAACGAGTGCGCTACCCGAAGAGGGCAAAACGACAGTCTCGTGCAATCTCGCGCTGGCGATTTCATCGATTTCCGGTGGACGCCGCACCGCGCTCGTCGACCTGGATCTGCATCGGTCGTCAGTCACCAGAGTGATGGGAGTTGTGCCCAAGATCGGGTTTGAGGATGTATTGTCGGGGGAAGTTCCTCTGCAGGCGGCCCGGGTTCCGACTAACATACCTGGCTTTGACATCTACCCGGTCGCGACTCCCCTTCATCACACAACCAAAAAAGCGTACGAGCTGCTCGCAGGACCGCATTTCCAGACCGCATTGAGGTTGCTCTCGAAGAACTATGACAGGGTCGTGTTCGATGGCCCCCCAGCTCTGCTCGTTCCCGATGTCGCTGTCATCGCCGAACACCTTCAGGCCTGTATCGTTGTGACCCGACAAGGAGTCACCAAGCGCAGTTCGTACCTCGAAATCCTCTCGATCATTCCCGAGGAAAAATTCATCGGGGTTTTCCTGAACGAGGCAGCCACCAACCGACGCCCGCGCTATGAATACTACTTTGAAGACGCTGAGGCTTCGGAGTGAACTGATGCCCACAGACGAGATAGCCGAGTTAGAGGGTGGCGGCGTTCCCGACTTTCTGCGGGATCCGTTGGGGACTGTTCGGCGACGCTGGGTGTGGATGCTCCTTGCGTGGCTTGTAGGGCTCGCTGCGACGACAGTCTTCGTCGCTATTCAAAAACCGATGTACAAGTCAACCGCCACGGTCCTCGTCACGAGCCAGCAGATCCGGGAAGACCTCGTTCGCTCGACGGTCCAGGAAGACAGTTTCCAGCGAATCAACGCGTTGATCAACTCGCTCTTATCCCTGAGTACGCTGAGCAGGTTGATCGAGCAATTCGATTTATACGCGAACTTGCGCGATTCGATTACCCTCGCTGAGATCTCCGCCAAGATGAGAGGTCACGTCACGATCGAAGCGCAGCGAGGAGGGGTGGGGTCACCGGGCGATAGTGCGCGCGTATATTCGATCGAATTCGAGTATCCAGAGCCGGGATTGGCGGCGGACGTCGCCAACGCGCTCGCGGGCCAGTTCACCGACGAGAGCATCCGGCTGCGTACTCAGCAGGCGAATCTTGCCACGAGCTTTCTGAAATCGGAACTCCTCCGCGCCGAAAGCGGCCTGCGTGAGCAGAACACCGCGATTCGCGGGTTCAAGGAGCTTCACCGCGGCGAACTTCCGGGAGATCTTCAGGCCAATCTCATGAGGCTCGATCGACTCCAGCAACAGCGCCAGTCGCTCGCTCTGCAGATTGCGGATGCAGAAAACCGCCGCATCTTACTATCTCAGGGCGCAGCCGTAGCCGATTCCTCCTCGACGACTCCGGACCAACGCCTGCAGGCGCTTCGCTCGAAACTCCAAGTGGAACTCGAAAAATACACGGAGGAACATCCTTCGATCGTGCACCTGCGAAGCACGATCGAGCGGCAAGAAGCCGAGCTGGCAGCGGCCCCTAGCGGGACGTCGGCAGAGCCAGATACCGCTGCGATACCCTCAGCGGCAGGACTCACGATCACAGGGCTGCGCGAGCAATTGGCGTCGACAGAGGCAGCCCTCAGCGAACTCGATGCCCAAGTCACCCGCACTCCTTCCCGCCAGGAAGAACTCTCGGCACTCGAAGAACGCGAGACGGTTCTGCGCGAGAACTACCTCAGTTTCCTGCGCAAAGTCCAAGAGGCCGAGCTCGCGCAGAGCCTCGAAGCGGCCCAACAGGGCGCGAGATTCTCGATCAGCGACCGCGCGGTTCCCTCGTCCAAACCCACCGAGGCGCGTTTTCAAGTGCTGATCGCTGGGGTGTTGGGGTCATTCGCACTTGCGTTCGGGATCGGGCTCCTGCTCGAGGCTCTCGATCCGGTCCTGGTGTCCAAGAATCAAATTGAATCGCTGAGCGCCCTTCGGGTGCTGGGTTCCGCGCCGCGTCTGCGCTAGAAGCTTTGTTCGTCTCGTGTTCTTGTGTGTGGTGACTGTCTTATAGTTGGTGTCAGTTGGTCAGGCGCGGCCGACCTGGGACACCGAGCGGGGACACGTAGACCCGCTCATTGGAATAAGGGCTCGTGCCCTCGTCGTTTACGGCTCGGACGGCCACGTAGAGCGGTTGATTCTCATCCAGCTCGATTGTCACCGTGTAAATGCCGCCCTGCGCCGCGAGTCCATCGAACTCCAGTTCGAGCTGAGGCTCATAGTTGCGAGACGAGTAGCCAATGGAGACCAGAAAGCCCGTCAGCTCCGACGGGTCCGGGTGCGTCCAGCGGAGCTGGGTCGATTCGGCCGCGCTCACAGAGCTGATGCACAGGCCCAGAAGCAGAGCCGCCAAAATGACGTGCGTTCTTGATCGCATTCTCGAGGTCCTTTCTAATGCGGAGTTCCCAGCCAACACAGACACATCGGCAACAGGTGGGTCATTCCACAGCGGGACACGTTGTAGCTTCGAACCGTTCTCCATCCGGCATCAGCCAAACCTCGCAGCTTCCGTCCGTGCGGTACCAAACCAGGTCAGTGAATCCATCCTCGTTGAGGTCCAGGGCATCTGCGACTTCCGACCCGGGGTCCACAGCTTCCAGGGAGGCGAACTCGACCATTTCACCGTCGAGAAACCAGACCGCAGTCCGACCGTCGTCGATGTTCCGCCAGAAGAGGTCGAAGGTTCCGCTGCCATCGAAATCGGCGCTCGCCTCCATGATCCAGCTTGCCGACCTCAGGCGTGGGAAGTCGACTTTCTCGACTGTCGCTCCTTCCATGAACCAGACGAATGTCTCGAGGGTGTCCTCATTTTTCCAGAACAAGTCGAAGAAGCCGTCCCCGTCGAAGTCACCCGATGCGAGGACCTTCCAGGCGGGGTCGGAACTCGCGAGTTCGGGAATCCCCCACCAGTTCACCTCGACCACGTTCGCGCCGACCTCGAACCAGACTCGGTTGACCCCGCCAGTTTTGTGTCGCCAGAAGATATCCTCACGCCCATCACCGTCGAAGTCACCTTGGGCCACGTTTTCCCAGTAGCCAATCATCTTGGTTGGGGCGTCGATCTCCAGCGGCTCGCCGGTCGAACTCTCCTCCACCACAACCACCCCGGTTGTCTTGTTCTGCGTGAAAACGTCCGGAATCGAGTCGCCGTCGAAATCGTTGGGAACGGAATACAGCCAAGCGGTCGCCGGCATGAAGTGCACCGTCGAAGAGATCGCCGACGGTTGGCTCGCGTTGCCGATCGAATCGTATGCAATGGTCCGCACGGTCACAAATGACGTTTCCGAGCCGCTGCCTGCGGTCAGGCTCGCGACTTCCGGCTGCGACAGTGCTTTTCCGTAGATGCGGACGTCGTCGATGCTCCCATCGAACGGCATCGATCCCCCGCCGGTGGGTTGATTGCCGATTGCCACGTTCACCGCACTGCTGGTCGACAACGCGCCAGTCTTGGACGTTGTCCCGACCTCGACACCATCCTTATAGATGCGCATTGTCGCTCCGTCGTAGACAGCCGCCGCGTGGGTCCAGACGCCTGGCGTCAAATTTCCCGAGGAGGCGATCAGTGTCGTGGTGACGCCGTTCGTCTTCAGGCGGAAGCGGAGCTTCATTCCGTTCGAATCGAACGTACTGAGCATCCAGTAGTGGTCAGCCTCTGCTGTGCTGGTTGCCTTGGAGATGAGCCGAGCATCCGGGATGCCAAAATCGTCGACCTTGAACCACACGGCGATGCTCAGTTGCTGCCCGCTGACATCCAGCGCTCCGAACTGCAGCGAATCGTTGACGCCGTCGAAATTGACCGCGGAACCGGTCCCGCTAGGGGTGTCCAAGGCCCAATTCGTGCCGCTTGCGTTGCCCGTGTGGCCGTTGCCGGTCGAATCTGAAACCGTCGTGCCCGCGTTCTCGTCGAGCGTCCAATGGGCTACGTCGGGAGCCGTGGCGGAGAACGAGTTGCTCGAAATGGATACTGACCGTTCGTCGGCGCCGGCGACACGATAGTTTTGCCAGCCAAATGGGCTCTGGGCTTCCGTGGCGATTTGAACTTGGTAGTGATCCACCGGGCCCGACGCAGCAGACCAGCCAAATGTGGCTGTGCGTCCGGCTTCGATCTCCACCGCGGAGTACGCCAGTGCTGCATGGAAGCCGACCAATCCGAGCGAGACGAAGATCGCAAGAAGCTTATTGGCCATCGATTGCTCCCGTATGGGGACAGGAGGGTTTGCCGTCCGTGAATTCGCGCCGACCGCCGCGCCCTTCGTGACTTATCGAAGTAGCCGGCTCTCACGATGTGATTGGCGTCACGGATCGATAACCACGGGCGGATTTTCGAAGCGATTGAACTTCCAAGCGAACGGACGACGGTCCGCGATTTCGAAGCCCTCGGGGCCAGAACGTCAGTTCCCGCTCTAACACCGGTGTCGCCGTATAGGCAAAAAACCACACTCAGTGTCGACATGAATTTCCCGCGCAAGGCCTTATCTAGAGCCGCGTGATTCAACTAATGGGCATCCTCGCATCCGCGCTGGGAGGCTACACTTCGGTGCCGTCACAGACAGCGGGCGCTCGGGCCGATGATTTCGCGCCCCGGATGGGAAGGACGCTCGACGGGTTCCCCCAGTCGATGCCGTTCGGTTCTGAATTCTAGAACGACGTCTCGAAATGCGTAGCGAGGGGCGAGCTGATACAGTTGCCGGCTTCCTGTGCATGGTGCCAGCCAGAAGAGCCCTGCTTGTGCGGACAGTCTCAATGAAATGCTTTCCGATATTTGCTCGCTGGAGTGTTGCGCTCGTCGTGCTCGGTTCGCTGGCCGCCTCCGCCGCGACGAGCGCCGAAATCGAGCCCAACAATTCGTTCCAGAGCCGGCAATCTCTCGGCGCGGGTGACTCGGTGCTGACGGCCCAGATCGCGGACGTTCTCGCGACTCCCGATCGGGACGTCTCTCTTTCGCTGGTCACCCAGGAAGTCACCAACTTCGTCGAAATGACGTTGGGAATACCCAACGATGGGTTCATCGCCTGGATCGACAACGACGTCCCCGGATCCGCATCGGCCCCCGACACGCGGCTCGGTAGCTTCGACGCGACGGGCAGCTTGGTTTCATCCGACGACAATGCCAGCCCCATCGGCACGGGGACCGCCTCTGCACTGTTGGGGACAGTCAACGTCGACGGCACCATCAAGCTCTCGGTGACCGGTTCCAGCGATTTTTTGTTCACAGGAGCCCACTCAGAGCAAGGTGCGCTCGATCTGCTGGTCGCTCTGGGAGAGCCCGATCTCGACTTCTTCTCCTTCCAGGGTCTCCTGCCAGGCGAGCCCTTCTTGCTGGAGGTCGATGCACCCGACCAGCTCGGCCTGCAGAAGACGCTGTTGTGGCTCAATGACGCCGGCGCGCCGATCGAGACCGTGTTCAATCTCTTCCCGCTTTGCATCGAGGGTGTGGTTCCAGCGAACGGCGTGGTCAACTTCGCCATCGCCGGGGGGGAGGACCGCAATGCGGACGGCATTCCCGACACCGGGCCGGGAGCTGACAATCGGATTGGGATCGGAACAGGCGACTACACGCTCGTCTTCGTCCCAGAACCGAACTGTCTCGCACTGTCGCTGACGGCACTCGGCGCGCTGATGGCGCTACCGCGACGACGTGATGCACCAGTGTGTTGAGCGGTTCCCATCGATACGGGACCGGCGATCCACCGTGAAGCGGCTGAGGTGCCGAGCCGATACCGGATCATTCGGTACTCCAATATCGGCTCCCCCTTTTCCGCTACCCCATGAAGTCAGGTCTGTGCTCCGTGACATCTCGGCGATGGGTCTAGGTTGCGGTCTGTAGCTGAGCAGCGCAGGCGAGCGCTCGTCGGGGTCTGAACCGGCTAGTTCCCAGCTTCCTATTACAACTTGTGCTTTCGCTCACGCATCCATGCGACCCAATCCGCTCGCTTCGATCGCTCGCCCACGCTTGAACGCGATCCGCGAAACATCCGGATTCCCAGTCTGCCACGTCACGATCAGCGTCACCTTCGCGAGCTTCCAGCCATCGGTAGTGCGCACGAGTTCGTTTGTGTAATAGCCGCCGATGGTCCAGCGATCCGCCTCGTCCGCGGGCTTCCTGGCGTAAATGGGATGAGAGTCGGGGTCGGGAGAGTCGGCGTCGGCATGGACAAAATGCTCAGCCTGCATGTTCGAGGTGCACGTTGCATCGTCGCCGCGCACATCGTGAACATGGTTGGTACTCGTGTGCTGCGTGGCGGCAAAGCCCGCGAACAACCGTGCCGCATCTCGCACCCATTCGTCTGCAGCGTAGCTGCCCACCCGCAGACCGACCGAACGGAAATCCATCTCGATCACATCGAGAAATATCGAGCGAAACTGTTTCCAGTCGCGCCGATCGAGCCCGGTAGCGTATGCATTTACGACGTCGCTGATCGCCACGCGGTCGAGCAGCTGCTGCAGGTTCGGATCGTTCATCGCTCACACCTCGATTTCGTGTGCCGCCGCGATTACATGGGGCAACCGCCCCGAAACCACGAAGTTCTGCTCGTCTGCCCGCGTCACCGCGTACTCGGCAGATTGCGCCGATTCGCGCAGCGCATCGACGTCGTCGAACCATGAAATCGGAATGCCGTCGAACACAGGGGTACGCCCTGTCGCGTAGATGCCCAGGCGCGCATGGCACTGCACGTAGCGGCGGCTGCCTGGGATGCGCGCTGCGAACGGCCCGTGTGTCTCGCGCCAGTAGCGCTGAAAGAACTCGACCGTCACATCCGACCGCTTGTTCAGAAAAGCGATCATCTTCACGCTGGGTTGGGGAACAGCACCGTCGACGATCACCACCTCGTCAGTGATCACAACCCCCATGCTGGCGGTATCGATGAAATTCGCCTCGTCTTCGCGCACCGCACGATATTCCCCCGACGAGCCGAGATCGCGCATCACCTGCGTATCGTCAAACCAGGCTTCGGCGACGCCGTCGTAGTCGGGTTCGCGAGAGTCGGGTTCGCGAGAGTCGGGTTCGCGAGAGCCGGGTTCGCGAGAGGCGGGTTCGCGAGAGTCGGGTTCGCCAGAGCCCGGTTCGCGATACGCCGTCGCCAGCGTGTGGTTCTGCACGTACCGGCGTAGGCCCCGCTGGCGCACAACGAGTTCCGCGTGGGTTGTCCGCCAGTGCGCCTGGAACTGCTCCACCGTGATACCGCGTTTGCGCTTGAAAAACGCCATCAGTTTCACCATTTCAACTACCGACCTTCCGGGCGATACAACCTGATTGGCCGGTCGCCGGTGATCCAGTCGGGTTGTCGGCTCCACGGTCGTCCCGCAAATGCGCCGCCATCGACGACCTGCGCGTGGCCGGTCACCCAACTCGATTCGTCGCTCGCCAGCCACAACGCTGCGCGCGCGATGTCTTCGGGCTGGCCGACGCGACCCAGTGCCTGGGCGTTCGCGAGTGCATCGGCAAGCTTCCTCAGCCCCGCATCGCTCACCATTGGTCGGCCAGCCGCTAGCGGCGTCGCGACGATGCCCGGACAGATGCAGTTGACTCGAATACCGTGCTCGCCAAGTTCGAGCGCCACCGATCGAGTCAGGTGAATCACAGCCGCCTTCGCAACGCTGTACAGGTGCGGAGACTCGCCCGTCTTCAACCCTGCTACCGAGGCGGTGTTAATGATCGACCCTCGGCCGTTGGCGCGCATCGCAGGCGCCGCGTGTTTGATGCCGAGAAACACGCCTTTGAGAAGCACGTCGAAGGTGATGTCGAATTCGTCGACAGTTGTCGTTTCGATCGATCCGAGCGCGCCGCCGAAGCCCGCATTGTTGAACATGCAATCGAGCCGGTCCCAGCACTTCATCACCTCTTCAACGGCCCCGCGCACGTCATCCTCGCGCGTAACATCGACCCGACGAAACGTAACCGCGTCGCCGAGCTCGTCTGCCAGCTGTTCCCCGCGTTCCGTTTGCGTATCCGCGATCAGCACGCGGGCACCGTTCTCGACGAACATGCGTACGCTGGCTGCGCCGATGCCGCTGGCACCCCCGGTGATGATTGCGGTTTGGCCTGCGAGTCGCGTCATGATGGCTCCTTGACCCACGCGGGGTTGAGCGCCCGTCGAGGGTAGAACGATCGCTCGGCTGAAGCCCGACCTTTCGACCGGCAATCAGCGAGCCGGGAGTTCGGGCAGGCCTTCTTCGAGCGGCACATCCGTCGAATTCGCGAGCATGGAGAGCATCGTGTAGTTCCCGACAACGAATGGAATCTCCACGAGTTGCCCTGCATCGAACCTGGCTCGAAGCCCGTGCCATGTCCCGTCCGAGATCCTTTGCGTCAGATGAAGCTCGTCCGCTGCTTCGAGCAGACAGCGATCGTGCACCGACCAGCCTGTATCGGAAGGTCCGATCGCGACGCCGCCGATTTCCGTGTCCGAAAGACCAGCTGCTTTCGCGTACACGACATGATGGCCCCACTCGAAGTCCGACTGGCAATTCCACGCCGTACGCAGCGCGAGCAGTTCAGAATCCCGCCGCGGGAGCACACCTCGTATCGCGAGGGTGGCAGCGAATGCCAGAAACGGCCCCAGCAGCTGCGGGTGGTGGGCGATGGTCAGCAAGATGTTGAGCGGACGCGACTTCTCGCGACGCGTTGAGCCCTCGAGGGTCTCGACTCCTTCGAGGGTGCCTCCGAGAAGACGCCGTACTTCTTCACTCCACTCGCTCGGATCCAGAGGTCGAAGGCGTTCCGTCACGTCTCGGTTTTCTCCATTCGTGGAACTCCTCTTGTATCCTGAATGCGAAGTGTGCGTCAAGCTTCGCAACCGCGCGGGTCTGGTAGAGTTCGGGGATCGACGTCGGTCAAAGGGTCAGCCATCGACCCATCGACAAGGAAGTGGGTCGCTGCTGAACGCCGGTTCTGGAAGGGGCAGATTGGAAACTCCCTACCTGATTTTTGTAAGGGCGAGTGGGGCAAGGTCGCTCCGGTGGTCGATTCGGAACCGATGCGAAGCGAAGGAAGATTGCGTTCGCGTCTGTCCCTACGACCTATATTCGAAATTCGGCCTCTCGCGGCTTCGGATCACGCATCGCTGTCGTTCATTGGAAAAATCAAGGCCTGGGCGCACGCTGGCAAACAGGCTTACGTCATACGGCCGCAGGCTTGCCACGCGTGTCGGCTGTGCATCGAGGCGTGCCCGGAAGACGCGCTGCGCCTCGCTCCAATCCGAAACCAGGAACAGGTAGTGTGCGCTCATCCGTTGGACCCGGGCCGGTGGTGACCTCGTCTGACAAATGGGGAGAGAACCCGGTGGACAAATTCGACACTGAATGCTGTCAAAATTCGAAGCGATCCTACCGACCCGTCGAATCTGTCATCAGACGCCTGTGTACCGGGCTGCTGCTATACGCGATGTCGATGATTGCGTTCGCGTCCGGCTGCGAGGATCCGTCGACCAGCGCAGAGCAGGCGTGGAACGACGAAGATCCCATCGAAGCCGCGATCGCACAGCGCTCCGATGATGATCGCGCCCGCGACGCAACGAGGCGACCGGTCGAGGTGCTGACCCTCGCTAGGATCGTCCCCGGCATGCAAATTGCGGATCTCATGGCGGGCGGTGGCTGGTATACCGAAGTGTTGGCTCGTGCCGTTGGCCCCAAGGGCCGCGTCTACTCCCACAACAACGCGATTTCGAAGCAGCGCTATGGCTCTCTGTTGCGGCAGCGTCTTCGCAACTCAGGTATCTCCAACGTGCATCCCGTCTCTTGGGAACTCGATCAGCTCGAATTCCCCACCTCTTCTCTCGATGCCGCGTTCCTCGTGCAGTTCTATCACGACACCTATTGGATGGGCGTCAATCGAGCAGCCATGAACCGAGCCGTGTTCTCGTCGCTAAAGCCGGGCGGCGTGTTCCTCATCATCGACCACAGCGCGAAAACCGATTCCGGATCCCGCGACGTCGAGACGCTTCATCGTGTAGATGAGGAGCTCGTGGAGAAGGAGCTGCTCTCCGCCGGCTTCGAGCTCGTTCGAAAATCCGACTTGCTCAGAAACAACAGAGACAACCGCAGCGAGAGCGTATTCGACGATACAATTCGCGGCAAGACGGACCGCTTCCTGCTCGTCTTCAAGAGGCCCGCCGCCTAGCAGCCCCCCGACACAAGATGGGTCGGGCGAGCGCGTGGAAGCTTTCGCCGCGCAGCGGCGAACGCGCAACTAGCCCGGGTCGGAGAGACCGTAGCGATCGGAATAGAAGCGAAACCGCTTTCGCTCCTCATTCGCATCGAATCCTACTTCCTCGAGCGAATAGCGATGCACTCCACGCGCATCCTTGGGCTTTTTTGCCGCGTAGTCGGCGATTCGGCGGCGGGCTTCATCACCGAATCGCCAACCGAGCTTCTGGTACACCCGTTCCAGCGTCAACAGCGGGTCGTGCACCAGATCGTCGAATTTCACGTCGATGAATCGATCGTCTGGCAAGACCCCACTTTCCCGCTGCTCGATCTCCTGCCGGTAGATGAACGCGTACCCCAACGCCAGTCGCGTGGGAATCTGCGACATGTCGACCTGGCTCGTGCGCATCCATCTGATCGTACCCATCAGGCTGATCGCAGACGGCAATGTCATTAGTGGGTCGCGGTGCGTGCGGATGATGCGTGCGTCTGGATAGACGTCGAATAGCGTGCGCATCTGGAAGAGGTGGCTGGGCGCCTTCAATAGCCAGCGGCGGCTTTCGCCGTTCACTTGCAGGGTTTTGAGGAACCGCTTGTGGTAGCGGTACGCGGGGCGCTGATCGGTGCCGCGCAGATGATCGTCGTAACTCGGAACGCAGTGAACTCCTCCCCAGTGATCCGAAAGGAACTCATGCATCGTGATGAAGATGCATTCATTCGGGAGGTGCCCCGAATTCGCGTGCATCGTTTCGTACTCGGGTTGCAAGTCGTGCCAGAATTGCGTCACCTGGTCTGATAACTCCGAACAATCACGCCCTTCGTGTGATGCAAGCGGATGTTGCATCTCCCACATGGCAGGCGTTCGACTCGCGGGATCGCACGCCATCAATTCGTGAAGAATCGAGGTTCCCGAGCGGGGGCTGCCCACGATGAAAACAGGCGCCTCTACGTCCGCGTCGAGCAACGCAGGCTTGCGCTTCCACAGATCTGCCAATTGCAGTCGGTTGCGCAGCGTCTGAAGAACCTCGGCGCGCAGAAGCGTACGCCCGGGTAGATGCAGGCGGGCTTCTGATTCTGCAGCGGCCAGGAAGACATCGAAGTGCTCGCGCCACGAGTCACCGCCAAAATCGACGAGCCCCGTTGACTGCCTGGCGACGTCGATCATCTCTTCGGAATCGAGCGAAACGAGATTCGCCGCGCCTCCCACCGCCTCGCCATGTGCGATCCAGCGCTCGACCCAGACTGGCCGCCTGGGGGGCGTCCAGCTCATTGAGCGCGATTCCACGCCGCTTCGCGCCTGCGTGCGAGCGCCTTGCGACGCGTCGGCGCGTCGACGACCGGATGATCGTGCGGGACATGGGACCTCACGTCTGCAAATGCAATGACTTCGGAGTGCGGCAATGGGTTGTCGCTGGCCCAGACCCAGCGATACACGAGCAGGCCCCGTCTGCGCGACTCGGTATCGATCCAGTTGGGCACACCCGGATCGCGGTGCGCCAACACGATGCGCACGCAACCATCGCGATCGAGGTGCATCTGGTAGCCGTTCAGGCTGGTTTGTCGCTCAGCGAAGTCGCCGGATTCGAGCCAGCCGAGCGTGTGAATCGTGAAGCCCCAGTATTCGGCGTCCGGTTGTTCGCACTCGATCACCAGCGCCTGGTCCGTATCGAGTTCCCAGAAACAGCTGCCGTATAGAATGTTTTCTGCCCCGCCCTTCGCCGCGGCTGCCGGACTCGTGACATTGGGCGTCGCGCGGTTCCAGCCCCGAGTCGTATAAGCATTCCAGAACGTTGCCGTGCGCTCGACCCAACTGGCCGATCGGTCGAGCGCGCGATTCATGAACGCAGCATCAATGTGCGGTCGCGGCACGCCTTCGGCACCGACACGCTCGATGTGAAATACCGGCGCGGCGTCGTTTTCCCAATCGCTCTGAAAGACTCGGATCGTCAGCAGCCTGCCATTCGGATCCATCTCCATCCAGTTGCCGGAATGGCGGTCGGGGGACAGCCAGATCTCCAATGCGTCATCCGTCGCGATCTCGAATTGATCGAGGGAGTGCTCTGCATAGACCCCGAACTCACCGAGCTGCATATCGCCTTCGTTGAGCGAGAAAATCGCCTGGCGCACTCCCGCCACGTTGGCCCAGATGCGATAGCTGCAGCTCGGATCGACGTTCGCACGCAAGTAGACATTGTCTGGATTCGGCCCGCCCCATTGATTTGCTGGGGTTTCATACCGGACGAAGAACGGATGCCGCGCATCGCCGGCTTCGACTTCCATCTGCGTCGCGTGCACAACCAGTCGCGTCAACCAGCGAATGCCCTCCGCTCGATCGCGCGGTTCGTCCGGAAAACCGTCTTCGATGATCGACTCGCCAGCTGCTTTCAATCGATCACAGTAGTTCCGCCAGGTTTCGCCGGAACTCAAGCGTTCGTCGTCGCTGCTCATTTCATCGCACCCTTTTCCTACTGCGTTTTCCCCCGCCCGCGCGCGCTCAGGCCGGGCGAAACCTCGGCAGCGTGATCTCCTCGGACATGCGCTCGAAGCAAACTTCGACCGGCATATCCACCTGCACCGCGTCGGCCGCGCAGCCGATGATGTTCGTCAACATGTGCCAGCCCTCTTCGAGTTCGACGATGGCGACCACATAGGGAACTTCGAACTCCGCACGAGGCGGGCGGTGGACGGTCGTAAAGCTGTAGACCCGCCCACGTCCCGAGCTCTCGACCCACTCGAGGTCGTCGCCCTGACACGCGGTGCAGATCGGCTGCGGTATGAACACGTATGCGTCGCAGGTCGAGCAGCGCTGGACGCGCAACACGCCATCGCGGCAGCCGTCCCAGTGCGGCTTCGAGAGATCCGTGGGACGCGGAAGCGGGATGCCTTTGTATTCGCTCGAGGCTGCCAACTCGCTCAAGGCTGCTCCTTTCCAACCAATAGAACGTCGCAGAAAAGCGCCCCCGCGCCGCCGTTGCTCGCCAACGCCACCTTGGCTCCGGGCACGGTCAGCTCAGCGGGCAACTCACCGCGTAGTTGCTGAACGGCGGCGATGGGCTTTTGGAGCAACTGCGCCATTCCGGCATGGCTGTACGACATCAGTCCGCCATTGGTGACGATGGGGAGCTCGCCACCTATGCGTATCCTCCCGCCCATTACAAAGTCGCCACCTTCGCCCTCGCCGCAGAAACCGAAGGCCTCGAGCTGTCGAATGATCTCGAATGAGAAGGGATCGTAGAATTCGGCTACATCGACGTCGTCAGGAGTGAGCCCCGCCTGCGCGAAAGCCCTTTCCGCAGACGTTCGACCCGAAAGACCGTAGCGATCCCATACCGGCGGGCTCGTATAGGCCATGCCCTGGCGCTCGATCCCGCCGCCTAGCACATAGATGGGCTCGCAATCGAGATCGCGGGCGCGCGCGACACTCGTCATCACCAGACCCGCTCCCCCCTCGCAGGTTACCGCGCAATCGAGCAGGTGGAAGGGATCGGCCACCATGCGCGAATTCAACACATCTTCCGGCGAGACCTCGCGACCGTAATGCAGCGCGGCCGGATTGCGCGCGCCGTTGCTGCGGATGGCTGATGCCACTTCCGCCAACGACTCGACTTTGGTGCCATAAAGGTGCATATGGCGGCGCGCGATGAGCGCGAACTCCGCGGCGGTGTAGAGCCCCCAACACTCGACGAACTCGTTGCTCGGCCTTGTCCAGGGCGCGGTCTTGACGCGGTCGGTGTATTCCCGCGCCTGCGCGGTCGCGATCAACACCACGTCCGCCAGACCAGCGGAGATCGCAAAAGCCGCCTCGATCACGCCGGGGATGCCGATATCAACGCCGGTCCAGCAGGGGCGCCCCCCTAGCAAGGCCACCGCCTCTCGCGAATTGTATCGCCCAACCGAGGAAGTCACATTGAGACCGTCGACATCGCGAAGACCGAGCCCTGCTGAGCCGACTGCACCGCGCATGGCGTCCAGCAGTAACGCCATTTCGGACTGATCGATTTTCTTGGCCTGAACGGTGTTGTAGGCACCAACGATGGCGACGTCGTGAAACGGTGAACGCGACATGATCCCTCCAGCCCACAGCCAGGCGATCCTAGCCAACAGAGCGCGACGCCGTGGTACCCGTGCTGGAAGCTACGACACAGGCGCCTGGATCAGTAAACGCCCCCGAGTTTCGCGTGGTTCCAGGAGATGACTCGCTCCGGTTTGACGCGGATCACGGTTCGTTTGGAGGCCGTCTTCTGCATGACTTCGCGCATGGCCTTCTGCGCGTCGGCGTCATCGGCGGGCGCTTCCTGGCCGGCGGCGGCAAGCAGGGCGGCGATGATCTGGTCGAGATCCTCGCTGAGCTCGGCACGGCCATAGATGACGACACCCTTGAGCTCTTGATATTCGAGGCCGGACTCGACGAGCAGGCTCACGCGGGGGTCTCGCTGCAGATTCAGGATCTTCTGGCTCTTTCGGAACGTCGTCATCGAGATGACCATCGCCTCATCCACCGAGAACCACATCGGCATCGGGTGCGGAAAGCCGTCCTGTCCGATCGAACTGATAATGATCGTTTTGTTCTCTCGCAGGAGGTCACGGATTTCATCATCATTCATCCGGATCTGATCGCGCCTCGACATGTTGATTCCCCTCGTTCAGTCGGGATATTCGATTTTCACTTTGCCGCTAACGCAACGCGCCTGACAGGTCAGGATCCAACCCTCGTCGATCAAGTCGGGCGTCAGGCAGTCGTTGGTATCCATTCTCACTTCGCCCGCGACGAGCCTTGCCATGCAGCACGAGCAGTAACCTTCCTCGCACGAGAACGGCGGTTCCAGGCCGGCCTCGCGCGCCGCCCACAGCAGCTTCTCTCCTCTGCCGTAGGGTATGTCGCGAGTCTCACCGTCGAGCACTACGGTAATCGTATCGGGCACCGTGTCGTCGGCGACTCCTTCGGTGACTTCTTCGATATGCAGGCCAGGGTCGGGTGGCGAGACGAAACGCTCGATGTGTACCAGGTCGTGAGCGACACCGAGTTCGCGCAGCGATTCTTCTACTGTCGCCATGAACGGACCGGGACCACACAAGTAGAAATCGGCCTCGAGTTCCGCTCCGACGTGTCGCTTCACGGCATCCCTGTCGAGAAACCCATCGACGTCGTCGAGCGAATGGACGATCGCCAATCGCGAAGGGTTCGCTGCCACGAGCGCCTCGAGTTCGTCACGAAAAATGATCGACCGCTCGTCTCGATTCGCATAGATGAGCTCGAGCCTCCGTCGGGTGGTAGCGAGCGCTGACTTGATGATCGAGATCACGGGTGTGATTCCACTACCACCGCCGAACAACACGATCTTGCGGTGAGCGTCGTTGAGCACGAACAGGCCCGCTGGAGGAACCACCATCATCCGCGATCCAACCTGAACTTTTTCGTTCATCCAGTGTGAGATCCGGCCTTCGTCGACCCGCTTCACGGTGACCTTGTGAGCAGGATCGGTGTGCGGCGAACTGGCCAGCGAATAGCTTCGCGTCAATATGCGTCCGTCGTACGGGATTTTGAAACTCAGAAACTGGCCGGGCTGATACTCGAACCGCGCGCGCAACTCGGCGGGAACTTCGAACACAAATGAGCGCGTGTCGTGGGTCTCGTCGATGACTTCGATCACGCGAAGCTCGACACAGCTTTCGGTCGCGGCCCGCCAATCTTCGGGCGAAACGCCAGCGGCCTCGGGGTCCATCATCGCAGCACTATTCCTGTTCCTTATCGGAATTTCGGAGCCAGCCTGGGTCGACCCGGGGGTGAACCCACTCGCGTCTGAGCGGCACCGCCTCGGCGACAAGGAGAAGCAGGCTAGGAGCCCGCGCGATGGAGCGCCAGCTTGCGCAGTGGCTGACGGCGAAGAATTCGCAGAATCCTGTCTTTGGGCACCCTCCAGCGTGGTCCTGACAGAGTATTCAGCGCTCCACGAGCAGGCAAATATCAATCGATATTCGCGATCGGACTCAAGAAATTCGCGCGGCATCCGAAACAGGAAATGTCGGACCGAATCGCCGGACCGCTCGAGACCAGGAGATCGAAATGGCAGTTAGGCCGCTTTCGTTTGGAATTCGCTTCAAAGACAACCGCCCTGGAACCGCGCGACGAACCATCCGGGTCGACGCAGACCAACGAGACCCAAAACGCTATGTCTTGGAAGTACTGAAGGACAGCAGAACTCAACGCCGCGAGCATGCATCGCTGTGCTGGGCGCTTCGCGACTTCGCATCGGCCTGGCGCAATCGGTTGAATTAGCCCGGGGCGTCGCGACGACCCTGCGTCGGGTGGTCCCGCAGGTCGAGGACCGCACCGTTTTCGAGTTTGCCTGCGCGAAGTAGGCCCCACAGTTCGTCAGCGACGGTATCGGGGTCGCTCAGTTCGCCTCGTTCGCAATAGCTGACGAAGTCTTCCACGTTGGGGAATTCGCGAGCACTGACGGTGCGAATCTGATCTTGCATTGGAGTCGCAACAATCCCCGGGGCAATCGAGAACACCTGGCAGTTTCCGCCACGGCTGCGTTGCTCTGCGCCTACGGTCCGCACCCATTGATTCACCGCTGCCTTACCCGGACCGTACGCGCTCCAGCCCGGGTACAGGTTTGCAGCTGCCCCTGAACCGATCATCAACATCTGGCACGGCGCTTCGGTCGCGAGCGAGGCTCGGACGAAGGCTTCGCCGAGAACCTGCGGCGAAGCACTGTTGAGCAACACCTGTCGAGTGTAGGAATCCGCGGAAACCTCACCGGCAAAACCGATCGGATCGAGCGTTCCGGCGCTGTGAATGAAGACGACGCGTTCGAATGCGGTTCCAACGATTTCTCGTTCGAACAACTCTGCGACCGTGGCCCAGCTTTTGGGATCCGACAGATCCGCTGAGAAATGGATGCAACCGTCGACGGGTCGGCGACTGATGTTGATCAAACGGGCACCCGGGAACGGAACCGAACGTGCCATCGCCGCCCCAATCCCACTCGACGCGCCGCTGATAAAGACGAGATTTTCGGCCATCTCGCGATTGTAGCGTGGCCCCCATAGCGGTGAATTTCATTTCAATTCCGCGGGTATGTGGCGTCAAATTGCATGCGTGCATAGCCTCGACAAGCGAGATATTCTCCACCCGCCCCGCCCTCACTTCCGCCAGGCCCAAGTCGCAGTCGGCGGTCCGCTCTCCAAATGTGCAGCACAGCGACATCTCGAGGATCGCCCTTTGACCCCCGTACGCTCGATGCCATTACTGATAGTTGCCGCGCTCGCAGTAGCGATGCCGGCTGTCACCGTGCACGCGAACCCGGTTTCCGAGGCTGACGCACATTCGGACGCCGATTCACCCGTCATCATCGTTGCGAATGAGACAGGCAACGATGAAATGCGCGAAAAACCACAGCAGGTTCAGGTGCTGTCGACAGACGACGACTTCGGCAGCGATGTGCAAAGCCTGGTCGTTACTGCGACGGCATTCAACTCGCTAGCCGCGCAAACAGATTCCGGCCCAGCGACTGCCGCTTGGGGCGACCCGCTGTCTCCGGGAATGAAGATCATTGCGGTGTCGCACGATCTCATTCCACTCGGTCTGGATCACCACGCACCTGTGTCGATCGAAGGACTTCCCGGAAAGTACCGGGTCCTCGACAAGATGAACGGCCGCTGGTCGAAGCGGATCGACATCTACATGGGCAACGACGTCACCGCCGCGATCACGTGGGGACGTCGCGAAGTGCGAATCCACTGGTAGCACCGCGCGACTGGATCCGCGCCGGCTCGATATCTCAATCCGAAGTGCACTCGAAAGGGCTGACCCAATGCTCTCCGACCTCGACGACTATCCGATCCACCAGACCCCAGAACCCCTTGCACACCCGGTCACCGGCGATCGCAACTTCTACGATCGCTATTTCTTCAACGGGTTCTCTCGCGATGGCAAACTCTTCTTCGCGGCCGCAATGGGTCTGTATCCGAACCGGCGCGTGATGGATGCCGCGTTCAGCGTGGTGGTCGGCGGCGAACAGTACTCGCTCCATGCATCGCGGCTCGCTCCGACTGAACGCACTGAAACCCAAGCGGGCCCTATTTCGCTCGAGGTGCTCGAACCCATGCGGCGGTTCCGTCTGTCCGTTGCACCGGGTGAAAGCGACCTGTCTTGTGAACTCGTATTCGATGCCCGAACGGCCGCGCTCGAAGAACCGCGATTCACGTTCCAACACCAGGGGCGCGTGTTGATGGATTCGACCCGTTTCGCGCAGTTCGGTGAATGGTCGGGGTGGGTGCGCGTAGGTAGTGAAACGATCGACGTCCAACCGGATCGAGTACCGGGTGTGCGCGATCGATCCTGGGGAATCCGACAAGTTGGAGAGCGCGAGGCGGGTGCTCCGGGCTCAGCTCCGCAGTATTTCTGGCTCTGGGCGCCAATTCATTTCGACGATGTCTGCACTCACTTCGGCATCAATGAATACGCCGATGGACGAACTTGGCACTCGAACGGCGTCGTGGCGCCGCGCTACCGCAGAGCGAATGAAATTCCGAAGGGTCTTGACCAGGGCGTGGTGAGTACCCCAAACGTAAAGCACGAAATTCGATGGGAGCCCGGCACTCGGCGCGCGACCCGCGCCGAAATCGAGATTGCGTTGCGCGACCAGCGGCCACTCCAGATATCGCTCGAGCCGATGCTCACATTCCAGATGTTGGGGATCGGCTACTTGAACCCCGAATGGGGCCATGGCCTGTGGAAGGGTGATCTCGCTATCGGCGCCGAACGTTGGAAGCTCGCCGAACTCGATGCCCTCGATCCGCGGCACATTCACATACAACACGTTTGTCGGGCCCGAATGGACGACCGAGAAGGGATCGGCATCCTCGAGCAGTTGGTGATTGGCCCGCACACTCCTTCCGGATTCGAATCACTGTTCGACGGCGCCCGCTGATTCGTGGGAACCCTGGGCTGGATCATCGCGGGCGGCTTGTTCATGAGCCTGATCGCGCTATTCGGTGCGATCACGTTCGCCCTCCCGGTCAAGACCCGTGAACAGCTCATCTTGCCACTGGTCGCCTTTTCGGCAGGATCGCTCTTGGCAGGGGCATTGCTTCACATGATTCCCGAAGCCGTCAAGCGATCTGATGGCGGGATCGCGACGTACTTGTGGGTACTGGCTGGCTTCACGGCGTTTTTGGCGCTCGAGCAGTTTCTTCAGTGGCACCACTGGCACGACAATGCGAGCCACGTCGAAGGCGCAACGCGCCAACACGGCAGCCCACTGAGTTTATTGATGGTCATCGGCGACAGCATTCACAATTTTCTCGGCGGCGTTGCAGTCGCCGGTGCATTCGTGGTCGACACCGGACTGGGAATTACCACCTGGCTGGTCGCCGCTGCCCATGAGATCCCGCAAGAGCTCGGAAAATACGGCGTGCTGCTTCACGGAGGCTGGAGCCGCGGACGCGCACTGCTGATCAACGGTCTCGCATCGCTGACATTCTTGTTTGGCGGGATCATCGCATACGCGATATCCACCGAACTCGACGTATCGTTTCTCGTGCCGTTTGCAGCGGGAAACTTCCTCTATATCGCGGCGTCTGATCTGGTCCCCGAAGTCAATCGACATCATCTGATCCGCACGAACCTGGTTCACTTCACGGCATTCGCCGCCGGAATCTCACTGCTGTTCGCGATCAAAGTTCTGGCCGGAGAATAATCGGGAGAAGGGAAATCGCGTGACCGAACCCATGCGCGAATTCTGGCTTGAAAGCGATGCAGGCGCGAGAGCTCGGCTAATCAACTACGGTGCCACCCTGGTCTCGCTAGAGGTTCCGGACCGCAACGGTCAGCTCGCAGATGTGGTACTTGGATTCGATGATCTGGCTCGCTACCGAGGCCCTCATCCCCACTTCGGCTCCACCGTGGGCCGGTACGCAAACCGAATCGCCGGCGGTCGATTCGAATTGGCCGGTCGGCCCTTCGTCTTGGCGACCAACGCCGGACGAAATCACCTGCACGGGGGAGAAAGGGGGTTCGACCGCGCTTTGTGGCGGGCCGAGCCCGTTCAGGACACGAGCGGAAGCGGCGTCATATTTCGGTATCGAAGCAATGACGGCGAAGAGGGATACCCCGGAAACCTCGACGTCGCAGTCCGCTACCGACTGAAGCACAACAATGAACTCTGGATCGACTACGAAGCCTACACCGACGCAGCCACGATCGTAAATCTGACACACCACAGCTATTTCAATCTCGCGGACGGCGGCGCCGGCGACATTTTGGGGCATCGGCTCCTCTTGATGGCAAACTGGTACACCCCAGTGGACGAAACCGCGATCCCAACTGGCGAACTAGCGCCGGTTGAAGGCACACCGATGGACTTCCGCGAAATGCGAGCGATCGGCTCGCGCATCGGCGAAGCGCCTGGCGGCTACGACCACAATTTCGTGCTCGACAAGACCGAGGCGGCTCGAAGTGCATTGGATGATTCCGACTGTGAACTGACGTTGGCAGCTGTGGTCTACGAACCCACCAGCGGTCGCGTCATGGAGGTCCACACCAGCGAACCGGGTATCCAGTTCTACACGTCGAACTTCCTCACCGGCGAATTGACCGGAAAGCGAGACACCGTCTATCGCCGTCATGCAGCACTGTGCCTGGAAACGCAGCACTTCCCCGACTCGCCCAACCATCCGGAGTTTCCATCTACCCGACTGGAAACGGGGGAACGGTACTCACATACCACCGTGCACCGATTTTCCTGTAATCACAACAGCTCGATCGACGCCGGTTCCGACTGATGCGGTACGTTTCGCGGAGCACCCGCGGTCTGGATGCCCGCATTTGGACCTTCCCCAGTGTCGATGCCTTTTCTTGGGGATTCGAAAAAAGCATTGGTGGTTTCAGATATTCGAGGCATCATATTGCCTAGACATGTCCGAATTCAAGCCCACGCGGGGTGAATCCAGGCGATGCAAGCTGCTCCGGTTCTTGCCGCAAGCTGGAACCATCGGGGGAAAACTCCCTTGTTCGATCTGTCTCGATTGATCGATAATATTCAAGTTATCAGACTGTTTCCAGATTTCTTCCAGACTACTTTCCAACAAATTTTCAACGAGTTTCCAACTACAAAGGTTTGCGGATTGGACCTGGCTGCCGATTGTCGCCAGCGGGATTGACCGCAAGAAAACCGCACTCAAATGACTGCACGCAAAAAAAAGACTACGAAGAAAAAGGCAACCCAAAAGAGCGGCTGGGGTGGAAGCCGTCCCGGCGCTGGTAGACCGGCCGGAACGGGAACGGGCCCGTCGAAGGACGCCCGGATCAACCGAGTGGTTGCGATGCTGAGCAACGACGAATTGAAGACGCTCCAAAAGTACTCCAATAGCCAGAAGCTCCCCCTCGGAACCGCTGCCTACCAGATCATCGCCAAGGCTCTTCGCCGCTTGTAGCTGCCCCATCTGCTGATCGCTGCGTCCAGCCGCAAGTCGTTGTGGATCGTCGCGCGTCGCCGTGAGCGGCTCTGCTGCCGACAGCTGGTTGGCGCGTCGATTCTGCGGGCGGGGTCGGCAGACCGGAAGAGCGTTGCTGATCCGGAGAACGCGGCTTGTTCGTGGTGAGCGATGGCTCAGAACTTCGCGAGCAGATGAGGCCCCATGACCAAGAGTCCGATCGTCGCCGCGCCTATTGCGGCGATCAATACCGCACCCGCTGCGGCGTCCTTCGCTTGGCCGATCAGCTGGTGGTGGTCGGTCGTGACCGCGTCAGCCAGCCTTTCGAGTGCGGTGTTGATGCCCTCGGCGGTCCACACGGCCATCATTGAAATCACGATCCAACACCATTCGGTTGCGCTGAGTCCCAACCAGAATCCACCCGCGCAGGTGACGATTGACGCAGCGGCGTGAATCCATGCGTTGTGCTGTGTCTTCAGCATGAGCGCAACACCCCGGATGGCGAAACCAAAACCGGCGGCTCGCCGCGACACCGAGAAGGGTTCGCTCACCCGAGTACCATCACTTGTCCGGGAATTCCTCCAGCTTCACGCGCTCGCCACCGACGAATTCCGCGACTTTCCGCCGATTGCCGCTTGGATACCATCCAATCCAGACTCCATCGAACATCCCTTCGTCGAAATGTCCTTCGGCCTCCTTTTGGCCATTTTCGAAGTAGCCGACCGCCGGGCCGTGTTTCTGACCATCTTTGTAATGTTCAGAGAACTTTAGTTTGCCGTTCGGATGCCACTGCTTGACCGACCCATCGCGCACGTCCTTGACGAATTCCTGTTCTAGGAGTTTGGTCCCATTGGGGGCCCAGGTCGAGAACGTCCCATTCTTCTGGTCTGCGAGGTAGGTTCCTTCCTCGTAGGGTTTGCCTCCGGGATAGAAGATTCGGTAGGCACCCGTGAGTTCACCGTGATCGAAGTGAGCCTCAGCGTTCGTCGTTCCGTCTGGAAACCAAGCCATGCTCGGCCCGTGTTGGGTTCCGTCCTCGAGTTCACACCATTGCTTCAGTCCCTCGGGCGGTTGTGCACCACGCAGGAAAGCGCCTCGGGGACAGACCAGATCCTCCGCCGCGGCTATCCGCGCGAGGAAAATCAACGTCACGAGTGTGCGCAGCAAGAGTCGATCCACGTGCGGAGGTTATCATTTTTACAGCGACTGCTGCGTTTTGTTCAAAGGGTGATGATCAGCTTTCCGTAGCTCTTCCGAGACGCCAGATCGTGCAGCGCCGTCGCCAGGTCCTCGAGCGCATAGCTCTTGAAGATCACCGGGTCGACCTTGCCCTCTCGGTGTAGAGCGAATAATGCGGCAAATGTCTCGGGCACTTTTTCGGGCTGATTCGTCTGGTAGGCGCCCCAGTGCAGACCCGTGACAGCGATATTCTTGAGCAGGATCCTGTTTGCTCGAACTACGGGGATGGTTCCACCTGCGAACCCTACCACCACCAGACGACCGTTCCAGGCGATGCACTTGAGCGACTTGTCGAACACATCTCCGCCGACGGAGTCGTAGATGACGTCGGCCCCCTTACCGTTTGTCAGTTCCCTGACCCGTGCCACGAAATCTTCTTCGCGGTAGTCGATCAGCTCATCCGCGCCGTTACGTCGAGCGACCTCGAGCTTTTCCGCCCCTCCAGCCGTCGCGATCACGCGCGCGCCGAGCGCACTACCGATCTGAACCGCCGCGAGCCCCACACCCCCTGCCGCTGCGTGTACGAGCAGGTTTTCGCCCGGCATGAGCCCACCGCGGAACACGAGACCGGCGTAGCTGGTCGGGTAGACCATCGGAAATGCCGCGCCCTGTTCGAACGACATCCCCTCCGGCAGGCGGTGCGCCGCGCCAGCCGAGACGATCGAGTACTCCGCAAACCCGCCGAGCCCAGCTGAGCCGAACACCTCGTCACCAACGGAGAAGCCTTCGACCCCCTCACCAAGCTCGCTGATGACACCAGCGACCTCGGCTCCCGGTGTGAACGGAAACGCAGGCCTCACCTGGTACTTACCCTGGACCATCAGGATGTCGAAGAAATTGCAGCCCGCGGCTCGTACGCTGACTTTCAGTGCGCCCGGAGGTGTCGAAGGTTCGGCGATGTCAGTCACCCGAAGCTCGCTGGGTTCCATCCATCGATCGACCGAGATCGCTCGCATGCTGATTCCTTCTGAGAATGTGAGGTGCGCAGGGCGGCCGGCGATTATTCTACACTTCGGCGCATCCATCGGACCAGCCGCTCCCCGCTACTTTCCCCGGACGAGCCGGGCGGTAGACTGACGACATGGATGCTGCCGAACTCAAGCGAAGAGCCTGTTCGGCCGTCGATGCGATGCGCTCGGACCTGCTGGCCATCTCTCACGCGATTCACGCCCAGCCCGAACTCGCTTTTGAAGAGCGCGTCGCTGCCGCGATGCTGATCGCCGCGATTCGCGGCGCTGGCATCGAGGTCGAAGCGGGTGCGTACGGCCTCGAGACCGCGTTCAGCGCGGAATTCGGAGCGGGCGATGCGGGTTGCGTCGCGTTGCTGGCGGAATACGATGCGCTACCGAAGATCGGTCATGCGTGCGGGCATAACATCATCGCGACTTCGGGGGTCGGCGCGGGACTCGCTCTGCACGGCCTTTCCGATCACCTTCCGGGCAGGGTCCGCATGCTCGGGACGCCGGCCGAAGAACGCGGCGGCGGCAAGGAGTTGATGGCCCAGCGCGGCGCTCTCGACGGCGTCGACGCTGCACTGATGATTCACCCAGCGAGTCTCAACCTGGTTACGATGCCCAGCCTTGCGTGTGCCGAAGTCACGGTCTGCTACCAAGGGAGAGCAGCCCATGCGGCCGCAGCAGCCGCGGAGGGCGTCAACGCACTCGACGCATTGGTTATCGCCTACCAGGCCATCGGCGCGCTACGCCAACACATTCGGGTCGACGAACGCATCCATGGCATCATCACCGACGGCGGGCAGGCACCCAACATCGTTCCCGAGTCAGCGGCCGGCCGCTTCTATGTGCGCTCTTCCTGTGCCGACCAACTCAGCGTTCTCAAGGCGCGCGTCGAGGGTTGCTTTCACGCGGGTGCCCATGCGACGGGCGCGAGACTGGAAGTCATCTGGGGCGAAGTCGACTATCTCGATATGCGTTACAACGCGCCACTCGCGGACTGCTTCCGCGGGAACGCTGAGACTCTGGGGCGCGTGTTCATGCCCCTCGACCAACTCCCCGCCTCGATGGCGGGGAGTACCGACATGGGAAACGTCAGCTACCGCGTGCCGTCCATTCACCCGATGCTGCAATCGGCACCACCGGGCTGCAACATCCACAACGCCGCATTCGCAGATCACGCGGCGGCACCGATCGGCGACGAGGCTGCAATCGACGGTGCGAAAGCCCTTGCGATGACCGCGATCGATTTCTTGTGCGATCCGGAACTTCGAGCTCGATCGAAAGCCAGCTTCGAACAGAGTGCGCGCAAATGAGGGGTGTCATGCGAAACAGCTCGTCCGATCCAGAGCTAGACCCACACAGCTGGATTTCGCCAACCGCTCAGTTCTTCGGCGCGATATCCGTCGGCCCAGGCGCATCGGTCTGGGGTGTTGCGCGCCGAATGCCAGCAGATTCAGATCGGCCGAATGACCAACATCCAGGATTTCGCGATGGTGCACGTCGGTTTCGAGGCGCCGACCCGCATCGGTGAGTTCTGCTCGATCACCCATCACACCACCGTGGTAATCGGCGATCACTGTTTGATCGGTGTGGGAACCGCTGCACCTTCCGAACGACTCGGGTCGTCATCGGTTGAGTTCGGCGCGGGCTCTCATGCCTACGAATAGCAGCTCGACAGAAGCGTCGATCGCATCGCGACAACCCTGCTCGGTCAGCAGTCCGTTGGCCCACGAGATGCGCGCGCCAGTCGCCATGTGGAAGAGCACTCTGGCGGCGGCAAGGACATCGATGTTGTGTCCGATATCGCGGCGCATTCGACCTTGCAGCAGGATTTCGGCCAACAAACCGATGGTTCGGTCGTTCAGCGCGAGTACCCGGCGCGCGACACGGGCTTCCGGATAGGTCGTAGCTCGGATCGAGATTACGGTGAGGTCCGGCTCTTCGGCCAGCAAAGCGTGCTGATTGCGGAAGAAGTTGCGAATTCGCTCACCGCAATCGCCCATGCGGTCGTCATTTCGGCGAAAGATCGACCAGGCCTCTTCCTGGAGGTCGGCGAGGTCGAGAATCAGCAGTTCGTGTTTGGACTGGACATGGCGGTAGACCGAACTAGCGCCCATACCCGCCCGGGCAGCAATCGCGCGCAGCGTCGCGGCGTCGAAGCCCTTTTCTCGAAACAATTCGCGAGCCGCCTCGCGAATTCGCGCCCGACTGCGCTTGCCGCGCAGCAACCGGCCATCGTCGTTACGCAGCTTCCCGGATTGGTTCCCGGCAGGGGCCGAGGAGGGATTTATGAGCGTCATCTAAGCGAACAGAATCGCATAGAATGGCCGTGGCGCTAGGATGAAAGGCCGTAGATAGGACGAAGATGCCTGTCGCGAAACACGAAGTCCCAGTCGATCATCCTCGATCAAGGCTGGGACTTCGGACGCCAGCCACGTGGCCTCGGTTGGCCGGCGGGCGTCTGGACCGCGTCGAATCTCCCTAGAGCTTGACGACCACGGCCCGAAAATCTGTTGAGAGTCAGGTGAAGAACATCATGCGAAATTACTAGAGCAAGCATCGTGCCGACTTTTGAAGAAAACTAAGTACTTGAATTTGATTAGCTATTTGTCATGGTTCAAATCAAAATGGAAAATTTTTCCCGCTTTTGGGAAAAGTTGGCTCTGTGTACTCATAATCACCATTTCCCGCACACGCAAGGTTCATCAGAGGGCAATACACCCCAATGCCGACGACGTCTCACCCACCTCCGTCGGGAATGCGGTAGCCGTCAGCACTGAATTGATCGGCTATTCGCTACACCCAATCGGATTTATCATGAAGCGACCCTATTCGTTGGCTCTGGTCAGTGCGATCGTGCTGTGGTGCGGGACCGCTCGGGCAGGCCCGCCAGTGTTGCGGTTCAGCGCCATTCCAGACCAGGACGAAACCCGACTGCGCGAAAAATTCGAGCCGTTGGCCGCATACCTTTCGGAACGTCTCGGAGTTGCGACGGAGTACGTTGCGGCGACCGGATATCCAGATGCGGTCGAGTTGTTCAAGAACGGCGATATCGAACTCGCGTGGTTCGGAGGACTCACGGGTGTACAAGCGCGCCACGCAGTTCCCGGGGCGCGCGCCATCGCGCAGGGCGAGGAAGACCCGGAGTACTACTCCTACTTCATCGCGCACGTTGATGCGGGGATCGAGCCGGGGTCGACCTTTCCGACCTCGATTGCTGGTAAGACCTTCTGCTTCGGCTCGCAGGGTTCCACGTCCGGGCGCCTGATGCCGGAGTATTTCATCCGCCAAAACACTGGGAAATCGCCACAGGATTTCCTGGGAGCCATCTCGTTTTCAGGCAGCCACGATCGCACCGCAGAACTCGTCGAAAGCGGCCAATTTCGAGTCGGCGCGATCAACTACCAGGTCTACGATCGCCGCGTCGCCGAAGGCACCACCGACCCGAAAGTCGCAATCGTCAGATGGAAGACACCCCTGTGTCCGGACTACGGCTTCACCGCTCACCCGGATCTCGAGACCAAATTCGGCGCGGGCTTTACCAAACGTCGACTGTGCTGGGAATGCTCGGTATCGCCAGTCTCGGCTTCTGGATCGACGATGCACGAGCACGCGGACACGCAGATGAACTCGTATTCTGGGTGTTATTGGGCTCTGCGATCGTGATGGTCGGAGACGCGACGTCGGCGCTCGCCAGGTGGGCGGTGCGCCGCACATGAGCTTGTGCAATCAGCCGATCTCATCGGCCCCGACGCGACGGCTACAAAACCAGGTTCTCCAGCTCCTCGCGAAGGTCGGCCGAATCGAGCGACCGCAGCTCTTCGAACCGAGCCCGCTCGTCCTCAGTCAGATCCTTGGGCACACAGATCTTCGCGACCACGAAGAAGTCCCCGGCTACACCTCCGGAGGGATGCGGAACCCCTTTGCCCTTGAGCCGCAGCTTTGCGCCACTGTCGGTCCCGGGCGGGATGGTCAGCGTGACGCGGCCGTCTAACGTTGGTACCTCGATTTTCGCTCCCAGCGTCGCCTCACCGATCGAAAGTGGCACCTCGAGCAAGACGTCGCGGCCTTCTCGCTTGAAATGGCTATGGGGGCGGATCTGAATCGTTGCGACCAGGTCGCCAGCCGGGCCGCCGCCGATCCCTTCTCCGCCCTTGCCACGCAGCCTGATCTTCCCGCCGTCAGCGACTCCCGGCGGGATGCGAACCGTCACAGGTTCCAATCGACTTCCACCGCTGGCGGTTGGCCGCGAGATCTGTAGCCGCTGCTCGCCACCGCGTGCCGCCTCTATGAAATCGAGATCGAGTGTGGCTTCCAGTGTGGCACCACGTCGTCGCAGCGGACTTCGCGCGCCTCCTCGGCCGGATCCGCGACCGAACAGATCTGAAACGAGGTCGTCGATTCCGCCAAAGCCGAAGTCCTGAGATCCACCGCCAAACGCGGAACGCGAGCGTCGGGCCTGCTTGGCATCGAAGCCAGCTTGAAAAGCTACTTCGCCGAACTCGTCGTAGTCGCGTCTCTTTTCCTTGTCCGATAACAACGCGTAGGCTTCCGCAACCGCCTTGAATCGATCCTCGGCCTCCACGTTGTCAGGGTTTACGTCTGGGTGGAGTTCCCGCGCAAGCTTGCGGTAAGCCTTGCGAATCGTGTTCTCGTCGGCATCTCGACTCACGCCGAGCGCTGCGTAAGGGTCTTTGCGATGCGCAGCCATAATCGACCCGCTCCGCCTATTTAGGCAGTTCAACCGAAGGGATCAATTTCTCCGGGTTCTCTATGCACTCCCGGATCATCTCCAGTGAATGGTAGGAGTAGAGGCCGTCTTCGATGCGCTCATCGTAGCTCCAGCGATGTCCATTTTTCGGCGTCCATTTTCGCCGGGTTCGATTCTCCCCATGACGCCGAAAATCGAAGTGGTCCCGTACTCCCAGAGGTGGTGGTATCCGGCTGGATAATCGATCGAACCGAGGTTCGCGACAAATACCGATGAAAACAGCGGGTCCGCTTCGATCATTGCCCGTGGCAGCAGGCCCCACTTGTCACCCAATTGTGCGAATGCCAACGCGGTCTTGATAACGATGCCCGGCAGACGCAGCAGCAAGGATACCTCCTTGTCACTGGTGGTTTTCCTGCCGGACCGGCCGAATGCAAGCTGGTCGTAGATCGCGTCGACCATCTCTTCGAGAGATTCTGGTTCCGAATCGAAGCGGCGCTTGACGGTGATCATCGGCGAGCCATCTGCGATCTTGATCTTGGCGCTGAAAGTCAGCCAGACTCCGTCGCGCTGCCACAGGGTGCCTGACTTGACGAAGCGATTGACACCTGGCCGTAGAGTGAGCGCCCGCGCGGTCGAACGCAGAAACAGATGAAACAGTGTGATAGGGCGGTCATCGGGTCGCTCCTGGTTCTTCTTGGCCAGAAATTCCAGCGCCGCTTCGACTTCGACCTTTTGCCTCATATAGAACAGCGAGTCGTTTCGCCGAGGCGAGGTGAACGGCATGATGCGCCGGAGCGCAGTGAGATTCCGGACCGGGGTCGCGTCGGCACGTCTTCCGAACATGTTCTCTCCTACGGGTGCTCGTCGGCGCTCTTGTGGGCTCGTGCGAGTTCGAACATGTTAGCTTGCCGCGGCACTCGTGCGTGCGGGCCTGCTCATGCACCAGACCGCCACTCCCAGGACCTCGATTTCGTTCGCGACCTGAAAACCCGCGCGCTGGTAGAACGCGACGTTCGATGCGCCGTCAGTCTCGAGGTAGGCGGATAGACCGCTGCGATCGACCCCAATCAGCCACGCTTCGAGTAGCGCCGCACCCACGCCGCGGCGCTGTTGCAGTGGGTCGACACCCAGAGTTGCCAGATACCAATGCGGCTCGATCGGACGCAACGCGAGCAGTGCGTCATACGCATCTCCCCAGCGCTGCGCAACCCGCCAACCCTGACCGATCAGGCAGCGAAGCCGTGGCCACCAAGCGGCCTCGGGCAGCGGGAAGCAATCGGGCGGCGAGGATACCAGCGCACCACTGAGGATTCTGCCCGACTTCGCAGTCAGCACGCAGCCAAGACCATGAGCGACTGGGAGCAACGCAAGCATTCCGTAGCGGTTCGAGCTCGTTCGCCGTTTGGGATCGTCAGACGCAATCGCCGCGCGGTTCAGCGCGTTGTCGCGAAACGCGCGCGCCAAGATATCGGCGACTTGCGCCAACTCCGCCTTCTCGAGCGGTGCCACATCCGTCGCACGATTCGTCAGTTAATCGCCCGGCTGTTGTACCAACTCTATCAGCGTTCCATCGGGATCCGCGATCATCACGGCCTGCACCGGATCGCCGGGGCGCCCGATTCGCGTCTCTTCTATGACTTCGACGCCAGCCTGCTGCATCTCGGCGAGGGTCTGTGTCATGTCGTCGACACGAATCGACAGGTGCGTCAGGCCGAGCTGGTTCATCGGGCGATGGGTTCCATCACCGCGATGTGGCGGGGATGCATAACAGAGCAGTTCGATTCGGACGCCTTCGCGTTCGAGATAGACCGCTCGCAAGTTCACATCCTCGAGCCGAAGCAGTTTGTCGGCTTCGGCGGATTTCACATCGAGTTCACTGACGTACCGAAATCCGAGCACATCGTGATAAAAGCGCAGCGAACTCACTCGATCTGAAACGCAGATGCCGAAATGGCTCATGCGCATTTTGGACATTCTATCAGGCGCCCTCGCGTGTCCGCTTGCGTACCCGGTTCGAGTTCGACGTGTGGTATTCCTTCGGGAGATTCAAGATCTCCCGGGGGAACGCCTCGACCAGGAACTCGACCACGTTGCGAACCGATATCACAAACGCTGGACGGTGCTCATCATCGACCACTGGAACGTGCCGAAAACCACCAACCGACATCATGTTCAACGCGTACGCAACCGCTGAACGAATCGACAGGCATTCCGGGTCCCTGGTCATTACACCGCCGATCGGTAACGCAGCTGGGTTTCGTCCACGATCGACGATCCGAAACAGTACGTCGCGTTCGGTGAAGATTCCGATCAGCTTGCTGTTGGCAGTTCCGTCGTCGGTCACCAGGACGCAGCCCCGATGCTCGTCTTGCATGCGCCGCATCGCTTCGGTCACTGTCGATTCCGGAGACACCGTCAACGCAGTCTTGACCGGTAACGCCCCGACCGGCTCGCGAAGCAATGCCGTGTCGAATTTGGCTTCGCTTCTCCGGGGAGACTCGAAGTAGTTTTCGTTGACCAACTCGTCCAGTGAATCGTTCATCTTGCCACGGCCTCCCTGCTAGACCATTGAATCATAAACCCCAAACAGGCGCGTGAACAGGAAAGATTCCAGGCATCCGACGTTATTAAAATTCTATATTTTTCAATAAGTTAGGGGTTTTCGTCGATTCTCGAGAGTACTTTGGTTCGAGACCAGGGGAGACGCGATGCGGGCCATGCTGTTCGAAGCCACGGGCAAGCCGCTGCGCGAAGTCGAACTCGAGACTCCCATTCCGAGTGCGCGGCAGCTTCGGCTGCGGATTCACGCTTGCGGGGTGTGCCGAACTGATCTGCACATCGTAGACGGCCAACTGATCGAGCCCAAGCTACCACTCATCCTGGGCCACCAGATCGTCGGCTTGGTCGATGCCCTTGGCGATGAGGTTGCGGGTTTCGAACCAGGCGACCGTGTCGGAGTTCCGTGGCTCGGCGGCAGCTGCGGAACGTGTCGCTTCTGCACGACCGATCGCGAAAATCTGTGCGACAAAGCCGTATTCACCGGCTATCAGGTTCATGGCGGCTTTGCGGAGTTCTGCGTGGCCGATGCGCGTTTCTGTTTCCGCCTTCCACGCGAGATTCCCGATTTGAACGCCGCTCCACTGCTGTGCGCGGGCTTGATCGGATTTCGCGCTTTGAAGTTCGTTGGGGACGCCAAGCGAATCGGCCTGTACGGCTTCGGCGCTTCCGCGCACATCGTGATCCAGGTCGCGATCCACCAGGGTCGCGAAGCTCTCGTTTTCACGCGTCCCGGAGATATTTCGGGGCAGCAATTCGCTCGATCGCTCGGCGCCAGCTGGGTGGGCGATTCGAGTGAGACGCCGCCACTTGAACTCGATGCGGCGCTCATTTTCGCGCCCGTCGGCGAACTGGTACCGGCTGCGCTGCGGGCCGTGTCGAAGGGCGGGGTGGTAGTTTGCGCCGGAATCCACATGAGCGATATCCCGTCGTTTCCCTATGAACTACTGTGGGGCGAACGCGTGCTCCGGTCTGTCGCAAACTTGACCCGCGACGATGGAGAAGAGCTGTTCGCGATCGCAGAACACGCCGGGGTTCGCACGCGGGTGACCGCGTATGCGCTCGCCGATACCAATCGCGCTCTCGACGATCTCCGTGCGGGCCGGATCGACGGTGCAGCCGTCATTCGTGTGGACGCCCAGTAGACCCGCCATCGCAACGAATCGCTCCAGCGAACCCCGGCCGAAACCAATCGGCGAGCTACCCCCTGCCATCACGGAGCAGGACGTTGGCTTTTTCGAATTCCTCGATCTGCTGCCGTGGCAGCGACAACCACTGCCGCAGGACCTCGCGATTGTGCTCGCCGCGGTGGGGCGCGGGACCGCGCACTCCCGAATCTGCGTCCGAGAACTCGTAGGGTGCCTGGATCACCTTTCGCTTGCCGGCTCCGCGGTCGTCGATTTCCGCGAACACGTCGCCGGCCTGCAACGTCGGGGAATCCAGCACTTCGTGCATCGATCGCACGACTCCCCACGGCAGGCTCGCGCGATCGAGATCGCGCTCCAGTTCGGCCCGATCTGTATAGGACGAGATTTTTTCGCGTATCGCACGTTCGCGGTTGGCGATCTTCTCGTGCAGATTCGCGCCATTCGGAGCCGATACTCCCAAGACCGTCTTGAATTGAAACCACAGACCCTTCCACTGCGAGGAGACCAGGATCTGGCCACCAACCGCGTCGAAGACCTGGCCGCCGAGACGCTCGGGCGGCAGATCGTCGTCGAGCATGTGGTGGCTGTAGTCGTCGGTCGCGACCATCGCGCGCAACATGCACAAGTCGACATGCTGGCCGACACCGGTCCGCTCGCGCATGTGGAGTGCGGACAACAGGCCGATCGTTCCGTGTAACGCCGAGTAGGAATCGGCAATTGAAAAGATCGGGTCGGACGGTGGGTTCCCATCCATCTCTGCGTGGCGCGCGATGTAGCCGGCCTCGGCGTGGATGACCGGCGCGTAGGCCTGCCGATGAGACTCGGGGCCGTCTTGACCGAAGCCGGTGACTGACAGCATGATCAAGCGTGGGTTCCGTTGTCGAAGCGTCGGGTAATCCAGGCCGATTCGCGCCATTACACCAGGTCGAAAATTCTCGACCAGCACATCGGCACAGTCCGCCAGACGCCGCACCAATTCGGGTCCGTCCGGCGTCTTGAGATCGATGCAGACGTTGCGCTTCCCGGCATTCTGCTGGGTGTAAAAGCCGGACAATCCGTTCTTTTGGACGCCCCAGTTGCGCGTGATATCGGGCTCGGGCGGTTCGAGTTTGACGACGTCGGCGCCGAGATCGCACAGCAGGCGAGCAGCGTAGGGCCCCGCCATGACTCGGGACATATCGAGGACTTTGAGATCCGAAAGAGGGCGATCGCGGGTGCTCATGCCCGCATGCTACTCCTACCCCTGGCGTTCGAGGTCGATTATCGCCGGCGGATGGGGGATGCTCGCGCGCGATGGCTTACCACGTCAGACCCAAGTCGAGACCCGGCTCGAAGTCTGGGCCCAAACCCAGAACCAAGGCCGGGGCCAAGGCCGCGGCTAAACCCGGAATCAGGCCCGGGGCCAGGCCCGAATCCAAGCCCGGAATCAAGCCCAGGTTCAAGTCCAAACTCAAGCCCACCAAGCCGAAGCCCAAACCCGAGTCCAAGCCTCGATCCAAACAGGCCAAGACGCCGAAGCTCGCCGGCTTTCAGCGAAGAGCTTTGCGAGCGCTGGCCAACCCTCTGAAGGCCCTCCTCCAGGTGGGAGACGCGGGTCTCAGCCCGGGAGTCATGCGGGCTCTCGACGCCGCACTGCACAAACACGAACTCGTCAAGGTTCGCATGCACGAGCCGTCAGACAAGAAGGCAGCCGCAGCAACGCTCGCACAACGAAGCGGCGCCGCGCTGTGCGGCCTGGTGGGACACACCGTGATCCTGTATCGGCCGAACCCCGACGAGCCGGTCATCGAACTGCCGCAGCGCTGATCGGCCATTCCAATCGGTGAGTTATTGCGTCGCGTCTTCGGCTCATGAAGAGGGTGAAAAAGAGCAAGGTTGGCAAGCAGGGCCTAGCGGGAAGGGCCCGCCACTGCGGCAAGTGCACGCCCGAGCCGCATGGCGAACACCTCGTTCATGTCTATTGGGGTCATCACAGCGATCCCGTCGTAGAGTGGACTCTGATCAATCGCCGTAACCAGCCGTGCAAAGTGTTCCCAGCCAGCCTCGGCGCCGCTAGTTGCGAGCCCCTCCAGCAGATCGGACGGGAGCGAAATCGAGAGTCGCTGGGCCAACCGCCGCCCAGACTCCACGGACAACACCGGCATCAACATCGGTGTGATTGCGAGATCCTGTCTGTCGGCCTTCAAGGCCTCCGCGAACGGGCGGAGAGTCTCGAGTTCGAATGTCACCTGCGTCTGTACGGCGTCGGCACCGGCATCGAGCTTCGGCAACAGGTTTCGCATCACGCGATCGCCGGATTGATGATGATTCAGCGTTACGGCCAGATGCGCTCCGGGCAGCCCCCGACGAAGCATCCTTACAACCTCCCGAATCGTGGGAGTTTCGAGAAGATCGCGCGCCTTATACTCGCCACGGACACACAGCACGCGGCGGAGCCCGGCCGCCCTGGCACGCTCGATCTCCGACTCCAGCTCGCACGCGCGCCGGCCGCGGTTTGCGACATGCCAGACGGGTTCGCGGCCAGACTGACGCAGTGCGATCGAAGCATCCAGACTCGACCAGCGGTCGGTCCGGTGTATCACGTTGATAAACCGTGGAAGACTTCTGAGAGCGCCGGCACGACGTCGCAACACCGCGGGCCGGGGTGACGCCGGCGGTGTGATCTCTAGCGAGACCTCGAGATCGCTGGTTCTGCGCATCCCGCCAACATCGTCTGGCTGCCTTGACAAGTAAAGTGAAACGTTTGACCGTTTGTGTTGAATGAAATCGATCGATCTGAATTCTCTCTCTGTCGACCTCAACAAGTTGCGTACGTTTTTCGCGATCGTGGAGTGCGGCGGCGTGAGTGCCGCGGCCCAGCAGCTCTCGTTGACCCGCTCGGCAATCAGTCACAGCCTCGCGGGGCTCGAGTCTTCACTGGATGTAATCCTGTTTCATCGCGTGGGAAAGAAACTCGTATTGACTCGGGAGGGCGCTCTTTTTCGCAAGGCATACGCGGAGATCGAACAGCAAATCACAAATGCTCTCGACGAAATTCGCGTCGGCGATCCGGAAGTTCGCGGATGGATCAGACTTGGTCTGTTCGTCGGGTTCTCGCGCCTTCAACTCAGCGATGTACTCGAGCATTTTCTCGGCGAATATCCCAATACGCGGATTCGGATCGTGTACGGCTCGCGCGCCGAATTGTTGGACGGATTGCTCGAAGGCCGGCTGGATTTTGGTCTGGCTCTCCGCGGTCCACCGGCTCCGAGCGCGATTCGCTCGTCGCACTTGTTCGATCAACAACTCGTCCTGACCTGCCGCGATCGCCCGCGCGGCGGACTCCATTTCGACGCGATCTCGCAGCTGTCGTTCATCGACTTCTTCCAGATCGAGCCCCTGATCGACCGGTGGGTCACCCACCACTTCGGACGCCGGCGCCGAATCGATCGGAGCCAGATCCGCGTCTGGGCCGGCTCCAGTTCGGACCTCGCGCTGGAACTCGCGCGCAATGGTGTTGGTGCGACGATACTGCCGAGCGATCTCATCGAGCCGTTCCGCAAACGGAAGGAGCTCGTCGTGCTCAGCGGACCGCGCGCGCCGTTGCGCGACGGAATCTGGCTGAACGAACTCGCGGACGCCCGCCCGACGCGAATCCAGGCCGCGTTCCGAAGCGCACTGGTCGATCGGCTCGGCCAGTCGCGTTGACACCGGGAGAAGCCGCGATACGGTCGGTGCGGTAGGGAGCCATTTCAAGGCCCTCGCACAGCTGGAGATGCGATGACACCCGAGAGTGACTATGTCGTCAGAGCTCGCTCGCTTCAAGCAATCGCGCGAGCTGCCGGAGCCGAAGCGGAACGCGAGCGCAGATTGCCATCCCGAGTCGCCGAGGCAATGGCCAAAGAAGGGCTGTACCGGATCGCGGCCCCGAAGTGGATCGATGGCGCGGAGGCCTCACCCGATACGCAGATCCGCGTAATCGAGACGGTCGCTGAAGGAGACGGGGCAGCCGGCTGGAATCTGATGATCGGTATCGAGTCATTCTCCCTCGCTGGGCTCGCGTACCCAAAGGACACTGACCTGTTTTCCGATCCAACCACCATCGTGTGTGGCTCTACCGCGAATGTCGGGCGGGCCGACCGCGTTGACGGCGGGTACCGGGTCAGCGGCCAGTGGTCATTCGTCAGCGGCTGTCATAACAGTCGAGTCTTCACCGGACTCGTGAACATTTGCGAAAACGGGGCGCCGGTCCCCGGTCAGTTGCCGGTGCAGGCTGCGATAACGAGCGACGCGTTCGAGATCATCGAGACCTGGAACGTCTCGGGGTTGCGAGGCTCCGGCAGCCATGATGTGGTGGTCGACAACGTATTCGTGCCCGACAAGCACATGGGAACCGGGCTGGGAAATGTGAACCGCGAGCGGCTGGCCGATTCGACAGTCCTGCGAATCCCGCTCGGGCCGCGGTTGGCCTACAACAAGGTCGCGGTCGGTTTTGGCATCGCGCGTGCCGCACTCGATGAATTTACGAATCTGGCAACCGGAAAGACGCCGCGCTTTACCGCGATCAAGTTGCGCGAGCGACCGCACGCCCAGCGCGCGATCGCGCGAGCAGAAGTCCGATTGCGGTCTGCGCGGGCGCTCGTACTGGAAAACGCCGCTACGTTGTGGGACACCGTTCGCGCAAATCGGCAGTTTTCCGACCAGTCGCGCGCATTGTTCGCGATCGCGTGCTCCGATGCGGCGCTCGCCTGCGCGGAAGCGGTCGACACCGTCGCTGAAGCGGCCGGTACCACCGCCAACCAGCTCGACTCTCCGCTAGAGAAACTCATGCGCGACGTTCGCGTGATCCGCCAACATATGACGGTCGCGCCTTCGCTCATCGAAGACGGTGGCCGGGTATTGCTCGGTTTGGAGCCGGAATCGGTGATGCTGAAGGTTTTTCGTTGAAGGTGGTCGATCCCCCTCCGGCTCTTCGGGAAACGAGCGATGGACAGCCGACATCGGAGTGACATCCGAAAGATACTCAGGATGCAATAACAAGACGCAGGCTCATACGCCAAACCGCTGTTCTCGGGGCCGGTTCGCTCGCCGGCTGCGAGCTTGGCTACGATTGCGCGGTGTACCGCGAAGCTTCCGACGAAACCCGGATAACCTGCGAACCCCCCGGGCGGCTGAAGGTGCTGACCCCGGAACAACGGGATGCCTACCAACGGTACGGATTCATCTCGATTGGGGCTTTCGTCGAGCCCGCGTGGATCGAGCGACTGCTTTCGGTCACAACGGATCAGAGCCGGGAATTGACCGAATCGAATGCGCTGTTCGACCTCGAATCCGACCACACCGCAAGCCAGCCTCGGCTGCGGCGCCTGGTTTCTCCCGGTGATCTGCACGGGACCTACTGGGAGTTCGTCAGCACCTCGCCAGTCGTCGATCTGATCGAGGACCTGGTGGGCCCGGATATCAAGTATCACCACAGCAAGCTGAACTTCAAAGCTCCGCGCGGTGGTGAGGAGGTGAAGTGGCATCAGGACATCCAGTTCTGGCCGCATACGAACTATTCGCCGCTGACCGTCGGCGTGTTCCTGAGCGACGTGACGGCGGAAATGGGCAACGTCGGGTTCGTTCCGGGCAGCCATGTCGGCGAATTGTTCGATCAGTACGACGGGGACCGCTGGGTGGGCTGTCTATCCGATCGCGATCTCGAGCGGGTCGACACCGAGGGCGCCGTATTCCCGACCGGCCCCGCCGGAAGCGTCACCGTCCACAACTGTCGAACGATCCACGGCTCGGCACCCAATCGCTCCGACTCCCAGCGTCCGTTACTGCTGCAGACCTACTCAGCCGCCGACGCATTCGTGTACACCGATCGGGTGCGCCGCAGCCCGCGCGGCGATACGTTGATCCGCGGCAAGCCGGCCCGCTGGGCACGACACGACCCGCGCCCCTGTCAAGTTGGACCGTCTCGCGCGCACGATCTTCGAGGTCCAACAGCGCGAAACATGATGCGCCGCCAATCGGCCAAGAGTCGGCCGCGGGCATTACGCGGATACTTCAGCCGTAACGCAACCCGAGCCATTCCATCGGAGAAGTCATGGCACGTACCGAAAGCTCTGAATCGAGCCGCGATAGTGTAATCGTCGAGCGTAGCGAGAGCGGAATCGTCACCGTGACGCTGAATCGCCCAGAAAAGAAGAACGCCATCGATTTTCCGATGTGGCAACGCTTGACCGATATCTTTCGAGAGGTCGCTCAAAATCCCGAAGACCGGGTGATGGTACTTACAGGCGCTGGCAGCGCATTCAGCGGCGGGGCGGATCTGGCGTCGAGGTCTCGCGACAAGCGGCACCAACTCGACCTGATGCAGTATTTCGGATTCACCGGGCTCGCGTTGCACGAGGTTCCGAAGCCGACGATCGCCAAGATCAACGGCGTGGCAGTGGGTGCCGGGCTGAACCTCGCGCTCGGATGCGACCTGATCGTCGCCGGCGAGAGCGCGCGCTTCTCAGAAATTTTCTCGCGGCGCGGCCTGTCCATCGATCTTGGTGGCTCTTGGCATCTGCCGCGGCTTGTCGGACTTCACAAGGCGAAAGAACTGGTGCTACTCGGCGAGATTCTCGATGCGAAAGAGGCGGAGCGCATCGGGATCGTGAACCGCGTCGTCCCGGATGCAGAGCTAGACGACTTCACCGACAGTTGGGCGAAGCGGCTTGCGGCGGGCCCGCCGCTGGCACTCCAGATGTCCAAGCGAATGCTGAACAGCGGCTCCCAGATGAGCCTTTCGGAAATGCTTCATTGGGAAGCCATGGCGCAGACGGTTACGAGCTCGACGCAGGACACACGAGAGGCACTCACGGCGTTCTTCGAAAAGCGCACTCCCGAATTCAAGGGCCGATAGCGACGGGCGTCTTCGATAGCTCAGGGCCGCCCTCGGTCAGAGCGCCCGCCCGTGAATCAGCTGCCTACCCGAGCACCGCGGGTTCGCGAAGTGTGAGCAATTCGTCGTCACTGAGTCCGAGATCTGCGCGCAGCACTTCGTCGTTGTGCTCTCCGATGTAGGGAGCGCGCGTCATTTCGACCTCGCTGTCGGACAGCCGTGGCGCGAAGCCGAGTAGTGGCACTGTGCCTCGCTCCGGGTGATCGACCCTCTTCACGAAGTCGCGCTGCTCGAGATGCGGATCGCAGTAGATGTCTTTCGTATCCAGGATGGCCGAGCAGGGCACGCCTGCCTCGCCGAGTATCCGCATCACTTCGTGCTTGTCGTGCAGCTGCGTCCAGTCCGAGATCTCCGCGACCAGCTCCGGCCCGTTGGCCATGCGCTTTTCGCCCGACTCGAAGCGTGGATCGACGATGAGGTCCAGCCTGTCGATCGCAACACACAACGCGTCCCAGTGCGGGCGCGTCACCGTAATCAGGTACGCGTAGTCGTTGGGTCCCCCTCCCGCGCACGGGTACAACCCGGTCGGCGCCCCGCCCATCATGTTGCCGAGCCGCGGTACCGCCTGCTCGCCCCAGTTTCCGGCGAGAGCAATGCGCGTGCGCATGTAGTAGGTCATGGCTTCCTGCATTGACAGTTCAATGTGTTGACCTCTGCCAGTTCGCAGACGCTGGATGTACGCCGCCAGGATGGCGATTCCAGCCTGAACGCCTGTCCCCGAATCTCCCATCGTCGGACCGGGCAACATCGGAATGCCACCCATTTCGCCGGTGGACGAAAATGCACCGGAAGCCGCCTGCGCCACCATGTCATACGCCTTGTACGCGGCATACGGACCGGAAATCCCGAAGCCCTTCACCTGTACGTAGATGAGGGCCGGATGGATTTCGGTGAGCGTCTCGTATTCGATGGCGAGTTTTTCGACCACGCCCGGGCCGTAGTTCTCGATGAACACGTCGTAGTGCGGCAGCATGCGCAACAACAGGTCGCGCCCTTCTGGCTTCGCAAGATCCAGCGCGACGCTGCGCTTGTTCGCGTTCCAGTTGCAGAAGTACGGCGAGTAGACTCCGCCCACCGCGAGCGCCCGGCCGGGATCGCCGGTTCCCGGTGGTTCTATCTTGACAACGTCGGCTCCGAGCCACGCCAGCGCCTGGGTACAGGACGGCCCCGCCTCGTACTGGGTCATATCCAGGATTCGGATTCCATCTAGTGCAGGCATCGAGAGCCCTCCGGTTTGCCGCAGCCTGGTGATAATGCCACGGCCGGTTCAATCATCTGTCTTCATTCGACTCTTTTTCGACTCTTTTTCGACTCTCCTTCGACTGTCCTTCGACTGTGATTCGGCTCTTCTCCGCTCTCGGTGACTCTGTTCCGCTCACCGGCGCCGTTGGGACCACCCGTCAACGAGAGGTTCAGGGATCGTGCCGGACTTCCGATTACAGAAAGCGGAGGGAAGTCTGTGGAACTCGTGGTTGCCGTTCTCATCGCCTCGATGTTCGCAACACCAGGTGCCCGATTGCTGCGACTCTACTCGCGCAACGGGAATGGACCCGAAGGCTGGTTGTCAGCGTTCTTCTTCGGTCTGGCGATCGGAGTACCGCTCCGGCTCAACCTGACCGGCAGCCCCGATATTTCTGCGCAGTGGCTGGGAATCCTGAGTGCGCTGGCTCTCGTCGGACTCACCGGCGCAGCCGGATCACTGACCATGTTCACTTGGCGCGTTTTTCGTCCAGCGTCCCTTGTCGCGAAACTGTGGACCGGACTGACGATCTGCGTTTTCGCTGCAACCGGCCCGGTTCTGTTCGCCATCGACGAGATGGCGAACCAGATCCACCCGATCTCGATGCTCGCCAATCTTTGGGCGATATCCGCGTTCGCCTGGACCTTTGTCGAGTGCGTCAACTACTACACCCGGATGCGACGACAAACCCGAATCGGCTTGGGCGATCCGGTCGTACAGAATCGATTCCTGCTGTGGTCGATCTGGACCGGTAGCTTCGTCCTCCTTCCGATCGTGACGTTCTCGATCAAACTGACACTGCTGGCGAACGCCGCACCCGGAGAAAAGGTCGTGGCGTCTGTCGCTGTCATGACGTTCGTACGCGTGGTCGTGCTCGCCTGCTCGTCGTCGATGCTGGTCTCGATCTGGCTGAGCTTCTTCGCGCCTGACTCCTACCTGGTCCGTATTCGGGGCAAGGCAACCGCCTGATTGCGCGTTTGCCGGTGTCGCAAGAAGCTTCGACATCGTCTCCGACGGAAGCCGCCCGGATCTGCGGGTCGGTTCAGGCGTAATCGCGCAGCTCCCGCTTGAGTACCTTTCCCGTGGCGTTTCGCGGGATCTCCTCGAGGAAGATCACGTCCTTGGGGACCTTGTGACGCGCCAGCTGGCCTCGCACGAGTTCCTTGACCGCCTGCTCGTCGAGCGTCGCCCCATCCGACAACACCACGAACGCGCGCAGGCGCTGGCCGAATTGCTCATCATCCACACCGATGACCGCTGCTTCGGCAATCGAGTCGCAATCCGACAACAGGTCCTCTACCTCTCGGGGAAACACGTTCTCGCCGCCCGAGATGATCATGTCGTCGTCGCGGCCTTCTACGAACAGACGGCCTTCGGCGTCGAAGTAGCCAACATCCCCGATCGACATCAAGCCGTCGATGATCTGCTTGCCTCCGCCGCCGGTGTACCCATCGAACTGGGAACCATTGCCGACGAAGATCCTGCCGGTCGAGCCCTGAGGCAACCGCTTCCCCTTGTCGTCGAGAATCCGGACCACCACTCCACGCGGCGGACGGCCTGCCGTGCCGGGCGCGGCTCGGAGATCCGCGGGCCCCGCGCACGTGGCTTGTGCAACTTCGGTCGAGCCGTAGAAATTGTGGAGGTTGTCACCGAATGCATCCATCCAGGCGATCGCCAGTTCACCGGGAAGAGCCGAACCACTCGACAGGGTCGCGCGCAGGCTCGACACATCGACCCGGCAAATGACCTCTTCGCCCAGCGCAAGCATCCGCTGCATCATCACCGGAACGACAACGAGCGTGTCGACCTGGTGCTGTTCGATCGCCTCGAGGGCTCGCAGCGGGTCGAAGCGTTGCTGCAATACCAGTGTGGACCCGAACATCGTCGCCATCAGCGAGTGCGTGAGCCCCCAAGCGTGAAACGTCGGCGCACAAACCAGCGTGGTCGCACCGACCCGGACCGGCATGACCTCGAGCACGCCGATCTGGCCCTCTGGATCCCCCGTGGTCGAATCGCGCGCCGCGCCTTTGGGCGTCCCGGTCGTGCCGGAGGTCAGGATCGTTACCGCCCCGGGTCTGCTCACTCTGGCCGGGGCGGTGGCCGGGTAGTCGCGCGCCAATTGATCGAGTGTTGGAGCGGGCGTATCGGATTCGTGCCAGGCGACAAAGCCCTGGCAATTGTCGGCGTGTGCTTCGACGATGCTCGAGAACTCTTCGTCGTAAATCAGCGTCTTGACTTTCTCGCGCACCAGCACGTCACCGAGCTGCGGCCCAGCGAATCCCGTGTTCAGAAACAATGCGTCTCCACCGAGTGCACTGACGGCGGCGGTCGCCTCGATAAAGCCACGGTGGTTGCGACACAGGATCCCGACATTGTGGCCGGGTCCGACACCAGCTTGGCGAAGTCCTGCCGCAATCGAAAACACCCGGTCTTCGAGTTCGGCGAAGAGAAGTTCGCCGGCGTCATCGATGATCGCGACACCACCCGGCCGCAACCGGGTGGCGGCGGCAATCCCCATCGCCAGCGATTGTCCGTGATCGATGGCGGCGCGCGCATAGGAAATCACGAAACGCGGATTGAGCAGACCCGCGTCGTGCAGAGTGCGCACTGCTCGGCTCGCGCGGTGGAACAGGCTGTCGGGCGAAGTTTCGGCCAAGTCGATCACCTCGTCGGAGAAAGTGAGATCCGGCACATGTTCCCACGTCTTACCCTCGGCCCGCCAGCCCGCGGCGAACCGCCGGGTGGGCCGCTCCGATCCCGTCTCCTTGAACGTCGCCGGCTGATCCGCGCCGGTCACGACCGATTCTCTCGATGATCGGGCGACTCTCTGACCTGCCGCCGGATTTCTTTCAGAAGCGCCGCGAACTCGGGATGGATATCCTCGCGACAAAAGGAGACCCCATGGAGAAATTGAGCGGGCGCGTAGCGGTCGTCACCGGTGGCGCGAGCGGGATCGGACGCGGCATGGCCGAGGCCTTCATCGCCGAGGGAATGAAGGTCGTGTTGGCCGACATCGAACGCAGCGCTCTCGATGCGACGACAGAGCAGCTGAGCTCACAGGGGGCTGAAGTCGTCGGCATCGAGTGCGACGTCTCGAAACCAGAATCGGTCGACGACCTTGCGAAGGCGGCACTCGATGCGTTCGGCGCCGTGCACGTGCTGTGCAACAACGCAGGGGTTGCGGGCGGAGGCGCCGGGCCGAGTTGGGAACGTCCGCTCAGCGATTGGGATTGGGTGTTAGGCGTGAACCTGATGGGCGTGATCCACGGCATCCGAAGTCTTGTGCCGATCCTGCTCGAACAAGGCGACGATGGCCACATCGTGAACACGGCTTCGATCGCCGGCCTGTTGCACGGCGGCGGGAGCTACGGTGTCAGCAAGCACGGAGTCGTCGCGCTTTCCGAATCGCTATTCGCTGAACTCGCGCTGCTCGCTCCCAGAATCGGCGTGTCCGCCCTTTGCCCGGGCTGGGTCAACACACGGATCATCGAATCCGAACGCAACCGACCCGAGGCGCCACGCGAAGTGGCCAGCGAGCAGGCTCCGCAG
>JAQBGU010000178.1:0-6429 GCA_032128375.1 Deltaproteobacteria bacterium | reverse complement strand
GATTCGACTGCTTACTCCGTTACGTCGCCGAGCTTGGGCTGCTGACCGCGGTCATGTGTGTGTTTGGTCGTCTACGCATTCGACACTTCGGTTGCTTCTACCTGGCGATTTTCGAGCGGTGCTCCGGGTCTCGCGTAAGATCGCCAGCATCGCGAACTCTCTTCGCAAGAGGGGCTGTGCCAGCGGGCTGGTTCGTCGCTACGGGTTCACGGCGGCCAGGGTTTTCTTCATCGTGTGGGCCAACTTCGTTCTCGTCGCCGTCAACGTCGCGATTCCCAGTTTTTTTCCGGCGCCCGATACGGGGCGTTGATGCTGACCTGCCTCTCTCGAGCCCGAGCCGGAATCGGGTTCATCTTTGCTGCCTTTGATATCGGACTAACCAACGCCGCCTGGCGCTTCGGCAGAGTCGATCGATCTGCGACGGGTCGGATCGAAGTTCGCCTCCGCGCTGCTCAGGTCGTCTGCCGGTTGGCCTGCTTTTTTCGGAATGAGCAGAAAATTCTCTTGCGAATGGCTGGTCGGTCCTGTAGAAAGTAATTACTGTCTAGAAAGGATTATTCTTCTATGCTCGAAGATCCTACCGAAGCGACCTGCCGTGCCGTCTACTCGATCCAGAACCCGGAAGCGCTGCAAGCACTCTCCCATCCCACGCGCATCGCCATGCTCGAAGCGCTGCACGAACCGCGGTCTGCCGCAGCCGTTGGCCGCGAACTCGGCCAAACCCGTCAGCGCATGAATTACCACCTGAAAGCGCTCGAGCAGGCTGGCTTGGTGGAGCGGGTGGGCACTCGGCAAAACGGGAACTTCGTCGAAACGCTGTTCCGCGCGACTGCACGGGCGTTTGTCGTGTCGCCCCAGGTTGCCTGGTCGGGGCCCCGTCGGATCGAAGCCCTTCGCGGCCAACATGCGCTCGGCACCCTGGTGGGGATGGGGGAGCAGTTGCAGCGCGACGCCGCCGTTCTGCTGGACCGCGCCGCGTATGAGAACGAACAGATCGCCAGCGCAGCCGTCAGCGCCGAGGTGAGCTTCGCCAGCGATGCCGAGCGAAGTGACTTCATGCGTGAGTACCTCGAAGTGACCCAAGACCTGCTCGGTCGCTATGGCGCAAAGGGGGACAAACCCTACCGGGTGGTCCTCGCAATCCATCCAAAAACCGAAGGGAGCATGCAATGAGCACAGAATGGCGTCGGATTTTCGAAACCTCTGTATCCGCCGAGCGGGTCTGGTCCGCAGTCATCAACCCGGAAGAGCTGGGCAAGCTGATGAGTCCGCCCGAAAACCCGGTGACGGTTCAGCCCCAAGCAAGTCATTCACTATCGCGGCTGAAAGTTCTGGAGGCGAAGGAAAACGCATGCCTCCGCTGGTCGATGGAGAACCTGGACAAGGAAGCGATCGCGGAGTTCACGATGGTCTTCGAGTCCACGCAGACAGGCAGTCGAATTTCCGTGACACGTTTCGGCTTCGGCGAGGATGAGGAATCCGACATCTTCCACGACGCCCACATCCTCGGCTGGAGCCAGGGCTTCATGGATCTCATCCTCTACCTCGAGACGGGCCAAATGGTGCATCGCCACTACGACGGCTGCTTTCTGAGCGCAATGGGCGTGATGTACAAGCAGGCCCAATTCGGTCTCGAAGTGCGCGGCGTGAATGCCGGCGGCTTCGGCGAACAGGCCGGGCTCGAGGTCGGCGACCGCATCGTTCGGCTGGCCAATAGCCCCGTCTTCACCCGTGCGGATGTCTGGCAGCAGATCGGAATGCGAGAGACGGGCAGCGAGATCAGCGTCGAGTTCATTCGCGATCGCAAGCTCTCGACATCGAGTGGAAAACTGATTTCTGCGACGCTGCGCGCCATCGGTGAGTAGCCCCTTGGGGGCGACGCCCGACATCGTCGGGGGCGCCCACTTTTTTGATGTACAGATGCGGCACACCTGGATAACAATTGTGTCTGGAGGTCAACCACATGAGCACAACCGTTCTGGTGGGAACACAGAAGGGGGCGATGGTCCTTCGGTCTGATGATGGCCGAGCCAACTGGACCCGAAGCGCGCTGTTGATGAAGGGCTGGCTCGTCACTTCGTTCGTGCGCGACGCCTCGGGCCGCACATTCGCGGGCGTCACGCACGACGTCTGGGGCGCGACCGTGATGGCGAGCGACGACCTTGAAAACTGGACACAATGCGAGGGAGCTCCGCGGTATCCTGCCGACGCGAAGGGAAACCACGGCCACAATCGCATCATCGGCGCGATGGATCCGATGGAGCAATTTTCTGCGGGTGGCCGGCACGTCGACCAGATCTGGAAACTCTACGCGTCAGGAGAAATCCTGTACGCCGGTGTTTCGGAGGCCGGGATCTTTCGCAGCGATGATCACGGGAAAAGTTGGCACCCGCTGCGCGGAATAGACCAACACCCCGACCGGGACGCATTTGTACCCGGGTTTGGCGGGCTGTGTGCGCACAGCATTCTGGTAGACGAGCACAATCCCAATCGGATCTGGGTCGGCATTTCGTCGGCGGGCCTGTTTCGCTCGGATGACGCCGGCGAGACCTTTGTTTCGAAGAACGAAGGCGTCGATTCGAGTGGCGAAGGTTATTGCGTCCACTCCGTAGCCCACAATCCGCGCAACGCAAACGTCATTTACCGACAGGATCACCGCGGCGTGTATCGCACGGACGACGGCGGAGATTCGTGGTTGCTGATCGAAGACGGCCTTCCCGAGTCTGTGTTGAGCGATGAACACCACTGCTCGTTCGGGTTCGCGATCGATGTGGATACCCGAACCGATTCCGTGTTCATCGTGCCGCTCGAGGGGGACTCGTTTCGTTTCCCGCACGGGGGCCGCTTGGCGGTGTATCGCACGCAAGATCGCGGCGCGAGCTGGCAGAGTTTCGACGCTGGCTTGCCGAGCGATTGCTATACGAACGTTCTGCGTGGCGCGATGGCGACCGACGGCGCGGAACCCGGCGGCCTGTATTTCGGAACCACCGGCGGCAGCGTCTTCGGCAGCGCGAACGGGGGGGAGAATTGGCAGACGCTAGTCTCGGACTTGCCCAAGGTGTTGGCCGTCGAAGCGTTTTGCCGTTGATGTCGCTGATGCCGCTGATGCCGCTGATGTCGCTGAAGTCGTTGAAACGGTTGAAACAGTTGAAATTGTTGAATAGTCGATGAGCGCCGCAATCGAAACACACGTGACCGTCAAGCTCCCGAGAGTCCTGGCCGACCTTGCGGCCTGCGAGCGACGGATCACAGTGTCGGGAAGCACCGTTGCAGAGGCGCTCGACGACTTGATTCGCAAACACGCACCGCTCGCGCTTCATCTGTTCGACGATACCGGCGCGCTGCGACGCCACGTGTTGTGTTTCCGCAACGAGGTCTCGGTCAAGTCGCGCGCCGAACTCGACCAGCGGCTCACAGCCGGCGATCAGCTCACCTTGGTGAACTCCGTCGCTGGGGGATAGTGGCGACGCCTCATTGTTTGTCAATCGAACTAGAGCGACTGGCAGAAGACGAGCGGGACGGCGAGGAGATTCGCAGCGATGGCGCGGCGTCAATAATTCTGGGCAGAATGCGCCTTTTTCGGGACAAGTATCGGAGAATCGTGATACAAGGTTCTTTCCGAGCCCCCAGCCTTCCCCGGAGATGCCCCTTCCAATTCGCCGACATTTCTCAGAAAACCCCATCAAAGGAGTCCCGCATGCGTTGCTCACAACCGACCGCACTCCTGTTGACCAGTAGCCTTTTCCTGATGGGGGGCTGCCCTGCTGAGGACGACCCCGCGGTGTGCGAACCCGCTCCCCGCACGGGTTGCACCCAATCCGAGAATGTCGCGTTCACAGTTATCCAGCACGCATCGCACCCCAAGTTCGACTTCCTCTCGTGGTCGTGGCACCAGGGCGAGGAGACGACCTTGGCCGATCTGGGCGATCCCACGGTCGATACCGACTATGCGCTATGCGTGTACGACGGTGCCGCCACGGCTCAGACGGAACTCGAAGCGCCGGCGCCTGGCACTGACAGCCTCGTGCTGGGTCTCGACGCTCCCTCCGGTCGCGGCTGGGTCGAGAGCTTTTTCAGCGCCGGCTTCGACTATTTTCATGTCGGAAATCTCGATGGGCTGAATACCATTCATCTCGAACCCGGTGACGAGGGTGAAGCACACGCGCTGGTTATTGGCTCAGGGGCGGGGCTCGGCCTTGACGCACTCGAGGGTATCGACGGCGACCAGGTGATCTCCCAGATCCAGGCAAGCAACGGCCAATGCTTCGGTGCGCAGGTGGGGGTGAGCTTCACCAACGGTCCGCAGTTTCCGGCCTCGACCGATGTGCTCGACGCCGACGCGGCGGAGCCGGCGCTCGACGAGCTGGCGTCGCTGTATAACCGCAAATTCGGCGACGAGCCGCTCAACATGACGCTCTGGATCTCTGCCCTCGCCGCCACCGACATCCAGAACCTCGTCGCCAACTCGGACCCGGTCGATCTCGACACCACCGCGATCTTCTCGGCCCTGCACGTCGCCGGTTGGTACGGCGGCATGTGGTTCGCACGCGATGGGTTCCAGTTCCCCGCGCCTCCCGGCCCCAATCCTTCTCAGCTGGGCACCGCCGAGTTCCTCTACGCGCAAGGTCGTGACGCGGCTGTTGACCTCACTGATTCCGAGATCTTCGATTTTCTCACCAACGAGATTCCCGTGGCCGGGAGCTTCGATGCTGGAACCGGGCTGCGTAGCGTGGTGAGCCTTTACGGCTACAACACTGGCTACGCGCTGACGGTGACCGAGGACACAGCGGGTGGCGTCATTGTTCCACCCCCACCGAGCAAACTCGATTGTGAGGGTACACACCCGCCGCTCATCTTCCCGCCATTCTTGTCGGGCGATGGGCCTCTATTCGGCTGCAGTTACGACCCCTCGTTCTTCGCAACTCTCGACGACCTGCGGCCATTCCGCGATGACTTTGTCGCCGCCTTTCCTGCACAGGCGGAGCAACTCCGTGTGTTTCAAGGCGGCGAGGAGGTCCGCGGACGGCAGGTGTGGACGTTCTTCCTGGGAGGCGTCATCAAGAAGGACCAGGCCGTGCGCGAGGCGTTGTGGGACGTCGATAACGCGTTCCTCGAAGTCGTTCACGGTGCCGGTCTGCTGAACATGGGCGCGCAGGCGCACGCTGACGCCGACCTGGGTCGGCGCGCGGCGATTGCCTCGAGCAGTGTTCTGAAGGGTTGGCTCACGAGCTACCAGTATGGGCTGGGCGCTCCGGAACCGCGCGTGCTTCCGAGATTCGATCTGGGAGAGACGCCGATCCAGTCGCCCTGACAGGGCGTCTCCGCTCTGGCTTGGGTAGACGAGAGTCAGGTCGGAATCTCTGCAGAGCGGATCTGTCGATAGCTGAGTTTCGATGTCGAGGGATCGGCTGAGTCGCATCGAATCGCGCACTGAGAGATCTGATGATTAGCGGCAGGAAACTCTCGCGCGATGAAATCGGTGAAATCTGGACGATCGACCGAAGTGAAGTGATCGATGCGATCTATTACCTGGAGAACGGAGCGCTTCGGTTGCGGCCGGAGCATTGCGATCTGCAGGGTTGGCCGCCGGGGGAAGCCGAGAAGTATTCACCCATTCTTGAAGCCTGTTATGACCAGGGTGGATGGTTGTATGGGCTATTCGACGGGCAGCGCCTCGTTGGCGCCGCAGTGCTGGCGAATCACTTCATCGGGAAGAATGGAGACCAACTCCAACTCAAATTCCTTCACATCAGTCACACGTACCGCGGCCAGGGTCGCGGGCAGCGGCTGTTCGACCTGGCCCGGCTCGAAGCCACGCAGCGCAGAGCGAACAGCCTGTATGTTTCGGCGACTCCTTCCATCGACTTCTACCTGCGCTTGGGATGTACGGTGATCGCCGAGCCAGACCGGGAGCTATTCGAACTGGAACCCGAAGACATCCACTTGGAATGCGCTCTCGCTTAGGCGCGATCTAGCGATGAGAGGCGCCTTGGAGCGATCGCGACCACGGGAATACCCTCTTCTGTGATGACGCTGCTGTGGAGCGTCCGTCTCTGCAGCGCGTCGAGCGGATCGTGATGCAGTGGTCTCTTCCAGGCACTGGCACGGGTCAGGATCCGTCTCGCGGCGTGCTGAACGGCATGTCCGAGCCGCCCGCAGTCCGAGAATCGGACGCACCGAGCGATCGATTGCAATCGGGCGTTCAGTCAGACTGGCGCGCCGCCAGTCCCCACGCGATTCGGTTTCGCAGCAGACATTCGAAGGCGTCGGTTTCCCAAGGGTTGCCATCGGGACCTACGGAAGTGTCGTCGTCGCAGGTGAAGCCTGTCGTGCGGCCCACTCGCTTTGCCAGCCTCCTCGCACCTGGCCGCAGCTCCCGCCATAGGCTGTGTGCGGCGTGTTAGAAAGCGGGATTCGCATTTGGCGGCG
>JAQBGU010000177.1:0-40433 GCA_032128375.1 Deltaproteobacteria bacterium | reverse complement strand
TCGACGAGCCGCGGCAGGTCGCCCAGGTGCTCCGCGAGGCTGCCGGCGTTCGGGTCGGGATTGACGAAGACGAACGGACCCCAGGTGCCGACTGCGACCGGCAGGAGCCCCAACAGATCCCGGTCGAAGCCCGGCTCTGCGTCCGAGCGGGGTGCGTTGCGGAGAGATCCGTCGAGGTCGTACGTCCAGGCGTGGTACGGGCACTGCAGAGCGCTCGAGTGGCCTTCCGCGTCGTAGCAGACCCGCGAGCCGCGGTGGCGACACACGTTGACCAACGCGCGCGTCTCGCCGTCGCGGCCGCGTATCACGATCAGCGACTCGTCGGCGATGTCGAATCGAAACCAATCGCCACGCTTGGGAATGCGACTTTCGTGACCGACACACAGCCAGTGGCTCAGACACACGCGCGATACGTCGACCGCGAAGATATCGGGATCGGAGTAGAACTCCTGTAGCAGCGGTGAACCGGACTGCTGTCGAGCCAGCAGTTCGGCGATGCGCCCGTGCGTGCGCGGGTTGGCTTTGACGTCGCGGGTCATGGCCCCGCCTCCTTTCGATCGACCGCCATGGCGGGCGGGGGGCCGATCGGAGCGCCCAGCGAGGCACCCCGCCGCTCGGGCCTTTGCGTTCGCAGTTCGGCGAACTTTGTGCGCTGCTCTTCGGTCAGCAATGAGCGGATCTTCAGCGACGTACGCACTCGGGATCTCATGTTCTCGGTCCGCGCGCTCCCCAACACGTCGACCTCTTTCAACAACGCGGCTGCGTCGGGAAGCGGCTCTCGCAGCAGCGCCTGGATTCGCTTGCGCGACTCGCCCATGGCCTCGAACTGCTCTTTCGCAGCGGTTCGCCCCGCCTCGGCAGTCGCCTTCACGGCCACCAGCGTGTCGGCATCGAGGCCCAGTGCATCGGCATTGGCCTCGATGATCTCCGCCTCGGGGGCACCCGCTTGTTGCAGCGGTCCGGTCGCGGCGCTGCGCTGAGCGTGCGCACGCTCGACCCACACCGGCCCGATTGCGACGGCCGCGACGACGGTGAGAAGAGCGATACTGCGATAACTCACAACGAGCCTCCGATTTCCCTCGACGTTTTACTCACTTCCGGGTCGCCCGTCGAGCGACTGCGGCTCGGGGTCTTCCCGCTTCTCATCAACCGATTCACTCCGCAGAACGATGCGCGGAAGTTGCCGCATGAAGACACTGAACACCGCGATCGACCCGACGACCAACACCACGACATTGAACCAGGTGAACCCTTCGTAGAGTGTCACGTTCGGAGCCTCCGGTCCAGCACGAGTCCGAGCAGGAATCCGAACAACGATATGGGCAAGCTGAAGAACATCGCGTACTCCTGCCAGACTTCGAGGGGCGTTTCGCCCCAGTAAACGGTGAGCACGAAGGTATCGTCCGCCTCGACGAATGCGCCCAACAGCACGATCGCGGCGTTGATCGCGAACACCGACGCGAGACCCAGCGTCGACGACAGGACGCCCGCCAGCGGCCGACGCCAACAGGGCACGTACAGGCCGATCAGGATAGGCACGAGCACCGCCGAGATCAGGATCGAAGAGAGGAAGACCCACAGCCCGAGCATCTGCTCGAAATTCACCGCCATCGCAAGCCCGACGACCCATGATGCCATCACACCGATGCGCGTCATCCGAATCAGCTCAGCGTCCGACGCGTCGGGCCGCAACGCGGGGCGGTAGACGTCGTAGGCCACGTTGCCGCCGGCCACCAGACAGTAGGAGTCCATCGTCGACATCTCGGTCGCCAGCACCCCCGCCACGAAAAATCCCAGTACACCCGCGGGCAGTACACTGATCATCAGCACGATCAGCGAGTGGTCGGCGGCCACATCGGCGTCAATAGCCCCCTGCAATACAGCCGTCTGCGCCGCCATCCCGAGGATGGTGATCACCCAGTCGTAGGCCCCCCACAGCAAGATGCCGATCAGCAGCGCGTTGCGCACCGCCGCGTACGAGCGCGCGGCGAAGATGCGTTGATAAAAGGCGGGTTCGACCAGCACGACGAGGTTCGTCGACGCGTAGACGATCACGAGCCAGCCCGACAGGCCACCCATCTGGTCGAAGTAGGAGGGGTCGAGTTCTTCGTACATCGAATCGAAACCGTTGATCAAATCGAGCGCGTAGGGAATCCCGAGCGCCAGCACGAGGCACATCATCAGGAACTGGAACGAGTCCGTGATCACCACTGCGCGAAAGCCGCCCGCGAGCGTGTACGCGAGCGAAACGCCGCCAAACACCGCCATGCTCGCCAACGGCGACCAGCCGAACAGCGCGCTGCCCAGTACGCCGAACCCGTACAACGACAGCGCGGGCACCGAGTACACAAACGACGCGACCGCTCCCGTGTAGCCCGCGGCAGGACCGTAATAGCGGGCCAGAATATCGGGTAGGCTCTTGAAGTCTTCCTCGCGCAAACGCCGCGCCACGACAAAGGCCGCCAGCAGGAAGAACAAGTAGGCCGGCCGCGAGAAGCCGAACCAGGTGACCACGCCGTCGGTGAACGCGAGCTGGGAGCTGCCAAACAGCACGTCGATGCCGTAATAGCTGGAGATCAGCGTGGCGATCAACATGGGCGCCGTCAGCACTCGTCCGGCGAGGAAGAAATCGTCGAAGTCGCCGCCGCGACGCGCCAGCCAGATGCCGAGCCCCACCATCGACGCCAGATATCCGGCGACGATCAGCCAGTCGATGGTCGCCAACTCAGCCATGCGTGGCGAAACGATGCCGGTCCCCACGGTGTTTGGCAATCTGATAGCGTGGCCAGTCCACCCGGGCCACCGGACAACGGAGCAGCATGACAGGCGACGGCTACCGCGAACTGAGTTTCTGGCACGAGACGGTTCCCGGGTCGCTCGACGCGAGGTCCTCACTCGACGGCGACGCACAGGTGGACGTAGCCATCGTCGGCGCAGGCTACACGGGCCTCTGGACCGCCTACTACTTGACCCAGCTCGATCCCGGTCTGCGGATTGCGATAGTCGAGGCCGAGATCGCCGGCTTCGGCGCCTCTGGGCGCAACGGCGGCTGGTGCCTGGGGTCGCTGGCGGGGCAGGAGTACGCGCTGGCGGACCCGGCACGGCGCGAAGGCGCCATCGCGCTGCAGCGGGCGATGTTCGATGCGGTCGACGAGGTGGGACGAGCCAGCCAGAGCGCCGGTATCGACTGCCACTATCACAAGGGCGGCAGCATCTCGATCGCCAGTGTCGCGGCTCACCGCAAGCAGCTGCTAGGTGAAGCCGAACATTGGCGCGCACTGGGGTTCGGGGAAGAAGACGTCCGCTGGCTCGATCCCGATGCGTGCGCGGCCCGGGTCGGGGCGGCGCGCAACTTAGGTGGTGTGTTCTTTGCGCACTGCGCGGCCATCCACCCGGCTCGATTGGCGCGCGGACTGGCCGACGTAGTGGAGCGCCGGGGTGTTGCGATCTACGAGCGCACGCCTGCGCGCGCCATCGAGCCACACTCAGTCCTGACCGCCACAGGGTGCCTTCGCGCTACCCACGTGGTACGAGCGACAGAGTCTTACTCGAACACGTTGCGCGGTCACCAGCGCTCGCTGCTGCCGTTGCATTCGATGATGATCGCCACCGAACCCCTGGCAGAGCACGTGTGGAAGGAAATCGGCCTGGCCAACCGGGAGACGTTCGGCGACCCGCGGCGCATCGTGATCTACGGTCAGCGGACGGCAGACGACCGCCTCGCCTTCGGCAGCCGGGGAAATTACTTCTACGGTTCGCAGGTTCGCGACCGCTTCTGTGCGGACGACGCCGCCTTCGACCAGGTGCAGGCAGCGCTCGAGTCGGTGTTTCCGGTGGTGCGCGGCGCACGCATCACACACCGCTGGGGCGGCGCACTCGGCGTACCGCGCGACTGGCGACCCAGCGTGGGTATCGATCGCAACAGCGGCATTGCGTGGGGCGGCGGGTACGTGGGCGAAGGGGTAGCCGCCGCGAACCTGGCGGGGCGCACGATCGCCGAGCTGATCCTCGAGCGCGACACCGAGCGGGTGCGGCTGCCGCTGGTTGCCAAACCCGCGCGCCCGTGGGAGCCGGAGCCACTCCGCTGGCTCGGAGTCTCGGTCCTCCGCAACATCGGCGAATCGCTCGACCACGCGGAACTCGCTGGGCGACGGGCACCCCGCCTGCGCGCCGCGCTGTTCGGTAGGCTCGTGCGAAAGTGATCGCAGCGCCTCGCCGTTCTACAAGTAGACACGCTACCAGTAGACACGCCACATGCAGTGGACACCGCAGATGACGACACGCTACGACGTCATCGTGGTCGGCGGGGGCCACAATGGCCTGGTCGCGGCCGCGTATCTCGCGCAAGCGGGGCGCTCGGTGCTGGTGGTAGAGCGGCGCTCCATCGTGGGCGGCGCGTGCGTGACCGAGGAAATTCACCCGGGTTTCCGCTGCTCGACAACCTCGTATGTCTGCTCGCTGTTGCGGCCAGAGATCATCCGGGAGCTGCAACTCGCGGATCACGGCTTCGAGCTGCTGCCGTGTAAGACTTCGTTTCTGCCGTTGCCTGACGGAACGCACCTGCTACTCGGTCTCGGGGCGGACGAAGACGCCAAACAGATCGCGCGGCTCTCGCCGAACGACGCCGACGCCTACCCTCGCTTTTTCGCCGCAATTGATCGCTTGGCCGACGTGCTGCGGCCCACGCTGTTGACCGCGCCGCCCGACCTGGCCGCGCCGGGGCCCGCTTCTGTGTTCGAGCTGATCAAGCTTGGCGGCCGCTTGCATCGTCTCGACCGCGCCGATCGAAGTTTCCTGATCAAGGTCCTCAGCATGAGCGTCGCCGATCTGCTCGACGAGTGGTTCGAGTCGCCGCAGCTCAAGGCCATGCTCGCGGGGTCGGGCACCATCGGTATCTACGGCAGCCCCACCACCCCCGGCACAGCGTTTGTGTTACTGCACCACGCGCTCGGCGAGGCCACGGGCGAACCGGGCGCGTGGGCGTTCGTGCGCGGTGGCATGGGTGGCATTACGCAGGCGCTCGCAGGATCCGCTCAGGCGCGTGGCGCCATCATCCGCACCGACGCGCCAGTGGATAGAATCAATGTGTCTGGCGGTGTTGCGACCGGTGTGCTGTTGGAGAGCGGCGAGCAGATCGATGCGGCCGTCGTGGTGTCGAACGCCGATCCCAAGCGCACGTTCCTCCAGCTGTTGGCGCAGGGTGACCTGCCGGACGACTTCCGAATCGGCATCGAGAACTTCCGCTGCCGTGGCAATTCGGGAAAGGTCAATCTGGCGCTCTCGGAGTTGCCCGACTTCAGCGCCCTGCCGGGCGATGGGCCGCACCTGCGCGGCACGCTGCAGATAGCGGGTGACTCGCCCGAGTACCTGCAAGAGGCGTTTCGCGATTACGAACGTGGCCGGCCTTCACGCAAGCCCTACATGGAGATCGTGATCCCTTCCGCAGCGGACGACTCGCTGTGCCCAACGGGTGCGCACGTGATGTCTGTCTCGGTGAAGTACCTGCCGTTCGATCTGGCAGAAGGCGACTGGCTCAGCCGCAAAGAAGAACTCGGCGACCTGGTGGTGTCGACGTTAGGCGAGTACGCGCCGAACCTTCCCGCAGCCGTGATCGGACGTCACATTCTCACACCCGTGTGTCTGGAGAACGTGTACGGCCTAACCGGCGGTAACGTCTTCCACGGCGACATGGCAACCGATCAGCTCTTCTCCATGCGGCCGCTGTTCGGATGGGCGGGCTACCGCACGCCGGTGCGCAACCTCTACCTCTGCGGCGCCGGCGCGCACCCAGGCGGAGGTGTGATGGGCGCGGCCGGTCACAACGCCGCGCGGGTGATTCAGAAGGACTGGCGGAGGCGGGTCGTTGCGTAGCGTGCGGGCATCGCTGGCATGCGACACAATATTGCAGCACGAGCCACCGTGTATTCAAAGCGCCGGGCTACAGGCGCCTGCCCTCCAACGCGGCGATCGCTTCGGACACCGCGACTCCTGGTAGCACGCGGTCATCGGCGGCGGGGCGGCCCAGGCGCGTCTCGATGGGGATCACGCCCGCCCAGACTCGGATCGCGTAGTCGTCCTCCTCGTCGTCGGGAGGACTATCGGCGATCTTCGCCGACGCAGTCTCGATGGGCAGCGCGATCACTCCCGTCGCTGCAATCTCGCGCTCGAGCGGTTCGCGCAGCTCCCCCCAACGCCCGGGGAAGACCCGGTCGGAGATCACCTTCAGCGCGTGCAGCTGCGCGTCGCGCTCTTCGAGCAACCGACCCGCGCCGAAAACCGTGGCCGATCGGTAGTTGATCGACGAGTTGAACGCCGAGCGCGCCGCCACGATGCCGTCGAGCAACGTGACGTTCACGCACACCGACGCCCCCGACGCGAGCAACTTCGCGATGCGCGCCTTGCGGGCGCCGTGCAGGAAGAGCGTCTGCCCGTCGCGCCCGTGCAGCATGGGAACCACGAACGGTTGTCCGTCCGAAACGAAACCAACGTGCGCCACGAGCCCCGCGTCGAGCACGGCGTGCACCGTTTCGTGGTCATAACGTGCGTATTCACGAACCTGCCGGATCTGGTTGCGGTGAGTGATCTCGAAGTCGGTCAATGGACACCCCTTGCTGCGCTTCTCAGCGTTTGATGAGCCATGATTCGACCCGCCAGGCAGCGTCGTCGCGCCGCGCGCGCAAGCTCGTTTCTCGCTCGAGAATCGGCCGGCTCATCACGGGCACGTCCAACTCCCGGCCCTCGCGAAAGGGCAGACAGCTGTGGCGGATGACGAACGGAGCCCCGACGCGCTCGCGGACCGCGTAGCTCGCCTCGCAGTCCAGGATCTGGCGCATGCGCGCGAGGTCACCGTTCGCCGCCCCGAGCTGTGCCTGCAGGCTCGCCGGGTTGGCGCTGGTGCTGCTCTCGACGTATCCCGCGTAGCGGCCGGTGACGAGCAGCACACCCAGCACCGCGGCCGGATCCGCCAGCGGGCGCAGCGTCAGGTGGGCGACGATTCCCTGATCGTAGGGTTGCAGAACCCAAGCCTCCTCGTACTTCACTCCACTGTTTTCCGTCTCGGTTTCGAAAATCGTGCCCCGCCTCGGCTCGAGACAGCCATCGTCGGGGAAGATGTCAGCTTCGTCGCACCAGAATCCGAATCGGTCTGCCCAACTGTTCCAGGTGGCCAGTCGGTTTTCGATCCTGCACACTCCGGTGTCGGCCGACTGGCGAGCCAGTTCGAACAACTCCTCGATCCCGAGGTCGTTCAGCGAGCGCTTGCCCCGAAACTGCGGTCGATCATGGGGAATACGGATATCGATATACTGGGAACCGGTCTGGACCCAGATCGCGGGAGAGGGATCCCGCACGCCTTCGAGAACAATGTATTTCCGTTCCATGCATCCGATCACCCAATCGGGCACGGTCTGATCGGCGTGCGTCACGGCTCGACGGCGGGTCAAAAGGAGGTCAGAAACGAGGCTGCGTTGCCTCCGGTTACCCGGCCTTCTCGGGCGGCCTCGAGAAAGCCCCGCCCCCATGCCTCGGAAGCTTCGTCTGCCGCGCCCGCCGCACCGACGATTCGCGTCACCCGATAGCGGTGAAAGGCCTTCAGCTGGGGCCAGAAAGGAATCAGATTCGCCGGGTCGTTTCCGAACAGCTCACGATGCAGCGCTGGAAGTCGGTACCAGGGAACGGACATGCGCGCGTGATGCGCGTTGTGAAAACCGAAATTGAGGGTGAACCAGTTCAGCCAGTCGTGTCGAAACGAGTGTGGATTGCTGAAAGTGTGCTCCTGCTCCCAGATGCGATTGCCGCGCCTCGGCGGGGGCTCCGTGCCAAAGAGGGTGACGTTGTAGCCGTAGTCGTGCTGCAGGCTGTCCATGAAACGCAGGATGGTAATCATGATCATGTAGGCGACGGCGTACAGCGCCGCTGCCTTTGGGGCGAAAAACGCGACCGCAAAGAAAACGGAGCCGCGAATCAGGATCACCCGGAGGTTGCGCCAGCGTTGATCGCGTCGCGGCGGAATGACAAAAGACGTCGTCACCATCAGGGCGTGCATCAGCAGATCGTGGGCGGGAATATACAGGAACTCGAGGAGCTGTGTGACCTGGAGCGCGATGGGGTGCTCGCGGAAGAAGCGCTCGTAGTCGAACCACACCACGTCATCGACGTCTACGTGGTGTCGAAAGTGCTTGTAGCGGATGTCCTCGAATCTCCCGTAGCAGGCGCCGCAGATCCAGGTCAAGGCCCGTCCGAGGCGATCGTTCGAGGCACTGGTTCGGAATACCGTGCTGTGCGCGCACTCGTGGACCATGTACGCGGCCACCGTCATGCCGTGCGCCAACAAAAGTGTCGCAATTGCGTTGACGGCCCAGCCCTGCGCGAACAGCGCTGCGACGCCTACCCCGCAAGCCAACAAAGAGTATGCGACCGCGCCTCCGTGATAGAGGGCGCCCCGCGGATCCTTGAACGCATCGCTGATCGATTTCATTGCCTTCTACCAGCCCTACAGACAATATCACAGGGGCAGTCCTCCATTCGGATGGCACTTGCCAAGCACGCATCAGCGCGAGATAGTCGCTGCCGCTCCCCGCAGCGGGATTACACGTGTCGCTGCTCGGGTTGGCGGTAGTCCCGCTCGATGTACGTGGCTGGCAGCACTCAGCTATCGCAGTGGACCTGACGAACCAGCGGCCAGCGTCGTTGGGCCGCGAGGATGTTGCCAGTTCGCTTACACCGACGGGTTCGGGGAGGTCGGTCCATGACACGGCGCAGGATCGGTGTCGCGGCCATCATCGCCTACACGTCGGTGGTGATCATGGCCGCGTGGCGCCACGAGATCCGGCCCCCGCTGTTTGATCCGCCGGCAGCCTTGTGCCGGGCCGTGCTCGGATGGTTCGGGGTTCCCGGTGGCGTCGCCGTCTTCACTTCCAACGCGGGTGTCTCGCCTGACGAGAAAATCACCGTGCAATGCTTCGAGGTCCGCGTGGATGGCGGCTCGGGCTCAGCGCACAGGCTGTATCCAGACGCGCATCGCGTGTGTCCGACGCCCGAGCCGCGCATCTGGATCCGCGGCGAGGACATTGCGTTGTACCGGCTGGCGATGGGTCTGCGCTCTGCGATCGCATCGCATCGCGCCGGCGCTCTACCACGGTCGCGGGTCTCCTATCCGCGCCTGCTCGCCGAGTCGATGGCGGAGCACTTCCGCCGACGCGCTGCGGCCGACGCCCTCTCACCCGACCGCTACGCGCTGCTCTGGACGGAATCGAGGATCGACTACGCGACGGGCGCCGAAAGCAACAAGACTGTTGCGTTGCTTCGCTGGAGGGAAGACCGCGAGCAGGGCGTATTCGTCTCGTGGAGGCCCGACGCAGACACACTTGCGAGACACTGGCCACCCCTGAGTGGGTCGTGAACGGCGCCCGAGAAGCGAATTTCCAGTCGCTAGACACGTCGGGCCGGCTCGAAGCCTGGCTCTTCACACGGGTCCCCGCGCAGGCGATGGTCCTGTGCCGTTGGATTTTCGGCAGCGTGCTCTTCCTACACGCACTTTCGCGTCTTCCAGAGTTCGCCCGTGTCTACGCTGGCGACGGAACCGCCTGGTCACCCGTCTATCGCGAGTTCGTCACGACATTTCTCGCCGTGGATGCGGGCCGCGTTCCGCTGGCGGTCGTATCCCTGATCGCCCAACTCGAGCCAGCGGCACGCGCGGGACTGTTGGTGGCGCTGTTCTGTTGTCTGCTCGCCTCCTCGCTGGCGTTCGCGCTGGGTCTATGCACGCGCGCCGCGGGTTGCACGGCCATCGCGCTCCACGTGTTGTTCGTCAGCGTCAATCCGTTCGCACATTACGGATGGTCGGGAATTCTGGCACCGTTCACCGCCTACGTGGTGCTCTCGCGCGCGGGCGACTACGCATCGATCGACGCATGCAGACGCAGGCGGTGTGGGGAGACGCCGCCCGATGGAACGATGCCGGCTTGGCCGATGCGCTTGCTGCAGATCCACGTTGCTGCCATGTACTTCCACTCGGGTTTTGCGCGTATCGACGACCCGGATTGGCTGCAGGGACAGGTGCTCTTCGAGGCCCTCTCGCGAGACCTGTTCAGCCGCTTCACCCTCGACCTGCAGGCATGGAAGCCGGTCCTCGTGCTGCTTTCGTACGGGGTCTTCGCGCTCGAGCCGGCCGCCTGCGTGGGGCTCTGGATTCCACACGTTCGGACTCTCTGCGCGCTTGCGCTGATCGCGATGCACGTGATGCTGGAGGTTCTCACGAATGTCGGCTGGTGGAACCCCATCATGATCGCGGGTCTCGTGACCTTCTTGCCCCCGGACGGGGTCGCCCGGATCACCCCGGGATTCCAGCGGCCCGAGCCGGCGGCGCTTCCGGCCATTAGCGTCGACCCGTAGTGGCAGTGCGTCGAAAGCCGGTGCCAGCCTGAAATCGCGCTCGCGAGACGCGAACGACACCAATTGGTGTGATTCCGGCTACGACTTCTCGCTCAGATAGCCGAGCTGGCGAAGCATTTGCTGCTCTTGTGTTTTCAGCGGAGCGCTTGGCTGGGGTCGGTGCGGGAATCCGTCGCCGTACCAGCGAGTCAACACATCACCAAGCCGCTCCACTCGCTCTGGATTCTCCGCGGCCAGGTTGTGCAGTTCGTCGGGGTCGGTCGAAAGGTCATAGAGCTCGAAGCGGCTGCCCGTCATGGCGAGGCGGTCCGCAAGTGCGCTCACGTCGATCAGCTTCCAGCTTCCGCTGCGGATCGTGAGCTGGGGCCGCGCGGGTTGATATCCGGAGCCCATGAAAACATGCTCGGGGCCGCGAGCGTCGCTTTCGCCGCGGATCAGGCCGGCCAAGCTGGTTCCCTCGAGCGCGGCCGGAATCGCTATTCCAGCCAGTTCGAGCAGCGTCGGCGCGATGTCGATCACGCCGACCGGCCAATCGATTCGCGATGCTGAAATGACACCCGGTTGTGACACGATCAGGGGGACGTGGGCGTTTACCTGGTAGGAGAGCTTGCCGTGCTCGAGGTAGTAGCCGTGCTCGCCGAGACTCTCGCCGTGATCCGCGACCAATACGACCAGGGTGTTCTTGTCGAGCCGGCGCCGTTCGAGTCCGGCAAACAATCGACCGATCTCGTCATCGAGGTAACGGATCTCGCGGTCGTACTGCGCCCGGTAGTGTGCGAGGTCGGTGATCGGAGTACCCGATTCACTGTCGTACTGGAGTTGGTAGCGGGGCAGCACGGCGGTCGCGGGCGCCGGTGCAGGTGCATGGTCGGCACCGAAAAATTCCTGGTAGCGCTCGGGAGGAAGATAGGGGCCGTGGGGATCGATGTAGTGGAGCCAAAGGAAGAAGGGCAAGTCGGAGCCCGAGTGGTCCAGTAGCTGCAACGCATCGTCGGTCACGATCGTCGCGTTCGTATAATCCTTGACGTCGATCGCGTGCTGCCGACCGAAACTCGCCGCTCCCTGCAGTTCGCCCCAGCGTGCCTGCCACGACTCGACAAAGCGCGCATGACCCTGATCAAAGCCGAATACCGTGCCGATATTGAAGTTCGCTACCACTGCGGCGGTGGTGTAGCCGGCTTCGGCGAAGATTTCGGCCAGGGTGGTGAGCTCTGGCGCGAGATGCTGCTGAACTTGGGTGACTCCGGTCCGCTGTGGGTAGAGCCCGGTCAACAATGTCGCGATGCTCGGCCAGGTCTTCGGCCACGCAACCGTGCAATCGGTGAATTGTGCACCGCCCGCGGCAAGTGCATCAATGTTGGGCGTCGTGTCGAGCCGATACCCGTACGCACCGATACGGTCCGCTCGCAGGGTGTCGACACTGATCAACAGAACGTTCGGGCGCTCAGCCTGCTCGGAGCACGCCGAGCCGAACAGCCCGCCGCAGGCCGCTACGAGGAGCCACCACAACAGCGGGTTGGATGAAGCGCTCTGGGTCACGTGGCAACGATCGAATTGCACTCGGGCAGCATGGTAGCAGTAGCAACCTGGTGAGGAATGCCGGTAGAATCGCTCGCCAGTGTACGACGTGAGGGGCTGGTCGAGAAGCGGCGCGACGGACTGGGCGAGATCCTTGGCAGGGTGCTTGCCACGGGGCTTGCGACAGGGCATGCCGCAGGACACGGCACAGGGCTTGGTGAAGTTCCCAACAAGTTGCTTCGCAAAGCCGGGAGTGTTGCAGTGAGTGGTTCTGCGAGCGTTTGGCTCCGGAGCCCACGCGCAGTCCTGCTGATCGTATGGATGATCAGCGCGCTCTACCTCGGAAGCCAGCTGAACCGCGATTGGCTGCCTGGCGACGAGGGGGCTCTCGGCCACTCCGCCGAGCGCACCATGAATGGCGAGCTGCCGCATCGCGACTTCGACGCGATCTACACGGGCGGTCTCTCCTTTCTCCATGCACTGACGTTCCGCGCATTCGGTGTAGACCTGCTCGCGCTGCGCATCGTCCTGCTGGCGTTCGCGTTAGTCTGGATTCCGGCGGTATTCGCGGTCGCCCGCACAGCTGCACCTCCCTGGGTCGCGGGTCTCATCACTTTTGCGTGCGTCGCCTGGAGTTTTCCGAACCATTTCACCGCGATGGCGTCCTGGTACAACCTGATGCTCGCCACGTTCGGCGTGCTCGCGCTGTTGCGCTACTTCGACACGCAACACCGGGGCTGGCTCGTCGGCGCGGGCCTGTGTGGCGGAATCTCGGTGCTGTTCAAGGTGACCGGCCTCGGCTTCGCGGCTGGCGCACTTCTCACGCTCCTTTATCAAGAGCAACAAGTGAGCCTCGAATCGCCTCGGCCAGGTCAAAGCCGGCTGTATCAGGCCAGCATCGGCCTGGGTCTGCTCGGCGTCTGCGCGATGTTGGTCGCGCTGGTTTCCCAGAAACCCACCGCAATGAACGCTCTGCACTTCGCGCTTCCGGGTATCGCCCTGTGTGGCCCGCTCGCAATCAACGAGTTGACTCTGCACAGGCACGCGAGCGGCGGCCGCTGGCGTCGACTCACTCGGATGGGAGTGCCCTTCGGAATCGCTCTTCTGCTGCCGATTGCGCTGTTTGCCATCCCGTACGCAGCTACGTCGAGCCTCGGCGATCTCTACACCGGCGTGCTTGTACTGCCCAAGCGCCGGTTCGCAGAATTTCAACTCGGGATGTCACCGCTCTTCTCGCTGTGGACGGCGCTTCCGCTCGCTGCGCTGCTGATCGTCGGCTTTCGGCGCCGCGTATCGACCCCACACGTCGGAGTCGTTGTAGCGGTGGCGTGCGGCCTCGGTGTGGCGCTCTGGATCGGGAACACCGACCCGGTGTACCGGGCCACCTGGGACTCGCTACGACCCACAGTGCCGCTGCTCGCGCTGTCGGCTTGCGCTCTGCTCGGCTGGCGCGGCGGAGTAGCGGTGCCAGTAGAGCGCCGCGTCCCGTTGTTCTTGATCGCGGCGACCGCGGCGTTTTCCGCCCCGCTGCAGCTCCCTTACCCCGCCGGTGTCTACTTCTGTTATGTCGCTCCGCTGGTGATTCTGGGAATTCATCAGGTTGTCGCGGCCCAGTCCGCCGCTCCATTGGGTCTGCATGCCTGCGTGTTGGTCTATTACATGCTCTTCGCTCTGATCTGGAACATCCCCGGCTCCACCTTTCAGCTCGGCTTTCGATACCAAACTCTCGAACCCAGTGCCGACCTCGATCTGGCTCGCGCCCCATTTCACATCTCCAAGCGGGACGCCGATCTTTACGGCCGCCTCGTCGAGGAGGTTCAGCGCCACTCAGCAAAGGGATCATTCATCTACGCTGCACCGAACATCCCGCAACTCTACTTCCTGAGTGAGCGACGTAATCCGACCCGCAGCCTCTACGACCTGTTCGCCGCAGATTATGGAAAACCCACACACACCCGCCGGCTGCTCGCGCTGCTCGAACAGCGTGACGTCGACGTGGTCGTGCTACGCCGGCCAAGCTCCTTCTCACGCCTGTCGAAGCAACTCGTCGCGGCGATCCAACGGCACTACACGCAACAGATCGAACTCGCCCCGTTTACCGTGTACTGGCGCCCCCCGACCGACCCGGTGGTCCAATCCCCATGACGCAGCCCGACACACAGGGCAATCCGAATCACCGGTCCGTGTCGCGCATGCTCGCGCAGAGCATCGTCATTTCGCTCGTTTGGGGGCTCGCACTCGTCGGCGTACCCGAGCTGTTATTGCGCAGCTTTTCCGATCCGCCTTCCGCGCCCGGGCCGACTGTGGGCAATCGTCGCTTCACCGAGTGGCTGACCGAGCAATCCGTCCCGGGCGAGGATACCGGTTCTCTTTACCGCTCTGATCAGCATTTGATCTGGAGCCTGGTACCGGGTGCCCAGCTCATCACCAAGAGCCAGCACTACGACCGCAGTGTTGGCGAACGCCAAGCCATCGCGATTACGATCAATAACGATGGCCATCGCGGCCCGCCGATATCCCAGTCCGGTGCGCCCGACGTGTTGCGGATCTTGTGCATGGGGGACTCGAATTTCTTCGGCTACCCATTGAGCGACGATTACGCGTTTCCCCGCGTGCTCGAACGAGAGCTCGAGGCAGATGGCGCAGACACGGTCGAAGTCATCAACGCTGCCACGCCCGGCTACACGGTCGTACAGGGTTGGCGCTGGTACGACGCGCAGTTTCGCGATTATCCCTACGACCTACTCATGCTCTCCTATCTGAACAATGACGCTTGGCCGCAGCAACGCGCCGATATTGATACTCTCACGGCCTTTTCCGCGCCTTGGCGACCCGCTGCCATGCTCGCCGAGCGACTCTGGACCGTCCGCTGGCTGCGTGCGCGTCGCGCCAGCGCGGCGGAAGATGCGCTCGTAGCACGCGTCGACCTCGAGACCTTCGAAGAGCGTTACCGCCGCTTCATTGCGGCCGCGCGCGCCCGTGGCGCCCGGGTGATGCTGATCGATCACAACGCCTACGCGGAATATGCGCCCTACACGCAGGTGCTACGACGGCTCGCCGCCGAGCGGGGCGTATCGTGGCTGCCGGTGCGACATACACTGCGCGCTGGCTTTTCGCTTCCAGATGCAAAGGCGCGCGACCCGGAGCTCGTAGCGCGCGTCAGGCGCCGCTGGGGCGCAGACAAGCTACAGCGCCGAGCCTATCTCTGGTACTACGCCGAGTTCCTCCCAGAACACCTCAACGAACTCGGCAACGTATTCATCGCCAGGCTACTCCGCGACGAAATCATGGGCCGGCGCTAGGCGTGACTGAATCGGGGACCGAGTCGACTACCCAGCGCGGTCGACCTCGCTGGAGGCTACTTCCCGCTGCCGCCGCGATGGCATTCGTGCTGCTCGCCGGCCACGCAGCGTGGCTCGAGACTCCGACCATCGACGAGTTCGCGCACCTGCCCGCAGGCCTCGCCTACCTCGAACACGGGGCGTTTGGTCTGTACGCGAAAAATCCGCCGCTCTTCAAGACGGCGATGGCGCTGGCCGCCTCCGGCGCGACGGATCTCGCGGTCCCGCCGCCCGTCGGCATCGCTCATTTCGCACAGGGCTGGGGGCCGTGGAACTACGCTGCCGACTTCATGGAGGCGAATCGCGAACACTATTTTGCGATCTTCTACCGCGCCCGGCTCGTAGTGATCGCGACCGCTCTCGCGATGGCGGCGCTGATCTTCTTTTGGACGAGGGAGCTCTTCGGCGAGCGCGCGGCTGGCGTCACTACGGCACTGGTCTTGCTTTCGCCGTCGCTGCTCGCTCACGGCCACCTGGCCACGCTCGATGTAGCCTGCGCGGCGAGTGTATTGGCATCCGTTTACGCATTGCGTTGGGCGATGCGGGGGGCGTCGGCCAGCGAGTCGAGCTCGCCGGTCATATCGGTCCTACCCGCGTGGCGCATCGCGATCGCGGGCGCTGTCTTCGGTGTCGCACTGCTGGTGAAATTCAGCGCGCTGCTGTTGGCACCAGCACTTTTCGGCCTGCTGCTGTGGAAGCGCCGCAGATCGCCCAAGCGAGCCGCCGCCGAAGTCGCGTTGCTATTCGGTGCGGCGGTTGGAGTCGTGAACCTCGGGATGGGGGGACGCGGCAGTTTTGCACCGCTGGGTGACCCGTCGTTCCGTTCCGATTTTGCACGTCAGGTCCAGTCGCTGCTTCCGGATTGGACGCCCATTCCGCTGCCGCGTGATTACGTGTTGGGCTTCGATGCCGTCAAACGCGATAGCGAACAGGGCGAATTGGGAAGCTACCTGCTGGGCCGCTGGACACAGCGGGGTGTCTGGTACCACGACCTCGTCGCGTTTGCGGTCAAGACACCGCTGCCACTGCTCGCCATGCTGGTCGTGTGCCCGTTCGCGTTGCTGCGGGCCCTGCGCGCGGGTCGGCTGACTCGCGGAGAGCTTCCATGGCTGCTCGCCCCACTCGCAGCGCTCGGCCTGGGCTTGATCGTCTTCAATCAGGTGAAGATCGGCGTGCGCTACATGCTTCCGCTCGAGCCGCTGCTCTGGTTGTTGACGGCGTCTCTGTGGAGCTTGGGCAGCGCTCGCGCGACTCGCTCCGCCGCGGCCGCCGTACTCGCATGGTACGCGGCATGCGTGTGGAGCGTGCATCCCAACTACCTGAGTTTTTTCAATCTCGCGGCCGGCGGCGCAGCAAATGGCCAGCGCTTCCTGGTCGGTTCCGACCTCGATTGGGGCCAGGACCTGTATCGCTTACCGGCGGCACTCGCAGCGCGCGGCCACACCGGGCCGATCTGGCTGCACTATTTCGGTCACGTCGATCCCAAGCTGTACGGCATCGAGTACCGATTGTTGCCCGATCATCCGGTGCGCGGCCTGGTGGCAGTGAGCGTGAGCTTCCTGGCCGAGCAGTCCTACCCGGTGACGGCTCCGACGGGTGAACGCGTTGCGCTCGGCTGGGCAAGGCTTGGTTGGCTCCATGAGCGAACCCCAGTTGCGCGCCTCGGAACGATCTGGTTGTTCGACACCCGGTAACCGTGTGCACCCGAGAGCAACCACTCGAACGCTGCCACCTGCAGCTGATGCGCGCATGTCCGCGCGTTCAGTCCGGGGCTTTTTTGAGAGCTTCGTTGCGAGCTTTGCTAGGGGCTTTGTTCGAAAACACTCGCGTGCGTGCGCGCCTCACCTTCAGCCCTTCAGCGAACTCTCGTCCGGCAGCTTCGAGATCCCCGGCATCGCGAAGTAGCACAGCGAATGCGTAGTGGACATCCTCGCGAGAGGGGTCGAGAGCGAGCGAGCGCCGGTAGTGGTTGATCGCACGCAATCCCTGGCCCGTGTCCGCCAGTAGTGTGGCGAGCAGAGCATGCGTCGGGGCACTATCGTGGAGCTCGAGCGCCAGCAGATATTGCGCGATTGCGTCCTCGGATCGCCCCTGGGCTTGCAGGACGGCAGCCAGGTTTTCGTGGGCCTGGGACAGTCGCGCATGCTGAAGCGCGACTCGCAGATGCGTCGCCGCCTCGTCGAGTCGACCCAGCGCCTGGAGCCGGGAACCGAGGTTGTAGTGCGCCAGCGCAAGCCGCGGAACGTTGTTCAGGATTCTCTGATTACACGCGATCGAGACCACTGCGAGTACAACCACCGCCATGGCCAGTTTCGTGCGTGGGGTGGAGCGCCAGATGTGCGGCGCCTCGCACAACCCTGCGGCCCCGAATAGCAACAAGAACGGGACCAGCGGCAGCCGATAGCGCGCCATCACGTAGAATGCGACCACGCTGGCGGCGTAAGCCGTCGGCAGCGCGTAGAGGAGCGCGAGTTCCCTCCAGCGACTCGAGGACGCCCACACTCCGAACAGTGCCAACGGGATCAACACACCAAAGTGACTCAGCGGTCCGGCCCAGCGTAGCGGAGTGGACCACTGTTCGAATACGTACTGGTCTTCCGTGTCGGGAATTTCCGTCGCGTTCACCAGCAGCGCGAGCTTATGCACCATCAGGGTGACCCAGTCGACCGGCTGGGTTTGCGCGAAGCTGACGGCCCGGTCCAGCCAGTAACGCGACACTTCAGAGGGTGTGAGTCGCCGTCCGGAGTCTTGCTCGGCCAGGCGCCTGGCATCCTTCCGCTCGAAACGCGCACTGCCACGGCCCGGCAAGAGTGGGCGATACACACCAGGTGCTCCCGCGTGGTTGCCGATATACAGGTTGGGCCCCAGCTGGCTGGTCGTGAGAACAAACTCTCCACCCACCCACGCGTTGCGTGCGGCCACCGGAGCCAACAACGCTGCGGCGCCTAGCCCGTAGGCAGCGAACAACGCTGCGCGATGTCGCACGGAACCGCGGCTCGGCAGCACAACCCACACTGCGATCGGCACGGCGAGTACCAGCGCGTTCTCACGGGTCAGGGTCAGCAGACCGCAGGTCACGCCTACCAGTGCGAGCTGAGCGGGTGTGGGCTCACGCACCGCTCGCGCGAGCAGCCACATCAGCAGGCAAATCAGGAAGAGATCGAGCACTGATTTCTGCAGCAACGCATCGAAAAAGACGGCGGGTGCGTAGACTGCGAGCAAGGCTCCCGCCACCAGCCCTACCCGGTCCGAGAACCAACCGCGACCGGCCAGCGCCAGCAGCACGCATGAACTCGCGCCCAACACGATCTGGACGGATCTCACGGCAACGATTTCATCGAATCCCAGCGTGTAGATCAGTGCGAGCAGATATGGGTAAAGAGGCGCCTGGTAGAAGACTTCAGTACCGATCCATTCGCCGGCTGCGATTTGGGTCGCCCATTGGTGATATACGAGCGCGTCGCCGATCCGGTGGGCAGAAAATGGCGACTCACTCATCTGAATTACATGGACGGCCCGTACGACGAGCGCGAATGCGAACAGTGTCGGGAGCGCGAACAGATCTGAATGTCGCGATCGCGAACTCTTCATCACTCTTCGATGTAGCCCAGCGCTTCCAGCGCGCGACGCACCTTCGGATCGGGATCCGGGATGGTTCTCGTCGCCCTCGAGCCCATGCGCGTGAGCGCGGCGCCCAGCTCTTTCGGAGCCAGCTCGCCGGAGCGACCGGCCCGTTCGCCGGGATCCGAATCGAGTGCATACATTTCCCCGGTGCCGTCTGCCGCGCCCATCCACTTCTGGGGCCAGCGTCGCGCGAAGAACAGATCCAGCTGCCCGCGATACGGGCGCCTGCGTCCTACCGCCCAGCTCCGCGGGGGAATTTCGGTCTCGGCGCGCAACCACGGGAGGAGGTTGATTCCGTCAACCCCATCAGGGCCAGCATCGCAATCGACACCGACCATCGCCAGGATCGTCGGCATCAGATCTTCCAATTGGGCGGGGCCGACCAGACGCCGCCCAACCGGCAGACCGGTTGCGCGAAAGATCACCGGCACCCGCACCAGCTCGTCGAAGACATTCTGGCCGTGCTCGAGCAGACCGTGGTCTCCGAGTCCCTCGCCGTGATCAGATGTGACGATTACCGCAGTTCGATCTGCCAGCTTCAGACTCGATAGCTTTGCGACGAGCCGGCCCACCTGCGCGTCGGCATAACTGACTTCGCCGCGGTATTGCCGGTTCAACTGTGCGAGTTCATGCATGTCCCGCACCCCCGGCGGTAGCTGCTTTCCACTGATGTCGACAGGTTCCGTTTCCGACAGCGCGAATTCTCGTGGCGGTAGATAGGGCCTGTGCGGATCGAACAGGTGCACCCAAACGAAGAACGGCTCACCAGCGTGAGAAGCAATCCAATCCGTGGCGGCGCCGACGGTCGCTCCACCACGGCTCCAAAACTTGTCTCGGCGACTGCCTCGCCAATCGTAACCCTCTGTCGGCTCGAAGAAATACGTGTCGAACCCACGATCGAGACCGAAGCGGCGGTCGACAATGTAACTCGACACGAAAGCCCCGGTCGCGAGGCCCCGCTCGGACAACAGCTGGGCCAGCGTGACCAGCTCTGGATCGAGTGGTACTGCGTTTGCCATTGCACCATGACGCCAGGGGTGAAGTCCGCTCATGAGCGACACGTGCGCGGGTCCAGTCGACGGAACGGGCGTCGACGCTTGCTCGAGTAGGACCCCCTGTTCCGCGAGTCGATCGAGCATCGGCGTGACGGCTTGCCCACCATACGCTCCGATGTGGTCCGCACGCAACGTATCGATCGTGATGAGTACGACGCTATCGACACCGGGCAGTGAGCGTTCCGACGCATCGGCAGATGAAGCGAGGGAAATCGGGCAGCAGAGCATGCCGATGCTCGCGGAAATCCCAAGCAAGCCTACCCAACCGTCGATCACAAAGGCTTCGTGACAAACAACGTCGGGGGATCCCACGGCCCGAAACCGGTTTGGAAATAGAGTCGCTTGGCACCCTTGTTGGTGTCGTGCACTTCTAGAGTGACCCGGCAACATCCGCGCTCGCGGGCGAGGCGCTCGACCTCGGCGAGCATCGCGTGTCCGATCCCGCGGCCCTGGTAGTCTGGGAGTACCGCGAAATCGTGGATGTTCATGGTCGGCCTGCCGACAAATGTTGAGAAGCTGAACACACACACAGCCGTTCCGACTGCGCTCCCGTCCGCCATCGCCAGTAGCACCATCGCGGAGGGATGATCGATCAACCCGGGAACGAGTTTTTCCCGCGCGAAGTCTGTCAGCGGCGCATTCTGACCACCGGGTCCTCGCGCATACGAGTCGATGATTTCGACGACTGCGGTGGAGTGGTCGGGGTCTGAGAGGTCGGCTTGTTCGATGCTCAGATTCATTCAGACAGTCTAACAGCCACACATTCGACACCGACTCTTGCATTTCATTAACGACTGGGTTAATTAGATCGGAACCCTGGCTTTCCCGAAAGCCCCACGAACTCGAAGCCAACCGAATCGAACGAAGACCAACGAGCCAGCGAAAGTCAACCAAGGCAAGCCAAAGCAAGCTAGCGAAAGCCAAAGAAAGCCAAGGAAATCCAAAGAAAGGAGAACCCAATGAACCTCGCCAAATCCAATCCCCCTGCCGATTGGCCGCGGATTTCGTCCGCGATCGTCTACGAGGATCTCAGTGGAGCGCTCGATTGGCTCGCAAAAGCCTTCGGCTTCGAACTGCGCGTGCTGGTCCAGGATGGGGACGGAAATATCCAACATACGGAGATGGAGTTCGGCGGTGGGGTCATCATGATCGCTAAAGCAGGACAGCCAACAGCCAACAGCTGCAGCCCGAAAAGTCAGTCCGGCCGCAATACGCAAAGCCTGCTGGTGTTCGTCGACGATGTCGATGCCCACCACGACCGCGCCAGGGCCGCAGGAGCAACGATCATCGCGCCTCCAGAAACACGAGACTACGGTGATCGAATCTATGGCTGTCTCGATTTCGAGGGGCATCCCTGGTTCTTTTCACGGCGCGTTGACCAGCAGGCATGGGATGATTCGATCAAAGACTTTTCGGTGAAGAAATCGTGAAGTCGCACTCTCTGCTCGCAACCTTCGAAGGACTCGAAGAGATGGAGTTCCACAACCTGGCGGCCTTCAACGACGGAGCCGTCGGTGTCTTCTGGTGCGGTGCCGGGACCTCGCCGTGGGAGCGTCATCCCGACGACGACGAATTTCTGCAGGTGATCGAGGGTGAGGTCGTGATCACCGTGTTGACCGATACAGATTCGGTTGACACCGCGGTAGCTGCTGGATCCGCGTTCGTGGTCCCGAAGGGCCTGTGGCATCGCCAACACATACCGGAGCGGGCCAAGGAGCTCTATGTCACTCCCGGCGCTTCGGAACATTCCAACGCGGAAGATCCGAGAATCGACCCATGAGCGAGCAATCCCTGTTTCCGATGCTCGCCTATTCAGATGCTGCCGCTGCAATCGATTTTCTATGCGCGGCTTTCGGATTCGAAGAGAAGCTGCGATACGTGGCGGACGATGGGCGGATCGGGCACGCGGAGCTCGAATGCGAGGGGAGTGTAGTCATGCTTGCCGACGACTATCCCGAGTTTGGAATCAGCAGCCCCCGCGAAGCGTCCTCGTACCATTCCCAACTGCTACTGATGGTTTCCGATGTCTTTGCTCACTACGAGCGAGCCAAGGCGTCTGGCGCGGTCGTAGTCGGCACCCCCTCGCAGGATCACGGCTCGATCGGCTATCGCGCGATGGATTGTGAAGGGCACCGGTGGCTTTTTTCACAGCGATCGTCGGACGCTTCGTGAGTACACTTTGAGAACTCTTCGCTGAGGGCTCTCTGCTGGCTGAGGGCTCTCTGCTGGGGGCTCTCTGCTGAGAGTTCTTTGCTGGGAGTTCTTTGCTGAAGACGGTGAAAGAGAAACAGGAGCCCCTTTGAGCGCAGCCGCCCAGAAAAGGTTGGATTCGACGTTATCGGCACTGGCCGATCCGACGCGGAGGCGTGTCGTCGATCTCTTGCGTGTACGACCAAGACGGGCAGGCGAGCTGGTCGCAGCGTTCGATGTGAGCGCACCCGCCATCAGTCGACATCTCCGCCTACTGCGTTCAGGAGGCCTGATCGAGGAATTGCGCGACCCGACTGACGGCCGCGGACGTGTCTATCAGCTGCGCCCAGATCGCTTCGAAGAGCTCGCGGGTTGGTTGCGCGAAGTCGAAGCCTTCTGGACCGAGCAGCTCGATTCGTTCCGAGATCATGTCGAGAACCGGACACAAATTCAGACGAAGAGTCAGCTCAAGAACCGAGGTAAAGGGAGGCCGGCCAAATGAGTAGCGCCACCGACTCGGTCGTTGTGACGACTGTGGTCGCGGCTGATGTGGACGAGACTTTCACCCTGTTCACAGAAGACGTGAACGTCTGGTGGAAGCAGGGCCCGCGCTTCCGAGGCGCCGGTGGAACACTTCGATTCGAGCCGCGCGAAGGCGGCCGCTTGATCCAACAAGACAGCGATGGGTCCGAGTTCGAGTTCGGGCGCATCTCGGTCTGGAAACCCGGCGAACGCCTGGTCTTCGGCTGGCGCAACCGCAATTTTGCGCCGAGTGAGCTCACCGAGGTCGAGGTGCAATTCGAAGCCGTCGGGGCATCGACCCGCGTTACCGTAGTTCATCGCGGCTGGGACGCGCTGCGACCGGATCATCCTTCGCGACACGGCCTGGAAGACTCGGCATTCGGCGCCATGATGGGCGTCTGGTGGGGCGATCAGGCTCTCTCGCTTCGGCTCTGGGCCAAGGCGCGTGGCCGGTAGGTCACTCATGGACGCCCACTATTGGGAGCGGATCGGGGATCAATACGACCGGGAGATCTTCTCGAGTTCACGCGCGGACACCAGCGGAGCGATCCGGCGGCGCCTCGATGAACTCGCGGACCCCGCTGCCGTCGCCGCGGACTTCGGTTGTGGCGTCGGTTACTACCTGTTACTGCTCGCGAGACGCTTCCGAGTCGTTCACGGCATCGACTTCGCGGACTCACTACTCGACCAGGCCCGCGAGCGCACACGGCGCATCGCAAACGTCTCTATACACCGCGCGAACCTGGCGAGTGGCAGGGCGCATATCAAGATGCCCAAAGCAAAGGTCGGGGTGTGCGCGAACGTGCTGATCTCCGATGACCCGGCGATGCGCCGCGGCATCTTGCGGACGATCCACCGCCACCTCGCGCCCGGAGGACGACTGCTTCTGCTGGTTCCGTCACTCGAATCGGTGCTCTTCGCAAACCAGCGATTGGTCGAATGGAATCGCCGACTCGGCTTCAGCGAGGCCGAATCGCTCGCGTCGGGAATAACAGCCTCGCGAGACCTGATGCGCGGACTCGTTCGTATCGAGAAGGTAAGCACCAAGCACTACCTCCGCGAAGAAGCGATGCTGCTGCTCGGCGAATCGGGCTTCGCAGTTTCGAGCTGCGACAAGGTCGAATACGCCTGGGAGACCGAGTTCGAAGATCCGCCGCGCTGGATGAAGACCCCCGGTCCGTGGGACTGGCTGCTCGTCGCGAGAAGGCAAACCCGATAGACAGGCTTTCAGTGCATCCGAATCCGTCGCCTCCCCACAACCAACAAGAACGCCGCGCCAGCGCAGAGCATCAGACCCGCTTCCGGCTCGGGAAGGAATTGGATTGTGAGAGTCGAAAACAACGCGAGTTTCGTAGGTGTCCCAGAATCGATCCAGTCGGTGTAGATCTGCGTAGGCGCAACGAGTTGGAGGGCGCCTCCGTAGTGGATGACGCTGGTGGCTGACGAACTCGGTCCGTGCAGAAACCCCGACCTCATCACAGTCTGAAATACGGCTGGCGAAGAAGCCGTCTGGGTCGAAAGCGTCGCCGCACCCACCGTCCATGGACTCGCTCCCGCACCAATCAACGGAATCGGGGGAAAATTGACCGCCGTAACGTTCGCTCCACCTACGCCGACACTAAACGGACCGAATGTGGTCAACCGCGTGGTGCGAATGAAATCCAGCCCGTATGTGCTCCCGAAAGCCGGCGCGGTAAAGCGGCCCCGCAACCCATGTAGCTGGGTCAAGGGTTGGAGGCCTGTGATCGGAGCGAACGTACCCGGCCGAAGCGTGGCATTTACACCAACGTTTGATATGAAGAACCCAAATCGGCTTCCGACCGTCGGGAAACTCGCGAGCGGTACTTGAACCACGGTTTGAATTGGCGTGCCCTCGAGTCGCAGCACATTCGGTCCGAGCGGGCCCGCACCGGAGAGCGTGGCGACACCGGTGGCCGTGGCCACTTGGGTCGCGTAAGAGCCGAGATTGAGCTCGAGCGTTACGTTGACCGCAATCGGCCCAGCGACCGCCGGCACGGCGTTCGCGTCGCTGGCAAACCCAAACGCGAGCAAGATCGCGACCGAGATGGCGGGCGAGAGCTCGTGAATCGCAAGTTCGCGTAAGTTCATGATCGGGCCATCTAGCCTGCTGCTGCCCTAGCCCACTGCCCTAGCCCACTGCCTGTGCGGGGGTTTCGATTCGAGATGCGCATGCTCCGCCTGCCTCTTCGGTGTCCGCATCGTTGCCGACCTGAAGGATACGCGTTTCATGATCGAATTGGAACGACAGATCTCACACCTTCAGTGCTGCGTCTAGTGCATTGTCGCCCCGTGCGTGCACGGAGTTGACTGATGCCGAGGCCTGCCAGGATCAGCGCCAGGCCGATCACGGCAGTATTGGGCAGCGGCTCGTCGAGCACGAGAACTCCCGCAAGCAGTGCGACGACGGGGATCACGTAGTTCATCAGCGATAGGAAGGTCGGCCCCGCGCTCTTCACCAGCACGAAATACACGATCGTCGCCAGTGCTGTAGCGCCGAGCCCGAGCCACACCGCGGACACGATCGCGACCGCAGAAGGTCTCAGTGTCCACGGCTGGTCGTTCATGCAGGCGATAGGAAGCATGATCGCAGTCGCAGCCCACATCACAGTCGCTGACGATACGAGCGCGTCGAGTGTGGCGAGACGCCGCGCGAGGATGGTGTTGACCGCATAACAGACAGCGCCGCCCAGGATGGCTGCCTGCCGGACAAGCTGGCTGGCCACGCCGCCGATCTCCAGCAGCGCGTCTGGACCCGACAGCACCAGCAACCCGAGAAATCCCACCGTGAACCCGAGCGCTTCGCGGTGTCAACCGTTCGCCGGGAACGAACCATTGGGCGAGCAACAGCGTAACGAGCGGCATGACCCCCATCAAAATGCCGGTGATGGAACTATCCACTCGGATCTGTCCCCAGCTGATCAGTGTGAAAGGAAGCGCATTGCCGACGAATCCCATCAGCAGATACTTGCGCCAAACGCGCATCGACGTGGGTAGATGTTGCCCGCGGAGACGCACCGCAACAGTCAGCACGCACGCCGCGATCAACAGACGGCTGGCGACCAGGGTCGTGGGGGGGAGACTCTCGAGCGTCAGCTTGATGAAGAGAAACGCTGTCCCCCACAATCCGACCAGCGCCGATAGCAACGCCCAGTCGGAGAGAGGCCGCGCCCCTGCCAGTCGCACCATGTTGGGTCAGGGTAACGGGTACGGATCGTCGCTACCCTCCAAAAATCGCGCGAGCGATCGAGTCGACTCGCGCGAGCAGTGGGAGTAATGGGAGTACTGAATGTCGAAGAAGGTCGCACTGATTACCGGTATTACAGGCCAAGATGGCTCGTATCTGGCAGAGCTACTGCTCGAGAAGGGCTATGACATCCATGGCATCGCTCGGAGGACCTCGCTGTTCAACCGAACCCGAATCGAGGAGACCCGCGCACGCGCGCGACAGACGGGTAAGGTGTACGAACTCCACTACGGAGACATGGGTGACTCGAGCAGCTTGAATCGCATCATCGCAGAAACCCGCCCGGATGAGCTCTACCACCTGGCCGCCCAGTCCCACGTGGCCGTCTCGTTCGACCAGCCCGAGTACACCTGCGACGTCGATGCCACGGGGGTGCTGCGGCTCCTCGAGGCAATTCGCTGCAACAAGCTCGACACCCGCTTCTATCAGGCTTCCACCTCTGAACTCTACGGCAAGGTCCGGGAAGTACCTCAGACCGAATCGACCCCGTTCCACCCGCGCTCGCCCTACGCGGTCGCGAAGCTGTACGGCTACTGGATCGTCCGGAACTACCGGGAGTCCTACGCGATGCACGCCAGTAACGGCATCCTGTTCAACCATGAGTCGCCACGCCGCGGCGAAAATTTCGTCACCCGCAAGATCACGCTGGGGCTGGCGCGGGTGCGCGCGGGACTGCAGTCGAAGGTGTCGATGGGAAATCTCGACGCCCGCCGCGATTGGGGATACGCGGCAGACTTCGTCGAAGCCATGTGGTTGATCCAGCAACAACCCGAACCGGACGACTACGTCATCGCGACCGGAGAGATGCACAGCGTCCGGGAGTTCATCGAATGCGCCGCGCCGGTGGCTAATTTCGATATTCAGTGGGAGGGGTCGGGAAGCGACGAAGTCGGTAGAGACGCCAAGACGGGAGAGATCGTCGTCGATGTGGATCCCCGCTACTACCGCCCGGCCGAAGTGGAGCAGCTCCAAGGCGATCCCAGCAAGGCGTTCGAAAAGCTCGGCTGGCGGACTCGAGTGAGCTTCGCGGAGTTGGTGGAACTGATGATGAAGGCCGACCTCGCCACGGTTTCGTAGGGCGACGCCATGCCCTCAGTTACGCATTCCCAGCAGACGTGTTCTAGACCGCGTTCTCCTCGATGCGCACCGGCTCACCGGGTATTATCGGCGAATCCCCAATCGACACAGTGAGGCTTGGCGGATCCGTATCTGCCCGGTGGTGGAAGGTGGAGGGTGGAGTATCCATGTCGAACGTATTGATCATCAGCTCCGATTGTCACGCGGGCGCGCTGCCGGGGGCGTACAAGAATTATATGGCTTCGGAATTCCATCAGGCCAGCGATGCGTGGTGGCTGTCGTACATCAAGGAGATGATGGCCCGCGCGGGGACCTTCTTCGATCAGGAAGCGGTGGAAAAATTCGCGGAGGACGCCGGCGAGGAGGCCCGCGGCGTGACTGCGCTGCTGAACGCGTCAGCCGAACTCGACGACGACGCCCTTCGCGCCATGCTCGAAGACGAAAACAACCCCTTCGCGCCCAAGCGAGGCGAGTGGGACGCCGACTTCCGGCTGGCAGAGATCGAGAAGGACGGCATCGCGGGAGAGGTGATCTTTCCCCAAATGGCACCCTTTGGCGCGGGATTGCTGCAGTACCGCTCCCCGGTAGACCCAAGACAAAACCTGGAGGGCAACCGCAGCTACAATCGCTGGCTCGCCGACCTGTGCAATGCCAACCCGGGCCGCCACGCCGGGGTTGCCATCATCAACGTCGACGACATCGATGTCACCGTTCAGGAAGTTCGTGACACCAGGGAGCTGGGACTATGGGGCGGCGTGCTGCTTCCAACCAGTACAGGAGAACACCCCTTCTACCACCATCCCCGCTACGAGCCGCTCTGGCGTGTCTGCGAGGAAGTCGGCGCGGCGGTCCACGTACACTCGGGGTGGTCGCCCGACTACGGCGACACGGCGAGCGCGACCGCGATGTACATCAGCGAGGTCGACATGTGGGCACATCGGCCCTTCACAGCCCTCGTGTGGTCGGGCGCATTCGAGCGACATCCCAACCTGAAGTTCGTCCTGACGGAGACCGGCTGTTCCTGGATTCTCGAGACCCTGCGCCTCCTCGAATTCAAGGCAGATATCCCGCTCTTCAAGTATTTCACCAAGGACCTGTCGCTTCGCCCCACGGAGTACTTCGAGCGCCAGTGCTACATCGGTGCGTCATTCATGCCGCCGCACGAGGGAGTCGACCGTCACGAGATCGGAATCGACAGACTCATGTGGGGCTCGGACTACCCGCACATGGAGGGCACTTGGCCCAACACGCTGGACTCGTTACAAAAAACATTCGGCAAATACCCGGAAGACGAAATTCGAACGATCCTTGGAACGACCGCGGCGCAGGTCTACGGCTTCGACCTCGATGCGCTGAAGCCGATCGGGGACAAGATCGGTCCCACGCTTTCTGACATCCGCAGCGACACGAAGACACACTCGGTGGGCCAGAGATAGACGAGCCGTTGAAGCTGCTGTCCGATTTCGGCTGCCAGGTCGCGAGACAGCGCGCCCGCGCTGCGGACCGTCGAACCCGCTGCGCAGTCCCGCCCACGTCCCGACGGGTGTTCTCATTCGGCAGTCGCCGGGCCGCGAAACTCGCCCCTCTAGTTGGTAATTCTGAAAAGCTTTGCTAAAAAAGAATCAGATTCTGTTTCTGATATCGGTCGAAAAGTCGAAAATTGGCCAGCCGTCATGCTCGTTTCACAAGGAGTGAGAGATAGATGAGTGAGAAATAAATGAGCGGGAAACAAATGAGCGAGAAATAAGAGGTCGCATGCCCGCGAAGACGAGTCGCGCCAACACGGCCAACGCGAATGATGCGCTCGACACGAGATCCCTCGGCAGCGTCTCTCGCCCGAAACAGCTGCGCAGCCAGCAGACCCTGTTTCGCATCCTCGATGCGGCGGAAGAGCTGATTGCCGAAAAGGGCCTGACGGACACATCGATTCCGGAAATCGTTCGCCGCGCGGGGTCATCCGTCGGCGGATTCTACGCGCGGTTCCGCGGCAAGAACGAGATGCTACGCGCGCTCGAAGAGCGGTTCTTCGACGATCTTCGCCAGCGCGTCGACGACCTGACTGACCCGGAACGTTGGGTCGCGGCTCCGATCGATTCGATCTTGCGCGGCTGCGTCCAAGAGCTCGTCGACACCTTCCGATCTCGCGAGGGGCTGATCCGAGCCTTCACGTTCCGAGCCAGCCAGGCCCCCAAATTCATCGAAGAGGATCGTCAGTTTCGAGCGGGAGTGTCTCGACGGTTGACCGCACTGTTCTCGCCGCGGTTCGACGAGTTCAATCATCCCGATCCCGAACTCGCGATCGAATTGGCCGTGCAGCTGGCGTTTGGCTTGATGCACCAGCTGGTCATATCGGGAGAGTTTCGCGCTGGAAAGCGCAGGTTGACTGACCAGGACCTCGTCGACGAACTGACCCGAAATTTTCTCGCGTACGCAGGCGTCGATGCAACACCCGAACTTTATCAGACCCGCAATGTTCAGACCGAACCGCCAACCAGCGCGCGCTCCAAACGAAAACACAGGAGTCTCAAATGAAGTACATCCAAAACAATCCCATTCCCGTTCCCAGCTTCGGCGCCTCCACGGCCGTCGCAACCACCTTGGACTCCGTATTCGACTGGCAGTATTCACTCGAAAACCAGGGCATGATGGCGCTTTACGAAAAAGGCAAGACAGCGACTTGGAACGCGAACGACCTCGATTGGTCGACAGAAGTCGACATCCAAAAGATGATGGACAATCGCGCCAAGAGTGGGATGGACGGCATGTTCAACAAAATCCTGAACCCGCCGCGGGAGTTGAGCCAAGAAGAGAGCCAGCTGCTCAACCTCAACATGAACGCCTTCTTGCTCTCGCAGTTTCTGCACGGCGAACAAGGGGCGCTGGTAGCGACCGCCAAGCTCGTGCTGCAGGTTCCGGACGAGGAATCGAAATTCTACGCCGCAAACCAGGTGGCCGACGAGGCGCGACACGTCGAGGTCTATCACCGCTACCTGACCGAGAAGCTCGGAATGTCCTACGAGATCCACCCGGCTCTGAACACACTGCTCGAGGACATCATCGGCGATTCACGCTGGGACGTGACCTTCCTCGGCATGCAGATCATGGTCGAGGGACTCGCGTTGGCGGCCTTCGGAATGATGCGCCTGATGATGCAGGACGAGCCATTGATCCAAGACCTCACAAGTCGGGTGATGGCTGACGAGTCGCGGCACGTCGCGTTCGGCGTGTTGTCACTGGAACAGCTCTACAGCAGTGAGATGAGTTCCGGTGAACTGCGCGAGCGCGAAGACTTCATCATCGAATCGACCCACCTGATGCACGATCGGTTGTTGATGCACCAGGTCTTCGACCGCCTCGGTTGGGACAAGAACATCTGGGTGCCCTGGATGGCCGAAACCCCGTTCATGAAAGGCTTTCGCCAGATGCTGTTTTCAAAGATCGTCCCGAACCTCAAGCGGCTCGGGCTGCTGACGCCACGGGTTCGCAGTACGTTCGAAGAGCTGGAACTGCTTCGATTCGAAAACGGGAAGGACTCGGTCGAAGATCCCGAGGTGTCACCGCCCCAGGAGTTGATCGCTCTGTTCACACAGTTCATGTCTGAGCAGGCAACGAGCGCGTCTACCACCGGTTAGCGTCTTGCCGGCGTGCGTTGGCTTTTGAAGAGGCATCCGTGTATGGCCAGGATCGCGCTTCGGTCTCCGGGCAGCCGTGTTGACGATAAGACGACAGCGCCCGACCCCGGACGAACAGCGGACTCGACAGATGACTGCTGTGCGACTTGCCGATAGGATGGCTCCCGATGATCGACACAGACGCCAAGCCACAGGGAGAGCCGGACGCGCGAAACACTGCACCGGAGGTCGCCTGGTTTTCGGCTCTCTGCGACGATGATTACGAGTTTCTCGGTGTTCGCGATCCCGCGTTAGCCAGTTCCTACGAGCACTGCCGCGACATCGTGCTGCGCGCCGATCGCGGCGGCTTCGACAACATCTTGCTGCCTTCGGGCTATCAGCTCGGCATCGATTCCGTTGCGTTCGCTGGCGCCGTTGGGATCGAGTCATTCATTCTTTCGGGCTATCCCCACGCGGAAGAGTGCGACAGCTTCGCGCGCCTGGTGGTGCCGCAGCTGAAGGCGGAGAAGCAGTGCCGCACGCCAGGCGAATCCATGCGGGCTCGACCCAACTCGAGTCAGACAACGACCTGAAAGCCTTCGGGTCGAACGCGCGGCTAGGCGAACTAGTCGAATGCACCGGTAGTCGGATCCGTCGGACCCGTTTCTCGGGCCTATCTTGCAGGAGGCTGATCGGGCTCGATGACCGGCCGGAGCGTGAGATAGCCGGCGTCGCGGTATGCAGCCGTCAGAGTTTGCGCGTCCGGCTCGGCGGCGAGTACCGCGAGACAGGCTCCGCCCGAACCGCACTGCTTTGCCGCCGCGCCGTGCCTCCGAGCCAGTTCGACCATTTCGCGATCCCGGTCGGCGATACGAAACAACTTCGCCCGCGTTTCGAAGTTGCGATCGACGGCCCGGCGCAGTCGCGCGAAATCGCCGTCTCGCAGCGCGCTCTCGCCTTCATCGACGAGTTCGCCAAAGATCTGCATGGTTGTGCGGACATCGGCCTCACCACGTTGCCAACGGTCGCGTAGTTCAGCATGCACGGAACCTGAGTGCTCTCCACCGCCAGGGTCCCAGGCGATCAGCAGCGGAGGCAGTGAAGACACGTCCAAGCGGGTGTAACAGGCAGGACTGCGGTATTCGCCAAAATCCATGTGTAGTAGGCCTTCATACGCCTGAATCACGCGGTCCATGGGACCGGCAGCAATGCCCAGGTCCGCCGCTTCCGCGGCCAGCGCGAGCTCCGACTGGTCGAAGGGATCGAGCGGGCTCGCGTGTGCAGCGGAAAGGGCACGCAGTGCGGCGATCACAATGGCGCTGGAGCCCGCCAACCCTACTTGGAACGGCACATCTGTTACGAGCGAGATTCGCATTGGCGCACTGGGTTTACCGGTGTGAGCTTCGAAGCGCCCGAATGCCGCTTTCAACAACGGGGCGGCCAACCGGTCGTCAATCTCGAGGCAGTCAGAGGGTTCGACTGAGACCTGCGCACTGAAATTGCGCACGCTGAACGCGATGGTCTTGCCGCCATAGGAGTCCGATGGATTGCCGAGTAGCCCCGCTCGCGCGAATGCTGTTCCGGTTGCGCTGCGTGCGTGCCTACCCACTGGAATCCAGCGTAGCGTGCCAGTGTGAGACGATGCGATCTTCCCGCGTCGGGCACGGACAAGCAACGATCTCGCCCAAGCGGCCGCGATTTGGAAGAGTCCTGTTGTTGGCGTCGCCTTGGGCCCGGGCTGAAAAAGATCGACGACCGCCACCGGGTACGAGTACGATGAACAGCCCGGGGGGCATCGAGCGCTTCGCAACTCGAGTCCCCTTCGATGATCTCATTGACGATCTGTAGCAATCTCCGTCCCAAGCCAATACGAACACCGCGAAGCTGCACTGCAGATGGGTCTGGAAGCTTTGATAGAGAGCCACGTAAGCGTCAGACGGAACCGGGCAAGCAGACGCGCTCGACTCGAGGGGCTCCACCCGCGATCCCGTCGAAAAGAATCAGCAGATCATGGCAGGAGCCGTCCGACCGCAGGATCGTCAGCGCTTCGGCCCGGCTACCTTTGGGCGTATCGATGGTGGCTAGCGAAATGGTTTCGTGTGCCGGGCGATCGCGTCCGGGGAGCCCATCCTCCCCCGTCCAATAAAACAACGCGAAGCTTCCCTTGCCGTCTGCGGGCGGGCCGGCCAATAGAATGAATCCACCGCCAACAGGTGTCATGTCACGAATACCACGCCCCCCGAGGTCAACGAAGAGAAGTTCCCCTGCGTCGGGAGCGGCAAATCGCATCTTCACGATGGGCACGAAGCCTTGACGCAATACGGGGCTGCGAAATCCCACATAGAGTGTGTCTCCGATGACGCTCAGCCCCTCGATATCGATGCCGTTTTCGCTGCCTGGGATCTCGGTAAACCGATGCAGGATTGGGTCCCGTTCTAGCAGGCTGCGCAGCGAGATCTCTGCCATCTCGGTGGCCACACCCGTGTCGGGGTCGAACTCGAAACGAAAGATGTGCTCCCGGTTTCGCTCGCGCTTGATCACTCCGAATCGTTTGCGGTTTTTCTTGTGGGTACGAGATGCTGAGAGCTTCTCTCTGGCGAGGGAGTGGGACCCCGCGACATAGATGGTGTTCCCGTCCGCGGCGATCGCTTCGATGTCGATCTCTTGGGTACCCGAAATCGGCAACTGAATCGGTGGAGCGCCGTACCGAAACGACCAACGACCTGCCGAGTTTTCGAGAACCCTTTCGACGACACTTTCGAGTACCAGGACTTCGGTCGTCTCGTCTGACGCTACGAAGAGATGGTCGCCCGCCCGCGCAGCCGCACTGATATTCTTGAGCGCACGCATTGCCTCTGGAAGTCGCACGCTGGAGCCATCGGGAGGTGCGCCGCCAACCTCCGAGCCGCCCTCCAAGATGAGAAGAACCACAACCAGCGCTGCTGCCATCCATCTCCATCGAAACATGTCGGGCTCCTTGCTGTCGAGGTGGCACTTCTCGATCGGAGACGTTTTCGCCAGGCGCTTGCTGAGTACGGCTCGCGGCTCTGCGAGCTACTTATCGCAAAATCAGTGTAACCTGGCTGCATGAGTGCCCGCGATAGACCGCGCACGCGTATCGCAGCCATGGGGCTCGACCACGCTCACATCTTCTCGATGACGCAAGCGCTTCTCGATGCCGGCGCTGAGCTGGTCGCCTACTGGCCGAAGCGCGGAGGGCTGGCCGAGCTCTACGGCAAGACGCATCCCGGCGCGCGAGCGGTGTCGGATGCGAGAGGAATTCTGGAAGATCAGAGCGTGCCACTCGTTCTCGGTGCAGGTGTCCCAGCCGATCGCGCCGCGCTCGGGATCCAAGTCATGCGCCACGGCAAAGACTTCATGGTCGACAAGCCGGGCGTTACGAGCCTCGAGCAGCTGGCCGAAGTTCGTCGAGTCCAACAGGACACCGGTCGGATCTATTCGATCTGCTTCAGTGAGCGGTTCGAAAACACAGCGACCGTGCGCGCGAGTGAACTGATCGCGTCAGGCGCCATCGGCCGGGTGATTCAAACGATCGGGCTCGGACCGCACCGCATCGCCGAGCCAACCCGGCCAGCCTGGTTCTTCGAACGAGCGCGCTATGGCGGGATCCTGACCGATATCGGCTCCCATCAAGTCGACCAGTTCCTGCACTTCACCGGCGCGCGGGACGCCAGAGTCGCAGCGGCTCGGGTCGCCAACCACGCCCATCCCGATCACCCCGAGCTCGAGGACTTCGGCGAGATGCTGCTCGAGGCGCCGGGTTGCAGCGGCTACGTGCGCGTCGATTGGTTCACGCCCGACGGGCTTTCGAGCTGGGGCGACGGTCGCCTGACGATCCTCGGCACCAGCGGGTTCATGGAGATCCGCAAGAACATCGACATCGCCGGACGTGGAAACGGCAGCCATCTGTTCCTCGTCGATGGCGATCGGACCCGCCACATCGACTGCGCTGATGTCGATCTGCCGTATGCGCGCCAGTTACTCGACGACGTCGTCGAGCGCAGCGAGACCGCGATGAGTCAGGCGCACTGCTTCGCCGTTTGTGAACTCGTACTGCAGGCTCAGGCCGAGGCCCGCCTGCTTCCACGGCGCGTGCTTCCGGAAATCATTCCCGGACTCGCACGATGAGCCGCCTACGAGTGGCGGTCGTTGGCCTCGGCGTCGGGGAAGCGCACGCCCGCGCCTATGCGACCCTGCCAGAGCAATTCGAGCTGGCAGCCTTGTGCGATCTCGAGCGCGGGAAGGCCTCGAGCCTGAAAGAGAGCCTGAGTCAGGGCTCCTCGAACCCGCCCGAAGACGCCGCAGGCATTGCGGTATTTTCCGACTTTGCGGAGCTGCTCACGTGCGACGATCTCGACGTGATCGATATTTGCACACCGCCCCATCTGCATTTCTCACAGAGCCGAGCCGCGCTCGAAGCTGGCTGTCACGTCGTCTGCGAAAAGCCGCTGGTGCCGAGTCTCGCCCAGCTCGACGCACTCGCGGCGATCGAGGCTCAGTCGGCATGCCGCCTGATGCCCATCTTCCAATACCGGTTTGGTGCGGGTGTTCTGAAACTTCGACACTTGATCGAGTCGGGGATCACGGGTGGCGCCTACCTGACCACTGTCGAGACTTCGTGGTTGCGCGGCGACGCCTACTACGCGGTCGAGTGGCGTGGGCGCTTTCGCACCGAGTTGGGGGGTGTGTTACTCACGCACGCGATCCATGCGCACGATATGGTGACTTGGCTGCTCGGCCCCGTTCGCAGCGTATTCGCTCGAACTGCCACGCGCGTGAACCCGATCGAGACGGAGGACTGCGCGTCGATTTCGCTCGAACTCTGCGACGGCTCGCTCGCGAGCTTCTCGGCGACGCTGGGCTCGCAACAGGAAATCTCCCGGCTGCGGTTCTGCTTCGAAAATCTCACCGCCGAGAGCTCGCTGGCACCCTATACCCCGGGTTTTGATCCATGGACATTCCGCGGTGCCAGTCCGGAGATAGACGCCGCGATCGGGGCGGTACTGCGGGATTTCGAGCCGGGACGGCAGCTCTATGCGGGCCAGTTCGCACGCTTCGCTGCTGCACTCGAAGCCGGAGGCGAACTCCCGGTTTCGATTTCCGACGCTCGAACAGCGCTCGAGCTGGTAACCGCGATGTACCACTCGAATGCGACCGGCCAGCCCGTCGAGCTACCGATCGGTTCCGACCACGCAGGCTATGCGAGTCTTCACCCCGACGTCAGCTGACCCACCGCGCAAGGTCTCGCCCTTCGCCGGGCAGCGGAAAGCCGCGATTGCCGGGTAGCACGGTCATGACACCGAGATGACGAGCCTCGCTTGATATTTCTCCCGGATGATTCAAACAATGAACGGGATCCGAACCGATCGTCCTGGTTACGCAAAATGCGGCAACACGTCTTCGATCAGTCGGTTGAGTGACTCTTCCCAGGCTTCCTGCTCGGTACTGAAGTCGTAAATCATCACCAATAGCCCGCCGAAACCCCCTGTGTCGTGTTGAAGCTGTCCGAGTTTGTCGATCACGGTCGAAGCCGAACCTACGAACCAACTCTTCTCGACGAGATATTCCACCGTCACTTCCGAATCCGCGTGTGATGGATCGACCTTGAAGTGGTCCGCGAAGCCGTTGCCGATGTAGAAAGGCAGCAGATACTCGCGCCAACATCGCCCGATCGCCCCTTCTCGGACCTGCTGTCGCGCTTTCTCGTCGGTCTCTCCGATGTAGATCTCCCGAACCAGGCGCCATTGTTTGCGATCCGGCGTGCGTCCGCTGCGGTCGCCCCCTGCCGCGATGGAACCCCAGTGCGAGGCCGTATGAACCGGATTCAGCGAAATGCTCAGCGGAAGAAAGCCCCGTTCACCAGCCAGCTTCAGCGTCTCGGAATGCGGGCTCAAGCCTGCAATGCCGATCGGCGGATGAGGCCGTTGATAGGGGCGCAGGTGATAGTGCAGAAAATCGAAGTCGGTCTGCACTTCGCGCATCTTCCAATGCTCGGTGTCCATGTTTTTGGGTCCGTCGTTCCAGAGTTGCAGCATGAGGTCCAACGACTCGAGCGTCATCCGGCGATTCTCGCCAGCCTCGGCATCGACACCAAATAGCTGTAGGTCGCTCCCCACCGCACTGATGCCGACACCCAGCATGTAGCGGCCCTTGGCCATGTGATCGAGATAGGCGACCCGATGCGCGAGCTCGACCGGGTTGTGGTACGGAAGCAGGTGCGCGCCTGGACACAGTTTGATGTTCTCCGTCCGCATGAGTGCCTGGGCGATGAGCAGGTCCGGCGCGGGACAGGGCTCCCAAGGAACCGTGTAGTGCTCACCAATCCACGCCTCGGCGAACCCGAGGCGATCGAGAAGGGCCAGCTGCTCGATATCCCAGCGGATCCCCTGAGCGATTCCCCGTTCGGGAGGGTGGGAAGGCATCGTGAAGGCTCCGAGGTGCATTGATATCTCCTGAAGGCGAATCCTTCGAGTTCTCTGGCGTCGTCGCCTGCACGCGAGAGTGCCGCTCTTGCGCGCAGACTCCTGGTGCGAATGGTTCGGGTTCACCGTCGCGAGCCCTACCCGATCGCGAGCGGTGCGACGGGGCTTCCCCCACCAGCCGACTCGCCGAAGACAGTGATTCGACCGTCGTGGCGTCTGTCACTTCAACCCTTCGGGCCGCCGGTGCATGGGACCGCTCGGCAGTGTGCCGTCCACGTCGCGAAACCCGTAGTGATCGGCGAGTTCACGCGATGTGATGGCAGCGCCACTGCGAGAAAGCACGTCGGTGTCTGCAGCCAGATGAGCGATGGCGCGACCGGTGAAGCGCTGGGACTCGGCGCCCCCGAAATCGAGTCGAGTGGTTTGCGCGAATACCTGGGTTCGTTCGGTCAGCACCAACCCGGGCCAGATCGATACGACCGCAACGCCGCTGTCGCGCAATTCGTGCGCCATGTCCGCGGTCATCCGATCGAGTGCACATTTCCCCACACCGTAGGCGACGTGCCAGGCGTATTCGGCTGCCCCGGAGCTCGAAATGTTCGCGATCAGACCGGAGCCTTGCCCGGCCATCAGCCGAGCCGCGTGCCACGATGCCACGTAGGCGGAACGCAGCCCGACGTCGATCATGTCGTCCCAGTTGGAAACCGGCACTTCGTAGAAAGGCTTACCGGATGTCAGCTCCTTGGGAATCGAGAAAGCATTGTTCACGAGTACGTCGAGGCGGCCGGCCTCTTCGCGCACGCGAGTGAACAGCGCTTCTACCTGCGCATCATCCCGATGGTCGCACGGCACAGCAATGCCCCGGCCTCCAGCCTCATCGACTTGCGCCGCAGTCGTCCGGACCGTCCCAGGCAACCGACCGCTGCTGCTTCCGTCCGATCGACCGGTGACGTACACCGTTGCACCCGCGGCCCCCAACTCGATTGCGCAACCGCGCCCGACACCGCGGCTGCCACCGGTCACGATACACACGCGGTTGCGCAGCGCACTCACGCCGCCGGCTCCCGCGCGGCGGCGGCCACGACTTGCCGCGCGGCGTGTTCGACGCGCGTGCCATCGAAGAAGCCCGGGTTCATGCGCGTATAGAATCGAACTGGATTTGTGAACACGAAGTCTTTGAAGTCATCGCCATCGATGAGTTTCCTTTCGACCAACTCGTGGGCCTCGGGAAGGATCCCAGCCATGTCCGCCACATCCCAGTGCCCCATGTCCGAACTGAACATCGCATTCAAGCGTGCCCCCATCGGGTTGAAATTCCGATCGAACGCAATCGCGACACCGGGATCGTCCGCCTCACAGCCGAAGAAGAAGCTCGGTACGAATCGATCTCGAATATCCTCTTCGCAGTCGATCCCACAGGCTGCCCATTCGTCGAGAAAGGGCGGCTCCGGTTCGAGTTTCGCCAGCGCATCGGCGAGTCCCGGTACGTCGGCATGAAAGTTGGCGTCGCCGAATTCGCTGAACAGAGCGATGATCCGATCCAGATCCAGCGTTGCGGGATCGAGATGCCCGATCGTATGGCGATTGCGTTTCTGCCAGTGACCGACGGTGTCCGCGAACAACTGACAGGCCCAGGAAACGCCCCCTTCGAGCAACCCAAAGGCCAGTTCCGGAAAGCGGTGAGTGACACCGCCCATGAACAACGATCTGCACTGCGCTTCCATGCTCGCGCCGAACGAGCCGATGTGATTGGACATGTAGTTCGATACCGAGCGGCGGCTCCCCCAGCCCATGCCCGGGGTGTGTGACGCGGGCACGACCTTCAGTTCGATACAGCGGCGCCAGAACGGATCGTAGTCGTAGGCGCTGTCGAGCCCCAGACAATCCAAACGCTCTCCCGCGCCCGAACCCCAACTCGGCAGCCGCGGGTCGTTGGCCCCCGGCTGTTCTCCGATCGGCCGGTGCACCAGGCCGTTGATCATGATGGCTTTGAAACCCAACTCGGATACGGCGTGTTCGAGTTCTGCGATCGCTTCGCCCGGCGAATGCATCGGAATGTGAGCCGCGGGCATCATGCGGTCGCGATAGGGGGCGTAGACCTCGGCGTTGAACGCGTTGAGGGCGCGGCAGGCGACCTGCCTCACTTCGTCATCTTTGATCGCCGTCGTCGTCAGGGTTCGACTGCCGTAGAGAACAGCGAAATCGATCCCCAGATCGTCGAGACGTTCGTACATCAACCGCGGAATGTGGGACGTGGCCCGGTCGAGGCTTTGACCGGCCGGTAGCGACCACCACGACGGTCGCGTTGCCCAACTCGCGCGCCGTTCGTCCCACGAAAGCCGGCTCCACGGTCGCAGCACCATCTCGTCGAAATCCATCCCGCCGGCCTTGCGAAATTTTTCGGCGAGGTTGCCCCCGCCGATCTCCCGCACGTATTGCTCGAAAAAGGGAAGGAACACCGGAGCGGTCTCGATGATGTGTCCGTCGGCATCCACGACCGGGTGGCCGAGTTGGGCGCGCAAGCGCGCTGCCTTCGTGTCGCCGGAACCGATCGTCATCCGCTGGCTCGGGGGCCGCGCGTCGAAGCTTTGTCTGCCCGACGCAGACGCGTCGCTTCACGCTTCACTTCAGGCAGAATCTGGCGCAGCGCAGTCACATCGACTTGCGACGCGACATCCGGGGCGCCAGCTCGTTCGAGCAGAGCCGCTAGGCGTTGTTCGATGCACCCGAGCGCGAATGCGACCGGATCACCCGTCGCAGCCGGATCCATGTGGAGCATTTCGTTACTCCGGTCGCGCCAGTTGATGTAGTGGTAGTGGGGGTCTTCATCGAAACAATCGAAGCGCAAAAACTCGCGCTCTTCGCCGTCTTGATTGCCATGGACATGGATCGACACACCGCGATCGTCGAGTTCGGTCGTCTGTCCGCGCTCGTCTCCATCTGCGGCCGAAAGCTGCGCTGCGGCGGCGACTGCATCGGTGAGCACGCGATACTCCACGCCGAGCCGAATCGATCCGATGTGAAACGAAGTCGTGTTCGCGTCGATCGCCGGAATCGGCATCACGCTGTAGCGGGTGATGTGATCGCTCATTCGCAGCTCCGTGTCGTATCGCAGCCAGCATCATACCGGCATAATCCGCTTTCAGAGTCAGGCTCAGACTCTTGACTGGATGGGTCAACATGGCGCGAAGCATCACCGCCCAAACGTTCCCACGCAACATGGGCGGCCCGTGAGGGATCCGGCGCGTGCGCCGTCGCAGCGGCGGAGGCGGATGATATTCGGCTCGGGCTGGGCGACGCCGGACCGGTACTCGACGCACAGGCCCGCTCCGCATACCGGACGCGACTCGTCGAGCTGCGCGAGGAGATGGAACTGGCCGCGGACCGCAACGACC
>JAQBGU010000176.1:0-16423 GCA_032128375.1 Deltaproteobacteria bacterium | reverse complement strand
GGGATCCGAATGCGTCCATCGCCGCCGTTCAGGTAGCTGCGCACCCGAACGCGGAGGTTCTGCGCCTTTCCGATATACAGTACGCGGGACGCGACAGGGGCTTTCTCTTTTCCGCGCTCCGCGTCTGGCTCCGTGCGCGGGCGGCGCTTGTCGCCTTTGAACAGATACACGCCCGGCCCCGTCGGGAGTGCATCGACGCGCGCTTTGAGGTCCACCTTCAAGCGACCCGCAAGCGCTCCGCCTCGAGTTCGGCGATCCGATCGCGCAGATCGGCCGCGCGCTCGAACTCGAGATCGGCTGCAGACTGTTTCATCTCGCGCCGAAGGCTGTCAATGAGCTCCGGAATCTCGTGGTTCGGGATTCGAGAGTCGGTATCGCTCGGCAGCGGTGCGTAGTCCTTCTCCCAGATCGAATCTCGCATGTTCGCAATCCGCTTGACGATCGTCGTCGGGGTGATGCCGTTTTCCGCGTTGTAGGCCCGCTGAATTTCGCGGCGTCGATCCGTCTCGGCCATGGTGTTTCGAATCGAATCGGTCTGCCGGTCTGCGTACAAGATCACCCGGCCATTGGCGTTGCGCGATGCGCGACCGATCGTCTGGATCAGCGAGCGCTGCGAGCGCAGAAAGCCCTCCCTGTCCGCGTCCAGGATTGCGACCAGCGAAACCTCGGGAATGTCGAGCCCCTCGCGAAGCAGGTTGATGCCAACCAGTACATCGAACACGCCTTGGCGCAGTTCGCGAATGATCTCCATCCGTTCGAATGTCTGGATCTCGCTGTGCAGATAACGAACCTTGATGCCAAGTTCGCCGTAGTAGTCGGTGAGTTCCTCGGACATCCTCTTGGTCAGCGTGGTCACCAACACACGCTCGCCAGTTGCGCTCACGAGCCGAATTTCCGACAACAGGTCGTCGACCTGCCCGCCTGCCGGACGAATCTCGACTTCGGGGTCCATCAGCCCGGTCGGCCGGATGATCTGCTCGACGACGACACCTTCCGAATGCTCGAATTCGTAGTCCGCGGGCGTCGCCGAAACATAAATGCGCTGGGGCGCGCGAGTTTCCCACTCGTCGATTCGCAACGGACGATTGTCGAGCGCGGACGGCAGACGAAAACCGAACTCGACCAACGTTTCCTTTCGCGCGCGGTCGCCGCGAAACATCCCTCCGATCTGCGGCACGCTGATGTGACTCTCGTCGAGCACGACCAGCAGGTCGTCGGGAAAGTAGGAGAACAGCGTCGAAGGCGTCTGTCCTTCCGCGCGGCCGTCGAGCCAGCGAGAATAGTTTTCCACTCCATGGCAGAAACCCATCTCCTGCAGCATTTCGATGTCGTACATCGTGCGCTGTTCGAGTCGCTGGGCTTCGAGCAGCTTGTCGGCCTTGCGGAAGTGCTGGATGCGCTCCTGGAGTTCTTGTTGGATCCCGACCACGGCATCGCGCAGCACGCCCTCGGTGGCGACATAGTGTGACGCGGGATACAGCATCGCCCGTTTCGGGCGGCCGGTGACCTTTCCGCGCAACGGATCGATCTCGGCGATCGACTCGACCTCATCGCCAAAGAACTCGACCCGGATCGCGCTCTCCGATTCGTACTGCGGAAAAATTTCGACGACATCACCGCGCACTCGAAACGTACCTCGGTGGAAATCGATGTCGTTGCGTTCGTACAACATGTCGACGAGACGTCGCAGGAAATCGTCGCGAACCAGTGGCATCCCCGTTTCGACATAGGCGTGCATCTCGCCGTAAGTCTCTGGTGCACCGAGCCCGAAGATGCACGAGACACTGGCCACGACCAACACGTCGCGCCGCGTCAGCAGAGAGTGAGTCGTGCTGTGGCGCATCTTGTCGATCTCGTCGTTGATCGAGGAGTCCTTCTCGATGTAGGTGTCACTGGCGGCGATGTAGGCTTCCGGCTGGTAGTAGTCGTAGTAGGAAACGAAGTACTCGACCGCGTTGTCGGGGAACAACTCGCTGAATTCTGAATACAGCTGCGCGGCCAGCGTCTTATTCGGAGCCATCACCAGCGTCGGGCGATTGATCTGCTCGACCACGCACGCAATCGTGAACGACTTGCCACTGCCGGTCACGCCCAACAGTGTCTGATGCGGATCACCGCGTCGCACCCCCTCTACCAGTGCCTTGATCGCCTCCGGTTGGTCGCCCTTGGGGGTAAACTCGGTCTTCAATTGAAAAGCCCTGGTGGACCTCTCGCGACCGCGCCCGCCCGCTTGCGGGGCTGCGATCGAAGTGCTCTTCGATGCTTTCGTCATCCGCGTCTCCAACGGGGCCCTTCCGGAGTATCTTCGATCGATATCCCCTCGGCCGCTAGCGCGTCACGGATTCGGTCGGATTCGGCGAAGTCTCGTTGCCTGCGGGCAGTTTCGCGCGCCTCGACCAGCGCGTCGATGCGGGGCTCGCTCTGCACCGACTCTCGCGCAGGCTTCGCGTTCGCCAGGTCCAAGCCGAGGAAGGCATCGAAACTCTCGAGCAATGCCCAGCGTTCGGCCGGACTCAGCTCGCGACTGCGCGCGACCTCCCAGGCCACCGCAAGCGCGCGCGGCGCGTTCAGATCGTCGCGGACCGCAGCGCCGAAACGCACCTGGAGCGGCGCCAATTTCGCTGAATTCCCAGCGGGCTCGAGGCCACGGACTTCCGCCGCGAGCGACACCAGCCGGTCATAGCCGGTCGCTGCCGACGCGATCGCCTCATCGGTGAAGACCTGTTGTTGCCGGTAGTGGGCCTGCAAGAAGAAATAGCGGAACGCCAATGGAGCGATGCCGTCCGCGACGAGGTCGTCGAGCACGCAGATGTTTCCGGTCGATTTCGACATCTTCTCCTCGCGGAAGTCGAGAAATTCGCCGTGGAGCCAGAACTGCACCCAGGGGTGCACGCCGAGGGCGGTTTCGCTCTGTGCGATCTCGTTGGTGTGGTGCACCCCGATGTGATCGACGCCGCCGGTGTGGATATCGAAGGTCTGCCCGAGGTACTTGGCGCTCATCGCAGAGCACTCGATGTGCCAGCCCGGGAATCCGGTTCCCCACGGCGAGTTCCACTCCTGTTGGCGTTTTGGGCCCTCGGGATCCGGGAATTTCCACAGGGCGAAGTCCGCGGGCTGGCGTTTGCCGGGGACGTCTCCGATACGACCCTCACGCTGCTGTGCGGCAAGGTCGAGCCGCGCAAACTCCGCATATCGCGGAAACTTCGACGTGTCGAAGTAGATCCCATCATCGATTCGGTAGATGACACCCTTTCTCTCGAGAGCACTGATCAGCTCGATCTGTTCGTCGATGTGCTCGGTGGCTTTACACAGCACTTGCGGCGGCAGGCACCCGACCCGCGCCCGGTCGGTGAGCCACTGCTCGGTGTAGCGTGATGCAATCTCGGCGGCGCTCTGCCCACCTGCTGCGGCCGCGCGCTCCATCTTGTCCTCACCCGCATCCGCGTCATCGGTCAGGTGGCCCACATCGGTGATGTTGATGACGTGCGTAACGCTCAACCCCTCGGCCAGCAACGCGCGCTTCAAAAGGTCAGCGAACAATTGCGAGCGCAGATTTCCGATGTGCTGTGGGGCGTAGACGGTAGGACCGCAGGTGTACACGCCGGCGTGGCCGGCTTCGAGCGGGACGAACGCCTGTTTGCGCCGGGTTCGGCTGTTGTACAGCACGAGTTGCGTCACGCGGGGCCTCCCCGCGCGAATTCCGGCACGACTCCCAACAATCCTTCCACCAGGCCTTCCACCAGGCCTTCCAACAGGACGACGGCTTGAGCTGCGACCCCCTCGCCCCGCCCGATCGCCCCCAGTCCGTCGGTGCTGGTCACCTTGACGTTGACCCGATCGGTCGCCACCCCGAGCAAACTGGCGATCACCTCCTCCATCGCTGCAGTGTGCGAAGCCAGGCGCGGCGCCTGTGCGATGATCGTCGCATCGAGGTTGGCGAGCGCATACCCGGCATCGCGGACTCGGGCTGCCACACGATCGAGAATCGTGCGGCTGTCGATGCCCGCGAGCGTCGCGTCGGACGCTGGAAAGTGGCGTCCGAGGTCGCCATCGCCGAGCGCGCCGAGCAACGCGCTCGCCACCGCGTGAAGCAGCACGTCGCCGTCCGAGTGCCCCGCGAGGCCGCGATCGAACGGAATCTCGATTCCGCCGAGTCGAAGCGTGCGACCCGACACCAATTGGTGAACATCGAACCCGCTCCCGATCCTCATCGCGCACCCCTGGCTGCCATGCGCTCTGCAAGCAGACGTTCCGCGGCCATCAGATCGTCGGAATGGGTCACCTTGATATTGGATGCATCGCCATCGACCACAGCGACCGGGACCCCGAGCCGCTCGACCAGCTCCGCATCGTCGGTCCCCAAGAAGCACTCTGCAGCGGCCTTCTCGATTGCCTCACGCAGCAGTTCGACCCGGAACACCTGTGGCGTCTGGGCCGCGTAGCACTCCGCGCGCGGGGGCGTCGCGCGAATCTGTCCGTCCCGGACGCGTTTGATCGTGTCTCGAACCGGCAGCCCCAAAATGGCCGCCCCATGTTGCCGAGCCGCTGCAACCACGCGGTCGACATCCGCTGGCCGCACCAGTGGGCGCGCCGCATCGTGAACTGCCACCCATTCGACATCCTCCGGCAGTGCTGCGAGCCCCGCACGAACCGAATCCTGGCGCTCTCGGCCACCGGTCACCGGGGGCATGATCCCGTCAATCGCGCCCAGCCAATCGCCCAACGCGGAAAAGCGCCCCAAATCGGCGTGCGCCACCACCGGCAGCAGCCGGTCCACACTCTCTGAGGCTGCCAGCGCCCAGAACGCGTGGAGAAGTAGAGGCCGACCCGCCAGCAGTACGAAGGCTTTGGGCAGCGTGGCGCCGAGGCGCTCACCGCGCCCGGCCGCGAGCACTAGGGCTGCAACGCTCATGGCGTCGGAGGATAGCCCGCGGACCATCAAAAGGGATACCGATGGGGAGACTTCAACAGACACACCGGGGCAGCAGACCGGCCCGGCAAGATTCGCATCGCTTGGTACAGTCCTGCACTACGTGCCCCCATTTGAGGTTCACCCGCCATGCGATTTTGCGCTCAGTGGCTCGCGATTCCGATCCTGCTGTTTGGCTTCACACCTGTTCTGGCCGCCGAGCCGAGTCCGCCAGACGCAACGGCCGCTGACCCGACCGGGAGCATCTCGATTCCGGACCCGCAACCCGACCCGGGGCCTGGAGAGATGAAACTGTCGCTCGATGCCGCGATCCAGTTGGCGCTGGAGAACAACCTGGACGTCGAGATCCAGCGCTTCGGCCCGCTGATCAGTGGAGAAGACGAGACGATCGCCTGGGGGACGTACGACCCGGAACTCTTCGCGGAGTTCGGATATGCGTCGAACAAGGATCCCAACGCATTTGCGTTGAACAATGTCAGCTCATCGCTCGAGAAACCCACCGATGGCTTCGGGGGATTTCGAGGTCTGATCCCACTGGCCGGATCGTCCTATGACTTTCGCTTCGCCGGATCGAGAAAGACCACCAACTCGTCGGTCCAGTCGCTGTCACCGGAACTTCGATCGTCATTTTCGCTGAGTCTGAATCAGCCGCTGCTTCGGGGCTTGTGGTGGAACGAGCCGTGGACCCGGGTCAAGACCACTGCTTTGATATACGACCAGTCGATCGAGGAATTCCGAACGGTGGTGATGGACATGGTCATGGCCGTAGAGAACGCGTATTGGGACCTGATCGCCAAAGAAGAACAGATGAATGTGCAGAAGAAGAGTCTTGAAACGGCTGAGGCGTTGCTCGAACAATCGAAAATCGAGTACGAAGTCGGTGTCGCATCCAAGGTCAAAGTCGTCGAATCGGAGGCCGGCGTCGCACAGCGCGAATTCGAGTTGATTCGGGCGACCAATTTTTTCCGAAGCGCACAGGACAACCTGGTAGATCTCATCCTGGGAACCCGATTCACTGCGGACGCCGCGCTGAACGTGGAGCCAACGGACAGGCCTGATGACTACATTCAATACAACGTCGATGGCGATGCGGCTACGCAACGCGCCTTCGCGATGCGTCCCGAACTCGCGATCGCGCAAGACAGAATCGATACCCAGGAACTCGAGGTGAAGTTCGCGAAAAACCAGCGACTCCCGCAGTTCGACATCAAACTCACGTACGGCAACCGGGGACTTGCGGGCGATCAGAACTCGAGTGCATCGAGTCGCGGCGGCACATGTGGTGCGGGGTCCGCGGCCGGCCGTATCGGCGCATTTTGTGCGATCGATGCCAACTGCGGTGGCGCTGCAGGCTCATGCGTCGCCACGCCGCTCCCGCCCATTGCCTCGACCGACTTCGGAGACAGCCTCGACAATTTCCTCAGCGAGGATGCCGCCGACCAGTTCTCGGTCCGCGGCCTCTTCTCCATTCCCATTCCCAACACCGCGCCACGAGCGCGCGTATCCAGGTCTGAGCTCGTTCTCCGCCAGCTGCGCACCGAAAAGCGCCGCCTCGAGCAGAATATCATCCTGGAAATCCGCAAAGCGATCCGCGACATCGTCTCTACGCAAGAGGGCATCGAAGCCGCACGCCGCGAAACGGCAGCCTCGACCGAGCAGTTGCGGGCCGAGCGGGTCCGTCTGGAGTATGGCGAGTCCACCCCGTTTGATGTGCTGCAGCGCGAAGAGCAGTTGGTCGAATCCCAGAACCGCGAAATTGGCGCGTTTCAGGGTTACCGCACTTCGGTGACGGATCTCAATCGCGCGCAGGGTACGATTTTACAACACCGCAACATCGCGATCGATGCGGTCCGGTCGTTGCGGTAAGCTCGCGGGTCTGAGACGGAGAACAACGTGGCGTTGTTTCATGGAAAGGTCAGTGGAAGGAAGCATGAGGCCGAGCCGGCGCCGGCGCTGACAGTCTCGCAACCGGCGCCGAGCAAGCCGGCCAAACCGAGCGATTCACGCGGAGCGCAACAGGGGGGAGTGACTGTGGCGAATATCGGAAAGTCGATCGCAATCAAAGGCGACCTTACCGGCAACGAAGACATGGTGATCGAAGGCAGTGTGGAGGGCAGTGTCGAGTTGCCGAACAATCAGCTCACGATTGGCGCCAACGGCACCATCAAGGCCGAGATCCACGCGAAGTCCGTGATCATCGTCGGCCACGTCGTCGGCAATATCGACGGAATCGAACGCGTTGAAATTCAGGCAACCGGCCGCGTCGAAGGAAACGTCAGCGCGCCCAAGCTCGTGGTGGCCGAAGGCGCCCAGATCGACGGCGCAATCCAAATGAGAGGCGCCGACGGAGCCCTCAGCAAGCCCAGCAGCGCCCAAGCGACGCCCGCGGCGACGCTGCCCACGGGAGAAGTCCGCAAAACCGCCTGAAATCCTGGAGGGGCCTGTTCGCCGGCTAGGCCGGCTGGTCAGACACCCTTCTTGCTCTTCCCCGAGCTCTTCTTCTTTCGCGCGCCGCTCTTGTTGCCCGTGGGGCGGGTGCTGTGAGCTGGCGCGTCGCGCCGGACCGTAAAGGCCGCGTCACTGCCCGAAACCACCGCAGTCGATGAAGCGGCTGGTGGTGTTCCAAATCGATTCTCCAACAACAGCAATGTCGGAGCGGCGATGAAGATCGACGAATAGGTCCCCACGAAGATTCCGATCGTCATCGCGATCGCGAACGGTCGGATCACCTCTCCGCCGAGCAGCCACAGTGACAGGACCGCCACCAACGTCGTGCCGGAGGTCAGAATCGTCCGCGAGAGTGTCTGGTTGACGCTCTGGTTCAAGACATCCACCAAATCGTGCTTGGTGCGCAGCGCCATGTTCTCGCGTATCCGATCGTAAATGATGATCGTGTCGTTGAGGCTGTAACCGATAATCGCGAGCAATGCGGCCAGCACCCGCAGATCGAACTCGAGGCCAAAGATCACGAAGATCCCAGCCGTGATCCCGACGTCGTGGATCAACGCGATGATCGCCCCCGGTGCAAAGCGTGTGCTGAAGCGAAATGCGATGTAAAGCAGAATCAACAGCGTGGCGACGCCCAGCGACCGTATCGCCGAGTCGCGCAGTTCAGCACCGACCCGCGGACCGACGAACTCGACCCGCTGCACGCTGAGCGCCCCGATCGAGTTACCCAGCGCGTAGGTCAGCTTGTCGATCGTCTCGCCCTTCTCACCCGCGTCGCCGCTACCTCCACCGGCCTTCGCTGCGTCTTCGACGGCGGCCAGTTGCTCAGGCGTCAGTTGGCAGCCTTCCCCGCTATCGCGCGCAGTCGCGTCCTGACGGAATCGGATCTGGAACTCGTCGGCGCCGGTCTCGCCGTAGCGCACGACGCTGGAATCGTTGACCCCACACTCGCCGACAATCACCCGAATGGCACTCTCGTCGACACTGGCCCCAGCAGTGAACAACACCTGCATTTCGGTGCCGCCTTGAAAGTCGATCCCCAACTTGACGCCGTTGATTGCGACTGCCACTCCACTGACAACGAGCAGCGCGATAGACACACCAGCGGTGATCTTTCGCTTTCCGATGAAGTCGATATGTGTGCCCGGGGGCACGAGTTCGAAGGGCACCGTGTAACTCCTAAATTGGGGTCCTAGACCCGGGGTCTGGACCCGGGTCCTGAGCTTGGGTCCGGAATGGGGATCCGGAACTGGAAAATGGCTCGCCGGCCGCTGGTATCAGATCGACAAGGTCTCGAGATGGCGATTCCCCGGGTAGATCTCGAACAGGAGCCGCGAGACCACCAGCGCCGCGAACACGCTGGTCACGATCCCGATCGAGAGCGTCACCGCGAAGCCCTTGATCGGACCGGTTCCGTAGTTGAACAGCACGATCGCGGTGCCTAGCGTGGTGATATTGGAATCCATGATCGGCAAGAATGCCTTGTTGAAACCCGTCCCGATCGCCGCACGCGGCGTTTTGCCGCTGTGCAGTTCCTCGCGAATGCGTTCGAACACGATCACGTTGGCATCGACCGCCATGCCGACCGTCAGCACGATTCCGGCCAAACCCGGAAGTGTCAGCGTGGCTTCGAACATCGACATGACGCCGAGCAGCATCAGCAGGTTCACAGCCAGCGCAACTCCGGCGTAGACACCGGCCAACTTGTAGTAGACCGCAACGAAGATCACGACCATGACCACCCCCACGATCATCGCGTTCTCTCCGTTCCGGATCGAATCCGCCCCGAGCGCTGGGCCGACGGTGCGCTCCTCTTCGATCACGACCGGTACCGACAGCGAGCCCGCACGCAGGATGACGGACAAGTCGGACGCCTCTGCCATCGTGTAGCGCCCGGTGATCTGTCCACGCGCACCGATTCGCCCGCGGATGTTAGGCGCGCTGTACACCTGGCTGTCCAGGATGATCGCAAGCGGGCTGCCGATGTTCTCGCTGGTGAGGTCGGCAAACAGCTGGCCACCTTGCGGATTGAACGTGAAGTTGACGAGCGGACGCTGTTGGTTGTCGAATCCGACGCGGGCGTCGGTCAGGTAGTCACCGGTAATGTCCGCATCCTTCTTGACCAGGTATGCGGTCAGGATTCGATTGGTCTCGCGGTCGCGCTCGTAGGCAATCTCGGTGCCTTCCGGCAGCACCCCGTCCGCGTAACGTCCGATCAGCAGATCTTCGGTCGCCGCCGAATCCTGGACAATCTTGAACTCCAGGAAGCCGGTCACCTTCAGCATGTCCCGCGCCCGCGAGCGATCGATCGACCCACCCGGTATCTGGACGAGCACGCGATCTACGCCCTGTCGCGTCACGACCGAATCCGGAATGCCCTTCAGCGGGTCTTCGATTCGCCGCCGCAGAACTTCGAGCACCTGCGACATGCCGCGTTCGCGCACTTCCTGGACGCGGTCATCCGACAGCCGGAACGTCAGCAGGTCGGTGCCCTTCCCCACTTCAATGGCCTGACCGGCGTCTTCCATCCATTTGCGTACCGCAATACGGGACGGCTCTGTGAACGCCTCGATCTGCAGCCCTCCGTCGACGACTTCGACCTTGCCCAGCACGATGCCGTCTTCCTCGAGGTCCGATTGCAGAATCCCCTTCAGGAAGCCCAGTTCATGCTCCTCAGCGATCGCCAGCTTCACACCGATCACCCAATGGAAGCCGCCCTTCAGATCGAGTCCGAGGCGCAGCGATTCCTTCGGAATCAGTGCATTGTCCTGGCGCGCTTGTTCGCTGGCAAAGTTTGCCAACGCGTAGTAGCCGAACAGAAGAATCGTCAGTGAGACACCAATCACACGCCCGCGCAAATTCACGACCCGCCACCCTTCTTACCGCCAGCTTTCTTGGTTTCTTTCTTGACCGAATCGACATGTTCGATTCGGCTGCGCGACACTTTGACCCTTACCTGATCGCCCTTGACCGAAGCGATCTCGATCGTCAGGGCATCGTCTGAGACCCCGGTGACCTTCCCGTGAAGCCCGCCCGAGGTGATGACGCTGTCACCCTTTTCGATGCCCTTGATCATCTTCTCCGTTTCGCGTTGCTTCTTCTGCTGCGGCCGAATCAGCAGGAAATAGAAGATGACGAAAATCGCCGCCATCGGGACGAGCATCGAGAATCCACTTGGCTGTTGCGGTTGCACCTGGAGCAACAGCAGCCCGCTCACTGGCGGCCTCCACGCACAATCGACGCACCCGGATAGAATGCAGCCAGAATTTCGCGATAACTCTCGCCGCGTTGCGCCATGGCCTCGGCGCCCCACTGACTCATTCCGACACCGTGACCGTGCCCCGAACCGACGAAAACCAGATCTCCATCTCGACTTTCACCTCCGCTTCCAGCCTGATCGGCATCTGCATCGGTTTCAGATCGAATTTCGAACATCGTGCTGCGAATCACCGATTCTCCAAGCGCCTCGCGAAGTGCGCGCGCTTCCATGACGTGACTGATTGTGTGGCCGTCAACTTCGCCCCGCAGTTCGATGCGAAGTGCTCGCCCACTCGGCGACCGTTCGACGACCCTGACATCTCGTAGGGCTCCGATCCCGATCCCTGCCTGGGCGAGAGCGCGCCCCAGTTTCGTCCGTGAGATGCTCGCCCGCCAGTAGGTATCGGGTGAATCCTGTTCATCGGCGACTTCTACACTCAACAGATACGGGACCGGATGCCCCCATACCTCTTCTGCGGTCGCGGTGCGTCCGCCCGAGGCGGAATGATAGACCGCGAGGATTGGCTCCTGGCCGGGCGATTGAGCCTGTGTGAGGTATTCGCCGCGCGTCTCGGCCACCGCTGTACGGATCGAGGCGGTCTCAGCGGCGATTCCGCCGTACATCTGGCTGCCTGTCCCCGAGCCCAGATCGAAACTGGCCCGGTTGGCCTGCTCGCGCGCCCGATCGCGCCGATACAACGCGTAAGTGCGTGTCACCACAGCCTGCGCCTTCAGAGTCTCGGGGTGCCATCCCGGGTAGATCTCACGCCCGACGCTCCCGGCCACGTAGTCTTCGAGTCCCACCTCATTGACGACCTGCAGCCCGCCCACGCCTCGGTGAACGACGATCGCTCCACGAACCTGTAACCCAGCGCCAGAAACCACTCCATTCCCAGCCAACCGCCAACTGGAGCCGACTGGTTTGTTGTTGACCCAAAGCCGCCCATCCCTGGCCTCCAAGTGTGCCGGCTTCGATGCTTCGCCGCGCAGGGTGATTTCGTCGGCCTCGCGCAGCAGCACGCGAATCAGCGGGTCCGGCGCGAGCGCTCCTCCGCGGGCGGTCGAACAGGACGCGAGCGCGATCGCCAACCCGATCAGCATGAGCGCGGCTTGCGGCTCACAGATCCAGCTACGCTCGGGCAGCACGCCCCGAGGCGCTTTTCGGACGCAGCTGTGCTGCTTCGGTCCCCCCATCCGCTCTGCATATCGCACGGTCTCCGGGCGCGGTCAAGCGCCCGACGGTTTGGCGCTGGAAGCGGGCTGCGCTTCACCAAGCCGGGCGCCTCGCCGTCCCGAGCCGGGTCGGTATCCGCTTCAAGGGCTCGGTTTCGGGAAACGCGACTACTTGAAATCGCGGGCAATCGCTTCCGCCCGGTCGGTCTCTTCCCACGGAAATCCAATTCCCTCCCGGCCAAAGTGACCGTGATAGGAAGTCGGCCGGTAGATCGGGCGGCGCAAATTCAATCCCTCATCGATGCCCTTCGGCGTCAGATCAAAGTGCTTGCGAACGAGATTTTCGAGCCTGGTCGTATCCGACTCACCCGTCCCAAACGTTTCGACCCGAATCGAAATCGGTTCAGCAACACCGATCGCGTACGCGAGCTGCACCTCGCAACGACGGGCCACCTTGGCCGCAACGAGATTTTTCGCCACCCAGCGCGCCGCATAAGCGGCGCTGCGGTCGACCTTGGAGGGATCCTTGCCGGAGAATGCGCCCCCACCATGACGACCCATTCCGCCGTAGGTGTCGACGATGATCTTGCGTCCGGTCAAGCCCGCGTCGCCCATCGGTCCACCCACCACGAAACGCCCCGTAGGATTGATGTGGTAGATCGTGTTTTTGAGCAGCTCGCTCGGCAATACGGGTTCGATGACCCTTGTGATCATGTCCTTTCGGAGCTGGTCGTACGACACGTCGGGCGCGTGTTGGGTCGACAGCACCACTGTTGTGATCCGCGCCGGCCGGTCGCCATCGTATTCGATCGTGACCTGAGACTTTGCGTCAGGTCGCAGGTAGTCGATCTCGCCCGATTCGAAGAAACCTCGATGACTCTCCATCAGCCGGTGCGCCAGCCGAATCGGTGCCGGCATCAGCTCGGGCGTTTCGTCACAAGCAAAGCCGAACATCATACCCTGGTCACCGGCACCCTGTTCCTTGTGCAGTCCCTCGCCCTCCGACACCCCCTGCGATATGTCCGCAGATTGGCGGCCCAGCGCGATCGTCACCGCACAGGTATTCGCGTCGAAACCCATTTCCGAACCTGTGTAACCGATATCGTGGACTACCTGCCGAACCAGCGGGGCGATTTGGACTTCGGCGTTGGTGGTTACCTCTCCGGCGACCATCACCAGCCCTGTAGTCGTCAACGTCTCGCAGGCAACACGAGAATTCGGATCGCCAGCGAGCATCGCATCGAGGATCGCGTCGGAGATCTGGTCGCACATCTTATCGGGATGGCCCATCGAGACCGATTCGGATGTAAAAAGGGCGCCTCGCGCCATGTGTGTCTCCTCGGAAATGGCTGTGGGGGTGCGGACTCTAGAGGAGCGGCTTTGGGGATTCAATCTTCCGTTTTGCTGGCTTATCTTGGTTGTGGCGGGTCTGGCCGGACCTCGCGCTCGACTATCGCGCCGAGTGCGGTCACGGCCTCGAGTGCGTCGGATCCAATCGCCCGAATCAGCAGCTTGGTGCCATTGGAAGCCGCCAACGACAACAGCGACAGCACACTGCGCCCATCGACCCATTCGGCCCCGCGACTCACCGAAATTTCGGATTCGAAGGTGCCCGCGAGCGCAACGAACTCTCCCGCTGGGCGAGCGTGCAGCCCCAACTCGCTGCGGATCGTGAAGGTCTGCTCAACGGGCTCGCTCACGAATTCACTTCGGGCAGGATTTCACTGGCGACAGAAATATTTCGCTGACCGTAGCTCTTGATGAATGACGCCAGGTCCTCGAGGGTCTTTTCGTCGGTGAGCGTTGCCAACTTGATGAGCATCGGGAGATTCAGACCCGTCACGACTTCGACAGAGCGTTCTTCGATGAACGACAGACTGATGTTGGACGGCGTACCGCCGAACATGTCCGTGAGCACCAAAACACCGGAGCCGCGATCTGCTTGCTTCAGAGCCGTGGAGATGAGTCGGCGCATCTCGTCGACCGATTGCTTGGGGTCGATCGCAACCGCCAGAAAGTCCGGCACGTCAGGCAGGATCAGGCGCAACACGCGAAGGAATTCTTCCCCGAGGCGGTAGTGCGTTACCAATACGACGCCGATCTTCATCACCCACTCTCCGTTTCGTGCCGTTTCCGGACCTTAGCTTGCGCCCGTCTCATCGGCCTGCGTCTTCGGCGCTTTACCTTCGGCAGATGTCACGGTGATCGATGTTCACCTCCCGGCCGGGTGCGCGAAGCACTCCCGCCAATGCTTCACAGACGGCTACGGATCGATGACGCCCCCCCGTACAACCAATTCCGATCGTCACGTACGCCTTGCCCTCCTGATCGTAGAGGGGAAGTAAGAATTCGCACATTTCCCTCAATCGCTGGAACAAGGCCGCCCCTTGCGCATTTTTCAGCACATAGTCTGCGACTTCCGGGTGTTGCCCAGTCCGCTCGCGCAAGTGCTCCTCGAAGAACGGATTCGACAAGAAGCGAACGTCGAACAACAGTTCGGCAGCTGCGGGTGTGCCGTAGCGGAATCCGAAGGACACCAAGTTTGCGACGGTAGCTCGCGCTTCTCCGGATACGTGCTGGCCAATCTCAGCTTTCAATTGATGCACGTTCAACTGCGATGTATTGATGCGCGTGTCCGCCAGTGCCGCCACATCGACGAGCAGACTTCGTTCCTTCGCGATGCCCTCGGCGACCGTACCGCCGGGCGCGAGGGGGTGGACGCGGCGTGTTTCGCGATATCGATTGATCAGGACCTCATCGGTGCAGTCGAGAAATGCCACGTCAACCGTGGCCCCGGATTCTCGCAGCTCGGTCACGACCTTCGGGAATTCGTGCAGGAACGGACCCTCTCGCGCGTCGATCGCCAACGCGATTTTCTCGATCGGCGGCGTGGCCTGGGAACACAGGTGCAGGAACTGTTCGATCAACTGGACCGGGAGATTGTCGACGCAGTAGAAACTGAGGTCTGCCAAGGCTGCCATCGCGGTGCTCTTGCCGCTGCCCGACAAGCCGCTGACAAACACAATGTGAGTTCCGGTGTGGTTCATGAGCGATCTTTCCGGCTCATCTCCGCTCGCAGTCGAGAATCCAGAGCAGCGGCGGCATTGAAACCCGCCAGACGCTGAGCATGCTCGCGAGCGACGACTTCGACAACAGTCGCCATGCTACCACCGGGTCGCGCCGGAAGCGTCAATTCTGGGCGCGGGAACCCGCCGATCTCCCCCATGGGCCATTCGATCCCGACCCGCTCGTAAGCCGTGCCCACTCGCCACCGCTGGAGCCGGCAGATCAACTCGATTTCGACCTCGAGCCGCACCGAGTCCTTGCCGAACAGCGCCGGGACGCTGATAATACCCAGACCCCGAATCTCCATGTGGTGGCGGATTCGCTCTGGCGCTCGGCCGATCAGCGTTCCGGGCTCGACGACGATCAACTCGATCACGTCGTCTGCGACGATCCGGTGGCCACGGGAAAGCAGTTCGAGCGCGCACTCACTCTTCCCGACACCGCTCACGCCGAGCAGTGCAATGCCAACTCCGTAGACTTCGACGAGAGCTCCGTGAACAGAAGCCTTCATCGAACTGCCCCCAGCCGTCGCGATCCCGAAACCGCGCAATCCACAGTCGTTTAGATTTTCGCGTCCTCTTCGGCGATAGCGGCGATGATGTCTTCCACACTGGCCGCTCGAGTCAACTGTTGACGAAACGCAGCATCCCGGAAAAAACGGGAGATCCGCGCGAGCGCTTTCAGGTACTGGCCCCCCGAATGTTCCGGTACGACCAGCAGAAAGAAATGGTGGGTCAACTGGCCGTCGATCGACTCGAAATCGACACCTTCAGAACTTCGCGCGAACGTCGCGACAAGACGATCCAAGCCCGGCATCTTTCCGTGTGGGATCGCCACGCCCTCGCCGATTCCGGTGCTCTGCAGCTTTTCGCGCTCGAGCAACACTTCCAAGAGCCTGTTGGCTTCGATCTGGGGTTCGACTTTGGCCAGCGCGCTCGCCATTTCGGCCAAGACTTCGCGTTTCGACGGGACCCCGAGTTCTGCGATCAGGGCGCCGTTCACCAAGATGTCCATGATCTTCATGGGAGTCCCTCGAATTGCCGGCAGGAGGCTAGCCGCGCGATATGCTGTTGGCTACATGGAATCGCTCTGTTCTGTGAGCTTCATTTTCGGCGCAATTGACCGGGGATCGCGGGACGTTATGGCTTCTGACCGCTGCTTGCTAGTTGCGCATTCGCCGCTGCGCGGCGAATGCTTCCACCGTCGTCGCCCGACCGATCCTGGGTCGGGTTCCTAACTGACATCACGCCGTTTCGTAGAAGACAGGATGTTCAACTGTTCACGGTACTTCGTAACCGTTCTGCGAGCGATGTCGATATTGGCCGACTTGAGCATTTCGGCAATCCGCTGATCGGACAAGGGCCTCCGCGGGTCCTCGGCTGTAATCAGCTTGCGGATGCGCTCCTTGACGGCTTCGCTGGCGACCGCCTCACCCACGACTCGGTTGATGCTCGAATTGAAAAAATACTTCAGCTCGAAGATGCCCTGGGGAGTGTGGACGTACTTGGACGTGGTCACTCGGCTGACCGTCGATTCGTGCATCTCGAT
>JAQBGU010000175.1:0-4698 GCA_032128375.1 Deltaproteobacteria bacterium | reverse complement strand
GCCTGTGACATCTACGCGGCGCCCTCTCGCCTCGAGGGTTTCGGAATGATCCAGGTGGAGGCCAATGCGTGCGAGAAGCCGGTCATTGCCATCGACGCGATGGGCTTTCGTGACACCATGGTTCATGGTGAGACGGCATTCCTTGCGGGCGTGTCGCAGGAAATCATGATCGGCGAGGCTGTCCTTGGCGAGGATCAGGGATTCGAGAAGAATTCCCTGGTCGTCTTTCCCCAGCCGCGCACGTCTGACTATCGCGCCAGCATCAATGACATCGCCACCTATTTACTAGCGCTCATGCGGGACGCCGAGCTGCGGGAACGTATGGGCAAGGCTGGGCGCAAACGCGTGGTCGAGCGATTCGACTACCGAACCGTCGCCAGGCGTTTCACCGAGATCGTCTCCGATCGATTGGGAATCGAGTAGCCCAGTGACAGTTGTCTCCAAGAATGGCAAGCCTGGCGACCCCCTGCCGGAATCGGTTCGGCAGGCGAAGCAGGCTGCCGTCGAGGTTCTGCTGCACAACGCGCACGGACCCGTGGACGGACTGCCTCGCACGGCCGGATGGGGTTATCCGGAGCCCTACACGCGTGACCTCATGCTTTCGGCCCTCGGGATTCTTGTCAGCGGTAACGAGGAGCTCATCGAGACTCTAGGCCGCACGCTAACCGTTCTCGCCCAGAATCAGACTCAGCACGGTCATATCCCGTCGATAGTCAACGATCCTGAAAACCTGGGTTCCAGCGATACGACACCGTTGTTCCTGATCGGTGTCGGATTGTACCGACGTGAGACGGGCGACGATGGTTTTCTCGACGGCGCGGCCCAAAAGGCATTGACCTGGATGCAGTACCAAAGCCCGGACGATTCGGTGATGGTAGGTCAGCTCCCAACCAGCGATTGGCGCGACGAGCATTGGGTACTGGGCTACGGCCTGTACGTGAACAGCTTGGTCTATGCCTATCTCAGACTCTACAGTCGAACCGACGAGGGCGACAGGCTTCGCTCCCTGGTGAATCGATTTGATGTGCGGCGGGACATTGGCAATCGCCACATTCACGAGGGGCTGGTCGTACGCTCCAAACCGTACTACGCGATGTACTCGTACAAGGTCCACAATAATGAGCGATTCGATCTTCTGGGCAACTGCCTCGCGTCGCTCTCGGGGCTGGCTTCCGAGAGCCGTCGCCAGAACATTGTCCGCTGGGTAGAAAGCGAGTGCGCTGCTCTGCGGGAGCAAGGCGAGTTGGCCGTCGATTTGCCGCCGTGTCTGCTGCCGTACATTCGCGGCGACGATCCTGATTGGCGGCCGAGGTACGAGGACTTCAACCTGGCAGGTGAATACCACAACGGCGGGATCTGGCCCTTTATATGCGGACTGTACGTGGCGACCTGCGTGGCTGCAGGCCGCTATCACCTCGCGCGCCAGAAGCTACTGGCGCTAACGGACTTGGTCAGCTTGCATCGGCGGGAGTCCCTGACGTGGGGCTTCAACGAGTGGATCAAAGCGCAAACCGGTGAGCCGATGGGTTGTGACTGGCAGAGTTGGTCGGCCGCAATGTATTTGTATGCGGCCGCGTGCGTCGAACGCCAGAGGACACCGTTCTTCGATGAAGTCCGCGCCATACCTCAGCACTGAGGTTCTTGCGCCGGGTCGGCTCATTGGCCCGCCACGAGTGACGTCCACTTGGGCCAGAGTGCGTCTCAAGCCCTCGTCCTCGAGCATGCCGTCGACGTCCGAGTTGACGTTCTCGCAGCCTGCGTCTGTCACGACCTCTGTCCGCTGGGACCCGCTTCGGAGCTGACATGCAGCGTCGTGCAGTAGCCGACACGTTCCTCCACTGCCGAGGCGATCCTCGAGACTCCATGAAAGGATCCGTGTCGAGTAGTTGTCGATCGCAGCATGCAGGTAGGCTCTCGTTCCATCGAACAGTCGGATGATGGTGACGCGACGACCTTTCCGATCCGCTGAGCGTGAAGAGCAAGAGCACGGAGTGACATGTCGCGATGCTCGCCGCTCTCGGCGAGCGTCCGCATGTTCTCCACTTCCTCGGGAGTCAGGCGCGTCGGCCTCACGCGCGGACAGCTCCGCTGATCGTCGAGTTCACAGCCGAACTCGAGTTGGCGCCAGCTGTGGTATCTGGAAGGAGAGAGACGAGCGATTCGAAGCGACGACCCCAGCGGCACCTGTTTGCACGCTCGATTGCTCTCAGTAGTGCTGCCTTCGACCGGCAGTCGGAGTATCGGTCATACTCGGTGCGGTGCTTCGAGACGCGTAGCATCGCGGCCAGTAGGCCGACGACTCCAGTCAGCAGAGCCGTTCGCTGACGTAGGGCGTGAATCTCGCAGATCAGAGCAGCGCGATCACACGTCCCGAGCTCGGATGTGACGACATCGGGAAGCCCACGATGAACCCAGCTTCACGTTGGCCGAAATGCGCAGGATCGTGGACTTCGGAATCTCGAGCTCAGGAAAGAGTTCGCGATCTCCAGACTGGAGAATCGCCTCCCTGATTCGGTGATCGTAGTTCCGCCGTGATTGTGCAGTCTGCATCCTGGACGTATCGGCAGACGGCTGCTGGCGGGAGTTTGGGCGCGGCGAGAATGACGGCCCTGATCTGTAGGAAATCTGCAGGGAAATTCTTCGATATCTGGCTCCCTTGCTGGAGACGGAGCCAAAAATCCGAAGCTATTCCGCAGCAGTAGCGACCGATTCCCTGTGATCAGGAGCAGGGATTTCGTTCGACGAGCAGGAAAATCCCGGCGCGCGACACCGGCTTCCGGTTCTTCCTCTTGTGCCTCAGCTAGAGATCGAAACGACGCGGACGGCGGCGGCCGTGATACACGGCCAGGACATCGATGAAGTCCTTGCGGATCGTGTAGTAGACGCCGTAGGGGAAGCGATGGAGCCGAGCACGTCTGACACGGCCGTGAGCCACCACGTGGGCCTCGGGATGACGTTCGATCCGAGCCAAGCAAGCCTCAACCGAGCGAAGAAATGCCTCGCCAACGCCCTCCGCCCGCGCCTCATACCACGCGTACGCCTCGTCGAGGTCGAACTCGGCGCGACCTCGAACCCGAAGTGTCAACGCTGGCGATGCCGGATGCGATCGCGCACTTCTTCCCACGACGAACCGCCTGTCGGATCGGCATCGGCCTCAGCGAGTCGCCTCTCGAGATCCTCGCGTTGCTCGTTAGTCAGTGCGAGTGCGTCGTCAGCGTCGCCGATGCTGTCCCACAGCTCCTCGACCAACTCGAGTCGCTCGGCGGCAGACAGACTGAAGAGCTCTTCTCGAAGCGCGTTTGTCATGCCTTAGAGTTTGCCTTCCGTATCCCCCTGCAGCAAGCCAGCTTCGGGCGTTGCTGCGTCTCATTGAAAATGAGAGTCGAGAAGTTGCAGCTGCAACACCCTGAAAATAAAGACCGTTGCGCTGCGCCCTGTGCGTTATCAGAACCCGTCCGGAACCTCCGTCTTGCATTTTTCGTGCGCTGTATTTCTGTCATCATGCCGCCTCTCGCCAGACATAGCGATCGTGAAGACCACCGACACGCGGCAATCCGACGACCCTTGCGTTCGATGACGATCGGGCCTCAGTAGTGCGACCCTCCGGCGCATCCCGGAGAACCGTGTGAACGCGGTCGGTATTGTCGCGGAGGAGTCGATGCAAATGGTCCCGGTTGAACACGATCACATGATCGATGAGTTCGCGCTTGCATGAACCGACCCAGCGCTCGGCGGTTCCATTCTGCCAGGGACTCCTGTAGGCCGTTCGCTTGGGTGTGATACCGTCGTGACATTGAAATGGATGATCCGCCGTCGTTCGTGATCGATCACGAACCACACATAGAGAAGGCGAAATCCAGCCGTGGGAACGACGAAGAAGTCCATCGCGGTGATCGCGTCCTTGTGATTGTGTAGAAAAGTAGACCAGCGCTGCTGCTTCCCGCGATCAGGCGGTCGCTTGGGGAGATACCGCGACACGGTTGCGAGACTCACCGTGAACCCGAGCTTTCCAAGCTCGGCATGGACCTTCCGCGCGCCCCATCCGTTATCCCGCGCGAATCGCTTGATGAGGTCTTGGACTTCCGTCGATATGCGCGGTCGTCCTGGGCCGCGTCTCGAGATCCATCGCCAGTAGAGTCGAAATCCCTTGCGATGCCAACGGACCACCGTGTCGGGCTTCACGATAACCAGCACTTCATTCCAGCGTGGCCAATACCGGAAGAGCGCGATCCAGAAGGCACGATCCAATGGCGTGAGCTTGGGCTTCGGTCCCGTCTGGGAATCGGAAATGGATGTCACCGACGATCCATCGAGAGCGCGGATACCGCTTTTTCTTCTTTTCCCGTGAAGAGCCACGAGTGCATGTGCACGTCATCTGCGCTGACGGAGAGTCGAAGTTCTGGCTCGATCCCGCGATCGAATTGGCCAGAATTCGGAATGAGCGAAAAGCAACTTCAGAAGCAACGACGATCATCGAGGAACATGGAGATGAGTTCAGAACCGCGTGGCATCGGCACTTCGACGATTGAGGTCACCAATATCACGGCTCACGGCGTGTGGTTGTTGGCTGGAGAGCGGGAACTGTTCATGCCTTACGCGAACTTTCCGTTCTTTAGGGGCGTGTCGGTCGGGAAGATCTTGAACGTCGAGCAGGCAACTCCGGGACACTTTTATTGGCCCGATCTCGATGTCGACCTG
>JAQBGU010000174.1:0-17486 GCA_032128375.1 Deltaproteobacteria bacterium | reverse complement strand
CTGCGCACAAACCTTCGGAAACACAGCAGAAATCAACTTCCATCGGGCTACCTAACGTGCGGTAAAATCCCAATATGAGAGATTTCCTGAGTTTTTGGTGCGCGATCCCCAAGACTTCAACTCAAGAACGCTTATTTCAGGACTAGTCGGCGCGCTGTCGGTGGCGATCGCGAGCCTGGAATCCGCGATGGCTGGCGGAGACGCTGCGACGACGCTGGCTCACGCCAAACATTGCTGCGATGAGATTCTGCCCGCGATGCTGGCTGTGCGCGAAAAGGCCGACGAGCTCGAGGGTGTGGTCGCCGACGATCTCTGGTCACTCGCCACCTACCAGGAGATGCTCTTCATCAAGTAGTTCGCATCGTGTAGTTCGCGTGCGCCAGGCGTCACACACTGCGGAGTAGCGAAGCTCTCCGCAAGATCGTCAGCGCGTGCGGGCAAACTTCCTTCGGGGCATCGGGAGATCGCTGGCGCCGATGCTGCAGATCTTGAAAGACATCGGTGGCGTCGAATCGGTGGAGGCGACACGACTGGAGCGGTACGATGGCGCGGTATGCTGCGACGCCTTCTATCCTGGGCTGCGGGTCTCGAGATGTACTCGATTCGGATGAAGGAGAACGATTCGCGATCAAGAGCTGGTCCGGAAGTATCGATACGCCGGGTGAAGGGCCTCGAGCGGCTGGGGAGGGCGAAGCTCAAACGATTGGTGCCTCTCCAAGCCGAGAAGCCGTAGACTACGCGAATGATCTGTCCGGCCTGTGATTGGACCAACCCGCCTAGCATGAACTTCTGCGGGAAGTGCGGGTCCGCACTCGCGCGGGTCTGCCCTTCGTGTAGTTTCGAGAACCCAGCAGAGTTCGGCTTCTGTGGAAAGTGTGCCACCAACCTCGCTGCGGGTGCGCTGGCCGGTGCCCTCGGGTTGGGACCTGCTTCGACAACGGTTCTTCCTTCGCCGCTCGATTCGCCCCCCCATGCGCCCCCCCATCCGCCCAGACAATCGAGCGAGCAGGTGCCACGCATCCTCGCGGGCGGGCGTTACGAACTCGTGCGCTTTCTCGGGGAAGGTGCCAAGAAGCGCGTTCACCTGGCCCGCGACACACGGCTCGACCGCGACGTGGCCATCGCCTTCGTGAAGAGCGAGGGGCTCGACATGGCGCGCGTTCGCCGCGAGGCCGAAGCCATGGGACGCCTCGGCGATCACCCGAACATCGTCACGGTTCACGACGTCGACGACGAGAGAGGTCAGGTCTATCTCGTCTGCCAGTTCATCGCCGGCGGCGACCTCGACCACAAGCTCGCCGCCGCGGACGCCCACCGCCTTCCGATCGAAGATACGCTCCGCATCGCGACGCAGATCTGTGGTGCTCTCGAGCACGCTCACAAGAGCGGCATCGTGCACCGCGATCTGAAGCCCGGCAACGTCTGGCTGACACCCGAAGGCGACGCCAAGCTCGGCGACTTCGGCCTCGCGGTGGCGCTCGACCGTACGCGGATCACCCAGGACGGCACCATGGTTGGCACAGCAACCTACATGCCGCCGGAGCAGGCGGTTGGGGGCCGATTCGCGACGTGGACAAGTTCTTCGGCAAGACGGTCATTCAAGCGTTCCGCATCTCGGATCTCGCTGCAGCCAACGAACTCCTGATCTCCGAGGACGTTCGGCAAAAGGTCGAGGGCGCGGCCAACCTGCGCTTTGCCGACGAGCAGGTCGTCACCCTGAAGGGTATCTCAGGGGAACATCGCCTGATCGCGGTGAACTGGCGCTGAACCCGCCGGCAGCGCGAGCCAGCTGCGGCCTTCGGCTCGCGCGGCACCCGAGCCAACGACACCTCGTGATTCCGTATCCGCGCCTTCGCGGAGAGCCCCGCTGCAGACTCAGCGACGCATCCGGCTCTTCGACTGCTTCAACTGTTTCAACCACTGCGACTGTTTCAACCCCGCGACAGCCAGCAGCGCCACTGCGGCGAGTAGCGCAGCCGGAGGCTCCGGTGCGAGCAGCGCTCCGGACACAACGACGAGGTTTCCGACGTCTTCGGGTGTACCGCCGAGGCCGTCCCCGACCATCTCGTTGGTGATCAGGTCCAAGCGGGCATCGGCATCGATGAAGCCGGCAGCGGCGCTGTACCCCAGCGTGTCCCCCGTACTCGAACCCGCCGTCCCTTCGGCGCCGAACAGTTCCGTGATCCTGACGACGGACGGGTCCGGCAGCGACGCAAGGTCGATGACCGCAGGCCACCGGACGGAATTCCCGAACAGAACGTGATGGGCGCCAGCGCTGTCGCGGCCCAGCGAGTCGTGGTGAGGCGATGCGATCGACAGATCGTCGATGCCGTCTGCGTCGAAGTCTCCGCCGATGGCGGTATCTGCGGCGAGGTCGCTCGTTGCGGCGCCGAGGATCAGCGTCGTCACGAGGCCCGGGGGCGGCGATCCCAGGTCGAAGCTGAGGCCCGCGAGCCCGGCCGCGTGATAAAAGACGTAGCCATGACCCGAGCCCGGTCGGTTTCCGAGCGGACTCGCGTCCCCCACGATGTCGCCAACGAACAAATCCGGGTTGTCGTCGTCGTCGAAGTCGAACCCGGCGATGATCTCCTCGCCAAAGTTTCGGCTCGGGATACTGCCGTTGATGGCCGTGCCAGTCCCGGGCGTGGCGTCGACCGCGAATGTGTAGCCGGCCGTCCAGGGGTCTGCGCTGAAGTTGTCGTCCCAGGCGATGTAGAGCGTTCCGTCGACTTCACCGCCCGAACCGTGGCTGCCGCCGAGATTCGACTGCAGACCCCCGCCTGCGCGGTTCAGGGTGGCTGCGATCAGTACCTCCGCTCGACCATTTCCGTCGAGATCGCCGATCTGGACCGTCGCGCCGAGATGGCTGTGAACGGGCGCGGTGAGCGATGGCGTGAGCCGGGCGAGGTGCCCCACGATCGCGGTCGACCCGAAGCTCGCCAGATCAATCGTACCGCCCGCCGCGAGATGGCTGCCCCCGCGCACCACCCAGGCGCCGCCCCGATGGTCGGGACCCTGCTGATCGGCACCGACGACGATGTCGGCGATCGCGTCTCCATCGACGTCTCCGGTGCGCATCCAGATTCCAAGCCGATCGCCAGCTGCAGCGCCGACCGGGGTCGTCACCGTGATCGACTGCGGAGGCGCCGCTAGATCGAGGGGTAGACCGGTCAGGGCCTGTGCGGCCAGCTCGGGGCCGCCGACAACGATCGAGAGTGCTCCTGCGCCGAGGCGGGCGGCATCCGCATCGTGATTCTGGCGCGCGACCAGCAGATCGCCGACGCCGTCCCCCGTGACGTCGTCCATCCAGATTTCGCTTCCCGCGTTCTCGCTGATGTGAGCCCCAGTCACGACGAGGATTCGCGGCTGCATGTCCGCGGTATCGAGGGTCCCGCTGATCGTGGCGTCGCCAAACACGAGATAGACCTCTCCGGCATTGTCGCGCCCGAATGGATTGGCGCGCATCGCCGCGAACGCGATGTCGCGTGCGCCGTCGTCATCGCAGTCCGCGCCACCCGCGACAGGCACACCGAAACTGCCGTCCCCATCCCCCGCACTGCCGTGGACCCGCATGAAGCCACCCGACGTGTCGAGCGTCGCGATGTCGATCACCTCGGCACGCACAGCTGCCGCGAGACCGAGCCAAACGGTGATCCCGATCGCAAGGGCAAGAGAATGTCGGATCCACACGTGACGGAGTATGTCACAGTGGGTGTCCCGCCGATTCCCTTTGCGCAGCCATCCCAACGTGCCACTCCAGGTTCACGCCCGATACTCGCGACTCGAAATCATGGCTGCCTTCCATCCGCAACCGACGGCCAAGGTTGCGGCGTGGCAAACGGGCGTCCACTGGATCGATGGAGAACGCGCCGATCTGTTCGCATTCACGCGCGACAAGACCAGCGGACAGTTCTCGCCCACTACGCGCTACCGCGACTCCGCGATCAGCCCAAGTCTGATTCATTGGGAGAGCCAGTCGGTGACGCGAGCCGAAAGTGAAACCGGCCTGCGATACCGCAATCACGAACAGCAGGGGTCATCGATCATGCTGTTCGCCCGAGAGCGACAAGACCTACGCGCGTTCTGGTTCCTCGGCCCTGCAACATACGTCAGCCATGAAGGCGAGCGCCCGATGGCGATCACGTGGCGATTGCAATACCCGCTTCCGGGAGATCCTATTCGTCTCATTTGCGTCAGCCGTTGCGTAGCGCGTTCGCTGGGCGCACTGACACCGCGTGGACCGAACCTTGCCATGCCCTTCGCTGAGGGGCGAGCCACGTCGTCACCCACCTACGCCTCAACCCAACGACGAGCCCGCCGGAACCTTCCTGGCCAGGTCTTCCGCTCCTGCCCATACGCCCCTCCATGTGCGGTTGGATGAACGAGCTCCATCCAATAGAAGCAGTGGCCATCGATCTCCAGCACGTTCTTCCAGCGCGATCGCTTCTTCCACGGAGCGACGACTCTCGCCGCGCTTCGGCCCTGGGTGATGACGATGTCGGGCTCGAGTAACGCGAGCTCTGCTTCGAGAAAGCCGCGGCAGTTCTTGAATAGACGGGCGGGTGCTTGTTTGCTGTTTGGCAGGTTGTGCGAACACTTCGCGGCGTTGACGTGCGCGAAACGACCCGCGGCGTCGCGAGGCGCAAGTCTTTCGTCAGAAAAGTAGGAGAGAACTGCGGCGACCGTTTCGTGGGTCCGATACCAATGTTTGTGCTTGGGGAGGCGATCCGGATCGTTCGCCGCAACTCTCGCCGCAACGCCCTCGAAAGTACGCTCCCTTGGATCGGCCCATCCCGAGCCGGGGTCGAGCGAAAGCACCACCACACGGATCGGTTTGCCGTATCGATAACCTACGAGCGAGGCCCTGGCTTCCGTGAAGTTCTTGCAATTTGCGCTGCACGAGGCGTGGTGAACGCAGCTGAAGTCAAGCGGGTGAATGCCCTGCCGTTTGTAGTAGGCGTCGAGCTTCGAGATCAGACTATCGATCCCGCTCTTCCTCCCGTCTCTTCGATGACGGGGCAATCCTGTAGGCATGTGATGCGCTTCTCCCATCGGCCTTAGTTTCAAATTCCCGCCCAACTGTAAGTGCGCGATTGAGATCGCTCGTAGCGGTATTCGTCAGCGACAGCAGGGCCTTCGGAGACGAAACAGGTGCGAATCTAGCGACTCCTCCCTCTGCTCTCGGTTCTTTGAACGCAGAGCCTGGGTTCAATCGTCTCAGGAATGTGGATTCGCACAACCCCGCGCCGCCATATGCCGATACGGTCCACCGGACGCTCGGCTGCCATTCGGACAGTCCAGCCGATGCCGGGGGGCGAAATGAGGGGCTTTCTCTACGGATAGTCACACTCACCAGCGTCGGATACGGAGATGTCATTCCAGTCACCGCTCTGGGCAAGGCTGTCGGCGGTGTGGTCATGGTCCTAGGCGTCGGACTCGTTGCGTTTCCGGCGGGAATCTTGGCCTCGGCGTTCTCCGAGGCAGGCAACGACCGGCGATGTGGTCATTGCGGAGAGCTTCTTTAACAGGGGATATCTTGTGGGTTTCTACCTCCGAAAGAGTTTCCGGCTTGGGCCCGTTCGGCTGAATCTTTCAAAGAGCGGAATCGGAGTTTCGGCCGGAGTCAAAGGGGCACGGATCGGAGTGAACTCTCGCGGGCGGGCATACACGCACGTCGGTCGCGGCGGTGTTTACCATCGACAAGCACTGGGATTCAACGGTTCCGGTGTACGCACGGGGGGCGAGCGGGCAGGAGAGATCGAAGAGCTGAACACTGACCCCGGAACCACGTATGCGCCGACCTCTTTCTCGATCGAGCGGGGCCCGTTGCTCGAGGGCTACCCACGTCGGAGTACACCAACGGGTCTTTTCGTGTTCGGCTTCTCGGTTGCGGTCGTTGTTGCCTTTGGGGCGCTGAGCAGACTCGGAGCCGAGATCGGGCCCGCACATGTCGCATTGGGATTCGCAATTCCGCTCGGAGCGGTGGCACTTTTCGTTGCGATCCGCATGCGGGCCAAGAACGCTTCTAACGCGAACATCGCGCGCGAACTGGCGGGAGTGATCCAAGATGCACGGTCTCTCACAGACGCCGAGCTTTCTCGAATCAAGTGCATTTTGTCGAAGGAAGACCTCTATCAGGAGGAAAAGACATTCGGCTGCGCGCAGATCTACATCGCAGCAATGACGGCAGTTGTGGAAGATCGCCGGGTTGAAGCCGATGAGCTGTTTCTCCTCGATCAGCTGAAGAACGCCTTTCAACTCGAAGAGAAGTTTGTCGAGCGGGTTCGCGTCGACTGTTTTCGCAGTGCGTACCTCGAAGCCATCGCGGACCACGAGCTGGAGAACCGCGAGGAAGAGACGCTCGACCACATTCGTCAGGAGCTGGGAATTTCGGATTCAGCGATTGCCGAGGAACTCGAGATTCTTCAGCAGCTCAGAGAAATTCGGGTGATTCGCGGGGGGCAGCTCCCGGAGCTCGAGCCGTATGTCAAATTGCAGAAGAGCGAATCATGCCACTACATCGGAGTCGGCAGGATTCTCAAGTCGAAGGTGCTGAGGCGGTTCCAGCAAGATGGTCAGAAATTCAGCGAGCGGGGACTCGTGATCGACAAGGAAGGGACGCTCGCAGTTACAAACAAGCGGATCCTACTGGTTCACTCCGGAACCACTTCGATCCAACTCGAAAAGATCGTCGACCTATTTGTCGACGTAGACCAAAATCTTCTCAGCGTCACCAAGGATGGGGCCCAGAAGCCAATCTACATCACAACGCCGGATGCGATGAAGGTGGGAGCGATGCGGCGCTGACTGAGATGTAGTGATCCTCCGCGATTCGGAACCGACGACTCGACGAAGAAGCACTCCCTGAAGCCGTTTGTCGGGAAGAGCGCCTGGGGTCAACGAATCGCCTGAGTTATCGCTTTCGGCTCGAGCCGCGTGATGGCGAGCGTTCCAGAAGGCGGGCCTCGACGCACTGCACACAACGCCATTGGTGGACGGGGCGCCCCGCCGTTCGCACCGCTTGGCAGACGGGCCATCGATGTTCCCAGCGGACGCGGCGAACCGTTGATTGCCCTGCCAAAGCGGGCGGGAGATCGCGAGATGGAATTCGTGCCCGCGGATCAAACCCAGCCAGCCGCATCAGACTCTTCCACTCCACGCCGTGAGGGCGAATGCGGGGACCGTGGAGTTCGACTGCGGCAACATGCGCCGCCTCATGGCACAGCACCTCGTGTAGCAGCTCTCCTCCGATGCTTTCGACCGCTCGAGAAATTCGAATGACACGCTTGCCAGTGTCACAGCGCCCCAGCGACCGCGTCATTCGCGAGCCGATTTCGATTGTGATCCTACCTTCGAGCCCAGGTACACCCAGAGGGTCATCCAGGGGGCACGGGTATTGGGGAGGGATTCAAGGGACATGGACGCTCGCTTGGCCGGCGGGGGGATGATAGACCAGCCCGCTTCCTACAGCCGACCAAGTGTCGGCCGCGGCGGGCCAAATTTCGAATCTCGTTTGCGGCGGCGGTGGTATTGTGTTCAGGTCCACACGCGGCGCGATCTATTCCCAATCAACGTTCGATCGATCGCCAATCGTCTCGTTCGTCTACCAGCCCCGACGTCAGGGATGGAGCACATTCATGAGAACAAGGCGCCAATCCGCTCTTGCTGGGCTGATTCCGCTGCTCGCGGTTCTCGCGGGCTGCAACCCTTACTATCTCGTTGAGTCTGAGTTCCAATCAGCTGATTCCGGGCTTGCCCAGCCGGAGATCACGACGACCGAAACCTACCGTTCGGGATTCGATAGGAAACCCGTAATCGCACTCGGAGCGCCCGATCGATGTGCGGACAATTCATCCGCGGAAACCCGCGGCGATTTCAAAGGGGTCGCTCAGATTCTCCGCACAAGGTGCGGGGTCGAGATGAGTGAACTCGAGATGGCCTTCGTTAGAGCGGGATACAAGGTGGTTTCTTGGAACGCAATGCGGCAGATCGTGATTCATGAAGCACATTTCACGCCAATTGAAGCTGCAGGCGAGCTGGGGGCTGACGTCGTATTCCAAGTCAATTCTCTTGAGCGGATCCAGGCGAATCTGGGAAGCGATCTGCAGTGGAAACGGCGCTTCTTCGAGTCCGACCGAAGTGGCCGCCGCGGTCCACCCATCGCTGTTCCAGAATCTCGCGCTCAGTCGCTCGAGTCGCATGTTCACCGGTGGGAGCAGTCCGCGCTCCCGCCAAACAGAATGGGTGCCACAACGAATGCGACAGTGATTGACGTGAAGTCCGGCGAAGCGATCTGGTTTTACGACGGAACCGTCAGCGAGCAATTCGACAGCGCCGTTTCACTCAGTCAGCTCTTCGAATGCAGTCGTCGGCATACTTCGTTCTGTTTACCGCGCGTATCGAAGGGCCACGCAGCACCAGAACCCAAGCGGTCAGAAGGAGCAGGCGCGATGACGGTCTCACCAAGAAGCATGGATGCCCAAGACGGAATCTATTTTCAACTGGTTCGAAGGGTTCTCGAAGATATGGTGAATCGCTTCAGCACGGGGACATCGTGAACGGCCAGGCTGCAGGGGCGCGGTTGATCAGTGCCCTCATGGTTGCAGCCACCATAGTCGGTTGTGGGGCGAAGCAGCTCGCGTATTCTCCAGTCTTCACATTATCGATCGACGAAGCGAGGTCGACAGTCCGGAGGGGGTTCGAAGAGCAGCAGCCTCCCTACCGGCCGACTTCGGTTGAGGTTACGGACGAGAAGATCGATCTGGTCTTTCACAGAATTCGATCAAAGAAGGTCCTATTCGTGACCGCAGGTACCGTGTCGGTACCGGAGCCCAAGACGCTCTACTTCGACGACCTAGGGAAGACCGATCTGTTCTACAAGAACGGCCGCTATTTCGTTCGTATTTGGGACCGAACCGGCCAATTCCGCTTCTGGCTCGTCTTTCCGGAACTCCCGAGCGCTGAGCGATTCGCGGACGCGGTTGCAGTACTCGAGAAAGCATTCGTAAAGTAGTCCGAACCCCGGGCGAGCTGATAGGTGAAAGAAGCTGCGTTTCAGCGTGCCCAGCCAGGTAGCGGGTGGCAAGGTGCCGGAATTTACGGGCGTTTTTGCCCGATCCGTGCCTCACCCACAACCGCGCGCCGGATCCCAATGTCGTCAGCGATCTGAAGGCCGATGCGGGTTGACAGCTCGATCGCTCGATCGTGTCACGTCGGCTTGCACTGGCGAATCGAGCCTCATCGAGTGCCGGCGTATCCTTCGGACCACCATGTCCCATCCCGCGGCGCTCGTCGGTGTGCTTCAGGACCTGGACGTGCTGCCCAGAGACGGATCTTCGGCACGACGCGATACACTGCCGGCTGGTTGCAAACGAGTTATGCCGGACAAGCGGCGCCTGAGTTGAAATGAACTTCGAATGGGACCGCGAGAAAGCCGCAACCAATCTCGAGAAGCACGATGTCTCGTTCGAGGAAGCTGCAACGGCCTTTGGAGATTCGCTCTCAAGCACTATCATTGGCCCGGACTCCTCGGATGACGAGGATCGATATGTACTGATCGGCCAGGCATTCTCAGGGCGACTTGTGGTGGTCGTTCACACAGACCGCGGTGAGTCCATTCGGCTCATCAGCGCGAGACTCGCGACTCGAAGCGAAAGACGTTCCTATGAGCAAGCATGACAACACCGAACAGCCCGAAATGCGCGACGAGTACGACTTCTCCGGTGGCGTTCGCGGGAAGTACGCCGAGCGATTTGAACAAAGCTCGAACGTCGTCGTGCTCGATCCGGACGTTGCTGCCGAGTTTCCGACACGCGAATCGGTGAACAAAGCGCTGCGTGCATACCTTGCTCGGCGAAAGGCCGAGGAAGGTGCGGCATAACGAAGAGGGTCTCATCCGCGATCTCTGATTTCGGCTCGGGCCAGAGCGGACGTGCCGGTTGCGACACGAATGATAGACGGATCGGCTGACTCCGCAGCGGTCGCAAGTCTCAGGCGTCCCGCACGCTGCGACTTGTCGTTTCCTCAAGTTAGACTCTATCGAGTGTATTCACTCTCACTTTCGGCATCGGTGGGTGCCGGAATGGATGGGCGTGATAGGCTCACACGATGTGCCGTGCATTCCGACACGCATTGCTGCTTACAATCCTGTTTACTCTGCCTGCGAGCGCCGATGAATCCGTCGAAGAGCGTCGGTTGAACGATATGGCCTTTGATGTGATGCTCGACGGCCAGACTCGGGTGATGGGCGTCGTCGATCGAATCAGAATCGCCGGTGCGGATCTGTGTGGGAAGGATATCTCGCCCGTCATAGGCGTGTTTGCTATCGATCACCGCACGATCGACGATCGGTATCGGGATGTCGACTACGTCAAGCCGTTCGTAGAAGCCACCATAAAGCGTTATCAGCTCGGTCTCGAACCGCACGTGCTCGCGACCGTCCCGGGGCTCCCAGCCGCACGAGCCGGTCTGCAGACCGGAGACATTGTCAAAGCTGTCGACGGAGAGAAGGTCAAGAAACGTGTTCATCTCGACTTGCTGCGGGGGCGAGGAAAGAACGGCAGCGTCAGCCTGGAAGTGGAACGTGAGGGAGTGCGAATGTCCCTCGAACTCGAAGTCCAGATGGGCTGCTCGATTCCGAGTCACTTCGAATTCGGACCTCAGATCAACGCATACGCGATGAGTTGGGGCAGTATCACCGGTGTCTACTTCTACTCCGGGATCCTTCGATTCCTTCCCGATGACAACCAGCTGGCGGTCGTTGCCGGACACGAACTCGCACACATGGTCCTCGGACACACGGGCAGCCTTAGGGGGAGCAAGCGCTACGAGGCAGAGTCCGACTACCTCGGCCTCTACTTTGCCGCACGCGCCGGATACGACATTTCGCAGGCACCCGGTGTATGGGATTCCTTCGCGAGGAGTAACCCCTACGGATTCATCGATTGGGGTTTCTACAGCCATCCGACCTCCGCGAAGCGCTCGCTCGAGCTGCGCGCAGTGCTCGCTGAGATCGCCGAAAAGCAGTCGGCCGGGCTTCCGCTCGAACCCCATAGGGGCTTCCTTTCGCTCAATCGGCCTGACGTCGACGCGGACGAACTCGAGGGGCACCAGGAAGCGCTTCGAAGCGACGCACTCGAGCGTTTGCGCTCCGACCAGACACGAATCGCCAACGTGAGCTATCGCCTCGCGATAGCTGGCAAAGAGGTTTGTGGTGAGCACACTTCACCGGTCCTCGGGGCGAGTGTGGGTCGGCGTCAGGACTTCATGCGTGAAAAGAAGGCGGAAGCTGAGGCTGCATTCGGTGCTGGTGAGGATGTGACAGTCTTTGCGGTCGCCGATGGTTCGCCCGCAGCACTCGCCGGGATCAGGCTCCAGGATCGAATCCTGAAAATCGATGGCGATCGAATCAAGAAAACCGCGCATGTATTCGAAAGGATGCGCGACTCAGAGTCGGGCAATCTCGCGTTTCAAATCGGGAGGGGCGACGATACCCTGGAGGTATCAGTGAAACGCCAGATTGGCTGCGAACACGGCACGCTTGTCTTCCCCAGCAGCTCTGCAGATACCGACTACCACCTGAACAGAACAGAGATACAGGTTCCCACCGGACTACTGCGCTTCGCACACGACGACGACGAACTCGCGATCGCAATAGCACACCAACTCGGCCACCAGCTTCTGGACAGCATGCGGGAGGCGAAGGACGAGACGAAGGCGGACGCGCTCGGGCTCCGGATCGCCCGAGCCGCAGGGTACGACATCTCGAAGGCTCCGGCCTATTGGGATCGCTACGCGGCCGAACAATTCTGGAAGATCGCCACGGACACGGGCGACGCGTTCATCCCACACGGCGCGATGTCGTCGCGCGCACCCGCGATCCGCGACTCTCTTCTGGAAATCGCCGGCGAGACGACGCCACCGGCGCAATGATGCAAACGTGGTACAAAATCCCCTTGATTTCCAAGCAACGATTCGACCCATGCGCCGAAACGGCGTCGGCGTCGAACATCAAAAAACGTCAGAAAAGAGCCCAGGAACAGGGAGGCTGGATGCAGGTCGCCGTGCCGGGAAGTGCAGTGAAACGCGCGTTGCGCGGAGTCGTCTGGGCCTTGGTGGTGGCGGCCGCAGCGAGTCCGGCAGCGGCATCGCCCGATACGATCCGCCGTGCTCTTGGGGACACGGTAAGTGGCGTGCAGGATGTGGTGCTTGCACCTTTCTGGAGCGGGCCCCGCGCGACCTATCGGAACTTCGACTCGGTCTCCGATAGCGGCTGGTTGCAGGGTGTGTACGCGGTTCCCGGGTACCTCGGGCTGTCATTGCTGCATGCCTCGCAGGGCGCTCTTCGGAGCGTGGTGGGCGTGCTCTGTATTCCGTTGGGTCTGGTCATGCTGCCCTTCGAGCAGGACGTCGAGTGGAACGCATTTCGGCAAGGTCAGGATCCGCTCTATGAGCTGGGCGTCGGCTACTTGCGGGTTGGAGCCGAGTCGCCGTGGGCAAGCTACGTCTTGCGGGATGAACGCGGTAACTACTATTAATAGAACGCAATTCACTCGAAGGAATTACGCATACTTGCGTCTCCTGTAGGGCAGATCTCGATCTAGACGTCAACTAGCGTTTAGAACGCCACCGCCCGCTCAGAAATGCTCTTGAAACAATCCCCTGACACCTGGAAGAAACCGGAATGACGATCACCATCGACGAAATCGATCTCACTGGCCCAGAGCTCTACCGCAATGGCTTTCCGCACGACATTTTCACAGCGCTGCGTGAACAGGCGCCTGTCTGGCGACACCCAGAGACGGGCAACTTCGAAGACACCAGCGGCGAGAGCTTTTGGGTTTTGTCGCGTTACGAGGACATTCGTGATGCGAACCGCAAATCGGACGTCTTCCTTTCACGCGGCGGTGCGGGCCTGGGATTCGAGGGTCTGGGATTCATGCTCACGGACATGGACGGTCAGCCTCACATTCGTCAGCGCAAGCTGATCAGTTCAGGCTTCACGCCTCGCATGACCCAGCGACTCGAGTATCAAGCGCGAGACTGGGCGATCAGAATTGTCGACGACGCGCTCGCCCGCGAGTCTGTCGAGTTCGTTCAGGACGTCGCCTATCAGCTGCCGATGCACATGATCGCCGACGTGCTCGGCATTCCGCTGGAAGACCGGAACTGGCTCTTCGCCCTCACCAACGACATGCTGGGTTGCGTCGACCCCCAGCATCCCATTCCCATCACCGAGCGTGACGTCATTGCGGCCGAAGTTTTCGGGTACGGACAAAAGATCTCGGCAAGCAAGCGAGCCCAGCCCGGCGACGACATCTTGTCGCAGCTGGTCACCGCCGAAGACGAGCTCGGAAGACTCAACGACCTCGAACTCGATGCCTTCTTCATGCTGCTCACGGTCGCGGGCAGCGAAACAACCCGCGGCGCGATCGCCGGCGGGCTCAATCAATTGCTCGCCGAGCCCGCACAGCTCGAAGGCCCTGCGCCAAGATCCGAGCTTGTTGAAGAGTGCGACTGAGGAGATCATTCGCTGGAGTTCGCCGGTCGGCTACTTCAAGCGCATTGTCGCCGAGGACACGGAGATCGCCGGAGTGCCGCTCGCCGAGGGAGACCGCGTATCGCTCTGGTATCCCTCTGCCAATCGTGACGACGACTACTTCGAAGACCCGTTTCGCTTCGATATTCGACGCAAGCCCAACGAGCACATCGCCTTCGGCGGAGGCGGCCCGCATTTCTGCCTCGGTGCCCATCTCGCGCGGCGCGAAATCACGATCCTGTTCGAAGAGCTGCTCAAGCGAACGAGCGGCATCGAACTCATCGGCGACCCAACCTACAGCGTACTCGGTATCGGCAACCCGATTCTCGTGTCCCTCGGCACACTACCGGTGCGACTGAAGGCTGCCTGAGGCCCGAGCACAGTGAGTTCAGGGTGCGTCGATGTCGCGGATCCCGCTCTTGGCTTCGACTGGAAGCGTGGCTTGTTGACGATGATGAGTCCGACGCATGCATGCGTAAGGACATCAACTGAAATTGCAGCAGGCTCATCGCCTCGCAAATTCTCACAGGTGATCCGACGGGTTGCTTCATGAGCATCGACCTCTCGCAGTTGCCGCTCGATTTCGTTGTGCCGAACGCCGGCGAAAGCACCACTAACGTGGTGTGGTCTGGCCGACGTGTGTCGAATTCGCTGACTCCGCCGGTACATCGCGCCAGACAGAGCTTCGGTTGGTCTGGGCCGTTTGTGGGAACGCTGGGGCTTTTGCATTTCGGCATCGATCTCCGGCTGCCGAGAGACCCGATCCGAACGGCGGACTGGATTCGGCATTGCAGACAATGCAACTTCTTTCCGGCGATGCACTCTCATCAAGCAGTGGCTCATTTTTCGGTGAGCTACTCGAACGGAGACACGACTACCGGGACGTACATTGAGATTTATCGCTTTGCGGCAAGTCTGGCCCCCTCGCCCCTCGCCGCGTCCCTCTCTACCGCCGCCGGCTGGCTTGTTGCAGGGATCATCCTTGGCCTCGGATTATTGAGAGCGGCGATGCCCTATCCTGCTGAAGTTGCGATTTCTTGAACGTCCGCGACGGTCGGTTCGGAGTCGATTTCGCGGCTCGATCTTTCAGGGCCTCGCTCGGCAGAATCCGCCGAGGGCTCTTCCAGTAGCCTCCTTTTGCTCGTTGAGAACTCGTCTTCGCTCAGTGCGGGAACTCATTCTGCCCGTCGAACTGTGAGCCGAGTCCGGGGCATTCTCCGCGTTGCCGATACGATGGCGCTCCCCGGTTTCTCGGGCCCGCCAACGGAGATGAATCGCCGGATGACGAGGCAGTTGCGCGAGCGTAGCGCCGAGCGAAATTCCGCGGCCAACTCAGTGCTTGGTGTAGCGGAACACCCGCGCACATTCGGATTGAGCTTGGGCTGTTAGTTGGCGCTGGTTTGGGGAATGGACCCAGAAGGAGAGCGGCTCGAAATGCTGAGCGAGATGATGAACCTTTTCGATGAACTGCGGAAGGTGGAGAGGTGACACGACGCTGTTGTCTCATCGCACGATTGCCCTGTCCGCTGCGTGTTTCCCTCGGGGGACAAAACGAATCGGTTCATGTACACTGAAGGTCACCCCAATGAATTCAAAGGGTTGCGGAAGACATGGGGTCACTTTGGGGGCACCTCGTGTCGGATAGCCGTCGGACACATGATGCGGCGGGGCGCGCGAAAATCTCGCGAGGACACGCTGGGCAGCGGAGAGGCGCAAGCGGATCGGGCGCATCGCTGCTGGTGAGATCCTCGAGCTTCAGCGCTCGCACCCGCTAGGCGCCTCGCTCAAACCCTACGCATCGCTGGTAGTCCAAGACGAGAGCAAAGTATCCCACTTCTGGCATTGCAGGAACGAGAATTCCGGACACTCCTACAGCATGAGCACGGCGCGAGAGTTGAGCGAAGTCCCGCACGTCGTCGTGATCGGCGGCGGCTTCGCTGGACTGCGAGCGGCGCGCGAGCTGCGGCGAGCGCCAGTGCGCGTCACGCTGCTCGATCGTCGCAACCACCACCTGTTCCAGCCGCTGCTGTATCAGGTCGCGAGCGCGGCACTCAATCCGAGCGACATCGCGTATCCGATCCGTGCGGTACTGCGCAAGCAGCGGAACGCGCAGGTGCTGCTGGCATCCGTCGCGCGGATCGACGTCGAGGCTCGACGGGTGGAGATCGAGGACGGTGACCCGGTCGAGTACGACTACCTCGTCGTCGCGACCGGAGCGACGCATTCGTACTTCGGTAACGATGACTGGGCTTCGCACGCGCCCGGTCTCAAGACGGTCGAGGACGCCCTGGAGATCCGACGTCGGATCCTGCTCGCGTACGAAGAGGCTGAGCGCTGTCCGGAGCGGGCACGTGAGCTGTTGACGTTCGTCGTCGTCGGGGCAGGGCCGACCGGAGTCGAGCTCGCCGGTGCACTCAGCGAGATCGCGCGCCACGCGCTCGCGCGCGACTTCCGACGCATCGCGCCCGAGACCGCGCGTGTGCTACTGCTCGAAGGCGGTCCACGGGTACTGCCGACGTACCCACCAGAGCTGTCGCAGAAAGCGCAGCGCCAGCTCGAACGTCTCGGGGCAGAGGTTCGAACCGGCGCCGAGGTCACGCGCATCGGCGCCGACGGACTCGAGATCGGCGACGAGCGAATCGCGGCGCGCACCGTGTTGTGGGCCGCCGGTGTGTGCGCCTCGCCGCTCGCGCAGATTCTCGGCGCGCCACTCGACCGCGCCGGACGCGTCGAGGTCGGCCCGGACCTCGCGCTGCCGTCGCGAGCCGAGGTGTTCGTCGTCGGTGATCTCGCGGCAGTCAGTTGTGACGGAGGGTTCGTACCCGGTGTCGCGCCGGCCGCAGTCCAAGAGGGTCGTTTCGCCGCACGTTGCATCCTCGACGACCTGCGTGGTCGTCCCCGGGCGCGGTTTCGCTACCGCGACAAGGGATCGCTGGCGACCATCGGTCGCGCCACCGCCGTCGCCGACCTCGGTCGACTGCGGTTCTCGGGAATCGTCGCGTGGCTGATGTGGCTCCTGATCCACGTGTTCTTTCTGATCGGATTCCGCAATCGAGTGTTCGTCATGATGTCCTGGGCGTGGTCCTACGCGACGTTCCAACGCGGCGCCCGGCTGATCACCGGTGACGAAGGCCGGCCCGCAACAGGCGGTTCTTCAGCGCGTCGCTGAACGACTTCATGACCCCGATCCGCGCGTGCCGTTTGTCGTTTGCCGACGCAGGCGCCACGGCGCGAAGGTCGAGAGTGTGCAAACGGGATCCTCGAAATGCACTCGCGAATTGGAGTTCGTGGGCTGATCATCGCGCACGCACAAGATCACCCCTCAGAAAACGATCGGTATCGGGCTCCATTGTTTTCTCGCTCCGAGAGACTTTGGCACCCTTGAATACCGTTCGCAGTCCCCAACTATCTTCGAACAGCGGCCCGTTTTGGATCTGGAAGTGCAGGTGCGGCTCGCTGGAGTTGCCGTTGTTTCCGCAACGTCCGAGCTTGGCTCCCAGCTCCACGCGATCACCTACTACCACCTCGTTCGAGCCCGGAATCAGGTGCGCATAGACGGACCACTCACCGTCGTGTTCGAGGATCACCCTATTTCCCGGCGCGAAGTACGGGTTCATCGCACCTGGAACGTTGTCGGCCACGCCGTCCACGATGGTGACGACGGTGCCGGACGCTACGGCCAGAATTGGCTTCCCGTACGCGTAGTAGTGGTCGTTCTTGGTGCCGTCCTTGCTGTGGGTTCGCCCAGATTCGTCCACGATCATCAGGTCAGCGGCACGCCGTTGGCTCGGATGCCCGAAGTGGTGATTGTACTCGCGACTGTCGCCGCCCCAGAACACCTTCCACTCCCCTTCGAAGGGAAGTCGCACCGGCTTGGAATCGGCAACGTCAGGCGACGAGGTCAGCTTCATCTCCCACCCACCGCGCTGGGCCGTGATCGCATAGACGC
>JAQBGU010000173.1:0-38817 GCA_032128375.1 Deltaproteobacteria bacterium | reverse complement strand
GGTATGGAGGGATTGCTGCGAGGGGAGGCCGGTCCCGATCCGGGCCTCCACTTCGACGGCTACGCGAACGGAACGACGCCGCACTTCGACGCGCGTCGGAGCCGATCGAAAGGCGCGTGGGAAAATCGGTGAAACGGCTGTTCTTCGAGGAGGAGATCCACGGTGCTCCCGTCGTCGATGACCAGGGACGATACGGACGGCGGCGGAACGAGCGTCGGCCTCGCGCTCGAGGACATCGGTTTCCGGTGGGCGGAATCGACGGATGGGGGGTCGGAAAACCTCACCGACGCCAGCGTCGAAGACGTGATGACCAGCGACGCAGTCTCCGTCGATCCGGAGACACCTGTATCGAAGGTCGCCCAGGTTCTCCGCGAGAATCGGATCCACCGCGTTCTCGTGGTGAAGAAGGACGCGCTCGTGGGGATCGTGTCGAGCTTCGACCTGATCCGGGTACTGGAAGAGATCGGTGATTCAGAGAACGCGTCACACGCCTAGCAGGTCATCCATCGAAAGTACACCATTCGGTGTTTTCAACGGATCCCCGCTCGCGGTCGTGCTGGGAACCGATTGCTGCGCCGGAAAGGCCCGAGCACAGCGGTCCGGATGCTGGTCGCGAGCATCGCGATCGTGAGTCGAAAGCGCCGTGACCTCGGCATCTTCATTCTCGTCGCTCGTCGCGATCCTGCTGTCACCCGCGGTCGTCACGTTCGTGTGGAACCCCGGGTTCTTGTACCCGCGCTATTTCCTCGTGAGTCTCACCCTGGGGCTCGTTGTTCTCGCACTCGGCCTGGCTGCGGTGTGGCGCAGCGGAACCGCCGGCCGACGGGCGTGTGGGCTGGTGTTGAGAGCGATGGTCCTGGGCAATGCGTGGCAAGTCGGCGAATGGCTGCAATACGGCCCCGCTACCGCGGAATCCTTTCTACCAGGCGGCCTTTCCTTGTTGGCGCGAGGCGAGCCCGGTGGGTGGGCCGCTCACCGGTGGCGAGCGTCGCCGTGCTGGGGAGCGCGCGAAAGCTTCGCAAACTCGCATCAATAACTCTTGTAGAACATTCTCGGCGCCGGCCCCGGAGGATCTGACAGCGCCAGTACCAAGATTCCCCCGGACGCGTCTCGGTTGAAGTTTGCCTGGTGGTCGCCGGCTTGCAGGCTGACGACTTCTCCCGAACCCAATCGGCGCCCGTCGATCGAAATCTCCTGCGATCCAGTATCCGGGATCCACTGATACGCACCCGCTGCAACAACTTCGAATGCATGGTTCTGTCCTGCACGGCCGGTCAGGCGGCGTCCGGCAACGAACACAGCATCTCGGTAGGGCTGGTAGTTCTCGGCCCAGAAGCGGCGAACTTCGACCGGGAACTGGTTCAGGCGAAACGACTGAACGAGAAACCGAATCGGCGCGTGGCGAAACTGTTGGATGAAGTTTTCAGGGTCAGACTTCCCTTCAGGCCGACCGTACAGCATGTAGATCTTGTGCGAAAAGTAGTGCTCGAGCGGCTGGCCTTCGCCACGGCAGAACATGCCGCTCTCCGGGTGGAAGCCCGCATCGCTCGATTCGAAGTTGCGGTGCACGAAGTCGAAACTCTGGCGTTGAACCGACTGGGTGTCGACGAGTAGCTCCGTCATCGACGCCACACCAGGGCCGGCCAGACAAGCCCAGAACGCTACGATCGCGCCAGCTCGAAGCGAACCGGTGTCCGGCAACAGATCCTGAATCGGTCCGCGTGCGATCGCAAATGCGAGGGCTGGAAACAAGCCGAGCGTCATCCAGAAGTACGCAAAGGCAGCGGCGTGAAATAGGCCGACGGCGAGGAATAGCGCCAACAGCGCCCAGGCCAGTGGGAGCACGTCGCGCCCCGCATTGCGGCGCCCGCCCCTGGCCAGCGTCGCGGCGATCAGCGCTCCCAACAGCACCAGGTGTGGCCCGAGCGTGGGTGCCAGTGCGATGTACTGCGAAAAGCCGATCGTGTGACGATAGAAATCGAACGCCGACAATCCGTCGCGAAACACGGAGGCCGAGATGCCGCTGACGGCCGCCGCGTTGTCTGCGATGTCGATGCCTTGGTGTGCGATTGCGGCGTGGAATCCGTAGAATGCTGCGACGAAGCCCACCCCGCACAAGAACGCGCGTGCGACTTCGCGGCGCATTCGAAGCTCGCGGGCAGACCACAATTGCCCAGCCGCCAGCAAACCCACAGCGGCAACGACATAGACGAGCTTCTGAGACGCCAGGAATCCGAGACCGAATAGGAGGCCCGCAGCGGCTCCAAGTGCCGGGTATCTGCGCGACGCGAGCAGTGCGACACCACCCCAGACGCCGCCAGCCAGCGCGATCTGGTCGGTTCGGACCTGGATCGACCACTCGAGAAACACGGGTACGAAGCACACTAACCCGACACCCAACAACGCATCGCCGAGCCGCCGTTGTGGATCAGGCTGCAGCTGGGCGAGCAGTACCCCGGTGCCAGCCAGGTATGCCAGCGTGAACAATACCCAGAAGAGCCGCGCGGTCCGAACTACGGAGATTTCATCCGTGCAGCTCGTGACCAGCGGCAAGACGAGCCATTGCGCGAGTCCAGGACGGCCGCCCGAACGCAGCAGACCGGTCTCAGCCGTCTTCGATGCCGTTTCGAACAGCCCGAATTCGTCCCAGTTGCCCGCGACGCTGTAGACCGCACAGATCCGCAGCACGACCGCGACTAGCACCGCCAAACCCAGCACAGCCTGGCGCCAAAACTGGCCGCGACTCGAGGCTTCCTGAGCGACTGGATCGGCTGACATACCTACCCGAATCGGACGCAGAACGCGCAGCCTTTAGAGCCGTCCGCGACAGCCGTCGAAGCAGCGAGTGATCCGCCGAAATGACACTGAAAGCGACGTGCATCGCGGCCCCTGACAGCCGGCTGCGAGAGCCGGCGGGGTCGCCATTGGGCGGATCTTCAGCGCACCTGGATTCAGAGCGGGTTGGGTTCCGTGCGGAGCACAATGTTCCCACTCGAGGCTCTAAGCTCGAGTGGAAGGCCTCCGCCGCTGACCGGGGCGCTGACCGGGTGAATCCGCTCCCCGCAACCGGATCGAACTTCTCGGTCGATCCATACGCAACCGCTGGGCGCCCAAGCGGACAGGTGCGTACCGAAACCCGACGGGTAGGCGATCTCGATCCCACCCCCTCGCGCGTGGATCAAGCCGGAGGGAGCCTGGTCGAAGCGTGCTCGAATCGGCGCGTTCCAGCTGACGGCGACGACCGCACCTGCGACGCCGTCAATATCGATCTCGCCGCCATCGCGCGTCTCGATGTCGACGGAACCGCGAATATCTTGCGCGCGCACTGAGCCAGATCGGGTTCGCACAACGGCCCCGCTGACCGAAGACACATCGACAGTTCCGTCGCGCGTGACGATTTCGAGTGAGAAATCGGGAGGTACCAGCACGCGGATCTCAACGCCCGGGGTGGCTGTGAGAAGGTTCAACCACGGGGCGGCTCGGCCAGTCAAGGTCAATCGGTCCCCATCGTCACGCAGCGCGAGAACGTATGCGCTAGCACCCAACCCGCGCACCTCAGCTTCGATGTGAGCGATCCGAGAGACGTGCGAGTCGACTCGAACGGAGCCGAAATCCAGATCGATGCGCAGGGTCCCGCCGGCAGAAACGGGGCTGTCGCGAACCCAACTCGTGCCCGCGGCACTCGTCGCCAGCGTCAGAGCGACGATCGATCCGGCTGTCGCCAGCATGCGCGCGCGATGACCCAAGGCTCCTCCCCGACCTAACCCAAGCCCAGCCGGGGTAATCCCCGATCCATGACGGCTTCTGTCTTTTTCTCGACAACGACTTCTCGACAACGACTTCCCTACAACGACTTCTCGACAACGACTTCCCTACAACGACTTCTCTTCAACGACTTCTCTTCAACGACTTCTCTGCAACGACTTCTCTTCAACGACTTCTCTGCAACGACTTCTCTTCAACGACTTCTCTGCAGCAAGAGCCGTGCCAACGCTGGAGTAGGCCGACAGGGCCTCGACAAGCCGTGCAGTGCCTTGTGGAGCCAGCATGGTGCAAGATCGAGCCGGGACCGGTGCAATCCTCGGCTGCACTGACTCTCCATTCGCCGCGATTGGATGCATCGTTCCGCCGGTTCGAGCGGAGTTGCCGCATTCATATGCGCCACCGTCGATCGGCCGCTTGAGACCCCGATGGTCAGCTACGCGATTGGCCAGCGCTTGGCGTTCAGGATTGGAGGGTTGGTGGCGCGGCGATGGCGTGGGGATCATGGCGTGCACTGCATCGAGCCTCTTGCACGGGATATGGCGATCCCGAATCTCGTGGTCGTCGGTTTTGGGGTCGCGGGAACTGTCGTTTCGAACGAGCTGGCTGAGTTCGGCAGGTCGCTGGGGTTGGTCGAGGAGGGCCTCGAAGACGCCGCGGCTACTCGAGCGACGGGGTCGTGGGCCAGTCGGAATATTCCTCGTACGAACGTCCCGCGAATGCCCAGAGGTGACCGGCCTGTGTGCAGATTCGCAGCCCTACCCGCAGCATGGCCGAGCGCCCCGCGAGTGGCGAAAACGGCAGCAGCACCGAGAGGTACAAGAGGGCGAGCATGGCGCGCGGCAAGCCGCGGCGAATCGCACCACCGCGACGGCGTTGGCGTTGCAATCGCGTGTAGCCCACACCCCCGCGGAATGCGCGCTGCGCCAGCCAGCCGAGGCGCTGGCGTTGCACGGGAATCGTCTCGTGGACGATCGCTTCGTCGCACCACCGGAGCCGCGCACCCGCGGCGAACATCCGGTCGAAGAGTTCGACGTCTTCACCGCCCGTCAGGCCCCAGGCGGGGTCGAAAAGACAGTCGGCAAACAGAGATCGCCTCACGAGCGAGTTGCTGGTTCTGGCTGCGCCAATCTCGACCGGCTCTCCGGTCAACTGCCACGCGCGCGAGTAGAGCGTCTCGAAGTCCAACCATGAGCTCGCGCGAGTGTCGAAGCGGGGGAACACGGGGCCGAAGAACGCATCGCCCTGGTTCCGCTGCACCTCGGCCCAGAATCCTGCCAGCCAGTTGGGGTCGGTGATTTCGTCGTCATCGACGAAGGCGATCCACTTGCCACGCGCTTCGACGACGGCACGGTTGCGAGCGAGCGCAATGTTTTGCCGCGGTTCGACGAACCAGCGCACACGCTGGGCGATTTCACATACGCCGATCGCCTCCCCGCGTGCGCGACCAGCGGAATCGTTGTCGACCACGATGATCTCGAGCTCGAGCCCGTCCGGCAACTTCTGTCGCGCGAGGCTGCCGAGCAGCCGCGCCAGACCCTTTGGACGGCGAAACGTCGCGATGCAGATCGAGACGTCGGGTGTCATTGTGGCACACCAATCATGTTCCGACAGATCGGAACTCCGTCGGCGCGCCTTGACTTCGAAAGACTGGAGCAGCCTCCGGGTACGCGCCGGGCTGCGGCTCCTCACGCGCCGGCGACCGATCGAGGAGCCAAGCGTCCGCGGCGTGCCAGCTTCTGGTAGAGGTCGCTGGTACGCCTGCTCAATGAGTACGCGATTCGCGAGCCAATGACCTGAACGATCTGTTCGAATGAGAATCCGATTCCGATCGCAGCGTACTGGACGACTCGGAGATCATTCAGCAGGACGAGGAGGGCCGGATCCCGGATCGCACCGTCACGACCTCCGCGCACGCCCACAACGTGCTTCGCTATCGCGGGAGGCTTGCGACAGGCCAGCGCACTGAGTCGGACACCTCAGCCATGCGGTCAAACCGGCAGGGCAGGCACAGATCGCCATCGTATCCACAGACATACCGTTCGGCCTTCGAACCTTCGTCCTGTACTTCCGGTGTACTCTAGATTTCATGCTGAGATCGGGGCGCATCCACCCCACACCGAGCGAGACATCGGCCATTGGTGGCTTCCGGTCTGCGATGCATGCACGGCGTCCCAAATGGTTGGCCATGCATCCGCCGCTATTGGATGCATCATTTTACCGATCGAACCTGAGGTGCCGTATTCTGCAAGCGGATGATATTGGGCATGTTGAGCATCGCGATGGTCAGCTACGCGGTATTTCGCGTGGGTTTCGGCTATCCCAGAACTCGCTACGAATCCCTGACGCGCGCTGAAGCGGCATTCGTCGCCCGCGCCGCCGAGGCCATGTATCCAGCCGGCGGAGCCATCCCGAGTTCGGGGGTCGACGCCGACCTGCCGGCCTACCTCGATCGCTTTCTGGTCGCGTCGGTGCCCCGGATCCGAATTCTGGTGCATCTGCTGCTTTTTCTGGTCGAACACGCGACGCTGTTCTTTCCCGCACCGGGTTGGGATGGTCGTCGCCGCTTTTCGGGGATGACCGCCGACCAGCGCGTCGCGGTCCTCGACGGTTGGTCGGAAAGCAGTCTGTTCGCGCGGCGGCTCGTCTTCACGACTTTGCGTGCGCTGCTCACCTTGGGCTTCTTCGCCCATCCTCCAGTTCTTCGCGGATTGAACCTGGCGCCCTTCGCGATCGAAACCCCGATTGTGGAGGCGGACCTGTTGTATCCGAGAATCGGCCAGCACCCCGACAGCATCCAATTCACGCGTGCCGACTTGACCCCTCCCAGCGAGGTGATACCCCTGAAACTCGATGCGCCGATTCGCGCCGACTTTTGCGGTCCGACCGAGTGAGCGAGACACAGCCCGGATCGGTCGAGGCAATCGGAGACGTCCGCGTCTTCGCTCAGTACGACCGCGATATCGAAGAGCAAGTCGACGTTGTAGTTGTCGGTTCGGGGCCGGCGGGTGCGGTCGTTGCGAAGGAGTTGGCCGAACTCGGCAAGTCGGTCGCATTGGTCGAGGAGGGACCTCCGTTCGTACCCGAAGAATTCGAAATCGACGGTGGCCTTTCGATGAGCCGCACGATGCGCGAAGGCGGGTTGCGTACGACGACGGGTACCACAATGCCGACCATGCAGGCGATTGCGCTCGGCGGTGGATCACTCGTCAACTCTGCGATCTGCAATCGCGCACCGGATTTCGTGCTCGATCGATGGTGTGCCGATTACGAGCTTTCTCGCACCGCGCTTCCCGATCTCGCCCCGCACTACGATGCGATCGGAAAGTTTCTCGGCATATCTCCGACACCCGATAACGTACAAGGCGCGCGCAATCTGTTGTTTCGCGCCGGCTGCGACGCTCTCGGCTATTCGAATGAGCCGATATCGCGAAACGTTCGGGGCTGCCGCGGCAGTGGCGAGTGCTTCACCGGTTGTCGGACGCGCGCCAAGCAATCAATGGATATCAGCTACGTCCCCGCGGCGATCCGAGCCGGCGCGCGTGTCTTGACGTCGGTTCGAATCGACGAAATCGTCGCCGATCAGCGGCGCGTCTCCGCTGTGGTCGGGCGGGTGGTGGCCCCGTTCACGGGGAAACCGAGCTATCGCGTGCGGATCCGGGCGAAGATCGTGGTGTTGGCAGCGGGCTGCATGGCGACACCCGTGTTGCTGCAGAAGAGCGGAAACCTTGCGAACCGTTCAGGCCAGGTAGGTGAGAACCTCCAGTTCCACCCCGGCGTTGCGGTGATGGGGATTTTCCCCGACCTGGTGAACCCGCAGTTCGGCGCAACCCAGGGCTACCAGTCGCGTCAGTTCCTCGAGGACGGCTTCAAGTTGGAAACGCTTTGGGCACCGGCCGCGATCACCGCGGTGCGCTTACCGGGCTCCGGCCAGGCACTGAAAGAGCGACTCGCAGACATCCCGCATTCGGCGATCTGGGACGCGATCGCCAGTTGCAATCGCTCGCTCGGGCGTGTGCGCGCGAAACGCGGGACGCTGAACCCGGCGTTGAACTGGCACTTGCACCCGAAGGACATCCCGATTCTATCCAAGTCGCTTTGGGTGCTGGCCGAAATTTTCTTCGCGGCGGGCGCGCACACGATCATTCCCGGAATCCATGGAGTCGCGCCCGAAATGCACTCGCTAGGCGAAGCGGAGGTGTTGCGAACGCGATCGATGAAGGTCACCGATTTCGTGCTCGGCGGCAATCACGCCTTCTGCACGACGCGCATGCACGGCGACCCGCGCCGCGGCGTCGTGAACGAAATGGGGCGCTGTCACGATCTCGAGAATCTCTATATCGCCGATACCGGGATCTTCCCGCAGTGCCCATCGGTCAATCCAATGTGGACCGCAATGGCGCTGGCCCACCGAGAGGCGCACCACATCGCTGGCCAGCTCTGAAGCCGCCGCCAGGTTCGCGCGTCGCTGGTCCCATTTTTCGAGCGCTCGGGGCTTCACCCGGTCCCGCTGATGGCCGATACGCCGGGTAGCCGCGGACAGCGCGGCACGAGGGGTATCCGCGATGAATTATGCAATTGCTACGGGTGCGTTGCTGGCCTTCATGCTTGCCGGTGTAGCTGCGGCCGATCCGCCGGACTGTGCGCGATCGCTGCGCCAGATCAATCACTACGAAGCGATGGTCGTGCGTGCAGAACAGATGGGCAACGATGAGTGGGCAGACAAGACGCAGATGCATGTCGATCTGCTCGAAGACCGGCTCGCTTCGCGCTGCCCGAATTACACCGACCGCGACGAGCGGCAGGAGGCCGCGCGCCAGGTTGCACGGTTGCTGAAGGTGGCAGCCGACGCAGCCGTGACGTTCTTCACGATGGGCACCTACTAACGCGCGAGCCGGAACAGCAGCCGTGTCGTTGTACATGCTGATTCCGCTCTTCTCGTGCGTCGCCTGCTCGGTGATGGCGACCCTGGTCTTTGTCCGCAATCCCACTGAGTCGACGAACAGGAACGCGGGGCTAATACTGGGCTCTGGTGCGCTGTGGGCTGCATGCGAGGTGGTCTACAACACGCGTCCCGATGCGGCGACGGCGTTGATCTTCGTCAAGGCGTCGTCACTGGGTTGGGCCTGGGTGGGTCCCTTGTCGGTGCGATTGCTACTCGACATCACGCGGTTGCCTGTGCCGCGTCTGCGCCGAATCGTTCCGATCCTCACGGTTTTGCCGATCGGGTTCGTGTCGATCAACTGGTTCACGCCGTGGCTGGTCGCTTCGGTCGAACCCACTTCTTGGGGATATGCGTACACCATGGGCCCGGCATTCGGCGTCTACAACGCCTTCGCCCTGGCATGTCTGGGTGTATCTGTGTGGCTGGGATATCTCGGGTTTCGCACCGCTGGCGAACGCGACCCCGTGCACTGGATCGCGGCCGGAATCTCGTCTTTGCTGGCGGTTGCGAGTGCCACCGATGGTCTATCTACGATCCTCGGAATGCATACACCGCGTTTCGGAACGGCAGCGTTCTCTGTGTTCGGGTTCACGATCGCGTGGGGCCTGCATCGCTGCGGATATTCGCTGCTCGCACCTGGAACGTTCGCCGACGAGGTGTTGGAGACGCTGCCGGACGGCGTCGCGATGTCGCGACTCGACGGTCGGATTCAAACCATCAATAGGACAATGGCCAGACTGCTCGGACGCGAACCCGCCGAACTGGTGGGCGTCCAGATCGAAGAGTTGATCCATGGCCTCGACTCTGCGCGAAGCGGCGACGTGACAGAAGTCAAATGCGCGATTCTGCGGGCCGCTGGAGAGGTGGTTCCCGTCGCAGTCTCATCGACTCTGCTGCACGATCGGGAGGGCACGTCGATTGGGACTGTCTGGGTTGCGCGCGATCTTCGCGAGCTGGAAGCGCTGCGCGGTAGCCTCGTGGTTTCGGGGCGGCTGGCTGCAGTCGGCGAGTTGGCGGCGGGGATCGCACACGAAATCAACAATCCTCTTGCGTACGTGCGCGCGAACTTGGGGCTGCTCCGCCAGCATTGGGATGCGCTCAGTAGCGAGCTGATCAAGAGCGGCGTCCCGACACCGATGGCAGACGTCATCGCGGAGGGCGAAGAGATGATCGACGAGTCGCTGCAGGGGGTGGATCGAGCATCTGCGATCGTTCGCGACGTCAGGGGGCTCGCCCATGCAGGCAGGGGACAGCGCGAACTGGCTGATATCAATGGATTGCTCGACGGCGTGCTCCGGATCGCCGCACCGCAGCTGCGCAACACCGCGCGAGTCGAGAAGAACTACGGGGCGCTGCCGCTGGTTTCCTGCGCCGCGCCCGAGCTGCAGCAGGTCTTTCTGAATCTGATCCTCAATGCCAAACAAGCGCTGAACGAATTTGGAACGATCTGGGTCCGAACGGAATCTGAACGCGGGAGTGTCACGGTGACGATCGAGGACGATGGCGGGGGAATTCCGGAATCGGTGATGGAGCGGATCTTCGATCCGTTCTTTACCACCAAGCCGGTGGGAGAGGGCACTGGGCTCGGTCTTGGCATCGCGCTCGAAATCGTCAGGCGGCATTCTGGCGAAATCAGTGTCGATTCGTCACTGGGCGTGGGAACGACCTTCCGCGTGCGAATCCCGATCCACACCGATACAATCGGGTTGTCCTGAACCCACTGCACCATTCATCCCTCAACCCCCCGAGGCCCCATTGAAACTCTACGACAGCGCGATGGCGCCCAATCCGCGCCGAGTTCGAATCTTTCTGGCAGAAAAGGGAATCGAAGTTCCCACCGTTCAAGTAGACATCGGCAAAGCCGAGAATCGAGAGCCCGACTACCTAGCCAAGAACCCGATGGGCGGCATACCGATGCTGGAACTCGACGACGGCACGATCATCGCCGAGTCGGTCGCGATCTGTCGCTACTTCGAACTCGAACAACCCAACCCGCCGTTGATGGGTGTGGGCGCGGTCGATTCTGCACGGGTCGAAATGTGGCAGCGCCGAATGGAACTCGAGATCGCCGTCCCGATCATGGGTACGTTCCGCAATACACACGATTTCTTCAAGGGGCGAATCACACAGGTGCCAGCCTACGGCGCCGTGCTGAAAGAGAACTCATTCAAACGGTTGGCGTGGATCGACAGCGAACTGGCAGGTCGCGCGTTCGTTGCCGGAGAGCGCTTCACGATCGCAGATATCACGCTGCTGATCGCAATCGACTTCGGGCGGGTTTCGCAGATTGGAATCCAACCCGACCAGAAGCACCTCTCCCGCTGGTACGACGAGGTATCGTCGCGGCCCAGCGCGAAGGCGTAGCGTGCAGCAGCGATGGCGCTCTCGTCGCTCAGACGTCGGGCACAAGACTCACTGCGGGTCCAGATGCGGGGTGACGGTAGCGCCGGGAATCAACAGAAGAATTGGAATTTTGGCGCGAGCGATTGCGTTGTGTCTTCCGCTCTCATGGCTGACCACCGTCGCCACGGCGCTCGACCGTGGTGCAGACGGAAATTTTGCGAAACGTAGTTCCGCGCACTTCGAGCTGTTGCAGGACGTCGCAATCGAACGGTCCGGTGGTTTTCACGGTTCGCGGCGCTTCGAGCAGCAGGTCCTGGCGGATCTCGAACGCGCCTACGATCGTCTCGAAGACTTCCTGGGGTTGCGGCCAAAGCGTCGCATACGGGTCGTGATCTACGACAGCGACGTGTTCGATCGGCAATTCGCAGGAGTCTTCCGGTTTGCGGCGGCCGGCTTCTATCACGGCGTCATTCGGATACGCGGAGGAGCCGAGTTGACCACGGAGCTTTCCCGCGTCTTGCACCACGAACTCGTTCACGCGGGACTGGACATCGCAGCCCCGAGTTACCGCCCGCCCGCGTGGCTCAATGAGGGTCTCGCCGAATGGTTCGAGGCGCGAGCGATGGGTAAGCGCGGATTGAACCACGCCGAAACGAATACCCTATCGCACGCGTACGATCGGGGGACGCTGTTTTCGCTGGCTAGCCTCAGCACCCCGAGCTTGGGACACCTCGGCCAGAACGCTGCCCAAATCGCTTATCTCGAGGCCTACGGAATGGTCGATTTCCTGTCCAGAATCAACGGTGAGGATTCGCTGCGCGCAATCTGTGATGGATTGATTCGCACCCAAGACCTCGATCGGACGATTCGCACCATATTCAAGGCCGACCTCGGTCGGCTCGAACAGAGGTTCTTCGACGAACTGGGCTAGTGCGAATTTTTCGCCGACTTCCGGAAGCGGGCCAATCGAGACGATCGCGAGGAACGACATGGACGACCTGCTCCAAGTCTCTGCACTCGAACTGGCGCGTCGGATTTCGTCAGGCGAGACCTCATCGGTTGCCGCGGTCGAAAAGCACATCGAGCGGATCGAACAGGTCAATCCCCGGCTGAACGCCGTTGTTCGAGATCGATTCGAACATGCCCGAATCGACGCAAAGCAGGCCGACGCAAGGGTCCGCGAAGGCGGAGCAGATCTACCCCCGCTTATCGGTGTACCTTGCACGATCAAAGAGAGCATCTCACTGAGCGGCATGCCGAACAGCTCGGGCGTCGTGGCGAGAGCGAGCGTGGTTGCGAGTTCGGATGCGACGGCCGTCGCGCGGCTTCGCGCAGCAGGAGCGATCCCTATCGGTGTCACGAATACCTCGGAGATCACAGTCTGGACTGCGACGTTCAATAACGTGTATGGCCAGACCAACAACGCATACGATCAGACTCGGATAGCGGGTGGAAGTTCGGGCGGGGAGGGCGCGATCATCGGTGCCGGAGGCTCACCGTTCGGTCTGGGCACGGATGTCGGTGGCTCGATTCGGATCCCCGCGTTTTGTAATGGGATCTTCGGTCACAAGCCCTCGGGCGGATTGGTTCCTGGAACCGGCCAATATCCCGCCTATCAGGGCGAAGTTCTGCGCATCAACACGACGGGGCCGCTGGCCCGCCGCGCACAGGACCTGATGCCGTTGCTGCGCATCCTGGCCGGGCCCGATGGGATCGATTCGGGTTGTGAGGCGATCGAGCTGGGAGACCCATCCGCTGTAGATCTCGGTGCGCTTCGGGTCGTGGTCGTCGAGGGCGACGGGACCAGCCGACGTCCGCGCCAGGTGCTTCGGTTCGCACAACAGAAGGCCGCCTACGCATTGGCTGCGCTGGGTTCATCGGTGGAGATGAGAGACATCTCAGCGTTCAGTCAATCGGCATCCATCAGCGCTGGAACCTTGATTTTGGCAGGTGTAGATTTCAAGTCTGCGATGGCGGACGGCAGGCCGATCTCACTCAGCCGTGAATGGGGTCGCCTCGCGCGCGGGCGTTCGAATTATTCATATCCGCCGATGCTGGCCGCGACGCTGAGTGAGTTCGCCGGCTGGAGACGCAAATGGCTAAGCCACGGCCGCGATCTGGGTAGCCGGCTGGGCGCGGAACTCGAAGTCTTGCTCGGCGATGACGGTGTGATGCTCTATCCGACGTCGATCAGGCCCGCGCCGTATCACGGCTTGGATTCCTCATCTTCGTTTCGATTTACCTCGATCTTCAATGCGTTACAGCTTCCGGTGACGCAGGTCCCGCTCGGTTTCGATGAAAGTGGTTTGCCACTCGGCATCCAGGTCGCCGCCGCGCACGGTCGAGATCATCTCACGATCGCGGTCGCACAGGCGCTCGAGAATGCATTCGGCGGTTGGATTGCACCCCCTGAGGGATCACCCCCCTCGAATTGATCACTAAACAGAACGAAAATCTCTTCAGGCCGCTCCCTTCAGGAAGCTCCCTTCCGGAAGCTCCCGTCACTGAGGGATTCGCGAATTGCCCACGCTGGGAGTTCCCGAGACAGGCCGATAGCCAGCGCGGAGGACACGTCGAGTCATGCGCAAACTGATCATCGCAGCAGTCTTGCTAGCCGGCATCGTTACCGGTGGCGCGCTGCTGGCCGCTGCCAATCTCAATTCCTGGCTGAACGAGAATCGCGAGTGGCTGGCAAGCGAGGTTCAGCGCGTCATTGGTCGCGAGGTGAGCTTTGGCGATCTCGATGTCTCGATCTGGTCGGGCTTCGGAGTTCGCGTGGCCGACGTCTCGATTGCGGACGATCCGGCGTACTCTGAAGCTGACTTCGTAAGCGCGGGTACCGTTGAAGTGCGAGTCGAAATTCTTCCGGCACTGCTGGGTGAGATCCGTATCGGGCGGGTCGTACTTCGCGAGCCATCGATTCGCGTGATCCAGACCACCCGAGGGCTTTCCGTAGACAGCCTCGGCGATGCAGGGTTGGCCGATACTTCCAAGGTGGAAGCGCCGGCCGGCCAAATGCAGCCAGACGAAGCCGGCGCATCGCAGGCGCTCGCCTTGACGGTGTCGTTGATAGATGTGAAGGGTGGTCGCTTCGTATTCATCGATCAGACTGCGAAATCTCCGGTGGAACTGGCTCTCACGCAGGTTGATTTCAGCGCGTCGGAAGTCAGCCTCACGGAACCCATTGGCTTCGTTCTTCGCGCAGCGGCTCTGGGAGCCGACCGACAGAACATCGAAGTGTCTGGAAAGGTTGGCCCGATGTCCGCGGCGCAGGGGGACATCGAAATCGATCTCGATCTCGCTGTGGGGCCGTTGTCGATCGACGGCTTGATGGCGCTGTCCGCAGTGAAGGCGGCGTTGCCTCCGGACACGACCGCGAGCGGTACGCTCCGCATGGATTCCGAACTCTCGGGTAGATTGGATGCCCTGAAGCTCGATGGAGAATTCGATGCGACCGATGCGGCCTTCGCGTTCGGGAGTGCGGAAGCAGAGGGGTTCCACAAGCCCACCGGCAAGACACTGCGACTCGAGTGGTCGGCAGTTCGACAGGGCGACGCGCTGAACGTCCCCAAGGCGGATCTACGACTGGGCGATACCCAGATTCATATCGAGGCAAAGCTAGAAAATCTTTCAGCAGCGATCCTCGCAACGGCTTCGGTTCGGTCCGACCGCGTTGGGCTGGCGGATTTCGGTGTTCCCGGCGCCGAGGGTGCTCCGGAAGACGAAATCCGCAACTTGGCAATCGAGACGCGCCTCGCGATGCCGGAACGCGGGCCGCGCCTCGGCGTCGAGCTCGTTTCACCCAGTGGCGTCGTTTCAGGTGCGACCTATGGCGATCTGAAGTTTGACTTCGAGTTCGCCAATGGGCGTGCGACCGTGGAGAAGCTCACGTTGGGTGTGTTCGACGGCATTGTGCACTTCGCCGGATACTACGATCTCGGAGATGAGTCACCGACCTTCCATCTCGACACGCGACTCGAGAAGGTGTCGGTTGCGAAGCTGGTCGATAACCAGGCGCCCTCGATGAGCGGCATGGTCGAAGGGACCGCGGCCGCCAACCTGTCGGTGAGTGGCAGGGGTTCCGAATGGGAAAAAATTCGCGAGGTGATGACAGGCACCGGAAATCTCATGCTGGAAAACGGTACGTTGAAAGACGTGAACCTCGCCGACAGTGTGATGAAGGGAATCATCGGTGTACCGGGGTTGTCCAACCTGATCGCACCAAAGATTCGCCAGAAATATCCATCAGTGTTCGGTGTCGGCGACACGGTTTTCGAAAAACTGGACGCAAAGCTCGATATTCGAGATGGTATCGCGCGGGTCAGTGACTTCCGGCTCGCAGCCCGCGACTACTCACTTTCTGGAGAGGGGGAGTACGCACTCCGCAACACACTCGATATGCATGTGGCGATGACCTTGTCCGAAGCATTGACAGCTGATCTGGTCGCCTCGGTGAAGGAAGCCCGCTATCTGCAGAACTCGGCCGACCGAATCGAAATTCCGGTTCGGCTGCGCGGCGGCATTCCCGACGTCCGGGCCGAGCCCGACCTGAGCAAGGTGGCACGTGCCCTGCAGGCAGAGGTGTTGGGAGATCTGCTGGGAAAGGCGCTCGGCTCGCCATCGGACGCTGGCGATGGCAAGCCGGGCGAGAAGGATGCGTCAAAACTCCTGCGTCGCGGCCTCGAGGGCCTGTTCGGTGGGGGACGCAAATAGCCGGCTTCCGGATTTTGCCATCTTTTTGGTGTAGTTCGACGAATACCGGGTTCCGGGCACGACTGTGTTGATTACCGGTACTACCCTTTTACCCATGGCGAAAGATACCCATGGCGAAAGTGCCAATGGCGCAAGCGCCAGGCAGCTCGTTGATCGGGCTGGCTCGGGGGGAACGAAATGAAAAGAGTACTCATCATCGTCGGGTTATTCGTTGTGGCCTTCTTGGGGCTATCGATCATCACTGCGACGCCCCTGGTTGGCGAGGTCGTGACGCTCCACACCCGCGATGCCGATGGAGAGTGGCAGACCACCCCGCTATGGGTCGTCGATTTCGAGAATGCGTCCTATCTGCGTGCCGGTACACCCGATGGCAGCGGTTGGGTCACCCGACTGCGTGCCAACCCCCAGGTGAGACTCGAGCGCTCCGGAAAGCTCGAAGATGTGCGACTGGTGGAGGAACCTCCGCTGTTGCAAGCCGTGCACGGGGAGATGGCGAAAAAGTATGGATGGGCCGATGACTTCGTTGCGTTTTTGAGTGGCGACCGAACGAAATCGCTCGCGCTTCGGATCGAGGTTGTAGAAGAGCCATCACGGCTTCCATGACCCATTCAGCTGATCCCTGTATTCGGCTGAAGGCGACAGAGAACTCAGACTACGAGTGCTCGTTCGATGATTTCTTTGAAATCCTTTTTCGGCCTGGCGCCGACAATCTGTCCGACGACCTGGCCACCGGAGAAGGCGAGAATAGTAGGCAGGGCCATCACCTGGTAACGGATCATGGTTTCACCGTTCTCGTCGGAGTTCAACTTCACGATCTTGACCCGTCCGGCGTACTCCCCCGCGAAGTCCCGCAGTATCGGTGAGATCGCGCGGCACGGCGGGCAGTGTTCACCCCAGAAATCAACGATTACCGGGATATCGGATTCGATGACTTCACGTTCGAACGTTTGGTCGGTGACATCGTGTACTTCTGACATGGGGCCTCCGGTGCAATTGGGTGTCAAAGGGTCTGCCAGCCAGCGCCGGCTGGTAGATCGCCAGTGGTAACTCGAGCGCTCGATGGTGCGAAATAGTCCGGGTGCGTGATTTCGGCCAGGATCTCGAGCGACTCGACGAGTCGCGGTCCGGGCCGGTTGAAATACTGGTTGCCATCTGTGAGATACACCCGCTGCGCCCGAACCGCTGACAAGTTCGACCAGCCCGGCTGCGCCAGCAGTGGTGTCATCTCTGCCCTGGTGCGTTCGATGCCGAATCCACACGGGAGCAGCACGATGATCTCCGGATCCGCGTCGCGCAGGGATTGCCATTCGAGCCAGGGAGAGTGCACACCCGGCTCGCCGAAGATTGGCTCGCCACCAGCCAGTCGCACCATTTCGGGGATCCAGTTGCCGGCAGCCATCAGCGGGTCGATCCACTCGATGCACGCGACCCTCGGCCGCGAGCGGATTCGCAACGTGCGCTCGGCAATTTCGGAAACGCGCTCAGTGAGTTCGCGAACAATCTGTTTCCCCTGTTCGGCGGCGCCCAGTGCGGTGGCGACACGCTCGATGTCCATCCATACGTCCGACAGCGTGCTGGGATTGAGCGAAACGACTTTGGGTGCGGCTCCCAACCAATTGGCGAGCGCGCCTTCGAGGTCACCCAGGCTCGCTGCACAAACCTCGCACTGGTCCTGGGTCAGAATGACCGTCGGTTCCAGGCTGCGCAGCAGGTCGGCGTCGACGCGGTACACGCTCAAGCCATCTGCGACGAGTTGCTTGACGCGGTCATCGATCAAATGACTCGAGGCCGAAGGGTCGAGCTTGGGTTCGGTCAACGCGGGTAACGACTCGACCCCGAACGGGAAGTCGCATTCGTGAGAGCGAGCTACCAGCGCGTCAGTGAAACCGAGCGCGCAGGTGATTTCGGTGGTGCTGGGGATCAGCGAAACGATGCGTTCGGAGCTTTTCCCGGATAGCGCCTCTTTCACCGGTCGAAGCGTACCAGCTGTCAACGCGATCGCGAATCCACCGGGTGACGCGGGTCATCAGGAGCCGGGGAAGCTTTTCCGAACTTCGCTGAGATTCGCCGCAGTCGGACTGCTGACGAAGTCGGACCTACATAGCAGGTGGCGGACCCAGGTAGTGGGCGCGCGGGCGAAACCTGAGGGGTCGTTCCTGATATTCTTCGATCGCGTGTGCGAGCCAGCCCGCGCAACGCGCGATGCCAAAGATCGCCTCGGGTGCGCCGTCGCACATTCGCCCACAGAAGGCCAAGGCAGCCAATGCGAAGTCGACGTTCATGAAGACGGGCAGGCGGTCGTGCAGGACCTCGAGTACGGCTTCCACGGCTTCGAGTCGCGCAGCATCCAGGTTCGACCGCCGCAACATCGCGAGCAGCGCGACAGCGCGCGGGTCTTCGCCTCGATAGAAAAGGTGGCCGAAGCCCGGCATGAACTTCTCGCGTCGAAAATGCTCGGTGAGTACCGGAAGAGCGTTTTCGGGCCGACCGACTTCACTGAGCAAGCGATGGACCTGTCCGCTAGCCCCGCCGTGAAGCGGGCCCGCCAACACACCGAACCCAGCGTTGAGGACCGAGTATGGGTCTGCGCGAACGGAGGCGGCAATGCGGGCCGCCAACGTGGACGCCGCCAACTCGTGGTCCGCCCCAAGTACCAGCGCCGCGTTCAGCAATTCGGGGCTGTTCTGGCTCGCGGCTCTCGGGCTGAGCCTCGGCCATAGCCGCAGCGCCAGCGGGTTTCTGCGGGCCGGCTGTTCATCGATCGATAATGACCGCGGACTTGCAGTGCCGAGCAATGGCAACGAGTCGACCAGCGCCGCAATGGTGCTGCGACCCGCAGCAACGACAGCAGCCGGGCTCACGTCAAACCGCAGCGCATCGGTCGGCCCGACCACTGCCAGCGTGGCGCGTATTCTGTCGGTCGGTCGCGATGCATCGGGCAGCGCTTGCTGAACGGCTCGGCCGGCTGCCAACGCGGCGGCAGTGGCGCGCCACGCGGGCGAAGGTTCGCCGCTCGGGAAATCGCGGCCCCAGAGCCACTCGGCAACGGATTCGAATGAGCGGGTTTTGGCTAGCTCGGCGGCGTTGATTCCCCGGTACGAGACACCCTGCTGTTCCATCGATGTCAGTGCAGTGCCGATCACGACTTCGACCGATCCCGCACGACCCGTTCCGCGCTTTTTCGCGGCCAGACGCTCGACTGCGACCGGGTCGAAGTAGCTCTCCCGGCTGCCCGGCACGCGCTGCCGATCGAGCATTCCGCGGCTGATGTACGCGTACAGCGTTTCCCGCTTGATACCCAGCCGGTCTGCCGCTTGCTTCGCGGTCAGCTGCTGGGGTGGTTCACGCTGGGGGTCGGCGGCGTCCATTCGATCTCCGCTCTAGAGATGTGTCATTGATTAGTTCAACACGTGTACAAAATCAATATTGATTCGATCAATATTGACAACAATGAAACGGGCCACCAGATTACGGATTCCCCCATGACCGAGCGGCCCCAACCCAGCGCCGCTCGCAAGAGGACTATCCATGGATGAGCTCAACTTCCCAAAGCAGCTCCCGGCACCGCCGACCGCTTCCCGGAGAAGCGTCGGCGACCTGATGAGCCACCCGGCCATCACCGCGAAGCCCGACGAAACCCTGGCCGAGGCCGCGCGTCATATGCGCGAACGAGGGGTGGGGTCACTGGTCGTCATCGACGGCGCGCAGCCGGTTGGAATCCTCACGGAACGCGATCTGCTGATCGCCGTCGCGACGGGCGAGGATCTCGGCCGAGGCTACGTCGAGGATTTCATGACCTCTCCAGTCGAGACTCTCGAGGTGGACGTCGAAGCGTGCGACGCGTTGACCCGGTTGCGGGATCGCGGTTATCGCCACATCCCGGTGATCGCTTTGGGAAGCCTGGTTGGGGTCGTGAGCATGCGCGACCTGATGACCGTCGCGCAGATCACGCCAGCGCCGGGAGGGCTCATCGACGTTCCGCCCGGACTCAAGGGCGTGGCCGTAGCCCACACGAGCATCGGTTGCGTGCGCGGACTCGAGGGCTTTTATCACTATCGACAATACTCTGCGATCGAACTCGCGCAGCAGTGCAGCTTCGAAGAGGTGATGTATCTGCTGTTGCATGCCTCACTACCCAGCGCGGCGGAACTCGAGGTGTTTCGCCGCGAAGTTCGCCCGCTGCGCGACATCCCCGATGAAATTCGCGAGGTATTACCGGCGATCGCTCGAGCGAGCAGCGACAAGGAACCGCTCGACGGCCTCCGAACGGCGATTTCCCTGCTGGCCTCGGCACGCGGCATGAGGCCAGTGATCGATATCGACGCGAAAGAGCGGCGCGATGACGCGCTGTTGCTTGCCTGTGTCACACCAACGCTGTTGACAGCGCTGTATCGGCTGCGACGTGGACACTCGATCGTCGACCCGGACCCGCAGCTCGGAACCGCCGAGAACTACCTCTACATGCTTCACGGCCAGCGGCCATCGTCCGATCGGGCGCGCGCGATCGAGTGCTACATGATCTCGACCATCGACCACGGTTTCAACGCGTCGACATTTACCGCACGGGTTGTCACCGGGACAGGCGCAAACGTCGGCGCCTGTGTGGTCGCGGCCATCGGTGCACTTTCTGGCCCTTGGCACGGGGGATCGCCGAGCCGCGCACTCGATACGCTCGACGCGATAGGCACAGCCGACCGCACGGAAGCTTGGGTCCGGCCTCGCGTCGCATCCGGTGAGAAGATCATGGGCTTCGGTCATCCGGTATACCGGACCGACGATCCCCGCTCACTGATGCTTCGCGATCTCGCGATTGAACTCGGTGGCGACACCGTCGATTTCGCACAGCAGGTCGAGCGTCGGATCGTCGAGGTGCTCGCGGAACTCAAGCCGGGCCGAACGATCTTTGCGAACGTGGAGTTCTATGCAGGGGTGGTGATGGATCTGTGCGGATTGCCGCGCGAGATGTTCAGTCCGACGTTCGCTTCGAGTCGGGTAGTGGGTTGGTGCGCCCATATTCTCGAGCAGGCCGCAGATAACAAAATCATCCGTCCGAGCGCCCGCTACGTAGGCCCACTCGCACCCGAACCCGTTCCGGCCATCGGAGCACGCGAGGCGTGAACTGAGACAAGCGCGGCTGATTCGGAGCTGAACGGCTCGGCGCTGGTGTCGAAAGCTGACAGGAGGGCTGGCTCGACTTCGGGGGAACTTCGCTAGCTTCCCAGCCTGGGCGCGTTTCAGATGCGAGAAGGCGTCCTCCCCAGCAGTTGAGTGAGCCGATGAACGTCGAAGCCCTGACCCACCCGGCCGTGCGCACCTGGTTCGAGCGTCGCTTCGAACTCGGACCTACTGAACCCCAGCAGCAAGGCTGGCCGGCCATCGCAGCCGGGCAAGATACCCTGATCGCGGCACCCACCGGTTCGGGCAAGACGCTCGCCGCCTTTCTGGTTTGCATCGATCGGCTGTACCAACGTGCGGCGACCGGCGAACTTCCGACGACTACCGAGGTGGTCTACGTCTCGCCCCTCAAGGCGCTCGCTGTCGACATAGGCGAGAACCTCGAGAGTCCGCTGCGTGAGATTGCGCTGGTGGCGGATGAACTCGGGCTACCCGTTCCGGCCATCCGGATCGCAGTGCGCAGCGGAGACACAACCGCTTCCGCGCGCGCCGCGATGGTCCGCAAGCCGCCCCACATCTTGATCACGACTCCCGAGTCGCTGTACCTGATGGTCACGGCCGACAAGAGTCGCGAAAACCTGCGACGGGTACGCACTGTAATCGTCGACGAGATCCACGCCGTCGCCCGCGACAAACGCGGCTCGCATTTGATGCTCACCCTCGAGCGGCTGGACGCCCTTTGCGCGTTGCGCCCGGCGCGGATCGGCCTGTCCGCCACCCAGAAACCCATCGAGATCATTTCGCGCCTGCTCGTGGGGGTGGAGCACGCTGACACCGGATCGCGAACCAAGCCGTGTACGATCGTCGATTGCGGCCATCAGCGCGAACTCGACCTGGCCATCGAAGTACCGGCCAGTGAGATCGAGGCGGTCGCATCCACCGAGCAGTGGGACGAGATGCTCGATCGTATCGCCGAACTGGCAGCTCCATTTCGAACGACGCTGGTGTTCGTCAACACGCGCCGGCTGGCCGAGAGGCTCGCTCACCGGCTCGAAGAGCGTCTGGGCCCGCAGTTTGGCACGGGAAAGGTAGCCGCCCATCACGGCAGTCTTTCCAAGGAGCGCCGATTCAAGGCGGAACAAAGCCTCCGCGCGGGTGAGCTCAAGGTGTTGTTGGCCACCGCCTCGCTGGAACTCGGCATCGACATCGGTCCGGTCGATCTCGTCTGTCAGGTCGGATCCCCGCGCTCGCTTGCGACGTTTTTGCAGCGCGTCGGTCGCTCGGGACATTCGCGCGGTCGCACGCCGCGCGGTCGATTGTTTCCGACGACCCGCGACGAGCTCGTCGAGTGCGCGGCGCTGATGCGGGGGGTCGCGCAAGGCCACCTCGACCGACTGCTGCCGCCGGTCGCGCCGCTCGACATCCTGGCACAACAGATCGTTGCGGCCTGCGGTGCCGAAGACTGGCTCGAAGACGACTTGTACTCGCTGGTGCGGGCCGCCGCGCCGTTCTCCGAGTTGTCGCGCACGGATTTCGACGAGGTGGTCGAGCTGCTCTCGGTCGGAATCGAAACCGGACGCGGTCGGCGTGCCGCCTATCTGCACCGCGATCGCGTCAACCATGTGTTGCGCGGTAGACGCGGCGCTCGGCTGGCCGCGCTGACTTCCGGCGGCGCCATCCCCGACAATGCCAACTACCGGGTGGTCGCCGATCCTGACGACACGTTCGTGGGTACCGTCGACGAAGACTTCGCGATCGAGAGCATGCCCGGCAACGTGTTTCTGCTCGGTTCCACCGCGTGGCGGATCCGGCGCGTAGAGCCGGGTGTCGTGCGGGTGACTGCCGCGCCCGGTTCACCGCCTTCGATCCCGTTCTGGAACGGCGAGGCGCCGGCCCGGACCGACGAGTTGTCGGCAGAAGTTTCCGAGTTGCGCGCCACGATCGATGAGTTCCTGGGCAAAGACGATGCCGAAGGAGCACGCGCGTGGTTGCGCCGCGAAGCGGCTCTGGATGAAGCGGGTGCCGAGCAGATCGTTCGCTACATCTCGGCAATCCGTGACTCGCTCGGCGTGACGCCGACGCAGCAAGACCTCGTGGTCGAGCGCTTCTTCGACGAGACCGGTGGCATGCAACTCGTCATGCACGCACCCATGGGTGGCCGGCTGAACCGCGCACTCGGCCTCGTCGTCCGCAAGCGCATCTGTCGCAGCTTCGACTTCGAGCTGCAAGCGGCCGCCAACGACGACGCGATGGTGCTTTCGCTCGGCCCCCAGCACAGCTTCCCGCTGTCCGACTTTGCGAACATGTTGTCGAGCCAAGCGGTTGCACAGACAGCCTCGCAGGCCGTGCTCGACAGCCCGATGTTCAAGGCGCGCTGGCGCTGGAACTTGTCGCGTTCGCTGGCGATCCTGCGCTTTCGGAATGGTCGCAAGAACCCGCCTCCGATTCAGCGGATGGAAGCGGATGATTTGATGGCCGCGATTTTTCCGTCGCTGGCGGCATGCCAGGAAAACCTCGCGGGACCGATCGAGATTCCAGATCAACCGATCGTGCGCCAGACCTTGCACGATTGTCTGAACGAGGCGATGGACGCAGACGGCCTTTCGGCGATGCTGCGCGCGATCGAATCCAAAGCCGTTCGCATTCATTTCGTCGACAGCACCGAGGCTTCGCCCGGCTCCCACGAAATTCTGAGCGGCAAGCCGTTCACGTTTCTCGACGACGCACCCCTGGAAGAGCGCAGGACGCGGGCGGTCGCATTGCGTCGCGGCTTGCCCGACCACGCGCGCGATCTCGGCCGGCTCGACCCCGACGCCATCGCGCGGGTGCGCGAGGAGGCTGCACCGTCGCTGCGCGATGCCGAGGAATTGCACGACGCGCTGCTCGGGTTCGTGGCCCATCGGCCCAACACGGAATGGGCGGCCGACTTCGAGAGCTTGGTTCGCTCGGGGCGCGCGGCGCGCGTGCACACGGCTAACGGCGAACTCTGGTTCGCCGTGGAGCGCAGATCCGCGATCGACGTGATGTTCAGCGATTCCCGCGTGGTGCCGGATATTCGTCTGCCCGACCAGGACCTTTCCAGCACCCATCCCGAACTTGTTGCGCCGATCCCCGACGCGGTGGCCGCGGCCATCGTCCGCGGGCACCTCGAGTGTGCGGGGCCTCGGACGCTGCGCGAGCTGATCGATGAAACCGCGCTGGGTCCGGCGTGGGTCAAAATCGCCGTTGCCGGACTCGAGGCCGAGGGTTTCCTGCTGCGCGGGCAATTCGACCTTTCTCGCGCCGAAGCCGGTGTCGAGGAGTACTGCGCGCGCAACCTGCTGGCGCGCATCCATCGCTTCACGCAGGAGCGGCTGCGCCGCGAGATCGAACCGGTCAGCGCGCAGGATTTCATGCGCTTCTTGCTGCGCTGGCAGCACGTCGCGCCCAACACGCATCGCGAGGGCCGCCGCGGTGTGCTGGCGGTCGTGGAGCAGCTTCAGGGCTTCGAGCTGGCGGCGGGGTCCTGGGAAGAATCCGTGATCGCAGCACGCGTTGGCGGCTACCGGCCGGCCTGGCTCGACGAGTTGTGTCTTTCGGGAGAGGTCGTCTGGGCGCGCCTGGCACCGCGCTTGATCGGCCACATGGAGGCGGATTCCTCGAGCGAAGACGGTTCTACTCCGATTGGGAGCGGACGCGGCGCGGCCCCATCTCGCGCGACACCCATCTCGCTTGCGATCCGCAGTGACCTTCCCTGGTTGCTGGCAGCGGCCCGTGGCGATTCCATTCCGCTGCCGCCAGGCGCCGGGGCGTCGGGGGATCTGCTGTCGGCGCTGGAAACGCGCGGCGCACTGTTTCACGGCGAGTTGGCACAACTGACCGGGCGGCTGCCGCTGGAAGTCGAGCAGGGGCTGTGGGATCTCGTCTCGCGCGGGTTGGTCGCCGCCGATGGTTTCGAATCGCTGCGCGCGCTGCTCGGCGCGCGGGATCGCTACGCGCGCCGCGCGACGCGACGTCGAGGTCGCGCGGGGTTGCGCGGTGGCGCCCGCGCGCGCGTGGGCGCGGAAGGTCGTTGGGCGCTCCTACCCCCGATGGCCGAGGTCGAAGACCGCGAGGAACTCGCCGAAGCGGTCTGTGAACAACTGCTCGCGCGCTGGGGTGTGATCTTCCGCGATCTGCTCACCCGCGAAAACATCGCCTTAGCGTGGCGCGAGCTCTTGTACACGTTGCGGCGTATGGAGGCGAGAGGCACGATTCGCGGGGGGCGGTTCGTTACCGGCTTTGTTGGTGAACAGTATGCGCTTCCCGGTGCGGTCGATGCGTTGCGCCAAACCCGCAGGCTCGAACGCAAAGGAGAGACCGTTCAGGTGTCGGGCGCCGACCCATTGAACCTCGTCGGGATCATCACGCCGGGCGCACGCATCCCCTCGCTTCGGACCCAGCGCGTCGTTTACCGCGATGGCCTGCCGGAGCGCGATGTCGCTGACGCGGTATGACGCGCACTGGTTGTTCGCATGGCATACAGTTCATGGCAGCCAATGGGGGCCATGAAAATGAAGAATCTGTTGGTGGCGAACCGCGGAGAGATCGCGATCCGGGTCTCTCGTGCTGCGTCGGAACTCGGTATCGCAACCGCGACGATATTCTCTGAAGACGACGCCGCGTCGCTCCACACCCAAAAAGTCGATGTTGCCCTCCCGCTCAGGGGGGTCGGCCCGCGCGCGTACCTGGACGCTGAGCAGATTCTGGAAGTCGCTCGCCGCGCTGAATGTGACGCGATTCACCCGGGCTACGGGTTCCTCGCGGAAAATCCGGCATTCGCGTCGCTTTGCGCCGATTCGGGGATTCGTTTCGTCGGCCCCGACTCTCTCAGCCTCGCACTCTTCGGCGACAAGGTTCGCGCCCGAGCGCTGGCCGTCGAATGCGATGTGCCCGTACTGCGCGGAACGACCGGTTCTACTGCCTTGTCCGAGGCACGCGGGTTCATGACGGATCTCGGCGCGGATAGCCCCGTGATGATCAAGGCGATCGGCGGCGGCGGCGGCCGGGGTATGCGGGTCGTCCGCGATCCCGATGGTCTCGAGGCGGCGTTCGAGCGCTGTCAATCCGAAGCACTCGGCGCTTTCGGAAACGACAATGTGTATGTCGAGCAATGTCTCGAACGCGCGCGCCACATCGAGGTGCAGATCGCCGGCGATGCGACAGGTGACGTCGCTCACTTCGGAGAGCGCGAATGCACGCTGCAGCGGCGCAATCAAAAGCTGATCGAAATTGCACCCAGTCCGGGGCTGTCGACGGAACTCCGCAACAAAATGATCGAGGCTGCAGTGCGTCTCGCGAAGCGCGCTCGCTACCAGAGTCTTGGAACTTTCGAGTTTCTCGTGGACGCGGACAGCGGGTCGGAATTCTGGTTCATCGAGGCCAATCCGCGCCTGCAGGTCGAGCATACGGTCACCGAGCAGGTGACCGGTATCGACCTGGTGCGGCTTCAGTTGCAGCTGGCCGATGGCAAGACGCTTCGAGACCTTCACTTGCAGCAGGCCGATATCCCCGCAGCGCGCGGCCACGCGATCCAGGTGCGAATCAACATGGAGACGCTCTCCCCCGACGGCTCGACCAAACCGGCCAGTGGTACGCTGCGAAGGTTCGACGTGCCATCTGGCCCCGGCCTGCGAACCGACACGTTCGGCTATCAGGGGTACACGGTGAGCTCGAGATACGATTCGCTGCTCGCGAAGCTGATCGGTCACGCGACGACGGCGGATTTCGCCGACGCCGTCCACAGGACGTATCGCGCACTGTGCGAATTCAAGATCGAAGGCGTGGCAACAAATATCGGGGTGCTACAAAGCATTTTGCAGCACCCCGATTTTCTTTCGAATCGGGTTTACACGGGCTTTGTCGAAGACCACGCGGCCGAACTCGCCGCGGCCGACCACCAGCGGCTGTTCTTCGAAACGGTCGACGCGTCGCCCGACGCAAACGTGAACCCTGCGGGGAGTCCCACCGCCTCGGGATTGGCAGGCGCCCAGATCGACACGAGTGATCCGCTCGCCGTGCTCAGACACGGAAAGTCCGCATCGGCGGGAGGGGATCGGGCGCATCGGTCCGAACGCGAGTCAGCAGGCCTCACCGCGCAGCGAGCGCCGCTGCAGGGCACGATCATCAGTGTCGATGTCAGAGAAGGCGACCCCGTTCATTCGGGGCAGACGCTGTTCGTCATGGAGGCGATGAAGATGGAACACGTGCTTGCCGCTGAAGTGAGCGGAATCGTTCGACGTGTGGCCGTCGCAGCGGGAGACGCGGTTTTCGAAGGACACGAACTCGTGTTTATCGAAGAATCCGACGTCGGAATCGCGGTCGTCGAGCAAACTGGACCGGTCGATCTCGATCGGATTCGTCCGGACCTCGCGGAGGTCCACGCGCGGCACGCGATCGGACTCGACATCTCTCGCCCCGAAGCCGTCGCGAGGCGCCGAAAGACCGGACAGCGCACCACGCGTGAGAACGTTGCGGACCTCTGCGACCCGGACAGTTTCGTCGAATACGGCCCGCTGGTGATCGCTGCACAGCGGCGCCGGCATAGCATCCAACATCTGATCGAGCGCACACCCGCCGACGGCATGATTGCCGGCATCGGCGGCGTGAACGGGAAGCTGTTTGACGATACCGACGCGCGCTGCGTGGTCGTTTCCTACGATTACACGGTGCTCGCTGGAACCCAGGGCGCGCAGAACCACCGAAAGAAGGACCGCTTGTTCGAGATCGCCGAGAAGTACCGGCTACCGTTGGTGTTCTTTACCGAAGGCGGTGGCGGGCGCCCCGGCGATACCGATGGGCTGGGCGGAATCGGGCTCGACTGCCTGGCGTTTCACTACTTCGGGCGCCTCAGCGGTCTGGTGCCGCTGGTCGGAATCAATTCCGGCCGCTGTTTCGCAGGGAACGCCGCCCTGCTGGGCTGTTGCGACGTCGTCATCGCCACCGAGGGCTCCAACATCGGTATGGGCGGACCCGCGATGATCGAAGGTGGCGGGCTCGGCATTTTTCGCCCCGAGGAGGTCGGCCCTCTCGACGTTCAGCGCGCCAACGGAGTCGTTGATATCGCAGTCGCTGACGAGGCCGAGGCGGTTTCCGCGGCCAAGAAGTACCTGTCGTACTTCCAGGGCAAATTGGGCGGCTGGCAGTGTGCGGATCAGCGTTTGCTCCGGAGCATCATTCCGGAAAACCGCTTGCGGATCTACGACGTGCGACAAATCGTCGAGACGCTGGCGGACACCGACAGTGTGCTCGAGCTGCGCCGCGATTTCGGCCTGGGCATGCTCACCGCGCTGGTCCGAATCGAGGGGCGACCCGTCGGCGTGGTTGCGAACAACCCGACGCATCTGGCGGGTGCAATCGACAGCGATGGCGCCGACAAGGCGGCGCGCTTCATGCAGCTTTGTGACGCGTTCGATCTTCCGCTGCTGTTCCTCTGCGATACGCCGGGCATCATGGTTGGCCCGGAAGTCGAGAAGACAGCGCTGGTTCGGCACGCGGCCCGAATGTTCGTGACGGGATCGAGCGTCAGCGTTCCGATCGTCACGATCATTTTGCGAAAATCGTACGGTCTGGGCGCCCAGGCCATGGCCGGCGGAAGTTTCAAAGCGCCACTATTCACCGTCTCGTGGCCGACCGGTGAATTTGGTGGGATGGGGCTCGAGGGTGCAGTGAAGCTCGGTTATCGCAACGAACTGGCTGCGATTTCCGACCCGGAAGAACGCCGCGAGTTGTACGAACGCATGGTCGCGAGGATGTACGAGCACGGAAAGGCCGTGAATGTGGCTTCGGTGTTCGAGATCGACGATGTCATCGACCCGATGGACTCGCGTCACTGGATCGCAAAGATGCTCCTCTCGGTGCCGCCGGTCCCGCGCCGCGAAGGCAAGAAGCGGCCGTGCATTGATACCTGGTAGCCAGTCGCTTGCCTTGTCGCAGAGCGAATCGACGCGCTGCTGCTGGGCGGGGAGGGCGCCGATGCTGGCAGGTAGTGCGCGTGACTGGCAGGCAATGGGTGGCTGCCGGCAATCAGCAGAAAATCGAAGCGTGAGAGAAATTCATGAGCGATGAAAATGTTGCGTTCCTATGTCTGGGAACCATGGGCTACTCCATGGCGGGTCACCTCGCACGAGCGGGTTGTAACGTCACGGTGTACAACCGCAACGTCGAAAAGGCGCAGGCCTGGGTTTCCGAGTTCGGTGGTCGCAGCGCAGCGAGCCCGGCTGAGGCCGTTTCCGGGGCGTCGGTGGCGCTGCTCTGCAGTGGGAACGACGACGACGTGCGGGCAGTCGTGCATGGCGATCAAGGGGCATTGTCGGGGCTCGCTGCAGGTGGTGTTCTGGTCGATCACACCACCGGTTCCGCCCAGCTCGCGAGAGAGTTGGCTGCAGATACGCGGCGACGGGGCGTCGCGTTCCTGGATGCCCCAGTCTCCGGCGGTCAGAGCGGAGCGGAAAGCGGTGCGCTGACGATCATGGTCGGCGGCGAGGAGAGCACATACCAGCGCGTCGCCCCGCTGCTTTCTCATTACGCAAAAATGACGCTGTGGATGGGCGAAACCGGTTCGGGTCAACTGTCGAAGATGGTCAACCAGATTTGTATTGCCGGCGTTCTGCAGGGGCTCTCAGAAGGTCTGCAGTTCGCCAAAAAATCGGGTCTCGATGCACAACGTGTGGTGGAGGTCATCTCGCAGGGAGCGGCCCAATCCTGGCAGATGGACAACCGCGCGATCACGATGCTCGAGCGGCGGTTCGATTTCGGATTTGCCGTCGACTGGATGTGCAAGGATCTCGGCATCGCGCTCGACGAGGCCGGCCGCAACGGTGCGAGGCTGGAAATGACGGCAGCCGTCGCGCGGTTCTTCGCCGAACTCCAGTCGAACGGTGGCGGTCGGCTCGATACTTCGAGCTTGATCGAGCGGCTCGAAGTCGATTGATGATTGAGCGAGACTTCGCGCTGGCCTGGTGTCAGCGCTGGCAGTTCGCAGCGATCGCCTCCCGATAGATTTCGATCAATCGCTCGTAGTTCTGCGTCGTCCGGTGTCGTGTGTCGAAGGTTTGTCGCGCGCCCCTGCCCAACGCTGCGAGAGATTCGCCGCGTCCGAACGCCGCTTCCACTTTGTTGGCGAGATCGTCCGGGTCACCGGCGCGAAACAGCACGCCATTGCGACCGTCTTCGATCATTTCGGCCATGCCGCCGAGGCGCGACGCGATGGGCGGTACGCCATGAGCGAAGGCCTCGATGATCGACATCGGCATCCCCTCGTACCATAGGCTCGGGAATATCAGAACCCGGGCAAGCCGCAGAGTGTCCAGCAAACGATCGCGCGGGAGCGCTCCGAGTAGTCTCACATTCGCAATGGACTCGTGTGCGATCCTGTGTTCGATTTCGGCTCGTAGCGGACCGTCTCCGGCGATCTGGAGCGGAATCCCTCGGGGAAGCCGTTTCCAAGCATCGAGAAGTGTATGCAACCCCTTTTCCGCGCTCAGGCGGCCGGAGTACAGCGCGTAGCGGCGATCGGCGATTGGAGCGCAGGACGCGGAATCGAGATCGGCGCAGTTCGGCTTGACGACGATTCGGTCTACCGGTAGACCGCCGGCCGCGAGTTTTTCACGTGCGAATTCGGTCAAGGCGATGAATCGATCGACCAACTCGAACAGAGTTCGGCGACGATGAACTGCGATCAGTGCTGCCACCACCGCACTCGCGGGTCGAGAGCCTCTGTAACAGCCGTATCGGACACTGCGCAGCACGGAGTGCTCTACACATTCTTCGCAGATCTGGCCGTCGCGAAAGAACGTCGCTGCCGGACACAGCCAGCGGTAGTTGTGCATCGACTGGACGATCGGAATTCCGGCAGCGCAGCACGCGTAGTATGCGGACGGCGAGATGAGCGGAAATGTGTTCGTGAAGTGCGCCACGTCTGGAGATTCGCGGGCCACGAGCCGCTTCAGAGCGCGATGACTTTCGGGATTCCAGATCGTGCGAACGGGAAGAGCGGTGCTCGCAAACGGACCGCTCTGCGAGATCTCATCGCTGTGCCGTGTGTAGAGGATGACTTCGTGCCCGGCAGCTCGAAGCATCTGCTGCTCCGACTCGAAGACCGCGCACTCCCCGCCGCGCAGCTGATAGAAGTTGTGGATCAGCAGGACTTTCAAGAGCCGCGCACCCCGAGTTGTCGCCGCAACGCATAGCGCAGTGCTGGCGTGGAATCAGGCTCGATTCACGCTGACGGTGCGGCAACCACAGCGATGCAAGCGATAAACACCCCCTGGATGACCAGCGTCGTCAAAACGGCCCGGATTGTGGGCTTGCGAAAGACTATGATCGGGGAGGACTTCCAGGAGCCCCGTCATGCGCACGTTGCGGATCGTCGGACCAGGTCGCGCAGGCCTTTCTTTCGCGATCGCTCTGCGTCGCGTCGGTTGGTCGGTCGCGGAGCCACTCGGTCGTGACGACGATTTTTGCGAAGCGGCGGCCGACGTCGATTTGTTGCTGATCTCTGTTCCAGATGCTGCGATCAAAACGGTTGCGGCACAGGTCCGGCCGCGCGCGAGCTGCGCGATCGCCCACCTGGCAGGTTCACTCGGGGTCGGCGTCTTGGGCCCACACCTGCGCCGAGCCGCCATCCATCCGTTGGTCTCGTTGCCGAATCCGGAACTCGGCGCGAGCCGACTGGCTGCGGCCGCCTGGTTCGCAATCGGCGGCGACGCAATCGCGGCACAAGTCGTATCGGATCTCGGCGGGCGATGCATCGAGGTTGCCGATGAACGCCGCGCGGAGTACCACGCCGCTGCGTGTATCGCATCGAATCACCTGGTGGCGCTGCTGGGTCAGGTGGAGCGCGTCGCCGCCCAGGCGAATGTCCCGCTGAACGTGTATCTCGATCTGGTGCGCGAAACAGTCGACAACGTCGAACAACTGGGGCCGGCTGCCGCAATCACCGGTCCGGTTGCGCGCGGAGATATCGAGACCGTGAAGCGGCATCTGGCTGCGATCGATCCATCCGAGCGCCGCGCCTATCGGGCGATGGCCGAAGCCGCCGGCAGGTTGGTGACCGCCAGGTGACGCGTCGGTTGGAAGGATGTCGCGCGCTCGTTGTCGGTGCGTCCTCTGGGATCGGGCGTTCGATCGCCACTGTGTTGTCACGTGAGGGCGCGGATGTTGCTGTCGCGGCGCGGCGCCTGTCGCAACTCGAGAACCTCGCGAGGGAGTTCGACGGCGTGGCGGTGCCCGTCGAGTTGGATGTTCGCGACGAAGACTCGTGCCAGCGCGGAGTCGCAGCAGCACTCGGCAGGCTCGGAGGTCTCGATGCCCTGATCTACGCGGCAGGTATTGCGCCGCTAGTCGCGTTGCGCGACGCCGATGCCGAGCGCTGGCGCGATGCGTTCGAAACGAATGTGGTCGGCGCCGCGCTGGTTACCCGCGCGGCAGTCGATGCGTTGTCGGCCAGTCGAGGTCGCGCGATCTACTTGTCGTCGATCTCCGCGAGCGAAAATCCGCCTCGTTCCGGAATCGCACTCTACGTTGCGACGAAGTCTGCGCTCGAAAAGCTCGTCGCGCTGTGGCAGGTGGAACACCACAGCATCGGCTTCACGCGGCTCAGCGTCGGAGATACGGGAGCTACCGAGATCGGGTTGGGCTGGGATCCGACCACCGGAGGCGAACACGTTGGGCGATGGGTGAACGAGGGTCGGATGTTCGGCCGAATCATGGAGCCAGCGGTGATCGGCAGACACGTCGCCGACCTGCTCGCCGGATCCGAAGCCGTGCCGGTCTCGAGCATCACCCCGCGCTACGTCGCGGACTGAAGCGTCGTCGCTGGTTGTGCGTTCGCCGCTGCGCGGCGAACGCTTCCACGTCGTCGCCCGACCCATCTCGGGTCGGGCTCCCAGTTCTCGTGATGCTCCGCGCATCTAAGAACGCGCAGCAGGGCCCGGTGCTAGCGTCCTCGCGTGAGTATCTGGTTCGGGCAGTGGATCCGCAGGCTGGGTCCGGCAAACCTGATCGGCTGCCTGATCGCAGCGATCTATGCAGTGCCGACCTTGTGGTATCCGTTCGGGGCCGATCAGGGGGCCCATGCCTATCTGGGAGATAGCCTTCTTCAAGGCCTGTGGCCCTACGCGGAGGGCGGCGCGTCCAACAAGCCGATTGGAATTCACCTCGTTCACGCCTTCCACTATTGGGTCTTTGGCAAGAACCAATGGGGCCTTCGCGTTGTCGACCTGTTCACGCTACTACTGATCGGATTCATCGTCGCCAGGATGGTGGAGACCAAAGTCGAGCTGCGCGATGGGTTGTCGGGAGCCGCCGCCATCATTACGGTTGGCATCTACCACGCGTTGTTCGATTTCTGGCATACGTCTCAGCCGGAACTCTGGGAGGGGCTCTTCCTCATTGCGGCTGCGCTGGTTGCTGCGCGTTCTCGTCGAGTGCAACGGGGCGCGTTCGTTGCAGGCGCGCTGGCCGGCCTGGGTTTCCTGTTCAAATTTCCGGCAGCCCTGGTAGCGATCGGCATCGCGGTCTTTTGCATGTCGCGCGCTTGCGAAGTCGGACGCTGGCGCGGAGCTCTGGTTGCGGGATTCGTGTTTTCCTGTGGCGCATGGCTGGTGGTCGTCGCCTCGGTACTACCCTTCGTGATCGCAGGCCATGTGGACGCGATTTGGAGGCAATTGGTCGTCGATCTGTGGGTCTATGTGAAAGATCAACCCAGTGCTCCGCTGCATCCCGCGAACTATTTCTATCACGCAACCGCGGTGTTGGCTGGCCCTGCCTGGGTAGCCGCATTGATCCATGGCGCGGGCTTGCGTCTTCTGCGCCGCGTCCGCACCGCATGGAGCGTGTGTTTCAATTGTGCGACGTCTGTTGCCTGTGTGATCGGATTTCGCTGGCACTTTTCCGAATCGATGTTCGAATGGATGACCCCTTTCAGTGTGGTGTTTGCAGCTGCAGGTCTTGCCGCGTCGCTCGGCATTCGTTCAGTCAATCGGGAACGACGGACGTTGGCGCGCGTCATCTACGTGCTGTGCGGCCTGGCTTTCGCATCGATGCTCATGCAGCGGTTGTTCTTTCCCTATCACATGGTCGTGATGACGCCGTTTCTTGCGGCCATGTTCGTCCTCGCTGTTCATCGGATCTGGGGTGGGCGACCGTTCGCGCAAGTGGGTGCGGCCCTTGTGCTATTGCTGGCGTCGTGTGCCGCTCAGTTTCCGAGACCCGACAACGCCGACTCGAATTATGCGCACAGCACGGGGCTCTGGTGGCAATTCGTCACGGGGGGCATCGAGCGCGATGTCTACCTCGATATTTTTCGCGGGCCGTACGGATACAATTATCGAAATTTGGAAAGCATGGGACGAGAGATCCGGCAAGTAGCGGTTCCCGGCGACACGCTATGTGTCAGAAATTTCTTCGCCAGCCCACTCTACGCAATCACAGGGCTTCGCTGTCCATCGCGCCATTCGGAGCAAGCGTGGTTGAAAGACCCGCAAATGATGGAGACGGCACCGCCGACATTCCTGGTCGGCGCTGGCGGTTCGGCTTCCGGATACCGCCAGTTTCGGCCAGGTGACACCGAGACTAGGGCGCGGTCTGCGGATCCTTGACCGGCTCGAGTGTACGAGGTGCGAACCCGAGCTTGTCGGAGACCCATTCGGCTGCGTCGTCGAACAACAGATAGAAGACCGGGACGACCAGCAGTGTCAGCAGGGTCGACGAGAACATTCCCGCCGCTGTGGCGATCGCCATCGGTGCCCGACTCTCCGCACCCGGGCCGATGCCCAGCGCGGCGGGAAGGACGCCGAAGATCATCGATATGGCGGTCATCAACACCGGGCGCATGCGAACCGGTGCCGCCGTGCGCATCGCTGTGACCTTGTCCATTCCCTGGCTGCGCAGTTGATTCGCGTAGTCGACCAGCAGAATCGAGTTCTTTGTCACCAGCCCGAACAACAGCACGATCCCGATCATGCTGAACAGATTGATCGTGGCGCCGGCTATCCAGAGACCGCCGAGCGCGCCGACGATTGCCAGCGGCAGTGCGAGCATGACTGTGAACGGGTGGACGAGACTTTCGAATTGCGCCGCGAGCACCATGTAGATGACGAGGATTCCGAGCAGGATCGCGACACCGAATTGTCGAGCACTTTCGATCATGTCCTGTGCCTGACCTGCGAGTTCGAGCTTGACACCTCGGGGTAGGATTTCGGCCGCGACCTGCTGTGCGTCTTCGACTGCTTCGCCTAGCGTCTTGCCGGCGAGGTTCGCCGAGATCGTCACGCTGCGTTGGCGATCCGTCCGGGTAATCGCGGACGGAGCTGCGCCGAGTTGCGTCTGGACCACGTTGCCGAGCTCCACCAGCTCGCCGGTCTTCGACCTTACATACAAGCGCCGAACCGCATCGGGATCGGAACGGTCTTCCTCCTCCAGTCGCATTCGGATGTCGAATCTACGTCCCGCCTCTTTGAAGATGCCGACATCCATGCCGCCGATCATCAACTGAATCTCACTCGCGATCGTCTGGCTATCGACACCGAGCGCCGCGGCCTTCTCGCGGTCTGGGATGACGCGGACTTCGGGCAACCCGAGCTTCAGGCTCTTGTCCAGGTCGACGAGTCCGCCGCGCGCCTCGAGGGCGGCGATCATCTGGTCGGACAACGCTGCGAGTTCCTCGAGCGGCAGGTTTCCACGCAGCTGGACTTCGAACGATCCTCCACTGCCCCCTCGCATCATCGCTCCCGGATTGAAGATCCGAATCACGCGTCCCGGGATCTTTGCGAGCGTCGCGCGCGCCTCAGCGATGATCTCCTGCACGCTGCGATCGCGTTCGTCGCGCGGCGAAAGCGAACCGAACATCATCCCGTGGTTCGGCAGCGATGGACCACTGGAACCCGTACTCCCGACCGCAGAGAACAGACCCGCGATTTCGGGCTGATCGAGCATCCACTGTTCGTCCATGGACAGGTATTCGAGCGTCGCAGCCACAGAGCTTCCCGGCGGTGCCTCGATTTGGGCAAAGAAGATGCCGCCGTCGGACGACGGAAAAAACTCCGTATCGAGGTCCGAACCGAACGCAAACGAGATGCCGACCGTGCACAACGCGACCGCGACAGTCTTGCCGCGGTGCGCCAGTGTCAGGTCGAGCATTCTCTTGTAGCCGCGTTCTGTCGCAAGGAGGGCGAGCTCGAGTCGATGGTAGATGCTGCCGTGACTTCGCTCTTTGGGCGGTGGCATTCGCGCCGCCAGCATCGGCGTGAGCGTGAGTGCTACGAACAGCGAGATCAATACCGAACCCGCGACGGTCAAACCGAACGAACCCATGAAGCTGCCGACGATGCCCTCGACGAAGATGACCGGCAGAAACACGGCAGCCACCGATACGGTCGCAGCAGTAGCCGCGAACGCGATCTCGCGGGTGCCTTTTCTCGCGGCGTCGCGAGCGTTCTCACCGGCCTCTCGGTGTCGCTCGATGTTTTCGAGTACGACGATCGCATCGTCGATCACGACGCCCACCGCGAGCGTCATTCCCAACAGCGTCATCGTGTTCAGCGTGTAACCGAACAACCAGACGAGACCGAAGCTCGCGATCAGCGAGATCGGGATCGCCGCGGCGACAATCAATGTGGGACGCGTCCGGCGCAAGAACACGAACACGGTGAATACCGCCAATGCCGCGCCGAAAACCAGCGTGAACTTGGCCTCGGCCACCGCTTCGCGGATCGAACGCGAAAAATCGATGAATCCGACCGACGAATCGATCGACAGGCCCTCGGGCAGCGATTCGGAGATCGTATCGAGCCGGCTGTAGACCTCGTCGATGATCGACACCGAGTTCCCACCACTCTGCTTCCGGATGCCGATTCCGACCGTGGTGATGCCGTTGTAGCGGGAGACGACTCGGATGTCCTGGGCCCCGTCTTCGACACGCGCGACATCTGAGAGATGAATGGGAGTATTGCTGCGGTGTGCGACTACGAGTCGCTCGAGTCCGGCGAGCGTGGTGAATTCGGCATCGGTCTTGATCCCGTATTCGATGCGCCCGCTTTCGATCATGCCGCCGGGAACTTCGATGTGCTCCCGCTTGAGCGCTGCGTGCACATCGCCCGCCGAGAGTCCGCGCGAGCGCAGCTCGTCTCCGTCGAGCCAGATGCGAATGTTGCGATTCATCTGGCCGAACATCGCAACACCAGCCACACCCGGAATCGTTTCGAATACGGGCTTGACCTCGCGGCGGATATACTCGCTGGCATCCACGGCGGGAAGCTTCGACTTGAATGGGATCCACAAAATGGGCTGATCGTTGGGGTTGAAGTTCCCGACGTTGGGTATTTCCATGTCATCGGGAAGCAGCTTGCGGACACGAGCGACCTTGTCGCGGACTTCCTGAGCCGCGATGTCCAGGTTGGTTCCGAGACCGAATTCGACTGTGATCTGGGCGGCGCCGGGGAAAGTCTGCGATCGGATCTTTCTCACGCCGGCGATCGTGTTCAGCTGCTCTTCGAGGACATCGGTGACGTCCTCTTCCATCCCCTCCGGGCTCGCACCCGCCAATTCGGCGCTGACGGTCAGCATCGGGAATTCCATGGTCGGAAACTGGTCCATCCCCAGGCGCTGATAGCCCAGCACGCCGAACACGATCAGCGCGAGCGTCATCATCCAGGTGAGGATCGGACGCTGGATCGAAAGGTCGGATAGGCTCATGCCCCACCCTCGGACTCTGCGCTCCGCGCGATCGACGAGCCGCGCAGCGAGCCGTCGCGCTGGCGAACGTCAACTGGCGAACCGTTGATCAATCGCGCATGACCGCGCACGACGACCTGTTCTCCGATCTTCAGACCGCTGACCGCTTCGACCATGCCAGCGTGGAAACCGCCGAGACGTATCGTGCGACGCTCGACCCGGTTGGTTCCGTCCATCAGGAAGACGATTGCGCCATCCGAGCGCTGCAGAACCGCATCTTCTGGAATCATCGGTACGCCATGCCTCTCGGCGATCCCGAGGTCGGCGCGGGCGAACAGCCCCGGACGCAGACGCCCGTCGGGATTCGACAGCGTCGCCTTCACGCGCAGCGTGCGTGTCATCGGGTCGATGCGCGGCGAGACCACAGTCACGGTGGCGATAAAGACCTCGTCTGGATACGGCGCAACTCGGACACTTACCTGGTCGCCGTTGTGGACGCGGCCCGAGTCCCGCTCGGTCAGATGAAACTCGACCTCCACCGGGTCGAGTGCGATCAGATCGAAGAGTTTCTGGCCGGGTGAGACGAAGTCGCCGACGCTGACGTAGCGCCGGGCGATCAATCCCGAAAACGGAGCCGTCACGCGGGCGTCGCTGAGTGCACGCTGTGCAAGGCCGAGATTGGCTCGCGCTGCCGAATAGCGGGAGCGCGCAGCAGAAAGATCCGTTTCGGCCTTTTCCAAAGCAGACACGGACGCGGCGTGCTTCGAGTGCAGGCTGCGTATACGTTTCGCTTCGCGCTCCTCGCGCTCGATGCCCTGGCGGGCTTCATCGACCCGCGCGAGCTCGCTGTTGACTTCGAGATGACGCTTTTCGGCGTCGATATCGAGGACCACTTCGCCGACCTCGACCGACGCCCCTTCCGGGAGAAGCGTCGCGGTGACCCGTCCGGCGACTTCGGCTGCGACGCTGGCTTCGTCGACTGCGAGCAGTTCGCCGGTGGACTGGATCTTGTCGATCAGCGTATGTGCAGACACGGCCGTCACCATCACCGGAGTTGAGACCACCAGCGTGGCTTCGGTTTCCTTGTTGCAAGCTGGCAAAGTCGCGAGTGACATCACCAGGAAAACAATGGGAAGTGATTGCGTAGGCTTCACGCGGTTTTCTCCTTGGCTTCGCACAGGACCTGTTCGGGGCAGACCAGCCCATCAATCATGGCTTCGAGGGAAGTTTCGAGCAGCGACTCCGAC
>JAQBGU010000172.1:0-17253 GCA_032128375.1 Deltaproteobacteria bacterium | reverse complement strand
CCTCGACGAACGGAGCGAGTTCTTCCGCTTTGGCCCGCTCACGCGCTTCGGCCTTGGCGGCGAAAGGTCCCATCACCTCGGCTGCGAACATTTCGAGCGATTCGCAGATGTGCTCGTGGCGGTTGCGGCCCGCCTGCTGCATGAAGATGATCTGGTCGACCCCAGCTGCCTGATACTCGGTCAAATGTGCACGCATGTCGTCGGGCGTCCCAATTCCGGAAGCCTGGTAGGTCGGGTTCTGCGACGCCTCGACGATTTGCGCCGTGCGGTTTCCGCGCAGGTTCTGAAATTCTTCCCACAGATTCGTGCGACCGGGAACGGTGTCGTGCGTGACGAGCGCACGCAACGCGTAACCGAAGAACTCGAAACCTTCGTGGCCCCGACGGATGGCCTCGGCTCGATCGTGATGAAGTGAGAAGTTCGAGACCATGGCAATGTTGGCATTGACGGTGTGGCCGATCGGGACACACTCATCGGATCGGATGATCTCGTAGTAGATCTCCGACCAGTTCTTCGCCTCCTCGGGGTCGACGAACGAGAAGGCGAGGGCGCCCAGGCCGTTGCGCGCCGCCACCCGGATCGTGTCGCGGTTCGTACACGCGATCCACATCGGCGGGTGCGGTTTCTGCAGCGGTTTGGGAAGCACATTGCGACACGGCATCGAGAAGTATTGCCCTTCGAAGCCGGGGTAGGGATCGAGTGCCATCATGTTGGCGATCTGCTCGGCTGCCTCGAGGCTCATCGCGCGCTTTTCTTTCGCGGGAATGCCAAAGCCGCCGAGCTCGAGGCGCGTCGCTCCCTCGCCAATTCCGAAATCGACGCGTCCGCTCGAGACGAGGTCGAGCGTTGCGAGGCCTTCCGCGGTGCGCGCCGGGTGGTTGTAGTTGGGGATGACCTGGCGAATGCCGTGGCCGAGGCGAATGCGCTCGGTTCGACCGGCCGCGCAGGCGAGGAATACTTCGGGTGACGACGAGTGCGAATATTCGTCGAGGAAGTGGTGCTCGACCTCCCACGCGTAGTCGAACCCCAAGCGGTCGGCGAGCACGACCTGATCGAGGGCTTCTTGAAAGAGGCGATGCTCGTCACCTTCGTTCCACGGTTTCGGGAGCTGCATTTCATAGAAAACGCCAAATCTCAAGATCGGACTCCCGGGTGGTCTGCCGCCCAAGCAGGCCAATGAGCTTCGTTCAGATACGGCGGATTGGCTAGAGCAAAATGCTCTTCCCGGCGGTCGCGTCGCCGTGGGTTGGCGAGAGAATCGCGTTTGAGAGCTCGGCCATCTCGTGGCGGCCCACCGCGCCGAATATCCTCCGCCGGATATATAGACGCCTGTTCGAGCGAGAAGCCGTTCAGGTGGCGAGCCGCCGCGGCCGCGACGCATCGAGCGGCAACCAGCGAGCTGGTAACAAATGCAGATCCGCGCATCATGGAGAGTCTCCGCTTGTCTGACCGATTGTTCCGATTCGAAATACGGAGCTGGAACGACCTGAGCAACATCGTATATGCGAGGAAGCTCGAATGATCGCGCTGTCGTGGTGATCGCCACCGCTCAGGGTTCGGTGATGATCCTGTCTTCGGCATCGAACGCCGGGCTGTACACCGCGTAGGCGATAGCCGGTTCGTCGCCGGCGTTTCGGAACGCGTGCGAGGTTCCGCGCGGGATGTACAGGATCGATCCGACGCCGACCGCGCGCTCTTCGGTGCCCTGCAGCATCGTTCCGCTGCCGCGCAGCATCACGACCATCAGGTCGTGACGATCGTGCCGGTGGGGAACTTCGCGGTCGCGAATCGATACCACGTGGTGGCTCGTATGCTGATCCCGACCGAGTTCGACGACGCGGAAGGCCTGATCGGGGGCCAGCGGGGCTCGCTCCATCAATTCCTCGAACGGGCTGGTCGTGCGCTGGCCTGAGAGCAGAGCGTCGAAAACTGCAGGCGGTTGGGCGCGGGCTGGCAGCGCGCCGACGAGGCTCAGCAGTGAGATGGCGATGGCTCCCTTCGAGGCGAGTCGATGCATCGGTTCTCCAATTTCGCAATCGAGGTGCCCGCAATGGTATCGGAGACCAGCCGCGGGCTCCGGCAAGCGCTTCGCGGGGCGCCTAGACTCCGCGCGTGCGGGCGATACCTTTTAGAGGATCGAGCGGACGAATTCGATGGAATCCGCTCATCGGATGCGTTCTCGTCACGGCGGTAGCCGCCATCTACGCGCAGACTGCCCAGTTCGAACTGGTTCGATTCGACGACGGGAAATACGTATCGGGCAGCGCCCACCTGAACGAGGGGTTGAGCGTCGAAGGCGTGCGGTGGGCGTTCTCCGGACCCTTTGCGTCGAACTACTTCCCGCTGACGTTGATGTCGCACATGGCCGACCGCAGCCTGTTTGGAGCGGCCTACGGCGGTCATCATTTCAGCAGCGCCGCACTCCATGCAGTGAATTCGCTACTGCTGTTTTTCGTGCTTGTGTACATGACCGGCGCGCGGGTTCCGAGTGCGATCGTCGCGGCGCTATTCGCCGTTCACCCGCTGAACGTCGAGTCGGTGGCCTGGGTCGCCGAGCGCAAGAACGTGTTGAGCACGACGTTCTGGATCCTGTCCATGGGGAGCTATTGCGCGTATGCACGCCACGCTGGCGCACTTCGCTACTCGGCTACCGCACTGCTGCTGGCCGCGGGTTTGCTGTCGAAGCCGATGCTGGTGACGCTCCCGCTGGTCTTCTTGTTGCTCGACTACTGGCCGCTGCGTCGCATCGCGTGGGGGACACAAGACGAAAGTTGCGCCACGCCTGCGTGCGCGCCGAGGTCGATCGGATTGCTGGTGCTGGAGAAGCTGCCGCTGCTGACCCTCTGTGTCGCGTCGAGTTGGATGACGATCTACGTGCAACGCTCGACCCTTCGCGCGAGCCAGGCGATCGAGTGGCCAGAGCGACTCGCAAACGCGACGGTCGCCTACGCGCGATATCTCGGCAAACTCGTCTGGCCGAGCGATCTGACGATCCACTACCCGCACCCGTATGCTCCGGCGGCAGGTGGCATGGGGCTCGAGAACTGGCAGATCGTCTGCTCAGCCGCACTCTTGATCGCGCTGTCGGTTTTCGCAACCAGGCGTCGTTACCTGACTGTGGGTTGGCTGTGGTTCGTCGGGACGTTGGTGCCGACGATCGGCATCGTGCAGGTCGGTAACCAGGCGCTTGCAGACCGCTATGCGTACGTTCCGGCGATCGGCATTTTCATCGCAATCGTGTGGGCCGGTGCCGAGCGATTCGCGCGCATCCGCATCAGTGGAAGCGCCCGATCGATCGCAGCCATCAGCGCCGCCGTAGGGGCTGGCCTGTTGGCGTTCGGCGTGGCCGCGCATCGACAAACCCAGTATTGGCAAAACAGCATCTCGCTGTTCGAACGCGTGCTGGAAGTGATCCCGCGGAACCCGAAGATCCGATACAACCTGGCCAACGAATATCGAGCCCGCGAGCTGCACGACATCGCGATTCGCCACTACCAGATCGCACTCGAGACGGACCCCGAGGCGGTCAACGTGCGGATCAACCTCGCGAACTCTCTGAAATCCGTCGGCAGACTGGAAGCCGCTGTCGAGATGTACGAGTCCGTGCTGGCGCGCGAACCAGATAATGCGAGCACCCACAACAACCTCGGTGCAACGCTACTCGATCAAGGGCGGATCGATGCGGCGATCTCTTCTCTCGAAAAGGCCATCGCGATCGAACCCCTGCGCAGCAACGCGCGCATCACATTGGGCGATGCGCTGCGAGCACGAGGAGACACCGAAGCCGCGGTCGAGTCCTACCTGAACGCGATCCAGGCTGGTTCGAAGCAGCCAGAAGCGTGGAGAAAACTCGGCGAGTCACTGGTCGCGGTCGGAAGGACCGACGACGCGATTCTGATCTACCGACGAGCGGTGGCCGTGCGACCCGACGATGCCCAGTCCCACAACCACCTCGGTGAGTTGTTTGCCGAGCGCGGCGAACTCGATCAGGCGATCGCGGCCTACCGGGATGCGTTGCGTGCCGACCCACAGTTCGACACTGCGAAGATGAACCTGGCACGAGCGCTGCACAACGCGCGGCCCGCTGGCGAATGAACCGGACCGGCAGCGATGACTGAGTCCGCGCCGCGCGATTCGGTTGCGACCCCGAACAGCCGGCTGGTGTCGGTGGCGGCATTTATCGCCATGTCGTGCGGCGTACTCGCCGTGTACTTCCCGGCTTCACTTTGGGACGCTGACACCGCCTTGCACGGAATGGATTTCTGGGCACTTCACTCGAGGCGGATGGAATTCGCCCGCGAAATCTGGTCGTCCGGATCGCTTCCGGGCTGGTATCCGCGCGAACTGTTGGGGACGCCGTTCTGGTCGAATCTTCAGAACTTTCCGTGGATACCGACTCGCTTGTTGATTCTGACGATCGACCCCGTGTTCTCCTACACCGTCGGCGTCAACCTGGCGGCGTTACTGGCGGCGACGTTCACCTACCTGTACGGCCGGGCCATCGGATGGCACGCTGCCGCGTCCGCAGTGGCTGGATGGACATTTGCGTGTGCGGGGTTCTATGCAGCGCGGGTCACGGTCGGGCACCTTCCGCTGCTCGAGGCGTACCCAACACTTCCGATGCTGTTGTGGTTGGCGGAGCGCTCGCTGCGCCATGGGAATCGATCGCCCGAACTTTTCGCGCTGGCGGTCGGGACGGCCGGTACGGTGCTGGCCGGCCACCCGCAGTTGCCCGCCTATGCGGTGGCGACGACGCTCGCATACCTGTTTTGGATGGGCAATGACACAGGCGCAACAGCGGGTGAGCCGCCAGCGCGGCGCCATTGGCTGCGTCCGATCGCCGCTATGGCGCTTGGTGGTGCGGCGACGTTAGTCGTCTGGTGGCCGATGTTGGAATTGCTCGGTCGGAGCACCCGGACATTGGCGCTGGGTGCGGCGAGCAACGATCTGGCGTTTCCCTACGAGAGGCTCGCTTCCTTGCTGGCGCCGTGGATCGACGGTTGGCCTTCGGCCGTACACCGAAGCCCGGTCGAGCCTTTCATGGGGTTTCCGAGCACCGGCTATTTCTGGGATACGTTTGCTTACGTCGGCGTGGCTCCGTGGCTGATGGTGGTGATCTTGTCGCTACTGTGGCTGCGCGCACGCCGTGCGATGGATCGTCGTGCGCTCTTTCTCGCGCTGTTGGGTGCAGGATCGCTGCTGTTCGCGCTTCCCATCTTCGCGAGCCTGGGCGACTGGATACCCGGGACGTATCTGCGCAGCCCTTCGCGTGGGTTGTATCTGACGACTTTTTCGCTGTGTATTGCGATGGGTGCAGGCGTTCAGGCCCTGCTGCACTCGAACTGGCCGCGCAATCACACCGCTTCCGTTGCGCTTGCGTTCGTCGTCGCGGCGATCCACGGAGTCGACCTGTTCGTCCACGATCGGCCGTTTGTGTATGCGCGCACGCGAACGCTGCGCAGCATGCCGGCCGCGCTTCCGATCATCGAGGAGCAGCTGGGCTCCGCGAGAATCGCGGTCGATTACAACCTGTCGCTCGATTTCAACCGGCGCTTCGATGACGTCGGATTCTTTGACTCCATCATCTTGGCGCGTCCATACCGGGCGTTGCTCGCACTGGCGGGGAAGCCGCCCGATACCAACGTGCAAGACTTGCGCGGTTCGGGGCTACCCGCGGCAGCGCTCGCGAACCTGGGCGTGCGCTTTGTTGTCACCCCCCGACAGCGCAACGATTTGCCGCTTTACGGTCGCGAGCAGTATTCGGTCTACGTCGTTCCGAACCCTGTCGCCCGTGTGGCGTTTTTCGACGAAGAACAGGTCACTTTCCTCGACGAGGCTGCGATGCTCGAACGGCTGGCAGCGGATGGATTCGACCTGGGCGCAGGCTTGATGCTCTCAGCCGACCCACCTCGCGACACGCCTGCGGGCAGTCAAGCCGCTGGCGAATCGCACACAATCGAGCCATCGATCGAGTACTCGCGCCCGTCACCCGACAGCATCGTGATTCGAGCGTCCACGCCCCGCACGGGCTTCGTCCGCATCGTCGAGAGCTGGGATCCGGGGTGGACGGCGTCGCTCGATGGGCGGCCGGTACCTGTATTGCGCGCAGATAGCTTCGCGATGGCGGTGGCGATCGGACCTGGCGAACACGAGATCCAATGGCAATATGCCACCCCCGGCTTCGCGACGGGAGTCGTCGGTTCGGTGCTCAGTATCGGCGGGCTGATCGGCTTGCTGTGGTGGAACGCGCGTCGGCCGCTGCGCGATTGAGTCTGCGCGAGCGGCTCACGCTGCGGGTTTGGAAGCGAGCTTGCGAAAAGCGGGTTTGCGAAAGGGGCGGCGAGTTGGGCGAGCCAGTTCGCGATCGCCCACGCTAGCGTCGTCGTCTTCGCGGTCAGGAACCCGGAGCGATTCCTCGTAGCGCCAGTTCCACCACCGGTCCCACCATCTTCGGAGTGACTCGTCCGCCTTTGAAAAACAGTGTCACGGCGATGGGACCCACGATCAGATCCGCTGCCAATTCCAGATCGAGGTCCGCGTCCAACTCCCCCCGCGATACGCCCCGCTCGAGGGCTCGAATCAAGGGTTGCCTGCGCCCGGCAAACACCGGGTCGAACAACTCCGACAACTCCGGGTTGTGGGCGCGCTCGCCCGCCAGGCTCGGCAGAACGGTGGCCAGCGGGGTCGAGTAGAAGATCTGCAGGTAGTTTCGCAGCATCTGGGTCAGGTCCTCGGCGAGATTTCCGGTATCGACTTCCTCGAGCCCGGGCAACTGCCCGAATGCCTCGACGACCAGCGGCAACTTCGACGGCCAGCGCCGATAGATCGTCGCCTTCCCCACACGCGCGCGTGTAGCTACGCCCTCGACCGTCAACGCCGAAAACCCGACCTCGCCCAGCATTTCGAGCGTCGCATTCAGAATCGACTTGTGGGCCTCTTCGCTGCGGGGACGACCGGCGCTCGTGCCGTTTGTGTCGTTGTTGCTCACCGAGCGCCGCCGGCGTTCGAGCGACTCGGGTTGAGAAGTGGCATGCGGGCTCCTCGCTGGGCGGGGTCAGCGACCGCCTTGTTCGAGCTTCGGGGCGAGAACCGCCCGCCGGGCCTCATCACAACGCCAGAAGTGGGCTCATTGTGCGGATCTTGCGCCCCGGGGGCGGATTCTTGATCTGTGCCTATTACGATACTATACGTCTCGTTCTTAATCACCATGACCCCCAGCCAGTGCGGGTCCCCCCAGGAGTCTCTCTCCTACAACCCCTTCTCGCAGGAGGTCATGCGGGATCCGCTTCCGGTTTACGCGAAGCTCCGCGAAGCAGCACCCTGCTATCACATCGAGGAGCGCCGAACGGTTGGTGACCGACTTCGTGCAGGGATTTGCTTCGTTTCCGATTCGTTTCTGATCATGCGATGCCCCGCTTTCAGTGTCTCGACTGGCGGAGCTGACGCACGAGAGTGCCAAGCACGCGTGTCTGGTGCTGGGTCATCAATTTCAGGATTTCGTGTTGACGTTTCCGGGCATAAGGGCCGGGATCGTACGCTCTGATCTGGCTCGGGTTCGGGAGCACCGCAGCCAGCAGCGCCGCTTGGCTCGCGAACAGAGATGCGGCATCGGTCGCGAAGTAGCGGAAGCTGGCGGCTTCTGCGCCAAAAACGCATGGGCCGAATTGTGCGATATTCAAATGCACCTCTAGTATGCGCCGCTTGGGCCACAGCCATTCGAGCCAGCTGGTGAACCAGGCTTCGAGCGCTTTGCGCGCGAGGCTGCGACCGGGCCACAGGAAAAGATTCTTCGCGACCTGTTGCGACAGCGTGCTGGCACCGCGCAGCCGCCCGCCTTCGATCCGATCTGCCAGCGCGCTCGTGATCTCGTCGAAGTCGAATCCCGCATGCTGGAAGAAGCGTTGGTCTTCAGCGACCAGGATCGCCAACGGCAAATGCGCCGACATCGCATCGAGATCGACCCACTGGTATTCCACGCCGTCACAGGGTTTTCCGCTTGCCGGGTCTGCAAAGTGACTTTCGATCATGAACGCGCTGGTCAACGGGTCTACGACGCGCATCAGCGCGATCGGGGCCGCCGTGCATGCGACTGCGGCAAGGCTGATGATCAGCGCGATGGCAGCGGTGCGGCGCAACCAGCTGCGAGGCCGGCGATTGCGCGGCATTTTTCGGGCCATTGTCGGCACCGTAGCACTTGCGATGAACGGCGCGGCTGAACGTACGAGCTATCCAGAGTAGAGTCGCTTTGGGCCAGAGTAGAGTCGCTTTGGGTCAGTGATGCAATGTCGCTCGGATCCAATACAGCCACTGGCGGGAGACGATGTCGGCTGGCTGATCGACAGCGCCGGCCCGGAGTTGTTCTTGTTCTCTTCGGACTATCCGCATCCCGAGCGCAGCCGCGACCCTGTGGGCAAATTCGAGGCGACACTCGGCGGAGTCGATGAAGCGGCAACAGGCAATTCTACTGTGTGAATTGCACAGACCTCATGGGGATCGAAGTTCCACAAGCGCCGTCGCCCCGATGCGAAACAGGTCACTCCGCTAACGGGTGGATACGCCTGGGCCTCGCCTAACTCGCTGCGACGTGGCGACCGGCCCTCCGACCAAAGAATGTCCCTTCGCCGATGCAGGTGCCGCTCGAATATCCGAGCCCATCTTGCGCAATGTTCGACGCGCATCCGCCCACCGCGTACAAGCCGGCGACCACGCTGCCGTCGCTTCGGACGACCTGGGCATCGAGCGTGACGCGGAGCCCCCCGAGCGGGAAGCCCACGTAGTGGGCCTTGCCGAGCGAGAGATCGAGCGCCGCATACGGCGGGCTTGCGAGCGGCTTCATCCACTTCGCGGTCTTGTGGAATTCCGGATCCTCGCCCTGTTCGGCGTAGCGGTTGTAGTCGGCGATCGTCTTCTGCAAGGCTCCGGTCGGCATACCCAGGTCGCGTTCCATGTCCGCGAGGTTCTCCCAAGCGTCGATGAGTGGCTGCCATTGGAACAGCGGGTACGCGTAGAATGAATCGTCGGCGATCAGGTATGCGATGCCATCGGTCTGCTCGGTGCAGCGAATGCTGGTCTTCGAATGGTAGGAGTCTTCGTTGACAAAGCGGTTGCCGTTCTTGTCGACCAGAATTCCGAACAGAAGTTGTTCCGGGGGATAGAAGGGCGAGGTCAACAGCGCGCCGTCCATATGGTCGCAGACGCCGCCTGCAGCTTCGCCCAGTTGATGTCCTGCACCGTCGTCGAACGTACCGCCCTGTTTTTCGACGCGGTCATCGGCCAGACGCGGACAGTGAGCGTTGATCATTTCGGTATTCATCCCGAACTGGCCGGCCGCGAGAATCACTGCCTTGCGGGCCCGGGCAGTCCGCTCGCCCTGGGTCGTTCGGTAGACGGCGCCGACGATGCGGTCGCCGTTGCGGACCAGCTGTGTCACACGCACGTCGTATTGAACCGTCACGCCGCTTTTCTCGGCACTCGCTACGAGCATCTCGATCAGCTTCGCTCCGCCGGCTTCGCCCTCCATTGCCACCTTGTGGCCGCGTGGTGCCGGCTTCGAGTTCTGGTTGAACGGCCAGGCAGCCTCGTTGCCCGATTCGATCAGGCACTCCGTTGTCATCTGCACGACGTTCTTCTCGCGGTGATAGCTGTCCTCGAACGGAACGCCGTGTGCCACGAGCCAGTCGAAGTGCTCGACACTTTCATCGCAGTACGCGCGAATTTTTGCCTCGTCGGGTTCGGGCGTGTTTTCGAGCAGGTAGGTGAACATGTCTTCGACGGAATCCTCGACGCCAACCGCCTTTTGGACGCGGGTGCCGCCGCCCAAATACAGGTGCCCGGCGGCCGAGGCTGTCAGCCCTCCCGCCCCGCTCGCGCGCTCGAGTACGAGCACCGACGCGCCGGCATCTGCGGCCTCGATCGCGGCGCAACTTCCGGCCGACCCCATACCGACGATCACAACGTCGGCCTCTTCGTCCCAGCCTGCAAGCGCACTCTGTTCGGTCACGCTGTATTCATTTGCACTCAAGACGGTTTTCTCCAGGTTTGGGGTCATTCGGGTTCAGAGTCTTTTTCCCGGGCCAATGCCCGTCCGGTCAGATCCCTTGTGGGCCCCCCGGAACAAACAGTGGTTGGATGCCTTGCTGCGCCACGTCCGCGTCTAGCTCGGCCGCGAATGCCTGAGCGTCTCGATCTTCTGTCTCAGCGTCCGCGGCGATCTCCAGAACCATGCGCAACAGCGTTGCGTCGCTCGAGGTATTCAGGAACAGGCCCGGCCGGCGCAGTACGAAGTGCACCGCACGGCGGAGGGCTGCTGGGTCGCGCAGTGGTTCGTACCAACTGTAGCGCGGCGACGAATCGTCAGGTTGCCAGCGTCGGCGCGCGATCGACTTGATGGTCTGCACCGCGACTCGACGCTCCCGACAGACGGCGATGAGTGCTTCGGCATCCGCCGCGTACTGGGGTTGGTTCATCATCGAGAAGTTGTACGGCAGCAGTACCGAATCGAACGGGAAACGCTCGAGGCTGCGCAGGTGCATGGCCGCCACGCGTGTGCCGTGCCCGGTGACGCCAATGAACCGGACCCGCCCCTGGGCGCGCGCTTCGGCCAATGCCTCTACCGCACCGCCGGTCGAGAAGGCAGACTGCCAGCCCGCCTCGTCGGTGAGGTTGTGAAGTTGGATCAGGTCTAGCTGCTCCACACCCATGCGTTCGAGCGAGCGCTCGAGGCTGTCGCGCGCGCCCGAGCCCGAGCGCTCGGCTGTCTTGGTCGCCAGAAAGAAGCGGTCCCGGTGCTCGGGCATCCAGGGGGCGAGGCGCAGCTCCGCGTCGCCGTACGAGGCCGCGCAGTCGAGATGGTTGATGCCGAACTCGAGCAGCGTCTCGAGCACGGCATCGGCCCGCTCCTGTCGCATCGCTCCCAAGGCTGCCGCGCCGAAGATGACGCGCGTGCTGTTGTGTCCGGTGTTTCCGAAGGCTTCGGTCTCGATCATGGGTCTCCTCGATATGCGTGCTCAGCGGGTCAGCGCGCTGTGGGTGCCCGTAACTGCTGCGTGATTTCAGCGAGGATCGAGACCGCGATTTCGGCGGGTGACACGGCGCCGATGTCGAGCCCGACGGGGCCTCGGATGCGTGCCAGCTGTTCGTCGTCGAAGCCGGCTGCGCGCAGCCGGTCGATACGTCGCGCATGTGTACGCCGGCTACCGAGGGCTCCGATGTAGAACGCTTCGGACGCAAGCGCAGCGCCGAGCGCGGGCTCGTCGAGTTTCGGGTCGTGGCTGAGCGCGACGAGTGCGGTTCGCCGGTCGATGGCCAGCTCAGCCATGGCTTCGTCGGGCCAGCGGCGGTCGATCTCGATCTCCGGGAAGCGCGCCGGAGTGGCCCAGGTGTCGCGCGGATCGATCAGCGTGACCGCGTAGCCGGCCTCGCGCGCCATCGCCGAAAGCGCTTGCGCGATGTGGACCGCCCCGATGATGAGTAAGCGCTGCGGCGGACTGAAGACGCGGATGAACAGGCGGCGCGAATCGTCTTCGATGACCTGGCTCGCGTCCTTCCGCGAGGCTTCCCTCACTGCGGCCGCGAGGCTGTCGCTGATGGCGAAATCGTCGGCCACCTCACCATCAATGAAGAGCGTCTCCGACCCGGTCTCGAGATCCGTGACGAGCGCTGTGAGCTTCTTCGCCGCGCGCGCAGCGCGCAGGGCTTCGAGCGTCGTAGCCTTCATTCCACCTTCTCGACGAATACTTCGAGTTGGCCGCCACAGGTCAGACCTACCGACCAGGCGGATTCGTCGCTGACACCGAATTCGAGCAGCTGTGGCGCACCGTCGCGCATCACGCGCACCGCTGCCTCGACAACCGCAGCTTCCACGCAGCCACCCGACACCGAGCCTGCCATTTCACCTCGGTCGCTGATCGCCAGCAGGCTGCCCACCGGCCGCGGCGACGAGCCCCACGTCCGTACCACGGTCGCAAGCGCGGTGTCGCGTCCAGCAGCGCGCCACGCGGCCAGCTGATCGAGCGGATCGTTGGGGTCGGCCATGTCGAACCCGCAGAGTACACCGATCGGGCTGTTTCGGCGCCGCCTCGTCGCATTGGGCGGCGCATCATGGTGCCTGGCTGTCAGGTGCTCCCCGCCATTCGCCGCAGGCGCGGTCGAATATGGGACCTGCGAATTCGGACGCGACAATTCGGTTGGCTTCGGCGGTCAGGTGGACCCAACTCAGTAACTGGTCGCGCTTGCCCAGCGAATCGAAGCTGTGTGCGACGTCGACGAATGCGACACGGCTATCGTGCAGTGCCTCACGCGTGGCGGTCCATTCGCGCAGATCGCGCATCAGCCCAGCGTGCATCAGAAAAATCATCTCCTTCAACGAAATTCTCCCCTCGTTGCTGAGCTTGTCGCGGACCAGGCTCACCTCGTCGGCATAGCTGAATGCACCCATCTCGGCGTTCGGGATCAGGAACGATTTGGCCTGCTGCGACGCGATCAAGAGGTGAACGTTACTGGCATCGGTTGCGTCAGCGATCGCCGACAGGTGATTCAGAAAGGTATGGCTCAGGCCCGAAGCGTGGTGCTCGAGTTCTTCGGCGTCGAACGAGGACAGGTACGAACGCAGCATCGAGCGGACAAAGCGCGCAACGAGCAGCCGATCGCCCAAGGCGGACAGCCCCCGCTGCATCCAACTGGCTTCGATTTGGCGCGTTTCGTTGGCACCTTCGTAGAACGTCACGAGGTCCGGGTCGAGGCTGAGACCTTCGGCGACCAACAGTGAGTGAATGTTGGCGGTGTTGAGGTGCGGAATTCCCAGGTTCAGGACTTCGAACGAATCGACCGCTTTGCAACATTCCGGCCGGTCGCGATGTCGGTTTCGGAGGCGTTCGTTGAGGGTCTGCTCCAGATAGTAGGGATAGGTCTCGGCGTCTCGGTTGCGGTAGCCGAACGTCGACGACGCACCCAAGACGAGCACCCGGAAAGTGCCAGGCGATTTTTCGGTCGCGACGTCGGGCCCGCGAAAGCCCAGATTGTTGATGTGAATATCGCTGAGATGGCCGTACTCGTCGCGATTGCGTTTGTACTGGTGCGGCTGGTATTTCGAGTAGCTGCCGGTTTCGTGCGTGAGGAAGGTTTTCTCGCTGTCGTCCGCACTCAGCACGGTATGCCAGCGAGTCGAGTCGGTTCTGTTCGGGAAGAGCATCCCCGGCTTCTGGTCGGGTTCGCCCGAATCGAGGCCGTAGCCGAGTTTCGATTCTCCGGTCGCGATGGAAAACACGACGCGCACGGAGAACTCGATACCGATCAATCCGATCAACGCGGTCGCGATCCCGAATGCCGCGGTCTTCGTGTTCAGCCGCCGGGTCACACGAGTCAATTGGCCACGCGTTGGGCCAGGATGCGCTCGACGAGCAGCGTACGCTGAACCTGCTGGGTCGCAGCGGTGCGCGGGAAAGCATCGACACACTCGAGCCGACGCGGTCTCTTGAAGCCAGCCAGTCGGCCATCGCAGTGCGACTGCACGTCCGCCAGCGAGAGCGATTGGTTCTCGCGCAGCACAACCACCGCACAGACGACTTCGCCCCACTGCGGGTCTGGGATCCCGACCACGGCGACTTCTTCGATGGCCGGATGGTCGACGAGCGCGGCTTCGACTTCCGATGGAGCGACGCTTTCGCCGCCGGTTCGAATGATGTCGCGCAGCCGCCCGACCACAGACAGGTAGCCTTCATCGTCGAAGGCTCCGAGATCGCCGGTGTGGTACCAGCCGTCTCGCAGCGCCTCCGCGCTCGCAGTCGGCGCTTCGAAGTATGCGTCCATCAGGTAGTCGCTGCGGACGCAGATTTCGCCGACCTCGCTGAGTTTCACGTCGACTCCCGCAGCAGGGATTCCGACGCTACCCGGCTTTCGCGCGGTATCGATGTCCGGTAATGCGGTGGCCAGCCCGCATTCGGTGGACCCGTAGTAGATACGCGTAACCGTGTTAGGGAAACGCTCCCGGAGCGCGGTGATGAGCTCAGGCGGAGTAGCGGAGGTTCCAGTATCGACTTCGCGCAGCGTCGAGGTATCGAAGCGGTTCGGGTCGACTTCGAGGATGCGCGCCCAGACGGCCGGAATGCAGTACAGCCGGTTCGCGGCGCGTCGTTCGACGGTGCCGAGCAGCTCCTGTGCTGTGGCGTTGTGAACGAAGTGAATCTGACCGCGCGTTTGCCAGGCCGCCATCGCCAATGTGAACGCGGCCATGTGGAACAGTGGGAACATGCAGACCGTCCGTTCGGGGTCGTCGCGAAAGACGCCCTGAAAGGAACGCAGGTAATTGGCCCGATGTGACAGCACGACGCCTTTGGGGCGCCCGCTGCTGCCGCTGGTAAAGAAGACCACGTGCGGGTCGGTCTCGACGAGCGCGCGCTCGACGACCGGTGTGTCGGTCGGCGAGGCGGACGTCGGGCTCATGTCGATGCCAGGCCCCGGCTCGCCGCCGATGCGACCGAGCATCGGAACACTTGCGGCTTTCGCGACGATTTCTGCAGCATCTGTGTGCTTCGTGTCGGCGACGAGCAGAGCCGGACTTGCAAACCGGATCACGTCGGTTGCTTCGTCGATGCCCAATCGCGCATTCAACGGCGCAAATACCGCTCCCAATTTCGCCAATGCGGAAAACAGCGGGAGCACTTCGAGGCCCGTATCCGCCCAGCAAACCACTAGACTCCCGCGTTCGATCGAGAGCTCTCGAAGCGCCATGGCCAATCCGTTGCCGGCTCGGTCGAGCGCGCGATGGCTGATCGAAGCCTCCCCGAGCGAAGCGGCGATCCGATCCGGACAGATCAGGGCATTTCGCCGAAGCATCTCACCGACCAATAACGCCATCCCCAAACCATGCCCGACTGCCCGGTAAATCGCGACCCGCCTGTCTGTGCCCACCGGCTGGCTGTTGCGCGCCAGCCGGGGGCAGCGCGTTCCGGGCAGCGGCTATGCTCCGTGCGACTTTCAATGGAGAACCAGGCTATGGCGATGCTTGAGGGACGGCGTGCGGTTGTGACCGGTGGCGGGTCGGGAATCGGGCGGGCGACCGCGAAGAAATTTGCGGCCGAAGGGGCGCGCGTCTGCGTGGCAGACGTCAATGGCGAGGCGGCAGAATCGGTTGCGAAGGAAATCGACGAGGCCGGTGGTGAAGCGTTCGCGGTCAGCACCGACGTCACGTCGGCCGACGCCAACGATGCCATGGTGGCGGCCGCCATCGAGCGCTTCGGTGGAGTCGATGTCGCGCATCTGAATGCCGGAATCGCAGTGGGATCGTCGATCCTCGACGGCGACATCGAAACCTGGAACAAGGTGCTTGCCGTCAACCTGTCCGGTGTCTTCTTCGGTATGCGCGCGGTCGCGCCGGCGATGATCGCAGCCGGTGGCGGTTCGATCGTGGTGACCGCGTCGGTCGCTGGCTTGCGGGGTGGCGCGGGGATGCCGTCCTACTACGCGACCAAACACGGAGTCGTCGGACTGATGAAGGCCGCGGCGAGCGAGTTCGCGGAGCACCAGATTCGCGTCAACGCGGTGTGTCCCGGTGTAATCGACACACCGCTGCTCGGACCGGTCCACGGCGTCAAGCAGATCACGCAGGGCATTCTCGCGAAGGGGCATCTGCTCGGCCGTGTCGGTGAAGCGCCCGAAGTCGCAGCGCTCGTCGCGTTCCTCGCGAGCGATCAGTCGGCGTTCATCACCGGGGCCGCGTACCCGATCGACGGCGGCATGACCGCCAGTATCGGAATCGGCGTTGGAGCGGGTGACGCCGACCCCGAAACAGCGAAGCTGCTGGAAAACATGTTGCGGAGCGAATAGCGGCTCTTCGCCGCTCTCGGTAATACCAGCCAGCCAGCATGCGCCCGACGACTGCGACCTGAACTGACTGCGGCCCAAACTGACTGCGACCCAAACTGACTGCGACCCAAACTACAGACGACTCCAATTCTGGTTCGGCGTACTGCCGAACCAGATATCTTCTCCCACCAGTCTTCCGTCGGCGTCAGCCGGCCAGACGGTCAGGATCAGGTTCTCCGAGACGTAGCGTGCACCGGCATCAATCGGCTCGCCCCTTACTTCGCTCACACCACTTGCGATCAGGTCTGCTCCACCCGCGAGCGATCGCATGAACCCCTCGGTTACGACTGTGTTCTCGTCGACCACGATGCGCTGGATGTCGAATTGAAAGCGGTTGCCGCCGCCGGCGATCATGTCCTTGTAGAAGGTGAAGACGTTGGATTGACCTTTCGGTCCCATGTCGAAGCCTAGCCCGCGAAAGTGATACTCGGGCTCGCCGATCAGCGTCGCCATCAGGCCATCGAGCTGGCCGGTGATCTCGGTGCGCATGTGGTCGCGCACCTGGGTCAGCAGCAGCTTTCGGCGCGGATCCTGTTCGGTCTCCATCCGGCGCTCGAGCGCCCCCCAACTCTGGTCCGGGTCGAAAGTCGGGGAATCGCCCATGGCTGCGCTCCTTGATCGGGATCAGACGAGTTCGAAAGCCTCGGGGCGTCGTGCTTCGAGAACCTGGGCTTCGATAACCCGGGCATCGAAAACGGAGAGCCAGTATACGCCGCGCAGAGATCTTCGGGTAACCTCTGCCGTTCGCGATTGGAACCGCCTTTCGATCCACCCTAGACGACCGCCATCCCAACCGAGGAGACCTGCATGTCATCGAAGCCTGTCATCGTCGAAGCCGTCCGAACGCCGATCGGGAAGCGCAACGGAAACATGTCGGGTTTCCATGCGACGGAACTGTTGAGTCTTTCGGTGAAGGGGTTGATCGAAAAAGCGGGAATCGATCCGAGCGAGATCGAGCAGGTGATTGGCGGATGTGTGACGAAAGCCGGCGAGCAGTCGTTCAATATCACGCGCAATGCCTGGCTGGCCGCAGGTCTGCCGTACGAGACGGCGGGTACGACGATCGATTGCCAGTGCGGTTCGTCGCAGCAGGCCAACAACATGATTCACGGCGTGATGTCGGCAGGCATGATCGATGTGGGGATCGCGTGTGGAATCGAGGCGATGAGCCGTGTCGGGCTCGGCGCTGAGAGCATCAATGGCCCCGGCAGCGCGCGTCCCCCCGTGTTCCCCTACGATATGCCCGACCAGTTCGGCGCCGCCGAGCGCATCGCGTCGAAGCGGGGCATCTCGCGCGAGGACGTGGACGCCTTCGGTCTCGCCTCCCAGCAAAACGCCGCCCGTGCCGTTCGGGAGAAGCGCTTCGACCGTGAGATCCTTCCCGTCACGGCG
>JAQBGU010000171.1:0-2656 GCA_032128375.1 Deltaproteobacteria bacterium | reverse complement strand
CCGACCCGTCGCAGATCAATCAACTCTGCCGAAGGGCTAGCTCGGCGGCCTTGGCTCGTCCGATATCAAAGGCAGCAAAGATGAACCCGATTCCGGCTCGGGCTCGAGTGAGGCAGATCAGCATCAACGCCCCGTATCGGGCGCCGGAAAAAACGGGGAATCGCGACGTTGATGGCGACGAGAACGAAGTTGGCCAACACGATGAAGAAAACCCTGGCCGCCGTGAACCCGTATCGACGAACCAGCCCGCTGGCAGAGCCCCTCTTGCGAAGAGAGTTCGCGATGCTGGCGATCTTACGCGAGACCCGGCGCACCGCTCGAAAATCGCCAGGTAGAATCAACCGAAGTGTCGAACGCGTAGACGACCAACGGAAACACACACATGACCGCGGTCAGCAGCCCAAGCTCGGCGACGTAACGGAGCGTAATCAGTCGAATCTCATCGTCCAGAGATTCGGTTCGGAGAATACCCGCGACCGTCGAGAAGGCCACGACGGCAATGTTCGTCTCGGCAAGAGTCGAAAGAAGCGCTTCGTGAGCTGGAGGGACGGGGGACGCACCGGCTGCGGAACTCGTTCGTGATCAGCTGCCAGTGTCGTCCCGCCATCTCGTTGCGTCTTGCCCGAGATCATTCCCCGCAGATTGCGGCGATCCGTGAGAGTCGCCGCCGATCCACTGAGCCCGAGCGAAGAGTCCAGTGCTGGACACCAGCCGCGAGTTCGGCCAGAATCTGCGGCCACATGGCCGATGCAGCCCTCGCCGGTCGCGAGGCGTCATGCATTCACCCTTTGATCACAGAAAACGATCACAGAAAACGATCACAGAAAAACGATCACAGAAAACGACCGCCGGTGGCAACCAAACGGCGAGAAAGGCGAATAGATGGGCTGGGACTTCTCCACGGAACCGGACTTCCAGAAGAAACTCGATTGGGTCGACGAGTTCTGTCGCAATGAGGTCGAGCCCCTCGACCTGATCTTCCCGTACGCGGTGCGGTCTCGGGACCCGAAGATCAAGGCGCTCGTGAAACCGCTGCAAGACCAGGTCAAGGAACAGGGGCTCTGGGCGATCTTTCTCGATAAGGAATTGGGCGGACCCGGCTACGGTCAGCTCAAGCTGGGCCTGCTCAACGAAATTCTCGGCCGCTACGGCTCGGCGCCGCAGATCTTCGGAGCGGCCGCACCCGACACCGGCAACATGGAAATGCTCGCCGCCTACGGCACCGACGAGCAGAAGAAGCGCTGGCTCGAGCCGATGCTGCGGCAGGAAATCTGGTCCGCCTATTCCATGACCGAACCCCAGGGCGGTTCCGACCCACGGCTTTTCAAGACGCACGCGCTGCGCGTCGGCGACAACTGGGTGATCAACGGCGAGAAGTGGTTCACGAGCGCAGGTCGCGCAGCGGACATCCTGTTCGTGATGTGCACCAACGGCATGTTCGTCGTGCCGCGCGACACGCCTGGTGTCGAGATCCTGCCGGAGCCGCGATCGCACAATCACATCAAGTACAACGATGTGGTGGTTCCCGGCGACCACCTCCTCGGCCCCGAAGACGGCGACGCGTTCTCGCACAGCGTCGGCTCGGAGGCGGCAGGATTCACCATGCCATGCGGACCATCGCGCAGTGCAAGCTGGCGTTCGACATGATGTGCGAGCGGGCGCTGAGCCGCGAGTCGCACGGCAAGATCATCAGCGAACACCAGATGGTGCAGGAAAAAATCGCCGACTCCTATGCGTCGATCCGCATGCTCCGCCTGTTCGTGCTGGAGACGGCCTGGAAAATCGACAACTCGAGCATCCGCGAAACCCGCACCGATATCGCGGCCGTGAAGTACTCGATGGCCAAGGTGCTCCGCGAGGTGTCCTTCAACGCGCTACACATCCTCGGCTCGCTCGGCACGACGAACCTCACGCCGATCCAGGCCATGTACGCCAGTGCGCCCACGATGGGAATCGCCGATGGCGTCGACGAGGTCCACAAGGCCACCGTCGCCCGCAATGTGCTGCAGATGTATGAACCGCACGAGGGTTTCTGGCCGACCGAATACATTCCCGCGAAGCGTGAACGGGCCCGAGAGAAATTCGAGCCGATGTTCAAAAAAGACCCCGAGCTGCGGAAGATCGCGGATGGCTACGCGAAGTACATCGCAAGTCGCAGCTGACGGCTGCCCGGCTGCGGGAGCGTGAGTCGCCCCCGACTTCCCAATTCAACTGGGCGTCCGGATCGGCGGGCAGCTCTCAGCCCGAATTCTGATCGCCAGGCGGGCGCCACAGCTGCTGCGATTCGACGCGAAGAGCCCGGTTGAACTTGCTCGAGGCGTTTTCCCAGGCGATTGCAGCGGTGAGCTCGATGATGGCGTCGTCAAGATAATGTTCACGCAGCCGAGCGAATAGTTCGTCTGAAACGTCCTCGCTAGATAGGGTGATGCAGTCCGCGTACTCGAGAGCGACTTTCTCCGCATCCGAGTAGAGACCGCTCGTTCGATACTGGCCCAGCGCGAGAATTTTCTCGTGCGACACCCCCTTCATGCTGCTCACGGCAGCATTGATGTCCTGTCAGAACACGCACCCGTTCAAACTGGCCACGCGCCGGTTCACGAGCGAGACGAGGGTGACGCCCAGCAGCCCATCCTTGTCGATCCCTCCGAACATGCCC
>JAQBGU010000170.1:0-38596 GCA_032128375.1 Deltaproteobacteria bacterium | reverse complement strand
TAGGACATTATTTATACATGTATCAATAATAGCGCATTGCTGATGTTCGCGTGAGGAGGCTAGCGACGCTCCCGTCTATCCCCTTCGGCACGACAGCAGGTGCTGCGTGCCTTCATGCGTGCACTCTTCGCCGACCAGCGCCGCCGCGCCCGCGTGCGATCCAGCGATTCGGCTCCTCTCTCAACACGAATCCACATTTTAGCAGCATCGCACTCGATAGCGTGTATGGCGGAGCGCCCTACAAGCTCAAGACCCAATGGCGCGACGGCACGACCCACATCTTGATGGAGCGCGGCGAGTTACTCGATCGGGTGACTCCATTGATTCCACCGCCCCCGACGCGACGCGCCTCGCCGTCGGCGGCGATTCGGCGTGCGGCAACCTGTCTGCGGCAGCCGCGATTGCGCTCGCGGACGACCCGAGCGTGACGATCTCGGCTGCGTTGCCGATCTACGGTGTATTCGACTTCGCGACGATGGGTGCAGAAACGACACTATCACACGATTGTGTCAGCGAGAAATGGCTGCGGCTAGAATGCCCCGATGATCAGCTTGAATTCCTCGGGTTCGAGGTGTTCGACCGCCGAAGCGATGTCCTCGGGCACGCCCCATCGATCTCGTGCCCAAAGCCGAGTTCTGGGGCGATCTCCATCAGTGTTGCGAGCAGCTCGGGCGGCATCGGAGCGGCGCCGTAGGTCTGTTCGGGCTTCTTCCAATATTCGGTCATCAGAGAATCACAGCGCAGCCAGATCTCGCCGATCTCACCCGTTAGACTCCGGGTGTCGGATTGCGAACTCGACCCCGAGACTCGGACGGCCGACCGACACCGCAGGATGTCTCCACCCCGGTCGGCCCCGGGGCATCTCGGATCGCGGCGACACCCTTGGGCAGACCCGTGGTCACTCCGGTGTACATCAAGACGGCGGGGGCATTCGGCGCAGGCTCGGGGGGAAGCTCCGAATTCGGGGACTCCGCGAGAAGATTCTCATAGGCCGCATCGTGCGGGACGTCGCCCTCACCGATCAGCACCACGGTTCGCAGGCTGGTCAGGCGAGGACGGATCTCGTCGATCGCCGAGGCATGGGTCGCGTCGACGAAGAGCACCTCCGTGCCCGAGTCGTTCATGATGGTTGCGATCTCGTCCGGCGCCAGGCGTGTGTTCAGCGGGTTGATGATGCCGGCTCCAGCCAGACACGCTTGCCACAGTTCGATGTATGCGTGGCTGTTGCTCGCCAGAACACCGACTCGATCGGCGGGAGTCACGCCCAGCTTTGCGAGCGCGGCGCAGAGGCGGCGCACGCGGTTGAGATGCTCTGCGAAGCTGGCCTCGTGTCCGCCCGCCAGGTCCTTCACGGCCGGTTGCCCGGCGTAGTTTCCCGCGGCGCAGCAGCCGCCCGAAATTCAGCTCGCTCACTGACCCTCCCCGATCCAATGATGCCGCGATGGCAAGCGTTGGCCACCCGCTCCCGGGAGTTTGCACGAGCGATTTGTGACGCATCATCCGTCGCGCGCCGCGATGTCCATCGATCCGTACGCCTGACCCACATCTGACTCTCCGCCCCACGGCTTCGGACCTCAGTCGACGAGCTTCGAGAGCGCGCGCCCCACATTCAGGATTGGAGTCTTCGATCGGCGAATGCGCGAGAGGATCAGTGAGCCCTCGAGCGATGCGATCACCAGCTCCGCACGCTGTCTCGCCATGCGGGTCTCGATGCCCGACCTCTTGAAAACCGATGCGATGATCTCGATCCAGGAGTCGACTGCGGCCACGCCGGCAGCTGTGATCGGTTCGGAAAGCGGGGCCGTTTCGAGGAGCGTCGTCGCGATCGGGCATCCCGACTGGAAATCCGATTCTTCCATCCAGTCTGCGTACTGTTTGAAATACGCGGCCAGGAACGCCGACGGCGACCCGTGTTTCGCTGCCAGCTGTTCGAGCGTGTCGGCGACCATGGCTCCGGCAAGTTCGACCGCTGCTTCTCCGATGGCTTCTTTTCCGTCTGGAAAGTAGTGATACAGCGATCCCTTGGGTGCCGCGCTCAGCTCCAGGATCTGTTGTACGCCGGTTGCGGAATAACCCTGTCGGCGAAACAGCCGGACCGCAGATCGGACCAGGTTGTGCTTGTGCTTGGCGGCGTTGGCCACGGCGTTCTCCGGGGGGACTTGAAGATTATGACGATTGGTCTATATCATATCCAGATTATGACGATCGGTCTAGTACGGAACCGATGTCGGAAAAAAGGAGACCACCCATGACCCCCCTGGTGACCTATGCGTTTGCGAACGGAATCGCCGAGTTCGAGATGGACGATGGCAAAGCGAACGCGCTGTCGATTCCGATGCTGGAGGAACTTCATGCGTGTTTCGATCGCGCCGAGGCCGACGCTGGCGTCGTGCTCCTCAGCGGCCGAAAGGGCATCTTCTCCGCGGGTTTCGACATGACGGTCTTCCCGCAGGGGCGCGAGCCGACGCTCACGATGCTGCGGCTGGGAGCCACGCTTGCCGAGCGCATCTTGTCGTTTCCGTTCCCGGTGGTGACTGCCTGTAGCGGGCATGCGTTCCCGATGGGCGCGTTCTTGATGCTCTCGGCTGACCGTCGCCTTGGGTGCGCGGGTGATTTTCGGATCGGCATGAACGAAGTCGCGATCGGGATGACGTTGCCCCTGTTTGCCATCGAGATCGCGCGTCAGCGGCTCGCGCCCGCCTACTTCCACCGCGCGGTGACAGGCGACATGTACGGCCCCGAAGAGGCGGTCGTCGCCGGGTTCCTCGACGAGGTGGTGGATCCGAATCGATTGCCGCAACGGAGTCGAGAAGTCGCTGAGGCACTGACATCGATCGACTACGCGGCCCACGCCGCCACGAAGCTGAAGTTGCGCTCAGCCTGTCTCGCGGCTCTTCGCGGCGCGATCGAAAGCGAACTCGCTGGCTGACACGGGATCGGCGGGCTCCGATACCCAGTCCATCGAACCGTTCGAATTGCGCTTCTCACCGCGAAGCGTCCCGATCGGCGCCGCAACCCGCCGGAAGTCCGGAAGATCGGACCGGACGAATTCCGATCTCCCGGTGTTCCGACTGCCTTCACCCGCTCACCGGACGCATCGTGTAGAGTGGATGGAATTCCCGAGTTGCGGTCGCGGGAACCCTGTTCTGTCTGAGTTCTGCGTCGGGCCCGCGCACGCACTCGCAGCGTCGTCGGCCCGGCTTTAGGACAACGGAAGTTCGGAACTTGCTGCAGCGGGTTCGGGTCGGATTTCGTTCGTCGCGCGGCCGGGTGGAGTATCGCAGCGGCGAAGGGTGGAGAAGGAGTTCATGGCTGACAAAAAGAAGCGTTTCCAGGTTGCCAACATGTTGGGTGGTACCGAGGGGGTCAAGGAGGTCACGCAAGGCATCCACATTCTCCCTGGGCAGGGCAATTGCCTTTCCGTTGATGTCGGTGACGGAATCGTACTGGTCGACAGCGGGCCCGGCGGTCCCGTGACCCGCGCCATGATCGAAACGCTGCGCGAATTCAGCGACAAGCCGGTCAAGGCCATCTGCTATTCGCACGGTCACGGCGGATACAACGCCGGGATTCCGCAATGGCTCGAACACAACGAAGGTCGGGGTGATCCGCGGCCCCGGTTGATTGCGCAGGAGAATCTGCCCATTCGATATGCGCGGTATCGCGTGACCAATGGGCTGCAGCAGAAGCTCAATCAGATGCAGTTTCCGCAGTTCCCGGTGCCGCTCGATCCGGTCATGTCGGATCCGACCGAAGTCTTCAGCGAGCGGATGGCGATCGAAGGGTCGGAGCGAAGAGTCGAGTTGCTCTGGGCGCCATCCGAGACCGATGACACGCTGGCACTCTGGGTGCCGGATGCAAAGGTGCTCTATGGCAGCGCGGCCGTGCCGGGTGCTTCGATTCCCAATATCGGCACGCCGTTGCGCACGCAGCGCTTCACACTGCGTTGGGCGGAAACGCTCGAAAGCCTCGCGAGTCTCGGCGCGGAGCACATGGTGCAGGAGTTCGGTCCGGTAACCGCGCCGCGCGCCGCAATCGAGACCCAGCTCATGACCATGGCCGGCGCGTTGCGATGGCTGCTCGAGGAGGTGACGCAGCGGATGAATGCTGGCATGACCGACACCGAGATCGTTCACGCCATCGATCCGCCCAAGCGACTCTTCGATCATCCCTACATGCAGCCGATCTACGGAGCGGCCGAGTACATCATTCGCGACATCTATCGCGAACAGAACGGATGGTGGGCGGATCGCAATCCGACTTCGCTGCATCCGTTGTTGCCAACCGACGCCGCGCGGGCCGTCGCCGATGCCATCGTCGACAAACAGGCCGTGCTCGACAACGCCAAGCAACTCGCCGACGCGGGCCAGACCCAGGCCGCGCTCCATGTCGTCGACCTTCTCGCTATGGCACCCGGCGACGACGCGCTCATCAGCGACGCGCGGGAACTGAAAGTGCTGCTCTGCCGGGTGCGCGCCCGAGAAGTCGCGCCCTACGTTTCGAAAGCGCTCTTCGAGTCTTCCGCGCGACGATACGAGGCCGGCAAGCCGATGCTTTCTGCGACCCACGATCCACAACAGAAACCGTGACCCGCGAGCGGTAGGCGACGACGTAGCCTATCGGGGCTTTTTGGCTACACTGCGGCGATCCACTCTGGTCGCACCGCGTTAGGCCGCGGCTCCGAAATGCCGATACCGGCACCATGTCCGTGGTCTCGTCGGCGATCGCCAGTGGCGTGTTGATCTTCGCAGCGCTTGCGCTCGCGCTCTACTGTGTCTCTGTATTCAATCAGCTCGTCTTCCTTTCCCGCGAGTGCGATCGCAGTTTCGCGAACGTCGATGTGTTGCTGAAGCAACGTCACGACGAGATTCCGGCGTTGGTCGAAATCTGTCGTGGCTATGCGAAGTTCGAAGCCAAGCTACTCGACAGTGTGACGGCCCTGAGGGCCCGCTATCTCGCACTCCCCGCCGACGGCAAGACCGGAGCGCGGGTGGCTACCGCCAACGAACTCGACCGGGCGGTTGCACTCGTGTCTGCACGCGTCGAGGCCTATCCAGAGATCCAGGCGTCCGCGCATTTCCAACAGCTCAGCGCCCGTCTCAGTCAGCTGGAGACGTCCATCGCGGATCGGCGCGAGCACTACAACAACAGTGTGACGAGCTACAACGAATACACGCAGCTCTTCCCTTCATGCTTGATCGCACGACCGCTTGGCTATCGGGATCGGATGCTGCTGGAAACAAATCCCGCCGAGCGCGAGCCAGCTCGGGTATAGAAATCTGACATGAGGCGGACAGCGATCACCCTGGCCGTTCTGACTCTGCTCGTGACGGGTGCAGTCGTCGCGTTCCTGCGTGCAGCGGGAATCTGGGACCAACATCGCTCGCTCCCACAGGCCGCGTCCGACCTGTGGTTCGTCATCGACGTGGCGCTGACCGAAAAGCGCGGATATCCGGCGCCCCCGCTCACACGGCGCGCATACGCATCGGCGTTCGAGCGCTTGTCGTGCCACGCCGACCGTGGCGTGAATCATTTCGCGAAAACACGCATGCTGGCGTGGGGCGAAGCGGTGGCACCGCTGTTGATGGATGCGCTGGAGGATCAACGGCCGATGGCTTGGAAGTACCACCCCGGAATCGCCGAATCGCTCGGCGCCATCGGTCACGAAGCTGCGGCATCGAAACTGGTACGCAAGCTCTACGACGATTCGGTGCGCGACGTCGGACGCGACGCGATATTGGACGCGATCGGAGAGATTGGTGTTCGAGAAGTCGTCCCGGACCTGCTGGCCTGGTACGAATTCGATGAGCGACGACGCGCTGAGCGGTACGCGGGGCGCACCCGCATTCCCGGGATACCAACGCGCTTCTATGTCAATCTGGGGAAGCTGGGCGCGCACCCATTCCTGATCGAACAGCTTCCGCTCGTCGACTCGCCGGAGCGCGACGGGCGCGGCTACACGGTCGCCATTCTGCGCGGTCTCGCACATGCGAAAGATCCGGCCGCGCTTCCGATTCTCGACCGGTATCTCTCTCACACCGACAGCGGAATCCAACAGTACGCGGCGAAGGCGATCGATCGGATCGAGGTCTCTCTCGGCATCGATGCAGCACTCGCGAGTTTCCCCACCGGCAACGTCTTCGAACAGCAGCGCTTGATCGAAGCCTATTTCAGCGATGCACAGGCCGCCGAAGATCCGCGCGTCGTCCCGCTACTCGAGAGTCTTCTCGCGACACCGACGCTCCGCGATGAAGCCGGGGTCGCCCTGGCGCGCCTCGACACGCCGTCTGCGGTACGTGCGCTGGAGCCGACGCTGCTGTGGCCAGAACCGCGTGAGCTGGTTGCGGCCCTCGGGCGATACGGACGAATCCACGGCTACGCGTTGCTCGAGCCATTCCTGGATCATCCGGATCCGGAAGTCCAGCAGACCACGGTCGAAGCCCTGCTCCCGGTGCCCAGCCGGCGAGTGGATGGGTGGCTCGAGCGCAAGAGTCGCGACGGGAAGGGCGGCGTTGCGCAGCAAGCGGCCCGCGCGCGTTTCTTGCGCGACAAGTACGAACTCTACTACGCGATGCACGACCTCGTGCAGCGCGATGGAGAATCCGACCGTGTCGCCGCGCAGGAGTGGCTCTACGCATGGATCTCGAAGTCGCTTCGCCTCCCGATGAGCCTTTCACATCCCTTCGCGGCTCTTCACTACGTGGCATTGGTGTTCGCGCTCATCTTCGGCTTCTTCCTGGTATTCAACCTCGCGCGCGCTTTCGAGCTCTACCGCTTTCACACGACATTGCATTTCCTGATCGCAATCTGCCTCCTGGGCGCGTTTCTGGTCGTCGACTACGACGAAGGCTTTTACCGATACAACATCGGAATCACGCTCTTCCTGTTGCTCGGCTATTTGTTCATGGAACGCGGATCGAACGAACCCGGTCGAGCGGGAAGTCGCTTCGGTCGCATGGCGGGGGCGAGCCTCTGGCTCGTGGTGCCATCGCTTCTCTACTTCGGAACGCCCATCCTCGCCGAGAGCATGCATCGCGCGTTCTCGAACGGGCTGTACTTCTCTCTTTTCTGCGCTTACTCGCTGGTGTGTTCGATTCTGCTCCTCGAGGAATACCTGCTGCCGCGCCACATCATCCCGCGTTCGACCCGCAGCACGCGTTGGATGGCCACCGTTCTGTCTACGGTACTGCTGTCATTCGTCGGTGTAGCGGTGTTCGAGTACGCGTCCGGGCTGTCGGGCAGCGGGGTTTCGAGCGGGCCGCTCGCACTCTGGATGCTCGCTCCGGTGGTAGGCCTGGTCTTCTGGCAGTGGCGACAGCTCTTCGCCGTGCATCCCCGCTCGGTGGATCCGCCCCCCATGCCAGATCCGAGTCTGGAGGTCGTGCGCGATCGGGAGATGATCAGCGTCCATCGACGCGACACCCGCTCCCGAGTCGTGCGGGTCTATCGCGCCGTGTTGGCTGCCTCCGCGGGCAAGACCTTCCTACAGGGCACACGCGCCAGCGTCGGGGTGCTCTTCGCTGGAATGGCCGCCGCGGCGGGACTCGCGATCCCGCTGTGCGCGCTCGCGCTTCCCCTCTATGCGCTGATCACCATGAACTGGGGCCGGGCGCCGCTGTGGCAGTTTGCGGCTCTGCACTTCCTGTCGACCGCGCTGGTGTTCGGATTGCTGTTGACCAACAGCCGCCGCTCTCGTCTGGTGTTGCAGCTGCGCAATGGCCATGTGCGTTCGGGACACCCAACACTCGGTGCCGTATTCGTTGGCGGCTACTGGCGGCGGCGCCCTCCGTGTGACGTCGAACTCTCACACGCCGCACGGCAGTGGCTGGCGCAGATGTTGAGGGTCGCGTGAAGGGGCTGGCTTCCGCGTTCGCGCTCGCGTGGGTCGTGTCGTTGTCGTGCGGCGTCGCACAAGCGAGTCAGCTCTCCCTGTTCGCCAGTTGTCTCGACGACATCGTGAATGGCGCACCCGGAACCTGGGTCCGAGCAGTCCAGATTCTCACCAGCGACGAAGAAGTGCTCGAGGACGCACTCGACACACTGCTACCCCGCGTGGAGCCGCTCGGCGGAGCCGAGAAGCGGATCCTCGCGAAGAAGCTCCGGCCCTTCATCGATCGGGAAGACGTGGCGCGCCTGCTGGGAAAGTGGGTTCGGAGCGACGACCCCGACCTGGGCAGCATCGCAATCGAGAGCCTTCGAAAATGCACGCAGGATTTCTGTGTGTCGATCGCCGTCGAGCTGCTGGCCTCCGGCACCCACGAGCGGATGGGCGCTCTGGGGTTTCTTTCCGACCTCTACCAGCTCGCCCATCCCGAGCTCGACCCGTACTCCGGGAGTCCGAGGCAGTGGTACGCGCAGCAGCTTTCGGCTGGCGTTCGAGATGACCGATTCGTTACGAGCTTGCTGCTCCATCTCGACGATCCAGACCCGGTTTTTCGCCCGGCGCTGGTCCGGTCGCTGCGCGACGTCATCGACGAACGCATCATCGATGTCTTTGCTAGGCTCGCAGGGGACCCGGATCCGAAGCTTCGCTCGTCCGCACTCGTTGGACTCGCGAAGCGGGGAGACAGCCGGGTCTACGAGCGGCTTCTCGCACTCGCACCCGTGCCCAGTGCGTCGGGGAGCCGCTACGACCGCAACCTCTATTTCAGCGATCTCGGCTACCTGTACTGGTGGGATCTCGAGAACCTGGTGCGTCGCTATCGCGCGGCAGAGAACGAGCAACAGCGCGCCGAGCACACCCGCATCTTGTGGGCGGCGAGCGAACAGCTTCGCGATGGGTTTCCCGAGTTCGAACCGCTGATCGAGTCGCTGGTGAACGACGCGGACCCGGCGATCGCGGAAATCATGCGCGATCTGCGTGCCCGGAGGTTCGCGGCCGCCACGGCCCCGCCGAGCGGCGGTGATCCCACCCTGGAGATGACACGAGCGGGTGTGGAAACGTGGGTTTTCGTCGCGATGACATGTGTGGCTGGCGTGCTCGGTGTCGTGCTCTTTTCGCTGTCGTTCCGCTTGCTGAAGCTGCGGTTCCTGCTCTTCCGGCTGCCGCTCAGTCGGATCCGCTCGGTCTCCCAGGGGATGGTGGCACTGCGCGGCCGCGTGGTGCCCACGGAAGGGGAGTTCGTCGAGTACCCATCGACCGGCGAACGCTGTGTCTACTACCCGGGTGTCGAAAAGAACCGACCCGGCTTTGGCTTCAGCCTCGAGGACGAGACGGGTCGCATTCGCATCGAAGTCGACGGTGCGGTTCTGCTGTCGGAAAAACGTCTGCTGCTTCCCGACGACGACGTTCACGTGATCGGAACCCTCACGACGCGGCAGACCACCAAGCCGGACGGCCAGGTCGTGAATGAACGCGTCGTCGCGAAACCGACGGTACGCCGCTCGGCGGTTCAGACGTTGATGCACTTCATCATCAACCGCGTGCTCGCGGCCAATGCGCGCAGCGGGCACTCCCGCATGCTCTTCAGCGATCCGCGAAGTTGTTTATGGATCTGGGACGATCCGCAGCAGAAACCGCTCCACAGCGGATGGGATCTCGCAGCGACCTTCGCGGTGATCGCACTATTCGGTGCCTGGCTGGCGGTGTTCGCGCTGTGCGGACTCGCGACTCTCGATCAGGAGTACGCGCGGATGCTCGCAGAGTTGTAGGCGGGAACGGGCGACTGCTGGATCGGATCTACGATGGGGCGAGGCGTGTCGCCGCGAATCCGCGCTGCCGAGAGGGCTGGGCGCCTTGTGGCCAGTTCTTCTATTGGTCAAGCAGACCCGCCGTGTGCACGGATCCCATTTCGGTGTAGAGACGCAGTGCTTCGCGGAGTTCGCGCTCCCGCATCTCCGGCGCCAAACGGGCGCGGATCTCGTGGATGCGGGGTCGGTGAATCTCTGCAGCGGTACCGTCGATCAGTGCCGCTGCGGCCTGGAGTTCCCGCTCAATGCACGTGTCGCGCGGAGTCCGGGATGTGTGTCAACGCGTGTGCGATATCCAGCCGAGTCTCGCACTCGAAACCTCGAAGCCCCCGCTCGACGGTCATTGCCAACCGCGATTCCGCCGCAGCCCGTGCGGCTTCCGGCTGTGCGAGTCCTACCAGCCCGCTGAAGTATCGGTGAATGGATGCATGTACCCGGGCGATTCGGCGAGCACGCGATTGGTCACCTCGATGGCTTCCGACCAATGTTCGTTGACCTGCCGGGCCAAGCGAGTAGTAGGTGCTGACCAGAGATGTCTGCATCGCGAGACGCGTCGGCGAAAGGAATCGTCTCCCGCAGGTGTTCGATCGCCAGCCCTGGTCGGCCGGTGAACATCAGATACGAGCCGATTCCATTCCCGAGCCGCGCCCTCGCGGTCGGGTCGTCGGACGTGCGCGCACGTTGGTCTGCGCGCTCGACCAACTGCTCACCGTCGTCTACGACACCCGCGCGGAACCCGGTCGTGAGCATCATGTCGAGGGCTTCGGTTTCGATTTGGAGTGCTGATCGGTCGCAATCACTCAGGGGTCGTGCCGCCCGCTGCCGACCTTCTGATTGGGGAGGGTTCTCGGATCAGGTGCTCGCAGGGAGTTGACAGATCGGATCTTTTACTTAACTATATGGTTAATAAATATTCCGGCATCCCCGCACGCCCTACAAACCCTTTCCCCATCAGGAGCTTCCAATGACATCCGCCGAAAACGCATCCCACAGCGCGACCCAAGCCTCATCGGCCCCGCCCAACATCAGCCTGTATCGCTTGTCCATCGGTCACTACCTGTCTCGCGCGCTGGACCTGGTGGCGCGATTGGGGGTCGCCGACCAGCTCGAACACGGACCGCTGGCGGTCGGCGAACTCGCGAAGCGGACCGGCACCCGGCCGCAGCCACTGCACCGGCTGCTGCGGCTCCTCGCAAGCGCGGGTGTATTCGAAGAGCAGCCGGAGGGCCGCTTCTCGCTCACGGCCATGGGCGAGCTGCTGCGCGATGATGCTCCCGGTTCGATGCGCGCGATGGTCCTGCTGTTTGCTGGCGTCGACATTCAGGACGACTGGAAGGAACTCGAATACTGCGTACGTACCGGAGAGCCGGCATGCAAGAAGGACGATCCGAATGCCGATCCGTTCGCCACGATGCAACAGGATCCCGAGAAGGCCGCGATATTCGATCGCGCGATGGCCACGTTCGCGCCCCAGACCGCCGCGGCGGTTGCAGCCGCTTATGACTTCTCGGCTTTCAAGATCGTCGCGGATATCGGGGGAGGAAACGGCGCTCTACTGGCCGGAATTCTCGATGCCAACCCGGCGCTGCGTGGGCTGCTGTTCGACCAACCACACGTGATCGAACGTGCGGCTGGCGCGCTGCGCGACGCTGGCATCGCCGAACGTTGCTCGCTGGTCGGCGGGAGTTTCTTCGAGAGCGTGCCCCGCGGTGCCGATGCCTACGTGATCAAGCACGTGATCCACGACTGGAACGATCAGCAGGCCCGCGAGATCCTCGTGAACTGCCGATCTGCGATGGGTGCCGACGGCAGATTGCTGATCATCGAAGGCGTCTACCCGGCGCGCATCGACCAGTCGCTCGAGAGCCGCGGCGCCGCCGCCAATGACGTCAACATGCTGGTCTGCACGGGAGGCCGCCAACGCTCGGAAGCCGAGTTCCGCGACCTGTTGGATTCCGCCGGACTCCGGCTGCTTCGAATCGTGCCGACACTGGCACCCGTCGCGGTGATCGAGGCGGAGGTCGCGTAGGCTGTAGTCCGTGTCGCAGAAGGACAATCGATTCGGCCCGGGTCGAGTCGTCGACCACCGGAACCCGATGTGCGTGACACAACATCGCATTCGGGATAAACAGGTCAGCCCCGCGGCAGCTGGCCCAACATCGTCAGATGGAGAGCGAATTGCTGCCGCCGGTCGAGGCGCAACAGTTCGTTGAATCGATCGTCGACGAACGCGGCGAGGTTGCGAGCGCCGAGCCCCAGGGCTTCAGCGGCCAGGTAGATGCGTTGTGCGATGGCGCCCGACTCGACGAGCACATCCCGGTATTCGCGATTGCCGAGTTCCGATGCCCCGACAGCGAGACGCGTCGCCATCACGAATCCGGCCGCAGCGCTACCGGCCATTCCCTGTCTCAAGCACGCCGCCACCATTTCGTCCGCGAGCGATCCGGTGCGAACCTGGACGAGGCGGTGGGTTTCAGCCGAATATCGGTAAGCGCCGGGTTCGAGCAGAGCGACGCGGTGCAAGACGGCGAAGATCTCGACGATGGGCGCCGCGGATTTCACGGTGTTTCTGCCGGCCGCCTGCAGTACCGAACTGAGTTGTCCGAGCGTGATGGAACCCGCGCCAAAGTCTTCCGCGGAACGACGCTCCCGAATCGCATCGTGGACCCGTTTCGTCATCGGCTCTGGATGGGGAAGAACGATACCGCCGTCGGCGGCATTGCGCACGGTCACGGCGTTCGCGGCGGAACCGGCGGCCTCGCTGGAAGGGACCAGCTTCGTCGCCCGGTGGAAGCGCTCGATGACCGGGCCCGCTGCAACCGCCCCGGCCGCGTGCTGGATCTCCGAAAGATGCATCGCGCGGTTCGCTCGTCGAGCTGGCTCCGGACTTTCGCGGCCTATCAGGTGCACCGCGCACACAGCCTCGGTCCGCCCATCGATCTGCAACAGCTCGTTGAATCGATCGTCCCAGAATCGCAGCGGCGAGATGGCCGCCATCCCGAGCGCGCGTGCGGCCAGCTGCAGGTTTTCTCCGATGTGACCGCTGTCGATCAACGCGTACCGATAGCCGCGGTTCGCGTACTGGCGGGTGTATCGACCGAACACGTTCGTGAGCAGCACCGCGATTGCGGCGTTGTCGTCAGGCTGCTCGAGAGCCGAGTTCACTCGCTCGATGAGTGAGCCTGTGCGCAATTGGATCAGGCGATGCTGTCCCACGCCGTAGTAGTACACGCCGGCGGGAACTCCGCGAACCCGCTCTGCAACGACGTACACCTCGCCCGCGTAGTTCGCGCCCGCCGACGGCGCGGCACGCAGCGGGACTGATCCCTTTCCGATTGGATAGCGACCGGTGACACCGTTGGCGTGGAACAACAGCGCCGACAACTCTGCAGCCGTAAACTCACCTCTGGAAAACGGTTTCGACGCTGCGTACTTCGTCAGCACGTCGTCGAGCGAACGACCGGATGACGTTGCGATCGGCAAGCCGATCCATCGCTCACCGGGATAACGCTTGAACGAGGGACCCGCGTCCCCCGTGCGGCGACCGACAGCTCCGAAGCCGGTGTTACGCGTGGCCAGATGGATCTGCGGCACTGAATCCGTCGACCGCGCGGCGCTGTGCCCGGCAAGCAAAGCGACTGACCCTGCGAGCATGCGCAAAAAAATGCGTCGAGTGGTCTTCAGTAGATTCTGTGGACCCACGCCGCGATCCCCCGAACGCTTGGATGTGCTGCGGCCGACGTGCGCACCCGCTTAAGGGCCCGCCCAGTCGAAATCGCCGGCGTTGGTCGAGCGCGCGATGGACGAGCGGATTCGTTCGAAGACCACAGGGAGAGTCGCCTCGAATTCGTCGGCCGAAACGTCGGCCGCCAGCCAGCGACCGTCTCGTGTGGCAACCGAATAGCGAACTCCGGAAGCTGTTGTGGCAACCACGACGAGGTGATCCGCAACCTCGAGCGTCGCGATCGGCGTACCCATCGCTGGACTCCGATCCTCGTCGACGAACGCAACCGGCGCTGTGGCCACGCCAACCGCCAGTATCACGGCAATCTGGAGAAGTACGCTCTTCATGATCGGCCCCCCGCAAAGACACAGCGACGAAGTTAGCATCCGGTCGAATCGGCGCTTTTCACTCCGCAGCGTTCGACTCGCATCCACCCGATCCGTTCCGCGCCCGACCTCGTGTCGCAGCTCCTCGTACAACCCGCGAAGTCCGCTGTGCGACTCACGGTGTGGGTGCGTGCTCGTCCAGTAAAACCTCCGACTTCAACGTCACCCACACCGCCAACGGCACGGAACAGCGCAGAAACTCCTGCGCCTCGACCGCCTCCTCCGCCGCGCTGGCACCCGGGATCACCGCCGACACGGCGGGGTGTGCGAGGCAACTGCAGCGCAACCGCAGCCAGTGGTACGGCGTGCGCTTCGCAGATCGCCTGCAGTTTGTTGGTCTTCTCCTTCACCGCAGCCGGTGTCGCGCCGTACATATACGGGGCCTTGTCGGGAATCAACCAGCGAACCAAGAACGAATGAAGTTCTTCCTCGCTGCGTTCGAGGCCGGGGTCATCGAGGAAGCTCTTCAGTAGTCGCATCAGGATTTCGGCGAGTTCCGAAGCGCACCGCACGTATCGACGCGGACGATCGTCTCTCGCAACGACAGGCCTTCAATGACCTGGCAAACACACAGGCGTAGGACCGTATCGGTGGCGTAGCGGGACCGCCCGGGCTCTCTTCGTCCGCAAGCAACTCCAAATCCGCGTGCGCCTGATCCAGGATGAGGGGCGTCTGGTCGAGAGTTTCAGAGATTCGTTCGTACTTCGCGTGAAATTCCTGCGTAATCTTCAACATCCGAGGGTCGAAATCGAGCTCGGGTTGAGCGACAATCTTCTCGCGCATGCGGTTCCCCTGTTTGTTTTGAAACCCTGTGGACACCGGCGACTGTCGCCGTACAAGACTCGAAATGTAAGGGGCCGCTGCGCAAATCCGCTCGAATTCGCCCTCTAATCGGCAGTTTCTTGCCCGGATCGGATCTCGCAAGAGGGCTCGCAAGAGGGCTCGCAACAGGGCTCGCAACAGGAACTAACTAACGCTCTACTAACGGTCTCGCTCGAAATGGAGCAGATGTCCACACCGACTGGGGGGTGCCGCGGTACACTCCACACCGGTTGCTGCCTACGGGCCCCGCGATCCGACAGGAATCCTCGATGAGCGCAACGTCCAGACTCTTCATTCGGCTGCTTCGCTGGGCCGCGATCGGACTCGTGCTGCTGGCAGCCGCAGCGTGGTTCTATCGGGCCGAAATCGACCGGCTGTGGACGATGGCGCAGGTCCTCGACCCCGATCGGATCGTCCACAACTTCCAGCACATGGACGAAGTGTTCGGTTCCCGCCGCATCGAAGCGGGCGGGGACCTGCTCGAGTTCGCGAGTGGCAGCTACGAGTTTCCGGCGAGCTTCACGCATCGCGGGAAGACCTTCGACACGCAGGCATTTCTGGATGGGCTCGACACGACCGGACTGCTGATCCTGCAGGACGACACGCTCCTGTACGAGCGCTACGACCACGGTCACACGCCGGCCGGCAAGCACATCGCGTGGTCGGTCTCGAAGTCGTTCGTGTCGGCGCTCCTCGGGATCGCGGTCGGCGACGGCCTGATTCCCGATCTGATGGCGCCCGTCAGCGATTACCTCCCCGAACTCGCGGGCTCGGGCTACGACGGCGTGCCGATCAAACACGTGCTGCAGATGTCGTCGGGCGTGCGCTTCAACGAGGACTACGGCGACCCGTTTTCCGACATCAACAAGATGGGGCCGGCGATGGCCACTGGGTCGCTGCTCGACTTCGCCGCGTCGCTCGGCAACGAGCAGCCGTCCGGAACGAAGAATCACTACGTGAGCGTGGACACGCAGGTGCTGGGCGAGATCCTCGTGCGCGTCACCGGTCAAGACCTCGCGAGCTATGCGAGCGAGAAGTTGTGGAAGCCGCTCGGCATGGAGTTCGACGCCTACTTCCTCGTCGACGGGACCGGCCGCGAGTGGGCTTTCGGCGGACTCAACGCGAGCCTGCGCGACTTTGCGCGCTTCGGCTGGCTGTATGCGAACGGCGGTGCGCGCGACGGGCGTCAGATCGTGCCGCGCGAGTGGGTCGAAGCGTCAGTCACTCCCGACGCGCCGCACTTGATGCCCGGCAAAGAGCCCAGCGCACGAATGGTTTACGGCTACCAGTGGTGGATTCCGGGCGGCGCGGACGACGAGTTCGCCGCGCTCGGCGTCTACGGGCAGAACATCTGGGTCGACCCGGATGCGCAGCTCGTCATCGTCAAGAACTCGGTCGACCTCGACTTCCAGAAGGACGACTTCGAAAACGATGAGATCGCCTTCTCGCTGTGGCGCGCGATCGGCGCGGACCTGGCTGAGAAGAGCGCAGCGGGCGAGTGAAGCCGAAACGCGCCGGCAGCCACCGCAGCTCAGCGCAGGTAGTACTGCAGCGCGTTCGGGTTGAACTCGCGCGGATCCCCGCCCTCTCGGAAGAGCGGCGGGTTGAGATCGTTGTCGAGGCCCGTGATCGTGTAACGCCGCGCCTTGAGGTCGTGGTAGACGAGCAGCGTGCTCCACAGCACGGGCACCTCATAGAAGTTGAGCGCGTGCGCCTCGTTGACCCGCCAGAGATTGCCGTCGTCGTCGTAGCTCTCCGCCAATCCGATCTGCCAGCTGTCCTCGTCGAGATAGAAGATCCGGCGCGAATAGATGTGCTCGGCATCCGGCTTGCGGATCGCTTCGAGCTTCCACACCCGATGCAGCTCATAGCGCGCGAGCTCGGGGTCGATGTGCTGGCGCTGCAGGATTTCCTCGGGCGTGACGTCGCCGCCGTGCAGGCGATAGGCGTTGTACGGGATGTAGATCTCCTGCTTGCCGTGGAGCTTCCAGTCGAAACGGTCCGGCGGACCGACGAACAGGAAGGCGTCGTCGACGGTGCGCAGACTGTCGCTGTCGGGCGCCGGGTAGTCGTAGGCGATGTAGGGGTTGCGAATGACTCGCCGCAGCGTTCGGGTGTAGCTCCAGGCGTTTCGCGGCGCCTTGCTCTGATCGATGGTTTCGATGACGAGCCCGCCGTTTCCGGAGAGCAGCGCGGGCGCGATGACCTTCTCCTTGATGGCGACGAGCACGTTCGGGTAGCTCTTCGTGAAGGCCGTCTCGGTGCGAGACGCGTACGGGAAGCCGAAGTCCTGAATCGAACGGATCAGCGTGTAGCGGCCCGATCGAGTCACCGCCGTCTCGCCTTCATTGCGGGTGACTCGCACGCCACGCCAGCGCAAATTGTGGTTCCAGATCACCTCGAGAGCGCTCTGCGGAATCGGAAACGGCGAACTGATGCGGGCGTGCTCGACGCCGCCCCGGCCGGTCGTCACGACCTGCGCCGAAGTCGCATTGCTGCGAATGCCTTCGTAGACCCACTCCGGATACGAAGCCGAGCGGTGCGTCGGATACACGTTCACCCGCCAGGTCTTCGGATAGGCGGCGAGCAGCGCGAGCTGGCCAGCGCTCAAGTGCTCGACGTGTTCGTGCGCGTTCTCGGCAGTGATGGTGAAGAGCGCTGCATCTTCGGCGTAGGGATCCGGGTGTCGCTCGCCTTGGCTGTAGGAAGCAGGCGGAGCCGTGATGCCGCCCGTCCACGGCGGGATCGTGCCGGCCTCGTTGCCCGCGCGCTCGGCGCCGAGCGGTGTGAGATCGGCGCCGAGGCGCGCCGCTTCACCGGCGCTCACTTCGGAGCGTGCCGATCCCGCGAAGATTGCGAGCGAGGCCAGACACACGAGCGCAGCGAATCGTCCCGACATCAGTAGTAGAACCGCACGTTGAAGGTGATGAAGTCGCGATCCACTCCGGCGTTCAAGGGCTTGCCGGAAAAGAAGTTCACGTAGGTGAGGTTCGCAGTGATCCGGTTGGTCCAATCCACGTTCAGTCCGACGGAAGCCGACTTGCGATCTTCGGTGAAAGCGCCCACGGGTCCCGGTGTGGTGCCCGACACGTCGTGCGTGAAGCTCACGAAGGGTTGCAGGTTCACGCCACCGAAGACCCCGTCGTACGACATCAGGCCGGTGAGCGAGTAGCCCCAGGAATCGTCGGTGAACACGGGGCTCGGAGACAGCCCGTCGAAGTGCGCCCAGCCGAAGTTGGCGATCAGGAACGAGCGCGAGGCTCCGAACTGTGGCCCGAGCGCTTGCGCGATCTGAACGGCGAGCTGCGTCTTGTGCGTTTGATCGACTCCCGAAACGAGTTGGTTCGCAGCGATCGGGCCCGGCGAGTTTCCGGCGATTGCGTTGGCGAGCGGGGACAGCGCGGTGGCGATGACCACGTCCTTCAACTGCTGCGCCGGCCAGTTGAAGTGATGCGACAGATCGATCCCACCGAGCGTTCCGGTGTACGGCAACACACCGTCGAACGAAAACCCGAGCATGCGGATGTCTTCCCGATAGCTCGCGAAGTAGCGGGTCTCGTTCGAGAGCGTTCCGAGCGCGATCGTCTGCTCGGCGGGCGTCGGATTCCCGGCGCCGATGGCGACGGCGGCGTCGATCGCGGTCTGATCTGCGGAGATCGCGTTGATGATGGGAAGCCGCGCGTGATAGTTGACGAAGTACAGGCGCACAGTGCTGGTGTTCAACATGGGCAGCAACAGCGACATCGCGAACCCGTATTGGCCCTGCTGGCGCGCGTCGTCGGTGCCCGCGGAGGGTACTCGCATGAAGTTCGGATCGAAGCCGAGCGTTCCGGGCGCAAGGCCGAAGGCGTCGTCCAGGTTGGTTCCCTGGTCGGAGAAGCGGCCGCCGCCAGTGACGTACTTGTTCGTTCCGCCCCCACCGATCAAGTCGTCGGCCGAGAAGAAGTAGCCGACGGGCGACTCGACGACCGGCTCCCATTCATATTGATAGAACGCCTCGAGTGCGATCAGCTCGGTCACGTTGCTGGCGATCCACAGCATGCCCAACGGTTCGTAGAGGTCGCGCGGCGACGCCGTCGGTCGCAACAGCGACACGAAATCGATCGGGTTCACGATGTCCGTTCCAAAGCGCAGAAACGTTCCGACGCCCCAGTTGAGAACCTGCTGTCCGACGCGAACCTGAATGGGCATGCCACCAGGCGTGAAGTGGCCGCTCAGGTAGTACTCCTGCAGCTCGCCGCCCGAACCAACCAGGTCCTCGGCGCGACCGCTGAGCTCGGTGCGCTCGCGATCGTGCAGTTTGGTCTCGAAGTCGTAGAAGCCGAAGCCGCGGATGAAGACCCCGAAATTGCGCCAGGCGAGCGTGAGATCGGCGGAAAGCCGGATTTCGTTCGCGAAGATCCTCTTGTCGTAGTTGAGATTGCCGTCGTCGATGTTGACCGTGGGCGCGTTGCCGCCGTTTGCGATGCCGACGAAGTCCAGGTCGCGCTCCTGCGTGCGGACCATCAGCCCGTAGCCGACGCTGAGATCGAGAATCCCGGCGACGGGGCCGAGGTCGAGCACCTTGGCATCGGCGCTTCTCGGCGGTGCAAGCAGCAAAATCGCAGCGACGAGCCACGGCAGGGCGATCTTTGCGTGCGGTCGCGCCAACGGAGTCTCCACCCGGTGCAGGATCGCCCCTCGCGATCCGCGCTGGCCGGCCAGCGCAAGGGGCATAGCGAGAACGGCCGGCTCTTGCGAGCCGGCCGTTCGTTCTTGCAAGCGCGTAGCTCCTGCGGCTATGGCGCGTCCTCTACCAGGTCGACCCAGAACGGGCGCGGCACCGGGAAGTCATCCGTCCACTCGTTCAGCAGGACCGAGATCCTGCGCAAGATCTCGTGCCGGAACGAGTCTGAATCTCAGTATCGATCGGGTGTATCATCCAAGCATGGGCGTTGAGGGCAGGGCGGAAAAGCCCAATGAAATCACGCCGGACGGATATTGATAACACACAGGGCTCCCCGATTCCTGCAGCACCGCCCGATCGCTCGACGACGGCGCCGTTCGAGGAGTCCGAGCAGCGCGGCTCCGACTCCGTGCGAGTGGCCGCTCGTCGGCTCCGGAACGAAGAAGACATTGTCCGAATCGGCTGCCGCGACGTACAGGTTCTGGGCGGAGTCGACCGCCAGGAACACGGGTCAAGAAGACTCTCGGGAGGAGACCCGATCACTTCGTTGATCTGCCCACCTGGAGAGATCCGAAAGACGTGGTTCGAAAAAATCGAGTCCGAGACGTAGACGTTGTTCGCGGAGTCAACCGCGAGCGCTTGAGGCCGATCGAGCGTATTCCCCGCGCCATCTCCCGACACGTCGATAATTTCGCTGATGGCTCCGATTGGCGTGGTCTTGAAGACGTTGCTCGAGTTCGATCCCGCAACGTAGACGTTGTTCGCGGAGTCGACCGCGAGCGCTCGCGGCCGATCGAGCGTATTCCCCGCGCCATCGCGCGAGCCGTCGATGACTTCGCTGATGGCTCCGTTTGGCTCGATCTTGAACACATTGTCCGAGTCCGTACCCATCACGTAGACGTTGTTCACCGAGTCGACGGCGAGCGTGAGAGGCGTGAGCAATGAACTCACGCCATCTCCAGACGCGTCGATGATCTGGGTGATCTGTCCATTCGGCGCGATCTTGAAGACATTCGACGATGACCCGCCTGAGACATAGACGTTTTGTACGGAATCCACTGCGAGGGCCGATGCATCCAACAGCGGGTGCCCGCCGCCATCTCCCGAATCGTCGATGATTTCGAGATCACTCCGGCGGGCGTGACCTTGAAGAGACTGTCCTCGTGGATGGCTTTCGGCTCGGGACCGTCGGGGCCGTGTCCAATGTGGTGATCAATGACACCGGGATCAGCCACGCAGTTGCGAGTGCGCTCGGGTTGATCGCCCGGATGGCGACCGCGATCGTGCTGCCGGTTTTGGGAGTGTTCGTCCTGAGAATGCGGGCGAGACGCGGTATGTTTCGCTGATCGGGTTTGCTGGAAACATGGGACTGCGTCGCCCTGAAAAGGGAACCCGCCTCGTGCCGCACTGTGGCGATGTCGCGCAATCCGGATCCATATCGGTGGTGGAGACCGCCGACGCGCGCAATCCGATGACCTTGGCGTGCTCCGAGGGTCGTGATTCCACGGGCCGACCGACCGGTGTGTCGGCCATCGAGGTGTGGACGCGCTCCGAGTTGTAGTAGTCGACGTACTCGCGGAGTAACCGTCTGAGGAGGTCCTCGCTCAGGACGACTACGGGGTCGAGAAGCTCGCGGCGAACGCTTCCAACGACGCGCTCCGCGGTTCCGTTCTGCCATGGGCTGCGGAATGCGGTTGACTACGGTCTCCGGGCGAACGACGACGATGTGGCTCTTCCCTCGTGGCCCGAGGAGCGACAACGCGATCCAAAATGCACGGTCCTAGCGGAGATCGCTTCGGTCTGCGGCGTTTCTGGGCATATCCCGGCGAGCTGTTGTCTCAACGCCGTCTCGACGATCGCTTGCTCTCGATGACTTCGGAAGAAGGCGAGGATGCAATGGAAGAGTCGCGCCGTGAATCGGACCCGAGTGCGCATGGGGACCGAGCTCCTGCGAGCGCCTCAGCGCGCCTTCCACACCGCGAGTACGCGACCCACGGCCGCGTCGAGTCGCGACAGCACCCGATCGAGTCGCAGGCCGGGAAGGGCGAGCGCCTCGGCCCGGGACATCGGCACGTATTCGGCCAGCGCCGCGTCGTAGCGACGCATCCGCACATCGATCTCGGAGGGCGAGAGGGTACTCATCGGAACGCGAAGCAGCGCTCGCTCCTCCTTGGAGCGAACTTCGACGAAGAGGAAGGGCATGCCCGCGAGCTGCGCCTGTAGCTTCGCGCGCCGCCGCTCCGCCGCCGACCCGAAGCGCGTCACCACGAGGATCGTCGGCGGGCGCCCCGGCCGCTTGTTCCGCCAGATCTGCTTCGCACGCTCGAGCAGCACCTTGCTCGTGACCCGAAGCGGAGCTGCATGCGCATGCTCCGCGAGCTGATAGGGCCTCGCCCGGGCGAGGTCGTCGATCGCTTCGAGCCTGAGCGCGTTCGGAAGGCATTCGGCGAGGCGCGCGGCGAGGACGCTCTTGCCGCCGAGGGGAGGCCCGCCGATCGCGATCATGCCGCCGAAGAGCAGCGGGCGAGGCGACCCGATCCGGGCCCGGCTTGCACGCGGTCGCGGGAGCGGGGGCTGCGCGGCCACGGCCGCGCTCGCGGCCACGGTCGCACTCGCGGCACGAGCCGCGACCCTCCGCTTCTTCACGGCGCGCAGCTTCCGCCTCGTCCTGACCATCGCGGTAGAGTTAGCGCCGCGCCGGCAGACGCGCCAGGCTCGACGCGGGCAGGAAGGTCGTGAGCGCGACGCACATCAGCAGCTGCCAACCCGCCTGGTAGATCGACGAGAGTGTTTCTGCTGGCTTTCGCGATGCGTATGGACTCGTCGAACCACCTTCTATCCGTGCCGACGTCGGTGCGTCGAATCTGAACGGTGTTATACAGCGGGTGGACCTGCCAACCAAGGCAGCATCGCGAAGTGTCAGAGGGTTGAACGCTCGCGATTCCCACGAGGACTCCCAGGACGAGCTCGCGTCGAGTGAATACGCGGAGTCCGCGTGCGAGAGTCAGCAGGCCGAGGGTGCGCAAAGTAGAAGCCCGGATGCGAGACCGGGCTGGATGGTGCCGTGCCATATCGAAGTGGGGACTCGACCGAGCGAATGTGCGAGGAAGTGAACTGCGAGAGCGACCAGCATCCACTCCGGGCACTTGGCACGGACGATGAGCCAGGATACGAGTGCCATCAGCAGCAGCGATGGGAGGTTTACGAAAAACCAAGCGGTGTCGGTGAAGTTGATTCCGAGGTACTCGGTGGCGAACCTCGCGGTACCGATCCAGTAGAAGCGTTCGTCTACGAGATGAATCGCGTAGGCGATCGGAAAGAGCCAGACCCACCCGATTGGGAAGCAACGTGGTTGACTCATTGTCGGGGCTACCCCGCCTTCAAACGAACGTCCGATCGCGCGTGACCCTTCCGAGCACCAGTGCCCGCTGGGGGGCGACCTCCTAGAGTGTTTGGTGCAGAGGCGTTTTCGGGTTATGCGACGGGCGTATCGACGTTGTTTGACCTTTCCTCGCGAAACATCCGCATCGCATGCTGCCCCGCAGGCGTGTTTCGAATTTCCTGCGCGAAGGCTCTAGCGTCGGGATGAGCCTGATCCATGGAGGGTAGAACCGCACCGTAGCCCTCGGCCTCGGACACGAGGAGTACCGGCGCCAGCATGCAGGCCAGGGCGAGGTCCGCTGCCGTAAACCGGTCCGCGGCAAGGAAGCGCTTGCCGTGGAGAGACTCTGATGCGAACGCGACCTCTTCGAGCACCTTCCGCCGCGAAATAGCGGCGTGCTCAGCGTCGATCGACAGAACTCGCTTCAGGAACGAACGCCCTACGGGTAGCAGGGCGGAGAACAGAAGTGCCTGGGCGGTCCCAACGTTCGCGCGAGCAAGCGCGCGAATCGCACGGGTGTCGCCGAGCCCCCAGTAGTAGGCGAGCCGCCGGGTGTGCTCTCCGAGACCATGGCTGAAGCGCTCCTCGAGTGTGTCACAGTCGGCGGTCGGGAATAGATCGCTGCCTGGCCCCGCGTGGTTGGCGCTGGCCCAGCGCAAGATTCGACTCGAGTCACAAATGGATACCCGATCGTCGGTAATCAACACGGGTGTCGAGAATCGAGTGGACATATGGTCGGCGGCGGCATCAGAACTTCGCCGGACCGCCCAGGCGACGGGTACCGTGTGAACGAACGGCATGTAGGGCTGCTCTCGGTACCGGACACCTAGCCGATCGAGCGCCCAACGCGCCTTCTCGTTGTAGTGCGACACTCGAATCGTCAAGAGTCGGTTCAAGTTGAGTCCTGTGTCAGGCCCACATGGGCGCCTGGATCGCCCGTCTCCGGAACTTCTTGGTGCGCGCAAGCCTACCAGAACTCGCGAACGTGGGCGGCTTCGCGAACGGCATCCCAGACGCCCAGGAGCGCGCGGCCTTTCTGGCGGGCGCGCTGGCCGGCGCGGGGGCACGCTGACCCCGCGCGGCGATCGCTCGGGGCGACCCCCGCGCAGCTCCTGCGGACTAGAAGCTATCTCAACCATGTCGCAATAGGATGCAGATGCAGCCCAGGTAGACGAAGCCGAGGAAGTTCTTTGCGTGGCGCTCGTACCGGATGACGGGACGACGGCAGCTGTGGAGCCGCGCGAACAGGCGCTCGATCTTCCAGCGGCGTCTGTATCGGCGAATCGGACGACCACCTTGGCTCATGCGTTTTCGGCTCGAGAGGTTCGGCGCGACGAGTTCGATCGCGCGCTCCTCGAGAAGACGTTCGTCCAAGCCGTTGCTGTCATAGGCATTGTCTCCAATCAGCCGGTGGATGGCGTCGGCCACGAATGCGTTGTCGTGAGTCTCTTCGACGAGCGTGACTTCGTGCGGCGAAGCACTTGAGATGCCAACGGCGATTGGAAGACCCAGCGCGTCTGCGATCGCCATGGTCTTGGCCCCCTTGCCGCGCTTCGTTTTACCGACGGCAGAGCCCCGTTTTCGCCCCCGAGAAGGAGCCGTCAATGAACGTCTCGGAGAGGTCGATTCCTCCGCGTTCGTGCAGGTCCTCCGCGATGGCATGAAGCACACGTTGGAGCGTTCCGTCGCGGCACCACTGCTGGAATCTGCGGTGGCACGTCTGGTAGGACGGGTATCGTTCGAGTGGAAGATCTCGCCAACGCGCGCCGCTGCGAAGAACCCACAAAATGCCGTCCAACACATCGCGCGGATCCTTCCGCGGACGCCCGCGTCCGTCCTTGCGTCGTCGCGGCTCCCGAATCAACGGTGCCACGAATGTCCGCTGTTCTTTTTTCAGGCCCACGCCAAACTTCCCCACGCGGGGGGTATTCGTGCTGGAGGATGGGGGCCGACTCTCGGCAGGCCACGAAACGATAGCGAACTCAATTGGACCTTATTGAGATAGCTTCTAGTTCCCCGCCTTCAGCCGCTCGAGATTCGAGCGGTACAGGGCGTTGTCGGGCTCGATCGCCAGGGCTCGTTCCAGTGCGGCGATCGCCGCCGCGCGCTCGCCTCGCAGAAAGGCGACGTTTGAACGGTACTGGTGGACGAGCGCCAGGCGGGGTGCGATGCGTTGCGCCTCGTCGAGTTGCTTCATGGCGCCCTCGTAGTCGCCCCGGCGCGCCGCTTCGCTTGCCCGCTCGGCGATACGGGCCGCCAGCTGCTCTTCGGGCTTCTGCGACTGGCCCAGCTCGGCCGAGCCCGTGAGCCGACGCAGCGACTTCGCTGAGGGCTCGTAGTCCGGCCGATAGCGCAGGGCGTTGCGCTACTCGGCGATCGCAGCTTCCGGGTCCCCCTGTCGTTCGTAGAGGAGCGCGCGGTTGTGATAGGAATCCGCGTTGAGTGGCTCGAGCTCGAGGGCCTTCGCGAGCTGCTCGAAGGCTTCTTCGTGGCGCCCGAGGGCGCCGAGTACACCGGCCTACAAAGCGGCACCGACGAGGTCATCGCGGACGGGTCTTCGGATGGCGCAACGCCAACCCGGATGGCAGCCTATTCCACGTGGGCGGGGTCGACGCGACCTTCGAGGGCAACATGTCGTTGTTCAGTGTTACGGCTGATGGCCCAACCCCAGTAGGGTCAGTAATCTCGTTCTTCGACTTCGATGCTACGTACTCGTATTCCGCGACGATCACCCGGGTGCCCGAACCCGACGCCATGCTGCTCGCAGCCGCCGCGCTTGCGGCTCTCGCGGTCACGAGTCGATTGCGACGGAGTAGGTGAGAGCACAAGCCCTCGAATCGGACGGGGTTGATGGTCTGGCGAAGTACTGACCCGCTGGGTTCACGCGTCTCCACTGGTTTCCCAACCTGAACGCCCCGGATGCGGATCTGGAAATTGTTGCATTCCATCCGCGAAACTCGAGATCGAAGGCTGTTGCACTGGCGTGACACAAGAAGCCATTTCTTGAACCCTGACCGAGTCAGAAGAACGCTTCGAACTGCACGAAACCCAGCGGCTGCATCGAACCGTATTCGCTTCTGCGCCGTCCGGTCGGATGTGGTCGACGGCATTCGATCATGGAGCCTGCTATTCGCCTTCGTCGGTTTCTTCCATTTGCGCTGCGAAGGCGCGCAGAAACTCTCGGTTCCTGGGACGTCCTGAGAGTTCTTTGGAACGCAGTAGGCGTTCGAGTCGGCCCACCATCACGGATCGCCCCTCGATGTCGAACGTTCGAGCGTCGCTCGCGAGTTCTTGATATGACGCGCCGGTCATGGATAGCATGAGGTCGATCTGTCCCTCTTCGTCGTGGCGAGCCGAGATCGAAGCTCCCGATCGGATGATGTTCGACAGAGCCTGATCGTCGCCGCCAGCGAGGAAAGCTTCGCCGCCAGCCTCGAACCCGAAATTGGCTGAACTCAGAGTCTCGAGTGCATCGCGAAGGTTGCTGACCGTGCCCTCCAGAAGAACATCTACATCGAGGGTGGAAAATGCGTGCGCGGCGTCGCGAGCGTAGAAGTTGATGCCGGTGACCCCGACCAATACGAAGCGAATATCGGCATCGGCCAGAAGAGTCAACGACGAGATGAAACCGCTAGCCACCGGTTCGTCTTGCAGAGCGCACGAGCAGGATGCGCTTCCACATCGCGTGCAAGACCCACGCCTTGGGCGTCCCCGGGCGATTCCAGGGCTGGCTTTCGAGTCTCCGCGCGAGCTCTGTCAGCTGATCCGACATCTCGCAATCGTAGCGGATCGGGCGTCGTCCGTTGCGTTCCGGCCGGGTTGAAGATGCCACGATGTCGGCTGCCTCGGATCCGGTCGACTAACAATCGCGAGCGGGTGCTGACATGGTGCTGAAATCAGCACCCGCGCGGGCTACGCGCGGTCCCTGCGGCTGTTTGGCCCCGGATCGGGGACCGGATCGGCCGTAAATCCGTGTGCGTTGCGACGCTGCTACTCGGCTGGGTATGCGGGTCGACCATTCGCACGGGCTGCCCGAAGCCGTTGTCGGCGACGCTTTCTCGGATCGGCTGGAGCGTGGTCCCTTCGATTCCCGCCTGGTTGGATCCCGGCAGGAGGTGCACGCTGGGGTAGTCCGAGGCCACCACGTTTCCATCGATCTGCCCGGTGACTCCGTCGCCATTCACGTCTCCGAGAGGCGCTCCGCACATTCCCGTCGCCGCGAGCCGCGTCTGCACCTCGACCGCGTTGCCCCCGAGCCGCGCGGCGATGGCCGCGAAGTCGAAGGCCTCCTCGTAGTCGAAGGTATACACAGTCGCGTTAGCGGTCGCAGCCGGTCGCTGGGGTCAACGGGTGGAACGAAGGCGGAATCGTTGCCACGTGGGCCGCAGTCCGTGCGTACGGCGTTGTAGATGGGTTCGTAGCTGAAGGCGGTGACGGGCACGGACTGGTCGCCGGCGCGCGCCACGTCCGGGATTCGGCTCTCCTCGAGCAGATTTCGCTGTTGAAGCGACCTGGCGCTAGCGAGGATCCAGCCGGAGGAACGACCTTGGTGGAAACCCTGTCAGGAAGCGGATCGCCCATGGGAGGTGGTAGTCGCGGGCGATGCGTTCGCGCTCTGCACCACTGACGGGTATCGCCCGATAGGCGAGTCGCTCGCCGGCGCGCGTGACGTCGACGTCGGGGTTCTCGAGTACCCGGCGATACCAACCACGAAGCCAATGGTTGGCCGATACATACAGTTGCCCATCGCTCTCCACTCCTGCGACCACCGTATCGGCGCTTCCGTTCGCGTCCGATATTGCGATGACGATCCGTGCCTCACCCGGCTGGACGCCGCGAGCCGCCTGTCTCGCGCCCATGATCACGACGAGAGTCTCGAAGGCGATGACAAGGCCAAGGTACGTTGCGATTGGGATCGCGATCCACATGACTGCATTCATTGCTTGATCTCCTTTCGCCCGGGTGATCCGTGCTCGTGTCGTGCGATCGCTTCATCGCAGACTCCTCGGCTCATTCGGCTCATTCGTCATGGTCAACGGTGATGACGACGATTCCCTTTCTGCGCCCTGTATCGACATAGGCGTGAGCCTGGGGCAGCTGCTCCAGCGAGTAACATCGATCTATGACCGACGTGATCCTTCCCGCTTCGATGAGCTCCCTGAGGAAATCCAGATCCTCGGGCTTGGCACCTGCGAATGCGAAAACGATCTTCTTGCTGCTCGTCGCCGACGTCCACAGGGCTCGAATCATCGACAACAGCCGGGGATTGGCCAGCAGATAGCAACCATTGCGCTCGAGGGACCGTAGGCTTTGCGAATACGGACTCTTGAAGACGAGGTCGAAGACGACGTCGTACCTCTCGCCGTTCGTCCTGAAGTCATTTTGTGTGTAGTCGATGACTTCGTCCGCACCGATCTCGCGCAGCATGTCGAGCTTTTCGGTGCTGTCCACGGCCGTTACGTGGGCCCCGAAGTGCTTGGCGAGCTGGACGGCGAAGACGCCGATGTTTCCGCCGGCACCATTGACGAGAACCCGCTGCCCACTTCGGACGTCTGCCCTTCGGAGGAAATGCAGCGCGTTGAGTCCCCCCGTCGGAACCCCGGCGGCTTGCTCGTAGCTCATGTTGGCGGGCTTGATCGCCAACCCGCCGGCGCTCGGCAGGCAGCGGTATTGTGCATGAGCGCCAAAGCCCATGCCGGTCGTCGCGAAGACCGGATCGCCTTTCTTGAATCGTCTCACGTTCTTGCCGACGGATTCGATCTCTCCAGCCAACTCCTGTCCGAGGATTGGCCATCGCGGTCTTCTGATGCCCATCGCGATGCGCAGTGGCAGCCAGAACCAGAGCGGGAATGTGAAGCTTCGCGCTTCGCAGTCCCACGTTCCGACGGTGGCGGCATGGACCTTGATCAAGACGTCGTCGTCCCCGACGGTCGGCTTCCGAACGTCCTCCAGCCTGAGAACCTCAGGCGAACCGTATTCGTGGTAGACCATCGCTTTCATTCAGATCTCGAAATGGAAGCCGTGCTTCGCGAGCCGCTTGTACTTGCGCATGTCGAAGCGGTAGAGACGCGCCGCGCGGTGTGCGACGTTCTGCTGCACCTCGTCGGTTTCTACCAGGAGCCCGGTGGCCAGCACCTTCTTGCGAAAGTTCCGCTTGTCCAACTCGCGCTCCAGCACGACTTCGTACAGCTGCTGGAGCTGCGAGAGCGAGAACTTCTTCGCCAAGAGCTCGAAGCCGATGGGCTGATAGCTGAGCTTGCCGCGCAAGCGCGCCAGAGCTGCGGCGAGGATCTCGGCGTGGTCGAAGGCCAGCGAGGGCACGTCGTGAAACGGGAACCACGCCGCCTCCCGCGCATCGGTGGCCGCCTGCACCCGATGATCCCCCAGCTTGACCAGCGCATAGTAGGCAACCGACACCACCCGCTCCCGCGGGTCCCGCTCGACCGCATCAAAGGTGCGCAGCTGCTCGAGGAACACCTTGTGGAGCCCCGTCTCTTCTTCCAGCTCGCGCCGCGCCGCCTCGTCCAGCGTCTCGTCGACGTGAACGAAGCCACCGGGCAGCGCCCACTCCCCCTCGAAGGGAGGCAGGTTGCGCTGGATCAGCATCACGTTGAGGTCCTCATGGTCCAGGCCGAACACGACACAGTCCACGGTGAGCGCCGCGCGCGGATGTTGGTAGCTGTGGGGCATCGTTCTCTATTCTCTGTGTACTGATCTGTGTACTGAGGACACTATTATTAGTGTTCATATGACACTAAGTCAAGGGCGAAATCGGGAGCGCGTCGATTGGCGAATCTGGAGGGCCTCATCGGGAGCACAGGCAGACGGGGGCCGGCTGGACGACGCTCCCACAAGCGATTGCCGAATGTTTGCGACAGGCCGTTCCGCATAGCTAGCAGCCGTCTTGTCCCAGAATTTCGCTGACTGACCCATCCCTGCTTCTCCGGTCCCGATGGGCGCAACGCTCTCCGACGCCATGATCACGGAAGCGTCATCTCGAGGCCAATCGAGCCGAGTCGCGCCAGACAGTGCTGACCGCCAGCACCGATGCCTGGTCCGGCGTCAAGCGACGGGTACGACCCTGATTCCGTACTTTCTCCGGATCTCGGCCAGGGGGACGCTCCTGTATTGGTCGAAGTCGGACCAAGGCCAGCGCTCGTGCATTCGCAGGCAACGGAACAGGACGAGTGGAACATTGACCAGAGATCGGAACGCAGTTCCAGGGACGTCGCTCCACTTGATCTGCTCGTAGATCTCTTTCGATTCAGGAGATCGATAGTCTCGAAGAAGTGAAAGGCCGGCCGTCGTGCCGAAGAAGCTCCAGATCTTCACCATCGCCTCGTTGGTGAGAGTTGTGCTGCAGCCAAATACCACGTGAGCTACATCGTGACAGCGGAAGAACTTTCGGGCTGAATCCGAAACGCCGCGCCCCGTGACCAGATCATCGCGGTTGCCGTAGTACTCGCTGAGGCCCTCTTCAAGGGTCATTGCACAATCGGGGAGCTGAAATTTCAGCATGGCCGCCCCAGCATGGCGCCAGACGGCACCCGAGGTCAAGTCGAATCAGCGGTCGACGGTCCCTGCATGCTGTGCCCTGTCGGGCGACGCTGACTTCAGCGACGAACGTCCGGCCAGCTGAGCCAGGCGGCCAAGGCGGCGGACTGCTCCTCTTTGCGCCAGGAGCCATGAGCTGGGCGAAGCTCCCTGAGGGTCCTCGCGAGTGACGCCTCTCCGAGTTCGAGTTGAGATGCGGCTTCAGGCCAGAGGCTCTTCTGGTCGACTTCGCGGACCCGTGTACCAAGAGCTTCAAGGGCACCCCGAATAGCGTCCCGAATCGCGATGCCCTCCTCGACGTGAATCTGGGTATGAGAGCCCACCGCGCGTTCGAAAGTGGGGGCCCGCTTTCCGCGACTCACGAGAATTCCCGTATACGCCAGGCGATACCCATCGGACTCGAGCGTCGACGAGAGCTTGCTGACCACTCGCTCGGCCAAACGACGCTGCCGCGACAAGCCTCGCTGCAAGCTGGCCTCAGGGTCTGCGGGACGAGGAACCCGATCGAGGCCTTCGAACCCGCCGGCCACGTGGTAGGGCTCGCGGGCAACTCGATCACTAGCGGCCGCAACCTCGAGTCGATCGGTGCGGAGAACTCGAATTCCAGATCTCTCCACGACGACGGTTGCCGACACCGCCCATCCTAGATGAGCCGAAACGCCGACCGCGGCTCGTTTCATCGCGCCTCCGAAGCCGCCTTGTATATCAACGAAGTCCCTTGAATACGACCTTCGTATACTTCAGACGAACAACCGGGTGAGGCCGAAGCCGTATGAAGCCAGGAGCTTGACAGTTAGATTGGCCCCCCGCCCTCTTCACCCATGCCGTGGAGTATCCGAGGCCCGAGAGCCTGCGCTTACAAGACGAGTAGGTGATGGTGCAGGGTCGGGGAACCGGTAGCCATTGTAGTAGAGCATCAGGAGAATGTGTTGAAGAAGATCAGCTTGGTTGGAGTCGACGTTAGCGCGAAGACATTGGCGGTGGTCATCGAGCAGGATGAACAGCGAGGGGCCGTACTCGAGTTCGCCAACGATCGTCTCGGTCACCGCAAGCTCATCGCCGTGATCACGAAGCGCGGGCGCTCTGCGCGCGTCGCTCTCGAAGCCCACTGGAAACTACAGCCTCGATCTGGCGTTCGCGCTGCACCGATCCGAACGGGTCGAGGTCAGGGTGGTCAACCCAGGCGCCCTCGCTCAGTTCGCCGGAGCATTTCTCCGGCGGTCGAAGACCGACGCCATCGATGCAAAAGTGATTCTCGAGTTCGCAAGGCGCATGCCCTTCGCGGCCTGGTCGCCCCCAGATCCCGAATGCATGGACTTGCGGGCCATTTCGCGTCGAATCGAGCGATGACGAAGAACGCCACCCAAGAGAAGAATCGACTCCATGCTGCCGATGCCTTCGATGAGACAAGCGACGTCGTGCGTAACGACATCGAGGTCAACATCCGTCATCTCGACCCATGGGCATCGGAATGCGGTTCGTTTCGGATCGACGCCAAAGCTCTCCATCGCATGGCTGACTGCAGGCGAGAAGAGATCGAGGCGTTGTCGTAGATGATGAACCGATGGGTTGGCTCGTCGGGGAAGGTCTCGCGCTGCTGCTGAATCACCCAACGAGCGGTCGGGTGCTCAGTGACGTTGTCGTGCAGAATCCTGCGTCGTCCGTGGTCGATTGCGAACCCGACGTACAGCCATCGAAACCTGACCGTCGGGACGACGAAGAAGTCCATGCCCGCGATCCCGTCCTGGTGATTCCGCAACAAGGTCATCCAGCGTTGCTGCTGATTTGGATCGGGTAGGGTCTCGGGCCGCGAAATCGTGGCGAGGCTGAGCGAGATGCCGAGTTTCGATCGCTCCGCGTGGATCTTTCTCGCGCGCCGGCCGTTCTCGGTGGCCATCCTCATGATGAGAGCCTTCGTCTGCTCCGAGATGGGTGGACGGCCGGGGCCGGGCGTTGAGATGGATCGCCCACGGCGGAATCCGTCGCGATGCCAACGGACTACGGCCTCCGGGCGAACGACGACGGTGTGGCTCTTCGATCGTGGCCCGCGGCGCGACAACGCGATCCAAAAGACACGGTCCAGCGGAGATCGCTTCGGTCTGCGGCGTTTCTGGCATATCTCGCGAGCTGTTGTCTCAACGCCGTCTCGACGATCGCTTGCTCCCGATGACTTCAGGCGAGGATGCAATGGAAGAGTAGCGCCGTGAATCGGACCCGAGTGCGCATGGGGACCGAGATCCTGCGCCATATCTCGTGCGGGAACGAGTCTGAATCTACGTATCGATCGGGTGTATCATCCAAGCATGGGCGTTGAGGGCAGGGCGGAAAAACCCAATGAATTCAGCCGGACGAATATTGAGAACACACAGTGGTAGTCCGACGACTTTGGCGCCCAATGAGGGTCGAGTCTGGATTGCGCGACCGTCGGGCGCATCTCGAATCACTGTATGAACGCGCTCGGCGTTGTAGTAGCCGACGTAATCGCGGAGCAGCCGCCGCAATCGGTTCTGATTGAACACGATCATATGATCGACGATCTCGCGCTTGCATGATCCCACCCAGCGCTCTGCCGTTCCGTTTTGCCATGGACTCCGGTACGCCGTTCGCTTGAGAGTGATCCCGGGCGACTTGACTCGACACCTCGTTGGAAAAGATCCCCCGGATCGGGGCCGGATCGGCCGCAGATCCGTGTACCTTGCGACGCTGCTATTCGGCTGGGTATCCTGAAACCCAGCAGAAAATCCCTACCTGCCGACACGCGTGTCGCGGCCGCATCGAGCCTTCGCCGCGTGGCTGCGCGACAGCTAGAGTGATCCGTCGGACCGATGAACCCGTTTATCCTTGCCTACAACCTGCTCCTTCGGCTGATTTCCCCGCTGTTTCTGGTCGTCGTCAGTCGCTGGAAAAACAAGGTCTATCTCTTTCTCGCGAGCCTCTTCGCGCTGTTCGTCGTCGCCGATGCGGCATTCTTTCATCTGACGGACAGGATGCATCATGCGGGTTTCGACCTGATGTTGCGTTACCGGATCCTCACGCCGAAGCCCGACGACGAGATCGTCATCGTCGATATCAATGAGGCCAGTCTGGCTGCACTGGCGAGGGAATACGGCCGTTGGCCGTGGCCGCGTCAGGTTCTGGCGGAGTTTCTCGAACATCTCGAGCAGCAGAAACCCAGGGCAGTCGTGTTCGACATCCTGTTCAGCGACCCGGATGTCTACAACCCCGACAGCGACGAGTACTTCGACGCAGTGGTCGCGGAAACCTCGAATACGTTCTTCCCGGTGTTGCGCTTGGACGTTGCGAGCGACCCGCTGAGTCAGATCAAGGTCTCGATGATTCCGGGCGCGATTCCGATCGAGGGAAAGGCACAGCTGGATGCCACCATCGCGGTCGTGTTGCCCCACTTCTTGTCGATACTGGAGGGCGGACGTCTCGGGATCCACAACATTGCTCCGGATCCCGACGGAATCGCGCGACAGTATCTGGTCTACCTCGATGACTACGGCTGGAGGATCCCGTCCTTGCCGGCGCGGGTTGCCGATGAACTCGGCTACCCGGTGCCCTCCACTCCGACGGTGCTTCTCAATTGGCGCGGCAGGCCCTTTTCGTACAGGACGGTGGGGTTTGCCGATCTCTTCGACGATATGCTTCGCAAAGTCAAGAAGCGCCCGGCGGACGAGTTCGCGGGCAAGATCGTCCTGATCGGCTCGACGGCACCCAGTTTGTTCGACATCAAGCCGACACCGGTCAGCCAACTGCATCCCGGTGTGGAAATCATGGCGACCGCGATCGACAACCTGAAACGCGGCGACTACCTGCACTATCCGGAAGGGCGCCTGCTGTACCCGATGCTCACGCTCGCGATGGTCTCGATGATGGCTGTGGCTTTTTTCAGGGAAACCGGCCTTCGGTACGTGGATAACCTCGTCGGCATGTCGGAGTTCGTGCTGCTGGGCGTCAGCTATGCGAGCATCAACTTCACCAGCACCTACATCAACCTGACTGGACCGTTCGCGATCGGGCTCGCATACTTCGCCGTCGCCAGGCTCTACGCGACCGCGAGTAGCCGGGCGTTGGAGACGAATGCCCTCCAAGGCTCCATCGAATGCGAAGGCACGTCGAATGCATTCCTGTTGCTCATCCGTATTGCCGCACCCGGTGTGTCCATCGCCGAAGAAAAGCTGAAACGGATCTGTCGCAAACTGGAAGAAACCGGAAGCCAGTTCAAGAGTGTCGAGATGGTCAGCCCCGGCCAGACGGGACTCTGGTCGCTGTTGGCCAATACACTGGCGATCTCCTGGCTGGTCCCGTCTCAGGATCCCGTGGTCCGCGAACAGGTGAATCGGGATGTCGAGATCATCACCAGTTCCCTAGACGAGATCGTTTCCCGAACAACGGGAAATCAGGCAAACTGCCCGACTTGGGTGTTCCGCGAGACGCAGATTTCGGGCGGCGCGGCGGCGAACGCCGGGTGGGACGGGCTTCTCGCCGAAGCGCAGCTCTCATTGGCGGCAGCACGGGTCTCGGATGAAGGGAGTCGATCGTGAAGATGACGAGGGTGGTTCTGGTCGCGCTGGTGGTGTCATTGCTGGGGGCCCGATTCGCAATCACTGCCGAACCTGCCGAAAAGAAAGCCGAGGGAGCGGCTGAGGAGTCGGCGCAGGAATCAGCCCAGCAGACGGCGCGGGAATCGGGCGTCGCGCTCAAACCGGCGGATATCCGGCCCGAGCCGTTTCGCGACGCGGTTCCGACGGGATCGCTCGAACCCGGCGATGAAGTCGACATCCTCGACCGGGCCGGTGGCTGGTATCGCGTGAATGTGGATGACAACAGCGGATGGGTGCGGATGCTCAGCATTCGCCGTGGCAAGCCGCGCACGGCGGCTCTGGACGTGGAAGGAATCCTGAGCCTGGCATCCGGCCGTGCTGGAACGGGGCACGTCGTCGCCACCACGGGCATTCGCGGGCTGAGCGAAGAGGACCTGAAGATGGCCGAGTTCGACGAGATGGACCTCGAGGCGTTGGAGTCTTTTGTGGTCACGCCGACACAAGCGCGAGATTTCGCCGCGAAGGGCAACCTCGTGGCAAGGAAGTTCGACTCCCTCCCCGTTCCACAGAATGGCAAGGAGAAGGAAGTCTGGTGGCCGCGATGAAAAGGGTCCTGTGTGCAGCACTCTTCGTATCGCTCTGTGTGGGCACCGCACAAGCCGCGGACTTCTGGCAGAAACTCAAGTCAACAATCGGTGTAGAGAAAACAGCTCCCGAGGCCGAGTCGGAGCCAGCGTCTTCCGACCCGCTCGAAGAAGCACTTCTCGTCGTCATGCGCGAGGCGCTCGCGATCCCGGAAGAGCAGGAGTTGGCGATCGGTCGACAGCTGGCCGGCAACCTGCTCGGAGCCGCCCCGCTCGTCGATGACGCGCGGCTGCAGGAATACGTCAATTCGGTCGGACGCTGGGTTGCCAGCCAGAGCGAACGTCCCGGGCTCGCGTGGCACTTCGGTGTCATCGAATCGGACGACATCAACGCATTCGCCGCACCGGGTGGTTACATCCTCATCACCAGTGGGCTCTACGCGATGCTGCGAAGCGAAAGTGAACTGGCCGGCGTACTCGCGCACGAAATCGCCCACGTGGTCAAGAAACACCAACTCGAAATTCTGATGCAGAGCGAACTGGTGGACATGGGCGGCAAGATGCTCGCGAAACCGTTCGCCGACAGCGAGTTCGTGAAGGAGATGATCGGCGATGGCGCGGAGATCTTCTCGCGTTCGCTCGATCGAAACGCCGAGTACGAAGCCGATCGTGTTGCCGTCGCGCTGGCTGCGCGCGCGGGATACGATCCCTTCGGACTGGTCGCGGTATTGCAGGACATCGGTCGACTCGCCGCGGACGACAGCTCGGTCCGGCTGCTGTTCACCACTCACCCTCACCCCGAGCAGCGATTGGCACAGCTCGACGACGTCATCGGCAACCGGTTCGACGGCTTTCGCGGCGAGACGTTGGAAGGCCGCTTCGCGAGGGTGGGTCGCTAGCGCTGCGTGAGGTTCGCGGTTGCGGATTGCTCCTGCTGATCCTTTTCCCGCTGATGGGAAACTTTCAGGCTGGCGTTTGCGGCGACAAGTGCATCGGCCAGGTCGTCTCGGCTCTTCTCCAGCTTCGCGTACTTGGCCTTCCAGCTATCGCGTGACTTCAAGAGCTCCTTGGCCTCCCGGTCGGCTCGATCCAGGTTCCCTTCGAATCCGCTGTGTCGGGTCATCGCAGCAGCCAGTTCGCCCTTCAGCCGTTCGAAGGCCTCGCGATCGGGCTGGCTGTCGGCCTGAGCCGGCATCGCATTGGACTCCGACTCGAAGGCGGCCGTCCGGGTGGTTGATTGCTGAAGTCGGTTCTCGAGCAGCTCGATCTTCCGGTCCTTGACGCTGTGAAGCGGGGAGTAGGTGCAGGCGAACGCGAAAATGCCCCCCGCGACGAAGGTCCAAAGGTAGACCCTCGCTCCCCGCATCCATTGTGTCAGTTCTTCACGTGTTCGATCGTCGAGCCCCATGGCCCCTCCTGGGTTTCGCGACATGAAATGAGCCGGTCGCAGCGACACAGGAGCCTTCGGCCGAACGGTCGAGCAGCCGTGGTGAGCCGGGTCACTTTCCCCCGGCCGATTCTCAGTCGATGGGCTCCTTGGTCTCTGCATAGATCCAATCCAGGTAGGCTGGATCGACCTGGGACGCGGCCGTGCCGATGATGCTCGGCGTTTCATAGGGGTGCATCGTCTTGATCGCCTCCGCGACGCGACCGAACAGCTCCTCCCGCGTCTTGACGACCAATGGCACTTCGGCCTCCTGTTCGACGTTCCCCTTCCAGCGATAGCGGCTTTCGATCGGGGAATGGACATTCGCACAGGCCACCAGCCGCTGTTCGATCAGCGCTGCAGCAATGCGTCGCGCGATCTCGGTGCCTGGACAGTTCACGCAGATCTCGATCAGATTCACGGAGGATGGGTACACCGGTGATTGGGGAAATCAAGCGCGCCGACCCACGTGCCCGACGCTTTCTTTACGATGCTACTCAACACAGTACTCACTCGGTAGGATGGGATCCACTTGGGCAACCACGCACACCGACTGGTCGAGACTCAGCCACGCTGAACTCGAGGAACATCAGATCTCGACGCTTCTGAACGTCAACAGAAAACAGAGAGATCTATCTGTCGAACCAGAGCCTGCTTGAAGCCATTGCGGACGTTATCCTCGACGAAAGCGCCCGCGACTTTGACAGTCTGCCCGTAGTGGCACAGACATCATCATCAAATCGGACCGATCTGAATCCCTGCTGAGCCGGGGCCCTGGTATCACATAACCATCGGGGCGCCTGAGTTCAGGCAAGCGATGATCATCTGCTGCGTAGCGAGTCACGAATCTCTGTGAGAAGCGCAACTTCCGGAGTCGGCTTCGGCGGCTCTGCAGGTGCTGCTTCTTCCTTTTTCTCCAATTTGTTCATGCCCTTGACGACCATGAATATCGCAAAAGCAACGATCACGAAGTCCAGTACCGTATTGACGAATACCCCGTACTTGATGAGCGGGGCACCAGCCGCTTCGGCCAGGGCCAGCGTGGCGTGACCGGATCCACTCAGATCCAGGAACAGGTTGCTGAAATCAACGCCCCCCATCAGCAAGCCGATCGGTGGCATGAGGATGTCATTCACGACAGAGCTTACGATTTTTCCAGATGCGGCTCCGATGACGATGCCGACGGCCATATCCACAACATTTCCGCGCATCGCAAATTTTTTGAACTCCTCTAACATGATTTTCTCTCCCATTGGGTAAACGATTTATTGTTTGTCTTGCCCTGTCATTATGCCGTGTCAGTCATTATACCGTGTCAGTACGTCCAATTCGATCAACGCGAGTTTGACTTTCGCAGCATCATGATTCTTGCGTGGCGGGAGTAGCCGTGGGCTACACATGCGAGCCGCCGTGCATCGATAGGGGTTATCCCTGGTTCCCAGCGCGAGCCTGTTCGGAGACCATTACATGGGGGTCTGGAGCCGTGATATGAGCAATGACCTGGTGAGAATGCTGGCCGAACTCCGGTCGGACCATCCGAATATGGCAGTTATGCTCGACCTCCTCGAGACCGAGGCCCGGATCGGGGCCGGATCGGCCGCAAATCCGTGTTGTCTGTTCTCAATATTCATCCGCGACCTCTGATGAGCTGATCGACGCTGAGAAGACTGCCGATTAGGCGGCCTCGCGCCAGGCCATATCGGTGGTGGAGACCGCCGACACGCGGCAATCCGATGACCTTGGCGTGCTCCCAGGGTCGTGATTCCACGGGCCGACCGACCGGTGTGTCGGCCATCGAGGTGTGGACGCGCTCCG
>JAQBGU010000169.1:0-4081 GCA_032128375.1 Deltaproteobacteria bacterium | reverse complement strand
GTGCTGAGCAGACCGATGATCAGCACGACCGCCATGATCTCGATCAGCGTGAATCCGTCGTCCCGCTTGCGCGCCTCATCGATTTCCGAGAGGGGGGTTTCCCACATCACGTTTCTCCTTTCCGAGCCATTCGGTGTCGTTCCGAGACTGTGTTGTTTCGGTGCTGTGGGCTGTTGGCGATCACTCATCTGAGTTCCTGGAGTCATTCCAACGTCGTCCCTAGGCAATCGAGCTGGTGACCTGCAACAACGGCACGAGGGTCGCCATGATGATTACGATCACGATTCCGACCATCAACAGGATCAGCAAGGGCTCGAGCAACGCAGTCAAGCGACTCACGGCAGTCTCGACCTGTTCTTCGTAAGTATCGGACACTTTTCCCAGCATCGCTTCGAGTTCGCCACTGCGTTCTCCCACCTCGATCATGTGGGTCACCATGGGTGGGAACTCGCCGCTGGCCCGCAGTGGTGCCGCGATGCTGGCGCCCTCGGTGATCGCGTCGCGGGCGGCGTTGATCGCGCGAGACAATACGGTGTTGTTCGTGACCTCGCCCGCCGTCTGCAGAGCGCTGGTGATCGGCAAGCCCCCCGCAAGCAGCGTCGAGAGGGTCTTCGAGAATCTCGCGATCGCGATGATGCGGATGGTCCGGCCGACCACTGGCAGCCGCAGCTTGAGCCCGTCGAAGGCATCCCGCCCGCGTTCGGTCGCGATGATCATCCGAAACCCGATACCGGCGATGATCACGAGCATCGCCATCGCCCACCACCAGCTTCGCGCGAAATCGGAGGCTCCGATGATGATGACCGTCGCGAGGGGCAACTCCTGGTTCAGGCTGATCAGCAACTCCGAGATCTGCGGCAGAACCACAGTAACGAGTACGCCCACTACGACCAATGCGAAGAGAAACATCACACTGGGATAGATGAGCATGCTGCTGACTTTGTTCCTCAGCCGGACCTGCGACTCGAGGTGATCGGCGAGGCGCTCCAGTACGGTGTCGAGCGCGCCGCTGGCCTCACCAGCTCGAACCATGGCCACGTAGAGCTCGGGGAAAGCATTGCTTTGCGCCAGCGCGTCGGCGAAATGCGCGCCCTCGTTGACGCGATCGCGCGTCTTGCCGAGTGCGGTTCGGAGCTTCATGTTTTCGGCCTGCTCGGTCAGCGCTGACAGAGCCTCGACGAGCGTGATTCCGGCCTTGATCAGCGTGGCCGCCTGTCGGGTGGTCAGCGCGAGTTCCAGGTCGGGGACGCGCTGAAAACTCGGCAACTTGAAATTTCTGCTGCCGGCGCCCTCGATCGTCGTGACACCGGTTTGTTCCAGGAGTTCGGTGAGGAAGACTCCATCGCTGCGCAATCGAGTGCGGGCCAATCGCGGGTTCTCTGCGTCGAGCAGCCCGCTGGTGGTCTTTCCAGCCGCGTTGACGCCTTTGTATGCGAATACCGCCACACGAACCTCAAATCTGACTAACGGCGCCTTCTTCCTCGGTGGCTCGGAGTACCTCGGCGATGGACGTCGTGCCGGTCAAGACCTTCCTCGCACCGTCGCTTCGGAGCGTTTTCATGCCCTTGTCGGTGGCGCACTTCTTGATGGTCTTGGAGTCGATGTTCTGCGTGACGAGCGCGCGAATCTGGTCGTCGACGAGCATCAGTTCGAAGATACCCACTCGGCCGTGATATCCGGTGTAGTGACAGGCAGCGCAGCCGACCTGCCGAAACAACTGGACGGGTCGGCCCGGCGGTCTGACGCCGATCTCCCTGAGTTCCTCGTCGGTCGCGGTGTAGCGCTCCTTGCACTGTGTGCACAAGACGCGAACGAGCCGTTGGGCCAGCACCGCGACCAGCGAGGATCCGACGAGAAACGGCTCGACGCCCATGTCGACCAGTCGAGTGATCGCACTGGGCGCATCGTTGGTGTGCAGAGTCGAGAACACCAGGTGACCCGTGAGGGAGGCCTGGATGGCGATTTCGGCGGTCTCGAGGTCGCGGATTTCGCCGATCAGGATCACATTGGGGTCTTGGCGCAGGATCGAACGCAGGCCGCTGGCGAACGTCAAGCCCACCTTGGGGTTGACCTCGATCTGGCCGACGCCGCGCAGCTGAATTTCGACCGGGTCTTCGATCGTGACGATGTTCTTGTCCGTCGAGTTGATCCGCGACAGCGCCGCGTACAATGTGGTGGTTTTTCCGCTGCCGGTTGGACCGGTTACCAGAATGATTCCGTTGGGCCGTGTGATCAGCCGCAGCAGGGCGGCCAGGTGCAGTTCGTCGAAGCCGATCCGCTCGAGGTCTGTCATCTCCTGGGTTCGCGGCAGCAGACGCATCACGACGCGCTCGCCGTAGGTGATCGGCAGTGTCGACAAGCGGACATCGTAGTCCTTGCCGGCGATCTTCAGCCGGATCCGACCGTCCTGCGGCAGTCGCCGCTCGGCGATGTTCAAGCCGCCCATGATCTTGATTCGACTGACAATGCTCGCCTGTAGCGAGCGCGGGAGTGGCTTGATGGGCTCGTAGAGTACGTCGTCGATCCGGAAGCGCACCCGGACCTCGGATTCGTACGGCTCGAGATGGATGTCACTGGCGCGCTCCTTGACGGCGTGCTGCAACAGCGAGTTCACCAGCTTGATGATCGGCGAGTCTTCAGCCGCCTCCAGCAGGTCTTGGGGTTCCTGGCTGATCGTGCTGGCGAGTATGTCGAGGTCATCGGCCGCGTCTTCGGCCAGCGCATCGGTGGCGCTGGCGCCGCGATCGTATACCTCATTGATCGCGCCCAGAATGGTGCGCTGGTTGGCGAGCTCCAGCTGGATCTCCGCGCCATCGAACAGCAAGCACAGATCGTCGAGCGGAGACGTGTTCAGTGGGTTGGTCACCGCGACCCGGACCGCGCCTCCCTCTACGTAGCCAAGTGGCACGATGCCGTGCGCCTTGGCGAACCCGATCGGGACCCTGTCGATGAGTTCCTCGTCGATGCTCGAGCTGTCGATACTGGGCAGGATCGGCAGACCGAGCTGACGACTCAGTGCGCCGAGAATTTCGTCGGCGCTCACGAACCCCTCTTTGACCAGGTGGTCGGCGAGGCGTCCGCCGGCTTCGCAATGGGTCAACCGGGCGGCCTCGAGCTGTTCCTCGGTCAGTCGGGTCGTCGCCAGCAGGATTGCGCCCAACTCGAAACTGGGCCTCGCGCCGATCGGCGGGCTCACTCGACCTCTCCGCCGGAATCGCGCGGGTTCGCAACGACGACAATCGTCGAACTCAAACCGCGTGAGCGCTCTACGACAACCTGGACTCGCCGGGCTTCATCGATCGTCGCATACGGGCCGACCCGCAGTTCGAATGCCATGCCGCCATGGAGTGAGGTCGAAAGCAACGTGCCATCGTGGCCGGCGTCGATCATGGCTTGCAGCGCGTCCACGGCCTCCTCCTCGCCGCCCGATACGACTGCCGCGACCATGAAATAGGGTGCGTGTTCGGCGGCCAATCGCTCGGCCTCCAGGCGTGCCACCTCGGCGCGCTTCTCGTCGTGGAGCACTTCGATGCGCTCGGCTGGGTAGCGGGCCTCGTGCTCGAGTACGCGGATCCGCGCCGGGTTCTGTCCCCTCGGCTCATACGGCTCGCCAGCCGCTTCCGCTTCCTTCTGGCGGGCATTTTCGACCTGTCGCTCGCGGTCCGACCATTCGAGCCCGTCCTGAGAAGCGTCAGCGAACTCTTCGCGCTTGCGAATCGACTCGAGTTCCATGTCTTGCGGCGAGCGAATGATGTGGGGGGTCAAGAAGATCAGCAGGTTGATCTTGCGCAGCGTTCGGTTGGTCGACTTGAACGCCCAGCCGAGGATCGGGATGTCTCCGAGGTAGGGAACCTTCGAGACCGTATCCTGGTACTCGTCGCTGAGCAGGCCGCCGATCACGACCGTCTCCTGGTCTCTGATGATCACGGTGTTTTCGATCGTTCGCTGACTCAGCGGGATGCCGACCTGGTCGGCATCCCCGATCTCGGCCGAGAGGCCTGCGTTGATGGCGGTGATTTCCTGGTGGATCTCCATTCGCAGGCTATTGCCCTCGGTGATGTGGGGTGTGACACGCAAGGTG
>JAQBGU010000168.1:0-17979 GCA_032128375.1 Deltaproteobacteria bacterium | reverse complement strand
CTCCATATCGAGATCGATTGAGCGCAGTAGCTCTTCTTGGCGTCGGAGTTCCGCCTCGACATCCGATTCGAGCGACCGTCCGCGATCGACCTCTTTTTGCATCTGAGCATCTAGTGAGTTCTCGGCGAACCCAGGAAGGCTCACGCCGAGCGCGATCGCCAGCGACAGAATGCTGACGACGACTCTGGCGGCGATGGGTTGTTGGTGGGGCATTCCGCCACCTCGCTCACTATTCACGCACCAATCTGACAGCGCGCGCCAAGCACTACCGACACATCGCGCACGACCCCCGCACGACAGAATGGGTGGATTCGTGCCGTGCAAGCGGCTCCAGAATATCAATATCACAATCCACCGAATGGGCCTAAATACACCCGAATTTTCCGACGCGTTGCAGCAAGAGCGAGCGGATCGACTCAGCCGCCTATGAGACGGTTGCCCCCGGCTCGCGAATGCAGCCATACTCCTCGAAATTGCTTGTGTTATTTTCCCAATCGCGGAGTCTTCCGCGGATCGACAAGCCCAACTCGACGGGTAGGGCTGACAGCGATATCCTAACGCACTGCAGCGGACAATGATTTTCGTAGAGTCCTGACGCGAACGAAGCAAATCGTGCCGTCGCCGTTAATGGAGCCGCGAGGAGTGCCGTTAATAGTGCTGTGCTCATCTATCGTCCCGCTCAGTGTAGTGTTGAATGCTCACGTCGTATGACGCTACCCAGCCGCGAAACTTCACGAAGTTCGATGGGTCGCCGCTCGCCCCCCAGGCAATGTTGAAGAAATTTCTGATGTTGTCCCAACTTCGACGTGTTGGGCAGGGGGCTTGGTGGGGCTGACACTGATCCGAAAGAGTGGGAACACTCCCCGAAAACGCGAGCCTGTTGTCGCCCTCGTGCTCGCGGGTGGTGCTGTTTCTGGCGGCGCTTTCAAGGTCGGTGGCCTCAAAGCGCTGAACGACTTTCTGGTGGGTCGCAAGATATCCGATCTCGACATGTATGTGGGCTTGTCGGCTGGTGCGATCCTCGGGGCCTCGCTGGCGGGTGGCATCACACCGGACGAGATGATCAGGGTGCTCGATGGTACGAGCAAGCGCTTCGACCAGCTGCGTCCCATCGACTTCTACAACCCGAATTTCCGGGAGTTTGCCAGTCGGCCTGCAAAATTCCTTTACGACCTCTCGACCTATCTGCCCAGTGTGGGAATGGACTTCATCAGAGCGCTACCAGGTCTTCCAGAAGCGGTCGGACCGGCCCTCAAGAAGTTTGGCAGCAAGCCCAGCTACACCGGCTTCGAATCGGTTGTGATGCGTCTGCTCGAGCACGTGTCCCCGACTCGTGAGATTCCGGCGTTGACCAATCACTTTCCGAGCGGCTTCTTCGACAACTCCAGCATCGAGCGCTGGGTTCGCAGCCAGCTGGAGCATCTCGGCATGCCGAACGACTTTCGGGCATTCGAGCGCAAACGCGAGCGAAGTCTATACATCACCGCGTGTGACCTCGATACAGCCGAACGCACGATCTTTGGTGCGGACGAGAACTGCGAGTTGACGATTTCCCAGGCCGTGCAGGCCTCGTCCGCGTTGCCGGGTTTCTACAAGCCCGCCCGCCTCAATGGCGTCGACTACGTCGACGGGGGCGTTCGGCATACCGCCAACATCGACATCGCGATCGAGAAGGGCGCAGACCTGATCATCTGTTACAACCCGTTTCGCCCATTCCTGAACCGGATCGATTCACAGGACAACACTCAAGTCGGTTCGGAGGACCAAGGCGCCTCCTACTTTGCCGATGGCCGGTACCTTGCCGACCGCGGGCTCAAGGTCGTCATCAACCAGGTGTTTCGGACGCTGCTGCATTCCCGTCTAAAGCTAGGGATTCAGCGCTACCTCGATGACGATCGCTTCCAGGGCGATATTGTGCTGCTCGAGCCGCGCGAGCTGGACGCCAAATTCTTTGCGGTCAACCCAATGGCATTTTGGAAGCGCAACGAGGCGGTACAGCATGGCTTCGAATCCGTTCGCACGACCATCGAGCAGAATTTCGAAGAACTCGAAAAGGTATTCGCCCATTACGGTCTAGAGATGAATCGCGCGTCAGCGAGCCGCCGCGCATCCCGGGCTCGCGTTGCTTTCGGTTGGGATCGTCCCGAGGCCGAAGCGGAAGCGCCCGACGAAAGGCCGCTGCGGTTGGTGGGGCAGGATCGCGCATGATGCTGTCGACTGGCGAAAAGCTAGGTTTCTGGTACAGTTAGACCGCTCCGCAGCCACCCCCACCGGTTCGCGGTCTTAGCGGGACTTCCTTGCGAGAATTCGGGGGCCCCGTGTGCACCCTGATCGTACTTCACGGATGTGTCCCGGAGACCCCACTGGCGGTGGGAGCAAACCGGGATGAATTTTTCGGCCGCCCCGCGGAGGGGCCGGCAATCCGCAATCTGGAATTCGGCGCCGTCGTAGCACCGCGGGATCTACGCGCGGGGGGAACCTGGCTGGGAGTAAATCAACACGGGTTGTTCGCGGCGCTAACGAACCGGCCTATGCATGAGCAGGAGCTAGACCCACAGCGCAGATCTCGCGGTCTGCTGGTCCTAGATGCGTTGCGGGAACGCAGTGCGATCGCAGCGATGGAGAAACTCGAGCAGTTGCCGGCACAGGCCTACAATTCCTTCAATTTGCTCGTCGCTGACCGCGACTCGATTCACGCGGTCACCTATGACCGGACGGTTAGCCGCGTCGACCTGCCGAGTGGACCGACGGTGATCGGCAACTCGGATCCGGCCGCCCCGCCGACCCCGAAGCTCGCGAGGCTGAGTGCTCGGGCCAATCGGATATCCAGGTCCGCGCCCCACGACGTGCTCGATGAGCTAGCGAAAGTCTGCCGCAGCCACGACGGCGAGGGCGATGCATTCCGCAGCACATGCGTCCACGCCGGCGATTACGGCACGCGCAGCTCGGCATTGATTCGATTCGGGGAAGATCCCCGAGACACGGAGTTCCGCTTCACGGACGAGGCTCCATGTGAATCGGAATATCAAGATTACACCCCCCTCCTTCGCGAGTTGGGCGACCCCGGTCGGCTGGCTGAAGGACAAATGGCAGCGAGGAATCCACGTTGAGAAGAATTGGTAGCAATATCAGAAAACAGAACACCGATTCGAGGCAGAACCGCATCGTGAAAAACATCATCAAGTACGTGGATGACGAAAAACCCCGCAACGAATACCCGAAGAAGATCGTTTCTCCGACGATGCCTTCCAAATGCTGCAGCGACAACAACCGCGAGATCGTTGGCAGCACCACGGAGATCGAGGGTTTCAAATTCTGCTACAAGATCTGCCGCAAGTGCGGACACGCCGTGAAGTTCTATTTCCCTTCGATCGAGACGACGATCAAAGAGGTCAAGGAATACCGCCAGTGGAAGCGCTACATGGCTCAGTGAAAAATTCAGCGAGTGGAGTGCTGGTCCCAAGATCAGTGCACCGCCGCTGAGGCATCAGAGGCGGCCGTTTACGGCCGCCTCTCCATTTTGTGACGCCTCTGTCGCGCTTTTCGTGACGTCTTTTGTGAAAATGGGGATGGCCCCGTGAAGCGAACTCCCGAGATTCGAACCGTCGAACAGGCGGGTGCGTATCTGGAGAGTCTGTTCAACGTGGAAAAGGAGCGCAGCGTGCCCTACGCACGCTACGACCTGGAGCCGATTCGGCGATTGACCGCTCGTCTTGGCGACCCACAACTGGCGCTATCGATCATTCACATCGCAGGTTCGAAGGGGAAGGGATCCACCGCGCTGTTCACCGAAGCGCTGCTGCGAGCGTCGGGAGAGCGCATCGGGACTTTCACGTCGCCGCATCTGTCGCGCTGGACGGAGCGATTTCGGATCGATGGAGTCGAGGTTGACGGCGACACACTCGCGGCTGCGGTAAATCGCGTCGCACCCCATGTTGACGCGCTGCGTGAGAGCGACCCGGACCATGCGCCAACTTTCTTCGACGCGACCACGGCAACCGCGCTGCTGCTGTTTCGCGACGCAGCTGTCGACTGGGTGGTGCTCGAGGTCGGGCTCGGCGGTCGGCTGGATTCGACGAACGTGGTGTCTCCCAAGCTGTGTTGCATCACCTCGATCGAACTCGAACATACTGCACAGCTGGGCGATACCCTCGCCGAGATAGCCACAGAAAAGGCGGGCATCGTCAAGGCTGGTGTCCCGGTCATGATGGGACGTCTTGTCGAGGAGGCCGCTGACGTGGTAGCCGAGCGTGCTCTCGAGCTCGCCGCACCACTCGCGCGGCTGGGCCACGAGTTCGATGTGGAGGTCGTCTCATCGGACTTCGACGGACAGCTGCTGCGCCTGGTCGATGGCCCCATTGACACCCATCAGCGTATTCCAGCACTCGGTCGCCACCAAGCCGACAATGCTGCGCTTGCCCTGGCTTGTGCACGGCGGGCAAAGACGATGAGCAATGCGGCGATAGGCGAGGGGTTTCGGACTACGCGCTTGCCTGGACGAGTAGAGCTGCTGTGCCGCTCGCCGTGGTTGATCGTTGACTCCGCGCACACCGCGGCTTCGGCCGCCGCGCTAGCCGCCGTAGTTCGCGATATTCCGAGGAGCCGCGCGCACCTGGTGGTATCCATTTCTGTCGGCAAAGCTTATGACGCAATATTGCGGAGTCTGATTCCAGGAGTCGACAGCGTGACTGTCACGCGCGCAGAACCAATCCGGTCACTGGCACCGACTGAAGTGGCGGCCGCGATCCGCGCTATCGACCCGAACTTGGCGGTATCGATCGTGCCGAACCCGCACTTGGCAATCCGCGCGGCGCGCGAATCCCTGGGGTCGAATGACCTGCTGTGTGTCGCTGGGTCGATTTATCTGACGGGAATCGCTCGGACGATCCTGACTGAAGCGCCAGGGGAGGGTCGCAGCGTAGTCTCTCACAGAATCGGGGCGAGGCCCGATGGCAGCAGCTAGCGCGGAGGCTGCGTTCAATGAGAAGGTCGAAGCCAATCTGAAGCGCAACTACGCCGCGCACCTGTGCCATGGCCTGCTTGGGCAGACCGGGATGCGGCTTGTCAACGCCCCGACCTTTCTGCCCAGCTATGTCGCGCTGTTGGCCGGAAGCGATGCGGTCGTTGGTATCGCTCGCGGTCTCCAATACTTCGGGATGTTCCTGTCGCCGATCCTGGGCGCCACTTGGATCGAGAGTCGCCGCCGTGTTCTGCCGCTCGGGTTTCTGATGGGTGGCCTGATGCGCGTCGCGATCCTTGGGTTGGCGCTAGGTGGATTGCTGTTGCCCGACCCGTGGCCGCTGATCACCGCGCTGATATGTCTGGGTGGCTTCGGTCTCTTCCTCGGTGTGCAGGGTGTGATCTTCAATTTCCTCGTGTCGAAAGTGATCCCCGTCAGACTCCGCGGTCGCCTGATGGGCCTGCGCAATGCGTTGGCGAGCCTGACAGCGAGTGCCGTGGCGTGGTATGCCGGCAACGAATTGGTGGCGCCAAACGTATTGGGGAACGGGTACGCGGCCACATTCCTGCTCGCGTTTGCGCTGACGAGTGTCGGCCTCGGGATGCTTCTCTTTGTTCGCGAACCCGAATCGCCGCAGGTGAAAGTGGCCTCGAAGCTGAGCGTTCGGCTGCGCGAACTTCCCACTCTGTTGCGTTCGGACCGTGCCTTCACGCGCTACTTCATGGCACGTGCGCTCGCGACGATCGGGCGCATGGCGGTGCCATTCTATGTGCTGTTCGCGCAGACTCGAATCGAAGTCACCGGAGCGCGGCTCGGCAGCCTCAGTGCTGCGTTCATCGGATTGCAGGGTTTGGGAAATCTTTTCTGGGGCGCCGCAGCGGATCGCAGCGGCTTTCGGGCCGTGTTCCTGGCGTCGCTGAGTTTGTGGGTGCTCGCAGTGATCGTGTTGATGGAGGCGACGACCAACGCGGAGTTGATGCTGGTCTTCGGCGGTCTGGGCTTGGGCATGGGCGGGTTTCAGATGTCGGCGCAAAACCTGGTACTGGAGTTCGGTTCGCGCGAGAACCTGCCGATGCGGATCGCTGTCGCGAGTTCCGCTTCGGAATTGGTGGGCGCGATCGGCGCGGTGCTGGGTGGAATCTTGAGCGTGGCTTTCGGCTATACAGCGCTGTTCTGGATTGCGATTGCATTCCAGGTTGCAGCGCTATTGGTCGTCGCGTTCGGAGTCGATGAGCCGCGCCGGCGATCGGGCATATGACCGATCAGGAAGCAGCCAATTCCCGAAGCGCTGCAAAGACTGCCGCTCCCCCAAAACCCGGATGTGCTTCGGGTGCTGCCGGGGGACGATTCGCTTCGAGCGCGCGTGCGGCACGCCGCAGGCTACGGACGGAGCGCTGCAGCCTGCGACCGGTCAGCTCGAAATTCGAGGGTTCGCTTCTCTCGAGCCAAAGCGCACGCAACTGGCGCCCGAGCGCGGCTTGCTGTTTTGCGCACAGCGTCAGCCCCGCGGCCAACCGACGTCGTTCGGGGCTGCCCAACCGGCGGGGCTGCCGCCGCCAGCCGAGGTAGTCGCCGCCGAGCTGTCCCTTGCGAATTGCGAGGAGACTCTCGTCGACCGCGAGGCGGATTTCGCGCCAGGTCAAATCATCGTCTGAAAATTTCTTGCGGGCCGAATCGAGCCTCGATGACGCCTGTTCGAGTTTCCTCGAACTACGTCGAAGGTCCGCAGGTTTCGCCCCATCGATGAAGTAGCCACGTTCGAGATCATCGAAGTACAGAAACTGCAGCGCGGAGGCGTTGAAGACGCGGAAACCTGCATCGTGAACCGCACCGATTTCGCGATAGCAGCGCGCGATCGTGCCCGTGCGGTCGCCGAACAGCGCATTGGAAAACGCTCGGTCGAAGTCGCGGGGCGAGGCGGCCCCCGACCACGCGTGTTGAGCGGCCCAAGCATATCCGAACCATGAGCCGCCCTGAAGGTTGTAGTGCCCGAAATCTCCCCAATCGGTCACGATCAGGCCCAACGCACCGTGGCGCCTACCAGCCTCGCTGTAGCGGGCGATGTTCTCGAGGCTGTTGTTGATTCGGGGGAACAGGCAGTTCCAGCTGGAAGTACCTGGACAGACCGCGAACTCGATCTGGTTGTCGGTGAAGCGCCTCACTCGATCGAAATCGAAGTCCGCTTCGTACCACCAATCGAGCAGTACCAGGTCGCGGTCGATCTCGGCGATGCGTTCTGGACGTGCGTGGACGACGTCCCCCCAGATCATGGTTCGCTTCCCGTGCTTCTTTGCGAGGTCTCGCACCCGATGCACGTGTTCGAGATAGACGCCTCCTGGGCCCAGTTGCGCACCGCGCTGCGCTGACTTGCCGGCCTCGAGATCGAAGGGCTCGTCACAGTTCGCGTTGAACCAATGCGACCGAAACAGAGGCAGAAATTCGCTAAACATGTCGTCGAGCAGGCTGTAAGTCGCCGGCTCTGCGGGCGAGATCGTCCAGCGCAGATTGGTTTCCGCCAAGCCTGCATAGGCCGGGAGTTTCAAGATGTGCTCCATGTGCCCGAGGCTCTGCAGCGAGGGAATCAACTCCACGTGGTGAGCGGCCGCGTAGCTGTCGAGTTCGCGAAGGGTCTGGGCATCGAGCGGCGAGGCATCCCGTCCGATTTCGGGGTGCCTCCGAAACTTGAAAGTGTGCTCGATGTAGAGCATCAGCACGTTGAGCTTGAGTCGCACGCAAACGTCGACCAGCTTCTTCAGTGTCGTGAGCGTCGGGACCTTGCCACGAGAGACGTCCAGCATCACGCCGCGCAACTTGAAGTCGGGGCTGTCGTCGATCGCACAGGCGGGGATGCGCGCATTCGATCCGATCAACTGCAGCAGGCTTTCGACCGCGTAGCGCAACCCAGCCGGGCCGCTACCGACGAGTGTGACGCGATCGGCTTCCACCCTCAGGTGATAGTCGTCGCCGTGTAAGTCATCGGGCGGTTTTCGCGATTCGCGTTGAAGTTCGATGCGGGCTCCGAGGTTGTTTGTACGGCTGTGGGCTTCGATCGGAATTGCCAGCCCGCAACGCGTCGCGATGCCGTCGCGCAGCGCCACGGCGGTCGTGAAATCAGCATCATCCGCGCCGGGCGAGAGCACGATGGGAACCGTCGGCCGAAGCCGGAACGAGCCGGGATGGCTGTGAATGTGTTTCGGGACCGGAACCAGTGCAGGCAGGGAATTCGGGCTCTGGCCTCTGCTGGAGCTGGGCATGCGCGGAGACTAGGACGAAAGTCTTCGAAATTCTTCACCTGGGTGCGTTCATCAGAGCGGGCGCTCTTGCCAAGTGTTCTTCAGATTGCCGCGTGGCTCGACTCGGGCGGCAGCGGAAACTTGGCGGTCGAAAGGAATACGCCCGGGCCGACACGCCACACAATGTGCAGCGGGAGGGGTTGTCGACCCGGGCGCAAGAACTCCGGTCTGCGCTTACCGTGTTGCTAGAGCAAGCTTTGTGCCAGTTCGTCGAGGAAGCGCGGAATCCGCTAACTCCTTGAATATCTGTGGTCTTCGTCACACGCATCTGGATTTGGCGGCAATTCGTGTGCAGTTCAGGCGCCGCAAGTGACGCAATTTGTGTAGTCGGAGTAACACGCTGCGGCTTTCTGCGCAGACCGCCGAGTCAAGCTCACAACAGAGAACTGCCCCCGGATTGTCGGGGTACTATTGCGCGCATGTCGCGTTCGCCCGTTTTCCTGACCCATCCCAGCGCGGGACGGGTCGAGCCGCGTCGTCTCGCAGTTCGACTCCGCGAGGTTCGCGACGCTTCCACAGCAACTGTCCCTGAATCGGTCTCGAAAATTCATTCGGAAACCAGCGAAGCTCAGACGGGAGCCGACTGGCTCGTATTTGACGCGGACCGGCTTGGTAACGGCACCCGTAACGTCGGGCCGATCGAGCTGACGACACAACTCGAAGCAGCCGCACACCCGGCGGGACACGCACAAGCCCGTGTCCGTGTTCGCAACGGCTGCGACCGCCGACTCGAACTCGGGTCTGTCATCGTCGGGTTCGCTTGGACGCGGCACGGCGTCGTCTCCCACCGTTTCTTGCGCCACGGCTGGCAGTCGTGGTCGTATACCGGTGCGTGTCCTCTCGGTCCGGAGGGAGAGCGTGCTTTTCCTTCGGGTCCCTGGTTGCGCGGGATGCACCACGCGGTGGGTGACACACCGGCGGACCGGAGCGGCTGGTGGGAATCGGACATGGTCACTGCAGTCGGCGCCTCGCCATCCGGCCCCGTTTTCTGCGTGGGCGTGCTCGAGCGCGGTGACAGCTTCGGCGTGGTGTATCTGAAACAGCAAGGTGACCAGGTATTCGCGGAGGTCGAGTTGCGACTCGATGCAGTGCTCGAACCGAACGAGGAACGAGAGCTCGAGCGCATCTGGATATCGCTCGGCGAAAATGCAACGCAATTGTTGGAGGCGTACGCGGAAGAATTGGGTCGGATCGCCAGCGCGCGCACCGCGCATCCATTCCTGGCAGGTTGGTGCAGTTGGTATCACTTCTTCTCCCAAGTGAGCGAGGACGATGTGCTGCGCAACCTCGATGCGCTCGCCGCCGCGCGAGACGAACTGCCTGTCGATATCGTGCAGATCGACGATGGCTACCAGCGCCAGATCGGCGACTGGCTCGAGACCAACGAGAAATTCCCGCGCGGTCTGGCACCGCTGGCGGCTGACATTCGTGCGGCCGGTTTCACCGCTGGTCTGTGGACGGCTCCGTTCTGTGTAGTCCCCGAGAGCGCCCTGTTTGGTGAGCATCCGGAGTGGTTGTTGCGGGACGCTGATGGTCTGTTCAGGGGGCTATTGCACCCGACCTGGTCACTGAACGCTTCGGTACATGTGCTCGATACGACGCGGCGCGATGTACTCGATCATCTCGAGAGTGTATTTGCCGAGCTGGTCGGCCTGGGGTTTCACTACTTGAAACTCGATTTCTTATACACCGCAGCGATGCAGTGTTCGAGTGCGGACCCGAGCGTGAGTCGCGCGCGGCGATTGCGCCACGGAATGCAAGCGATTCGCGAAGGCGCGGGGCCGGAGGCCTTTTTGCTGGGGTGCGGATGTCCGCTGGGGGCAGCGGTCGGGATTGTCGATGGGATGCGGATCGGCCCGGATGTAGCACCCTACTGGGAGGCGCGGCCGGAGCACGCGATCCCGGGAATCGAGGCGGCGATCCCGTCGACGCGATCGGCTGTGCGCAGCACGTTGGCACGTGCGTGGATGCATCGACGCTTGTGGCTCAACGATCCCGATTGCCTGATGGCGCGCAGCTCGGATACGGGGCTGTCACGCGACGAGCGCGAGACGTTGGCGACCGCGATAGGCATCACGGGGGGCATGCTCGTTTTCTCCGATGACATACCGACACTGTCGCGTGATGACCGCGGATTGATTCGCCACACGCTGGCGATCGCTCGAACCGTTGACGGACTGGGTGTTCCGGGGCTGGCGCAGGTTCCGCAGTTGCTGGCGAATGAGATCGCACGCGAAATCGTCGTCGCTGGCCCCGACGCCGATTACCGGGCGCTGGTCAATCCGAGCGATGCGATTCGAAGCTTTGAGATCGAGATGCCGGAGTCAGTCGAAATGCTGTTGGGTTCGTCGTCGAGACTCGGCGACACAACGATCGAGTTGTCCGCCAGAGCCAGCGCGCTGCTCTACGAACGGCGCGAATTTTCGCTGGCGGTCTTCTGCGACTTCGACGGAACGTTTTCGGTGCAGGATGTAGGGTCCAGCCTGGCCATCGCGCACGCGGGAATCCGCCGTCCCGAGGTCTGGGAGCGCTATGCGCGCGGTGAGATCACCGCCTGGGACTACAACATGGAGGTGCTGGACGGGTTGCGAGTTTCGCTCCCGACTGCCGACGCGTTTCTCGCCAGCGTCGAACTGAACCCGGGCGCCATTCAACTGGTCGACTGGTGCCGCGACCGCGGGGTGCCGTTTCGCGTGTTGTCCGATGGGTTCGACTACAACCTCAATCGACTCCAGGCGATTCACGGGGTTCGCTTCGCGTACATTGCGAATCACCTGCACTACGACGCGGGAACCTGGCGAATTCGCGCCGGGGCTCCGAATCCCGAATGCGGCTGCGGTACCGGGATCTGCAAACGAGCCCAGATCGACGCGATGCGGGGGCGATCGCCGGGCGTGACGACGGTCCACATCGGAAACGGCCGGGTTTCTGATACCTGTGGAGCTCTGGCGGCCGACATCGCTTTCGCGAAGGACTCTCTTGCCACCGAACTCGAATCTCGCGGCGCGCCCTTCTACGCCTACGAATCTCTTGCGGAGGTCATCCCTCACCTCGAGAGACTGCTGCCCCGTGTGCCCGAACCGGGGTAGGTCGCATCGTCCGATGGCGGGCTGCTGGATCAGCGGTGACGCCAGTCTGCAGCTTCGGAATCTTCGTCCGCGTAGACGGCCTCTTCCAACGGCATGACGACCCACAGGATCACGTAGAGAATCACCGCGGGTCCAAAGCCGGAAAAGATCGCTCCGATCGCGAATGCGAGCCGCACGACCGAAACCGGAATATCGAAATACTGACCGATACCGCTGCACACCCCTGCGACCATCCGGTCTTCCGACCGCCGGGTCCAATCACTGAGTGAGCTGCGTCGATCGAGGTTAGTCCTGCAGTGTCGGCATTTGACCGCCTCCAGCCGGATTTCTTCGGCGCAGAACGGACACTGTTTCATTTCGTTCATGGGCTCACCTGAGCGGCCGGTCTGAATGCATCGTCAAGTCTGGACAGGCGTCGATAAGCGACCAGCGGAATCGAACCGTACACGACAGCCAACCAGCTGGCTGCGCCGCTAGCGGCGGCGATTCCCACCGCGACGACCCCCCAGCCCGGCAGAACCTGTTCCAGCAGTGCGCCTCCGAATTGAAAAAATTGCACATAGCTAAACAACACGAGCGGCAGAGGCAGCAACGCCCAGCCCAAGATCCGGACCAACTCGCGCAGATAACCGCTTGGCAACCCTTCGCGTTGCATGGCCTCCCAAGTGATCGGTTTTTTTGTTGACAGCACCGACACCGTGAGTTCGCGCGCGGCCAGCTGTCGGATCGATCGGGCGCGCTCGGTGGACAACGTCGGTGGGTGATCCGCTGCGAGTGAGTCGGCGAGCGTTTCCAACGCCGCCATCAGTTCACCACAAGCGGGGCAAGCCGCCGCGTGTGCCGCATCTGTCGCGCTGGACGGAGCGCGAGACCAGAATGCAGATTCCAGTCGTTCCGCCGTATTCGCACAGGTGGTGTCAGTCGGCATCTGCGATCTCCTGTTCGCGCATCACGCGGACTGCCTGGTGAAGCCTGCTCTTCACTGTTCCGGCCGGTATCCCGACGATTGTCGCGATCTCCCGCTCAGATTTGTCGTGGAAGTAGCGCAGCACCACGACTTCGCGCAGTCGATCGGATAGCCGTGCGAGACGTCCCGCGATATCGATCCTCGGATCGGCGGGTGCCGTTCGGGCGGTAGGAATCTCGGCGAGCATTGCCGCTGTCACCTTCTGCTTCCCCCGCCGCTCCACTTGGAGGCGCCGGCCCCGGTCGCGGCAGAGGTTGTTGGCGATCTGGAACAGCCAGGTCGAGAATCGACGCCGCGGGTCGAAGCGATCACGCGCTCGAACGACTCGGAGCCAGGTCTCTTGAAGCAGGTCTTCTGCGACAGATCCATCCCCGCACCTCCGATACAGAAAGCTGAACAACCGCCCCCGAAATCGATCGAAAAGCAGCTCGAAAGCTCGCAACTCGCCGCGCTGCACCCGCTCCATCAGGTCCTCATCGGATGCTGATCGGCCCGACGTCGGCTTTGCTTCGGTTCTCATGGGCTCGTATTGGGCCTCGACTCAGTACTACGCACCAGCGTCCCGACCGGTTCGACAGGGGGCAACTTCACTCCCGGAACAGCCCCGCCAACTCGCATGGGTGCGACCGGGTTAGCACCTTCGTGAACAATCCGGGCTAAAGTCCGTCCCCCGGGTGTCCGGCGTCTTGCCGGCTCGCAAAAGGGATTGTTGCTCATGGCGCCGAAGAAAGTCTTGATCGCGGGAGCCGGAATCACCGGACTTGGCGCGGCGTGGCAGCTAGCGCGCCGCGGTTACCAGGTGGTCCTGACCGAGCGCGAGAGCAGAGCTGGTGGGCGCGCGCGCTCCGAAGTTCGAGACGGTTTCGCGATCGAATGGGCCGGGGGGGTCATCAGCACCGCGGACCGGGCGTTGTTTTCGTGGATCGTCGAGTTGGGACTCAGCGACGACCTGCTGCCCCTTCGGCCGATCGCAAGCGCGTTGGTATCTGGCGATCGGAGCGCGGTGGTCGACACCCGAGATTGGCGCGGCATTGCTCGCATTCCCGGTATCAAGAAGCGCCATGCCGTCCGCCTGATGCGGTTGCCTCGTCTCGATGCTCGGTACGGCACCCGAATCGATCCCGAAAGGCCCGAGCGCGCCGCGGATCTCGATGATCGCAGTCTCGCCGATTTTGGTGGGTTGTACTTTGGAAGGACTGCAGTCGACCGCTGGATGGCGCCAATGGTGACCCGCGATTCGCTCGGCGACGCCCGAAACGCCAGTCGGGTGTTGTTCCTACTCCACTACCGGCGCGATCCGAGCGCCCGACTTGGCTTGTTGCGCTCGACATTCGGTGAGATTGCAGAACGTGCGGGGATCCTGCTGAAGGCGCGACTCGGTGTCGAAGTCACGCGTGTCGACACGCTCGGTTCGGGACGTGTCGGGGTCGAGGACACTCGCGGGTCGGCAGAGTTCGACGCGGTCGTACTGGCCACTTCCGCACCCGTCGCCGCACGCGTCGCCAACGCGGCGCTGACGCTGCCGGAGCGCGACGCGTTCGCGAAGGTCCGCTACCTGCCAGCGCTGACGCTGGTTGTCGCACTGCGACGAGCGTTCTCTTCGCATCCGCAATTCATCCAGTTTCCAGCCGACTCTCAGGCCGACTCTCGATTCGATCAGGGCTCGCCGCTCGAAAGTGTCACGCTCGAGCCCGGGCTCAAGGGCGGTCGTGCGCCGGAGGGGAACGGTCTCGCTGTCTTGCGCGCCAAGGGTGCGTGGAGCCGCAGATACTTCGATGCGCCCGATGAGATGATCCAAAAGGAGTTGATCGCAGCGATGGGGCGCGTGCTGCCGAGGATTCACGGCGCGGCGCTATTCACACAGTTGCTTCGCGAACCCCACGCGGTGCCCGCCTTCGAAGTTGGGCGCTACCGCGAGATCGCCGATTTTCATCGAATCCAAGCGGATCAGCGTGCAGACGGTCGGCGGATCTACTTCGCCGGCGACTACCTGATGGGTCCCGGCTGGGACGCGGCGCTGCGTGCGGGAATGCGTACAGCGGCTGCGGTCGAGCGGGATCTGGGACCATCGGATTCCGCGTCGAGCCGCTGACGCCAATTCGCTGACTTCAATTCGCTGACGTCAATTCGCTGAGTCGTGCCTTGTCGCCGAAGTTGCGAGTCCCAAACGAAGCGGAACGCTCCATCAGCCAAATCAAGCGAACTCGGCGATCGTCACACCCTCTCCACCTTGATTCGGTTCGGCCGCGGTGTACCGGGCGATGTAGGGAGATTGACGGAGGTGATCGCGGACCGCCCGCCGGAGCGCGCCGCTGCCAACGCCGTGATTGATCGTCAGACTGATCCGATCAGAGGACAGCGCCAGGTCGAGCGCCTCGATCAAGCGATCGATCGCTTCGTCCACGCGCAATCCATGTAGGTCGCAGTGCCCAGTATCGATCTCGGTCGCTGGCAAGCTGTCGCCCCGGGTTCTAGCGCGGGTGACCGCGACCTTCCCCCGCGGCGGACGAGCCCCGGCTACGAAAGCGTCACCAGCAGGAATTCCTACCCGTCGCATCGGGACCGAAACGCGCGCGCTGCCCAGCCGGACCTCGACCCTTCCGCGGCGGTCCGGGAGCGAGACCAGCGTTCCCCGCCCACCCCCTTCGATTTCGACGGGATCGCCTGCGGAAGCGGTCGCCCAATGCATCGGGCGCGTCGTCTGCGGGCCAGGCTCTTCGAGGCCGGCCTCTCGCCGTGTCTCATGGCTCTGCTGTTCGATCGCCTGCAGCTGCTCCCGGGACCGGGCGGCACCCTGCGCGGTTCCCTTGCGCTGGAGTTCGCGAATGACGTCGGCGACCTGTTCGTGCGCGTTGCGAAACGACTGCTCGAGGTCTTCGCGCATCGTTTGGAACAATTTGTCGCGGCGATCCTGCAGGCGCTGCAGCTTCGCCTGGTGCTCTGCTCGGACGGCTTCGGTTTCGAGCCGGATTTGTGCGATCTCGCGTTGCTCGACATCGAGTGCCGCGCGGCTGGCGGCCAACTCGCTGAGCACGCGATCGAGCTGGCGGTCTTCGCGGTCCATTAATTCGTTCGTGCGATCGATCACAGAGCTCGGAATTCCCATTCTCGCTGCGACGGCGGTCGCAGAGGACATACCGGGCAGACCCATCCTGAGCACGTAGGTCGGTTCGAGAGTCTCGCTGTCGAACTCGACGCTGGCGTTGGCGAAACGGCTATCGACTTCGGCCAATTCCTTGAGCAAATTGTAGTGGGTCGTCGCAACCACGCGAGCGCCCGCGTCGGCCAGATTTTCCAGAATCGCCTGCGCGAGCGCCGCTCCTTCGCCCGGGTCGGTCCCGACCCCGATCTCATCCACGACCACCAGCGAACGCGGTGAGGCGCGATCCGAAATCTCCGCCAGGTTCGCCATGTGGGCCGAGAAAGTCGAAAGGCTGTCTCGGATGTCCTGTTCGTCGCCAATGTCGGAAAAAACCGCATCGAACAGGTCGACTCGGGCCATCCCCTTTGCGGCAATATGGAGGCCCGCACGAACGAACAACACTGCGATCGCAACCGCCTTGAGGGCAATGGTCTTGCCGCCGGCGTTGGGGCCCGACACGACGAGAACCTGGAAGTCGTCGCCCAATCGGATGTCGCTCGCGACCCCGTCTGGGGCGAGCAGCGGATGTGCGAGCTGCGGGGTGTCGATGACGCCAGCTGCGCCGACCGTCGGGCACACCGCGTCGATTTCTTCGGCAAAACCCGCCCGGGCGAACGCGGCGTCGATGACCTCCAGCGTGGCAACATTGGCTTCTACTTCGTCTGCGGCTGCTGCGGCCCGGCGCGACAGCCTCCTCAACACCTGGAGGGTCTCTTGCTCGATCTCGATTTCGGCGCGCTTGTGGCGGTTGTTCAACTCGACGAGAGCTTCGGGTTCGACGAAGAGCGTCTGCCCGGTGTTCGAAGCATCGTGGACGATGCCACGGATGCTCCCACGAGCGTCGGTGCGCACTGGCAACACGAAACGATCGTTGCGAATCGTGTAGTAGGAATCGGAAAGATGCGGCGCAACGTTCGAATCGCTCAGAAATCGGTTGATCTTCGTTTGGATCTCGGCGGCCAGGCTCCGGGACTGGGCGCGAGCACTCGCCAGTGCGGGCGAGGCGCCGTCCTTGACCTCGCCGGAGCGTTCGACCGAGGCATCGATATCAGTCTCGAGATCCCGATGCTCGACCAGTAGCGTTGCCAGGTCTGCCAGGCGGGGCGCCGAATCGAGTCGGCTTTCGAGAAAGCTGCGGGTAACCCGCGCCGACGCGCAAGTCGCGACGAGATCCATCAGCTCTCGCGCCGAGAGTACGGCGCCCTTACGGGCGCGCCCGAGCGCCAGAATTGGCGCGGGGACATCGATGAGCGGCGGCATCGCGCCGGTAGCGATGATCGAGCGTGCCTCAGTCGTCTCGGCGAGCCGCTCTTCGACGCCGAACCGGGTCGACTCGAACAGCTCGGGCGCGCTCACCCATGCGAATTTCTCACGGCCGCCCGGAGTCCGCGCATGTTTCTGCAGCAACTCCAGAACCTGCGGCCATTCGAGACGTTCCAAGGTCTTTTGCGATACGAAGAAGCTCATCTGCGCTCTCTCGATAACCTTCAATGATTCGACATACCACGGTCGAGATTCACTCGATAGCGCTGCGCGCCGAAACGGATGCGGATGGAGTCCGATCGCCCCACAGAAGCCGTTCTCGATTCGACACACGATCTCGATCGACGCACGGCGGCCGAAATCATCGCGACCATTCACGCCGAAGATGCAAACGCTCTGGCCGCCGTAGGGAAGGTGCTACCCCAAGTCGAGCTGGCCGTCGATGTTCTCGCCTGCACGTTGGGAGGTGGCGGTCGCTGGTTCAACGTGGGGGCGGGAACCAGTGGCCGGATGGGCACGCTCGACGCGGCGGAATTGCCGCCCACATTCGGAGTCGCACCCAGTCGCGTCCAGGCGTTGATCGCTGGGGGGGCCCGCGCGTTGACCCGCGCAGTCGAAGGAGCAGAAGACAATTTTGAGGCGGGGCCTTTCGAGTTGAGGCGCCGCAACCTCGGCCCATGCGATGCCGTGGTTGCGATTTCGGCCAGCGGATACACCCCATTCGTACTCGGCTGTCTGGGCATGGCCCATGAAGTCGGCGCAAGAACGATCGCGATTACTTGCGACCCGAATTCACCACTCGCGGAGGGCGCAGAGATCGCGATCGTTGCCGAGGTGGGGCCGGAGGTGATCGCCGGCTCGACGCGCATGAAGGGCGGAATCGCGCAGAAGATGATCCTGCACCTGCTGTCGACCACTGTGATGGTGCGCCTGGGCTATGTCGACGGCAACCTGATGACTCACGTCGTTCCCGCGTGCGCGAAGCTACAGCAGCGAGCGATTCGGATTCTCAGGGCAAAATCGGGACTCAGTGACGAGGAGGCGCTAGCCCAGCTGGAGCTGAGCGGTGGGAGCGTTGCCGTTGCGCTGCGCGACCTGAAGATCGCTGCGAAAGGCGACTGAGAGGCTGGCATCCGCTGACCGGCGGGCTGGGCGTCTAGAGTGCTCGGAGGCCGGTGATGTGCTCGCCGAGGATCAGCGTGTGGACGTCGTGGGTCCCTTCGTAGGTGCGGACGGTCTCGAGGTTCACCATGTGGCGCATCGAC
>JAQBGU010000167.1:0-3824 GCA_032128375.1 Deltaproteobacteria bacterium | reverse complement strand
GTGGGCGTCCGGGGGCAACAGCGGCAAACGTGGTGCGAGATTCATGAGAACGATTATTACGCATACCGCCCGCAAAATCAACACAATTCCACTTCAAAATGGCGGTCATGTCAGGAGCCCTGCATTGTCTTGAGGTCGGAGAGAATATTCGATACGACATCGATGGGTATGGCGAATCCGATGGCCTCGGCCTGCTCTACCTTTGCCGTGGTGATGCCGATCACTCGACCATCCGAATTCACCAGGGGGCCCCCACTCTGACCTCGGTTCAGTGGTGCGTCGAACTGAATGAGGTTGGGTCCGAGATCGAGCTCAGGCAACTCCCGGTACAGGCTGCTGACGACACCCACGGTCACCGAGTGGTGCAGGCCGAGTGGACTGCTCACCGTCATCACTTTCTGGCCCACACGGAGATCGGAGACCGTGCCCAGCGGGGCGAGGGACAGATCATCCGTGTCGAACGCCACCCGGATTACCGCCAAATCGAATTGCGGGGGATGCGTCCCGGTTCTTGTGGAAAAGGTTGACGTAACCTCTGTGCCGTCTGTTGTACAACTTCTTCGGTTCTTCGGTCAATGCGGTTTGATTCCGAACGCGTGGCAAGGAAGGACCGGACCAAACCGCACTGACGGGTTCGGATCTTGGGGGTCCCCAGGTATAGCCGACCCCGCGATCGCCTTGTAGCGTCGATCCTACAGTAAGCGTCCGGCCTGACCATGGGTTGCATGGTGCCCGTGAAGCATCGCGCCCGGGTGTTGGGAGCGGAAGTAGCGAGAGTTGGCGTGGGGAGGTGAACGCGGAGCGTTCAGTCAGGACGCGGGCGAACGAATTGGAGGGAGAGAGTACGAGCGCTACTGGCTCGGGTCTTCAGGCGTCGTCGCTTCGCATGATTTCCATCGATGCGGAAGAAGCTCGTCGAGTCGATCCATCGTCCAGCCGGCGGCGAGCTTGCCGAGCACATCGGTAAGGTACGGAAGGGGCGGGACGTCGTGCTGCGCGCAAGTACGCATCAGGCTGTAGAGGTTCGCCATCCGTCGCGCCGCTTCGTGTGAGCCGGCAAACAAGTAATTCTTCCTGCCGAGAGCGATGTCTCTGAGCTGCCGCTCGGTCAAGTTGTTGTCCAAGCTCACGCGCCCGTCCTTCACGAAGCGGGTCAGTGCATCCCAGTGGTTGAGGACATAGGCGGCGGCTTTCGCGAGATCCGAACTCGGCGGCTCGTCGCGAGCCGTGATGACAAGCCAGCGCTTCAACTTCGCCAGGACCGATTGCGATCGGTGCATTCGCAATGCCGCCCTGGCCTCCCTTTCCAGCCCGCGAGCATCAGCCAGATGCTCGATGCGGTACAGCCGCGCGATCAGCTTCAGGGGCCAGGCCACTCGGCAATCCATGTCTTGCAGCGCCACAAGCCTCCGACGTGCATGCGACCAGCAGCCCAACTCGATGGCCGAGGCCGCTTGACCGTTGAACAGACGGTCGAAGACGTTGGCCGCGTCGGCTTGAATGTAGCCCTGGCGACCGGCGAGGAATTCCCACGGGCCGAGCTCCCCGTGTCCCGTCTCCGTGTAGCGGAAAACCACGTCGCGATCGTCGCCGACAAGACACCAGATCGTCCCACGCTGGATGTTTTCGGGACTTGTCGGATCGAGCACCCGTAATCCCGTAGCGTCCGTCCGCACGATGTACGCCTGATGTACTCGGGCGGCGAGCCGAGTGACCAGGGGCTCGACCAGATCGCCGACCGCGGCCGTCCAGTCCGATAACGTCGATACCGGGATGTCCGCTCCCAGCCGGTCGTAGATGCGGTGCAGTCGATGCAGCGGAGTGTGGTCGACGAACTTGCTCACCACCACGTGAGCTAACAGCGAGGGCGTCGCCGCACTGCGTGCGAGCACCTGTTCCGGTGCGGACGCTCTCGTTACACCCTCCTTGCAGTGCCCGCAGGCGTACTTTTCTAGATGGTACTCGTGCTCCACGAAGTGCGCCGGCACGAGTTCGAGCCTGCGCGTGACGTCCGTCCCGATCGACCGCTTGTCGCGGCCGCACTCCACACACGTACGCTCAGACGGCGGGACCTCGACCTTGTGGGTCTCCTGCCGTACCCCGTGCGTCTTCCAGCCGGCTTTCCGCTTGCGTCGCTTCTGCTCCGTAGCAGGTGCGGCTTGCTCGGCCTCTGCGATCTCGCGGTCGAGTTGCGCGTCCGCTCGAGCCTCCGCTTCGGGATTCAGCTCGGAGTCGGGGTCGGCCTGCTTCGCCAGCTCTTCGAATAGCAACGCCAGCTGTTTAGGGTCGATTTGCTCCGAGCGCGAGTGGACCTGCGCACGGCGCAGCTTCGACACCAGCAGCTCGAGATCCGAATTGCGGGACAAGACGGCCTCGAGCGCCGACAACAGCAACTCCCACGTCTCGTCGGCTTTACCCTCAGCGAGCAACGCTTCGGCAGACTGCCGGATCTGTCGCAGCGCGAAACGCTCGCCCTGCGCTGGTTGATGGACAGCACCCAACGGAGCCGCCTCGCTCACCGACCGCTCCTCGCGATGGCGCAACGGCATGTGAATGAACCCATCTCGACGCTTGTCAGCATGGACGAACTCGTTGGTGATGCTGCGGTCGAAATCATCGAACGCGATGATACTTCAGTGGACTGCTTATTGGAACTGAATTCGAACGCGTTGCGAAGAAATATCGCCGCGCATTTATCGTACGATCGCGTTGGTTTGCACGACTCGCTCGTGGGGTAGACGACGCCATCGCTCGCGTCGCTTTGCCCCGCGAAGGTCCACACCCTCGAGCATCATTCCGAGATCGCCAGCGTCGAGCTCGACGTGGCGTTCACCTGCGCGCGGCCGGGTCGGTAGACAAAACGTGCCGCGCTCGAGACGCTTGTACAGCAGCAAGTAGCCCGTGCGGTCCCACACCAACAACTTGACCCGATTCTTCCGTCGGTTGACAAAGACAAACACGTGTCCGTTGAGTGGGTCTTGGCGAATGATGTTTCGTGTGGCGGCCGCCAGCCCGTCAAAGCCCCGGCGCAAGTCCACTGCCTCCGCAGCAACGTAGATCCGGACCGATGAAGGCAGCATCAGCAAGGCAACGACTCCGTCAGCACCAGTAGCACCCGACGCAAGTCATCGCTCCTGAAGCCCTGCGGCACTCGCACGCACCGTCCCGCTGCCAGTTGGATCTCGATCGGGCCATCGCCGTTGCTCGCCGTGGACGAATCCGCCACCAAGCGCACCGGGTGCAGGACCATCGGGGCAGTGCCTTCCAGGCGCTTCGACCAGCGTGTCAGCCGACCGCGCTCGACGCCGTTCCGTTGAGCGAACCGCGTCAGCGTCTCGCCACTGCTCCGCCAGGCCTCGATCAGCGCCCGGGCGTCAGACTCCCGCCAGTAACCCCGCTTCGCAATCTGCCGTGTGCCATCCCGTTTCTTGGACATCCATCCCTCCCTCGCCCACTCCGGGCGAGTCGAAGCATGGGCCAAGTCTCACGGCGAGGAAACATGGTAGGATCGGACGCTTACCTCCCCGACGACCTACAAGATGTTGTACTCTGGTGAGTCAAACGGATAGGCAGATTGAGCCTTATGATTGCGAAGTCCACCATATTCGCTGAAACACGAGACTGTCACGATCTGTTCCTTGTTAGATAAATACAAAAATAGCGACAGTAACTACTACACACATTTTATTTGCCGGGTGGCACACGTTTCTTCGCGAAACGCTTGGGACCCATAGGTTTACGATTGGCGTGCCACCAAGCGTCGTATGCCTCGGTGGCGATCAGGAACCGGATTTTACTGTCTGGGTTGCTGAGAGATCCCCAGG
>JAQBGU010000166.1:0-25812 GCA_032128375.1 Deltaproteobacteria bacterium | reverse complement strand
CTGGATGCGAGCCGGCGTCGATATAGAGTCGGCCGCCATTCGACAGAAAGACACCCGGCGCCGCAGCATCCCGCAGACACACGAAATGCTTGCTGGCCAGCGCCAGCATGCGGCGCAGCACGTCATCGCGTTCGAGACTCTCGCCGTTGGTTCCGATGAAGTTGATCGCGTACTCGGTCTCGAGACCGATCGGAAGTTCTTCGGGGTGCGGCGATGCCACGACTACTGTCCTCCGCGTTGCAAGCGGTTCGTCAGGTACTGCCCACTATCGGTCTCGAGCACCCGGTTGATGGCCTCATCGGCCGCGTCCAACAGATTGGACGCCTGTTCGCGCAGTGCGGTGTAGGCGCTGCCGTCGGAGCCTCCCCCATCGACACTGGAGACATTCGTTCGCGGCTCGATCGGTCGTTGTTTAGTGTTCATAGGGCTCCTTTCGTGCGACGACATGCATCGCGGTGTTGGATCGTGGTTGGATCGCGGTGCTGATAGAGGGGCTGATAGAGGGGCTGATAGAGGGGCCGATAGAGGGGCTGTGGGTCGACGAAGTCGCTTCTGCGCGGTCGCGCGAACCGTCAACGTGCGACTGCGCGCTGGCAGGCGCTAGATCGGCCAGAGTCTCGACGAGCGCGCTCGCCGACGGCGCGCTGAGAAACAGCTCCTCGCACTCTTCGCGCGTCGAGCCCAGAGGGTCGTCGAGGGAAATTTCTATGCATCGGTCGAATCCGCGCCCGGCGGGGACGCGGACCCGCACCCGATCCCAATTCACACCTTCCACCTGCTGCGGATCGAGGTTGCGCAGCAACATTGCGCGTGCCCAGGCCCGGGTGTCGTCCGGCGGCTGCCCGACGAAGCGGTCGATCTCTGCATCGCTCGCCACGCGCTCGGCAATTCCGGCGCGCTCGTAGGCCCAGTAGAGCCCTCGTTCGAGGGCGAGGCTGCTGTAGACGAGGTCGAGGTGACTGATCTCCGGGGAATCCCAGTCGAGCTCGGGCCGCTTGTCCAGCGCGCGCCCGAGCGCATGGCGTTTTTGAACCCAGTCGAGCCGCCCCACCAGCTCGCCAAAGTCGCTCCGTTGCAGTTTCGCGAGCGTGTCACTCCAGAGCTCCAGGATCTCGTCGGCGCGCGGCACCGTGTCGAGCAGGCCGGCCGCAAAGCACTGCCGCGCTGCCGCGCAGAAGCGCAACTGCAGCTCGACCGCCGTCACCTGCTCTCCGCTGGCGAGCGAGCATCGCGCCTGCAGTGTGGGGTCGTGGCTGTAACCCACCACCGCCGCAACGGGGTCGTCGAGGGTGAGATCGGCAAGCTTCCACTCTGCCTCGATCATCGCGAGCACGATCTGCAACACGCCCATTTTCAGGAGACTTGCCACATGACACAATGTATTGTCATAAAAGATACAGTGCAGGCGGGCGAGGTCGGGGCGGGCGCCCGCCCGGCCGCCGCACAACGCTTCGTCTCGACTGTTCACGAGCGGGCGATCGTGGGTCGTCTGCTCTCCCGTGAGCACTTCGAAGAAATCGGCGCGTTGAGAGATCTGGTAGTCGACGTGGGGCCGTCCGTTTTCGGACCCGACCTTACCCTGGCCCGTGAAGATGATCGACGACACCTGATATGCGGCCAGCACCAGCAGGGGATGGAGCTTGCGGTGGAAGAGATCGTCCCAGCAGCGACGGGTCACCAGCAGGTTCACGTGGGAGCCATACGAGTTGCCAAGCCGGTCCGAGTTGTTGACCAGGAGCTCGATTGATTCCCCCTCGTCGAGCTTCTCGTTGGCTTTCAGAAGTGCTGCCCGCGCAATTCGCAGCATCGCGTGGTGGGCAGCGACGGCGTCGTATGCGGACAGAACCTCGGGGATACACAGCTCGATGTGCGAGAGGTCGATATAGATACAACCTCCGTTCTCGGCGAGATAGACGCGGCCCCAATCCTGCACGTCCTGCACGTGGTAGCCGCTTGCCAGCGGGTAGTAGGCGTAGGACTGCGATGCAGCATCCCACCAACCGGTGGAATGGCCGCCGCCCGAAGAGGGCGTTCCGCGAACCTCGCGCAACACGGCGCGGGCGGCACGGTCCCCGCTACACACCGACGGCCCGTAGTTTGCGGGCGAACCTGAGTAAGAGTCGCTGCAAACGAAATTGCCGAGCTCCATGTCCTCGCCGATCAGCTTCGGAACGCGCTTTCCTTTCATGAGTTCCTCCGGCATGAGTCCCTCCTCGCAGGTGCTATTCCAAATTCAAGTAGGTCTGCATTCGCTTCACCTGGCGCGTTGGCCGCTCCACGCGCACGACATCGATGTCGTCGGGCAGATCCGCGATGTAGTGATGGGCGTTACCCCGCGTGATCGTCGTCGCGAGGCGCTCAGTGGCCAGCGATACCGCCGTGCGAATGTCCGACACGCGCACCCCTCTGGCCCCCCCGCGTACCTGGCGCGCCAGCGCGGACGTTCTCGCAGCACGACACAGCTGTTCGATCAGGCGGCCGCTCACGAGTTCGTGGGCGCCAACCGACCGCGTGGAGCCGTCGCGAAAGTGCAGCACGCACAGGGGGTTCTCGCCGTTGGGCGCAAACAGGCACGACACGGCGGTTTCGATCAACTCTTCGCGTGTGCTCTCGGCCAGCGCCCCGTTGGGAAACATGGGGACGCTTTCTGTCAGATGGACACCGAAAATCGCGCGCGCGCCTTCGATGTCCGGGCGCGACACGGTGATCTGCGTATCGGAAAGTCGCTGAAAGAGCGCAGCATCGATCAAGTCGACCCGATTGGTCGCGCTCACGATCGCGATGTTGCCGCGGTCGTCGAAACCGTCGAGCTCGGCCAGCCATGCGGCGGTGAATTGATCCTCGTGGTGGGCTTGCCCCGTGCCGCGGTGCCGACCGATCGTTTCCACTTCGTCGATGAAGACGACCGCCATTCCGCCCTCAGCCGCCTTGCGGATATCCTTGAAGGCCTTGCGGATATTTTCCTGGGTCAAACCGACCCAGGGCGATTCCAGTTCGCCCGGCTTGATCGAAAAGAACAGGCAGCTGCGGTCGGAGAGCTGGTCCAGCATGTAGGCCGCGACTCTGGCGATCAGAGTCTTGCCGCAGCCCGGCGGCCCGCATAACAGCACCGAGCAGCGACCCGATAGCCCATACTCCGCGGCGAGACCCGGCTCCAGTAGCGACGAGCAAAGCGCGTCGAAGACCTGCTGGAGGCAGTGCTGCTGGCCACCCACGGCCTCAGGGCCGACCTTCAGTGGCTCCTGAACGAGGAACTCCTGCGCCCCCCCGGCATCGATGCGCTCGAGCGCCATTTGCGCCGCCCGGTCCCAACGCAGCTCGTTTCCCACCTCGAGGGCCCCGATGTCGATACCCCGCGCGGCCGACACGATGAGTTCTTCGTCTCGGTGCCTGATGATGAGCATCCCGCCTGCGGTGACTCGCTCGAAGCGGGCAGTCTCGCCACCGGGCTGGATATTCCCCGTCGCCACCGCCAGCAGCACGTTTTGCTCTGCACCCAGGTAAACCGAATCGCCGGGATGTGTGTTCTCTGGGTCGACGGCTGGTCCGAAGTCCACCAGCGTCAGGGACCCACCGGAAAACACGAGCGCGCGACGCCAACCATCTTGTTCGACGCACGCGACAAAGCGGGCTGCGTGCCAGGGCGGCCCCGTGAGCTTTTCCACGATTTCGCCCACCTCGGACAGCGCCTTTCGGCTCTGCTCGAGTCCGCTTTGCAGGCTGCCCAATTTCGTGAAGAGCAAGTGGTCGAGTTCGCTCTCGTGCTCAGGAGATACACTCCGCAGACTCGCTGCGAGTGCGATGCGGTCGTCAATCGAGAGCGCGCCCGGCCCTTCATTGAACAGCTGCGAATACTGTGCGCGCCTCGCCCGCCGTGCTGTCGGTGTCGTCGGCTGGATCATTTCGAATCTACCTCCTGCTCGTTGGAATCGGTCGCAACGCTGGGTTCCGGTTGCGCCTCGAGAATCTGGAAGCCGCGGTTGGTCACTACACCGCGGTTCCATCCAAACAGGCTGGCATCCAGTTCGGCGTCGCCGAGATCGCTCAAAAGCAACGCGATATGAAATGCGCGCGGGAAAATCGTCCGGTGCATATGGACGTCTTCACCCGAGAAGAACGGGCGCCCCCACGCACAGACCTGCTGCGCCTCGGCGGGGCATTTTGAGCAAAATCTGGGGTGGAAATGAAACCAGCCCACTTGAATCTCATCGCTCTTGCGAAGCTCCACCGCGTTTCCCGCAGCGGCCCAGGTCTCCGGCGTGAAGGTCAGACGCTGCGACTCGGCCATCGTGTTAGTCGCCGGAATCATCGCCGTCACCTCGAGGAACACTTCGGACTCTTTGCTCGGAACGTTCCTCGGAAAGTCCCGCGACCGATGCAGATTTCCCAACAAGATTCCGCCAGTTTCGACTCCGCCCGCTGCCCGCGCTTGCGCTGACGCTTCGGCCATCACCCGTCTCGGGATGAAGACCGGCATCTCGTTTTCCTGTTGCGCTGCGATGGCGCGCGACGCGCTGACAAACGCATCGAGGCTCCGCTCGTCGACGAGGAGCGGCTGCGGCGCCTCCTCCACGTCGAACGCAAGGCCCTCGGGCTGCGATTTTTGGGGTGCGGAATCCGGTTCGCGCGCGTAGGCGCACACGCGGTAGAGATAAGGGGTACCGGTCTGGATCCAGCCCCGATCCACCAGGTCAGCGCTTCGCTCTCGCGCGGCCGATCGAAAGTAGGCGAGCAGATCCAGCTCGACCGCGACACCGGACGAGTCCTCGACACACGCGGCCGACATCACTGGCGGACCTGCCAGCTCGTCCCATACGGGCACGATGTGGAACGCCTCTGGGCCGCCAGGCGTCGGGGCCAGCCCCTGGCGCACGGCTTCCCAACTCGCCCACTCCCGAGCCGGCAGCCAGTCGGGATCGAAGGGAATCGAACCGATCGGCTCACCGCTCTTGGTCGTGTAGTCGAATGCATATCGAAAACATGTGTCGGTCATCAGGGGCTCATCGAAGGAAATCGGATGCGGGAATTTTCGAAAAGAGCGCAGCTCCCCGGCTCCCGCCATCACCGGGGAGCTGCGGCCTAGCCGCCAGCGTTGATCTTCGGCGTCAGAGTGATCTTGTCGTCGGGCGCGAGGGCGTCCCCGACGAGTTCGGCGTCGAACAAGTGACGACCCTCCCTCTCGAGCAGAGCGCGATACTCGAGCGGGTGCCCGGAGACGTCGTTTTGGACCAGACCCATCTTTGCGAGCAGTCCGTTGATGAGTTCACGCACCGTCGCATCCGGCGAGACGCCGCGGACGTTTACCCGTCGCTGGCCCGAGACGTCGGATGCAGTGAAGGCCATCTCTATTTCACCAGACATTTCTTCAGATCTTGCTTCACCAGACAGTGTTGCAGCAGACATTTTCACTTTCTCCTTTTTGGGGTTGCGATCAGACAGCCGTCGCAGTGTCGGCCAATGCATCCAGCGGCGGTCGGCCCTTCCCTTGCTTGCCGACCCGGGATCCACGGGCCGCAGTGCAGTTCCGCGCGTAGTGGCTCGCAACTGCGCAGTCGCGGGCCAAGATCTCGGCTTCGTCGCCGAGTACCCGCAGCGCGACGGAGAGCGCGGCAGCCGCGCACGGCACAGCCGCGTCACCGAGCCCGGGACCCAGCGCTACTTCGAGGCGGAACGCGCCGTCGTAAATCGCTCGAACCATCCGCACCCATCCACTGGTCAACAGCGCCGCAATCGCGAGCGCGTCGGCACAGGGACTCGGCGCCGGCTCCGGAAGCGCGCTGCACAGGCGCAAATGGCCATTGGGTCCCGTCTCGAGTAGCCCCTGTCGGTACCCGTCCGAAACATCGAGGTCGACAAACAGGCGACCGTCCTCGCGCACGGAGGTCGTCCAGCCGGCGTCAGCCAGGGCGCGGGCGCCGCCTGCAGTATCGTGGTGTGGATGCGCGACAGCCGCGGCGGTTCCGAACCCCGGCAGTGGACTCGTTGTGGGTTGCTCGGACCGCTCCGCGATGCGAAGAGCCCCCTGTGCGAATCCATTCAGCACCGCACCGAGTACGGCGACCAGGTCGGCTCCGGCGTTGAGAGGCACTTCAGCGCGTAGCTCTGGGCGCGGGGGACCGGTCGCGTCGACCGCGTAGCTGACCTTCACCCCGCCGTACAGACCCGTGCTGGCTTCGAGGAGCCGCGTCGGGGTGATCTTCGCCGCGCTACCCGGAAGCCTTGCGCTGCAGAACATCCACCCGTCGTCGGAACGCAACCCGACCTCGAGCGCGGGGAGGTCGCCGGCGACGTCGAGCCGAAGCGCGAAGCCATCGCTCGTCTTGGCGAATGCACCGGGTGCAGCGGCGCCTTCGAAATGGAAACGCAAGGCGTTCTCCAGCTCCGGGTCGAGCCGCGAAAGCCAATCGCGGCCGGCGCGAGGTGCGACGTCGGATGGGGCGAGAGGTACGCTCACGACGAGACCACCATGTCGCCGAGCTGGAACGACGCCGGGCGACGTCGCAGCGGCCGGTCATCGACCGGAATGCGCTCGGGAGAATTTCGCGCGAACGAGCAGGCAGCAGGGTTGAGGGCATCGAACTCGTTGGGTGCGACCTCCTGCCAGGTGATGACCTCATACGTTCGATGGAGCAATTCCACCAGCGAGGTGCCTGGCGCGACTTTTCCAATGCAGCACGCGCGTCCGCGGATGTTCGGGTGAAAGCAATTCTGAGGAGAAATGCAGCTGAGGATCTGCATCGAATTCGTCGCGCGCCGCAAGTAGTCGTCTGCAATGTGGAAACCGACGACGAAATTTCCGTGTTCTTCCACACGACCCGTGTCACTGAGAACGAGCCCCTTGCACGAATAGTGCGCCGCGATCGTGCTCGGATTCAGCCGGACGATGTCGAGGCGGTCGCTGCTGACAGCCAGACGCATGGCCTCGTCGATGGCACGCTCGAGCCAGTTGCTGAAGATGTTGTCCATGGCATGTCTCCTTTCTACTTTCCTACTTCTACTTCTACTTCTACTTTCCACTTCCACTTCAATTTTCCACTTCCACTTCTATTTCTCTGATTCCAGTTTCGCGATCGCGAATGGCGTCGATTTCTTGTGAATCACGGATCCGATCGCACGGCAAGCGTTGCTGCAGCAACGCGTAGTCTGAAGCCTCCCAACTGCACTCGAGACATACCGAAGCGTCACCCGGCACGTAGGTCGTCACCCGACACAGCAGTGACGGGCCATCGACCGCCATGTCGATCCAGGGCGAGCCAACGCGCCAGGCGGCCTGGTTGATCTGCTGGCGCGCGTCTCGAGAGTCGACCGCCCCGAGCAGGATCGCGCCGCGAAAGACCGAGATGGGCAGATCTTCGATGCGGCACGCGTGGGTGACCACCTCGAGCTCGGGGTGGATCGCGCGCATCCGCTCGGCCTGCACTTCGACTTTGGCGCGACCCACATCCGAACAGCAAATCTCCTGCGTCCGGATGTTCGCCTCGGAATAGGTATCCGGGTCGACGAGGATCACGCGCCCGAGTACTGCGCCCCGCCCGAGCCTGGCCACGTGTGCGCTGAGCGGTGAGCCAATGTTCCCGCAACCGATGATTGCAGCGTCGTGCCAGCCCGTGTCAGTGCGGCTGGGTGGTCGCTCACCTGCGTACTCGAAGTGGCGCAAGCCGTCCCGTTCGCGCACCGTGAGGACGTCGCCTGGCCGAAATCCGCGCTTCCCTAGCGGTTCGCGCAGCATGTCCGCTGAGAGCCATTCAACACCGATCCATGTCGACAGGCCCACGGTGGTCGGCGCGATATCTCGATCGCAACCTGCGCAGCGCAGCCGGGAAGGCTCGATTCGGGCGCGCAACACCGCGATGAGGCTGCTGTGGCCGCAGTCAGGACACAGGATCTGGTTGACGAATACGTGGCCTTCCAGTGAGATCTCGGCTCCGCTTGGCTCGCCGCACGCCCGCCAACCGAGCAGCTGGCCTAGCGGGAGCTCCGGAAGCGAATCGATCGCCCAGGTCTCATGATCAAAGAGACACGCCGGGTTCCGGCGCAGCGTCGTCAAGTACTGCTGATGATGGCGTGCATCGAGGTAGAGCTCCCGGCCGACCAGGGCGTGTTCCGGCGGTCGGCCGCCAGCAGCATCGAGTAGCTTTCGGAACTCGATGGCTCCCAATGCGGCGACGAGACCACCGATCATCGACGGAGCGTTCGTGGCGGGTGGAGTGCGGGGCTCAGCCATCACGTTCGAACTCCGCGGGCGTCCAGCGAAAACTGGCGTCGAGGTCCGTTGGCTGAGCGTCGAGCGCGCAAGTCGGTGCGTACGTCCAGCACGGAAACTCCGCCGACTCGTGGTAGGCGACGCGGCATTGGGGACAGCGCACCGACAGCGACGCCGACTCGATCTCCCCCTTGCAACGCGGACAGAACGAGCCCCGGGGGCCGTCGAAAGCCGCGACGGCGCACTGACGCTCGACCGAGAACCAGGCGCGACCTGCCACCCCGGCCAGTCGAAGCTCGTCGCGGTGTCGGAGCACGCGCGCGCCGGTCATCAACGGCAAGCCGTTGATTCGCAGCCGGCTTCCCGGCCTGTCGACGACAATCCAATGCTCGACGCCGTCCGCATCAACGCTCTGCAGCAACACCGGAGCGCTCGCCTTGGGGCGCTCGCTATTCGCATCGACTCGGTCCGGTTCGGGCTCCACCCGATCGGGCCGCAGCGTCTCATGAGCGCTTCCCCGAAGCGAGTAGATGCTTCCCGCAAGCATCGCGACCGCCCAGGTCGGTTGTTCCAACATCGGACGCGGCTCAACGACACCTACACTGGCTCGCTGCGGCTCGGGACCCCGGATGTCTACGAATAGGTGTGCCATCAATGGCTGCCTCGTCCGATTCGGCGGCTCGAGACGCTGCGCCGGGAGCCTCCGACATGTTTCGGATAGCACCTACTCGGATAACCTCTTGGCCTCGACCGGGTCAGCGGTCGGCTAGGGCGGTAGAACACCACTGTCGAACGTTCGTTCTAAAACGCCCCGTCGGTAACCGAACCGTTCGCGGACGCCGAAGAGAAATTCTCTGCCGATCTTGATCTGTTCCAAGCCCCAGGACAGCTCGTTCGTCACGACGGCATACGTAAGCGTGTGGACCCGATTGGCGCTGCCTTGCAGCTCCAGCAGGTGCGTGCGCACGAGGTTGGCGAGTACGCTCCGACTAGCCTGTTGAAATGAATCGGGGAGCAGCTCCTTGAAGGCTCTCAACGACTCGTGGCCTACCCGATACAGCGCGTCTTCGGTGCGAATGTAGACAGTCGCCGGCGCAAGCGAGATCCGGGTCCCCCAGGGAGCGAGGATCAGTGGCGATTTGCCAGCAACGCCACCCCTGGTGAACGCGTACAGGATGTCGTCCATGCGAATCGGCTGCTCGGTACCCCTGTCCAGCGCGATGGCCGCGCGATCAGGGCCACCGCCCCCTGCTATCCGAGTGGCGGCGATTCCGATGATGAGTTGATCCGCTTGTTGTTCGGTCATGTCTACTCTCCCCCGGGGCACTGACTTCGGCTCGAATCTGTGGCTCTATGGCTTCGCGTCGTGGCTCGTACCCTCTGTAATCAGCTGTCGATGCCGGAGCTGGTGCCGCCCTCCTACCATCGAATTCAGCATTCGAAAGAAATTGTGAATATCATTCATGATCCTACCCTATGAGCCATTTCCAGCGCAGTCCAGCGTTTTTTTTCGGACAGCTAAATATAGTTATTTCACACAGTTAGGATACAATTATCCTACTCGTGACATTTTTTCACGATTCTCCATTCTTTGTCATAACTGTTATAAAACTTGTGAATATGAGTATAACTGTGAGTATCGGATATCCACCGATCAAGAGAGGACGCACAGCATGCGCTACCGCGACATCGACGACTATCAACTCCTTTCTGTGTGCCAAGATTTTCTAGACGAAGTTCCCCTGCACGAAATTTTGGAGCGTTTCAACGAGGGGGCTCCTGAACCGATCAAGCGAGAGAACGTCTATCCGTTGCTTCGCGAGGCGAGAAAGCGCGGCTATTTCGACGTGCATCCGCCGGCGAATTACACGCTGCAGCAGAGAATCATCGACGTCTTCGACGTTGAAGAAGATCGTGTCACAGTTCTGCGTACACGCGGAATGGACGGGCTCGACTATGTCGCCCATGAGACAGCGAAGGTCATGCTGCGATTGATTCGCGAAGTCAGTGCGACTCGGGAACGCGTGCGGATCGGGCTGGGAGGCGGCACGAGCGTGATGCGGGTCGCGCGCGAGCTTGCCGATCTCTTGTCCCTCGAGGCCTCTCTTCCCAAGCTCGGCCTGCACGCGCTGACTTCGGGCTTCGACGTCAACAGGCCGCAAACCGCGCCCGTGATGTTCTTCGGGTTCTTCGATCAGCTGTCGGCAGACATCGAGTTCGTCGGTCTCTTCGCGCAGGCAGTCGTCAAACAGGGACAATACAAGGAGGTCATGAAGGACCCTGGCGTCATGGAATCCTTCAACAGGTCTCGCGACATCGACATCGTCATTACCTCGCTGGCGAGTGCGCAGGACCCTGACGGTGAGCTGACCCACTTCCTGAAGGTGGGGCAGGCAGATCAGGTCGTGGGCACACTCAAGAAGCGAGGCTGGGTCGGCGACGTCCTGTATCGCCCGTACAACTCCACCGAGCCCATCACGATCGAGCGCGGCGAGCGAGCCGTTTCGATCTTCGAACTCGATGATCTCGTGCAGCTCGCAGCAAAGCCCAACAAGCACGTCGTGTTGATCGGAGCACCCTGCAACCGCTGCGGGCGACCGAAGGGAGACGCAATGCAGCCGCTCTTTCGGGAGAAGACGCTCAGGCTCTGGTCGCACGTAGTGATGGACATGGAGGCCGCTCAGATCCTTCTCGATGATCGCTGACGATCCGCACACCCTGTGAGAATTCGGCCGCCCCCGACGAGACTCGACGGCCGGCAGATTTGACAGCTTTCGGGGTAAGCGAATCATTGGCGACAAACTGGCCGGTACTTCGAAATATCAGGAGTTGCCATCATGGACGCCAGCGCGAACATCGCGTGGCGAGCAGCTTCGCCGCTGCGACGGCGTCCCCGGCCCGTTGGATGTTGGAACGGCGACGCACGGTTGCGCAGCGGCTCTCGAGCTTCGCAGAGGGTGTGTCGTGGGCGCCGGTCACACGGCCATCTGAGATCCTGGTGTCATCGCTGGTGTCGTCGCTGGGGCCGTCGCTGAAGGTCGTGGTCATGTTATCGTTGACTCCGTCGGTGGATGGTTGGCGCTGCGCGTACGCTCTTGATGCTCGAAGCAGGTGGTGGGAACGTCGGGGGGTAAACGTTCATCGAATCGGCCCAAATATGGCCCACCCCGCACACGCATGCGTTTCGCATGTCGAAATCCAACCTCTGCTACCCCGTCCACTGCACAGTTCGCTGTGTGCGATCGGCACTCCTGCCGTGCACCTGTGTAACCACGCCGCCCTTCTCGAAATTCGGGCGCCGCGATTTCGTCGTCGGCACAAATGGGCTCCGCGCGTCGGCTCGGTGACGAAATCTTCACCCGATTCGACTTTTTCTGGGAGGCGACCCGAAAACAGTCGATCGAGAGCGCACAATGCTGGGTGGACACGCCGTACCACAGGAGAACAAATGGGCACGAATACAAATGACGACGCGACGATCGTCGAGGCTCTCGATCAGGCGGCCCTCGACAACGGGACACTTTATTCGAATGGCAATGGTGTAAGGGAGATGTCGCGGCTGAACACGGCGAAGATCACGGGCCACGGCATTCCCGGGCAACGGGTCGGTGCTTTGCGCGCACCTCACGCGGCGAAGTCGCCATCGCTCACCGAGGTCGTTCGATTGACGAACGCGCTCCACCTCTCGCTCGAAGAGGTAGTGGACCGCAGACCGCAGATTTTCCCATTCGAACGCAACGGCATGACGTGGCGGCTTTCCGGCGTCCCGAACGGGACGCGAGCCACGGCGTGTCGCATCGCGGTCGCGCGGGCGTTGGCCGGCGAGAGCCAGCACCAGATCCGCGACGCGATCGAGGTGGTGTATGCGGCGCGCGAACGGCGTCCGTTGGCGTTCGATGCGGCGTCCCTTCGCGACATGGTGCAGGCGGGCCTCGACATGGGCCTGGCGCGCTTCGAAACGCCGCCGGAATCCGGGCGAGCCACGCCCGAGGATACGGATCTCGCAAACGCCCTCGCGCGCGCACTCGAGGCCGACGCGAAGTCATTGGCCGCCTACAGCTCCACGCATCGCATTCGCGTGCGTGTAATCAAGAATGTGTCGCACCCGACCCTGGCGCCCGATCCCGTCATGCCCTTCCTCGTCGCTCGCGTTGCGCATGAGATCGTCGCGCAGCATCTGCTCGACCATCCTACCGTGTACAGCATCGGACTCGCGGGCGGCATGCACTGCTCGACGTTCGTGCGCAGCACCGGCGCCGAGAGTTCGCCGTTCCCCGACGATTCGGGCGACAAGCAGATCACGTTCGTGCCGCTCACGCTCGAGCCCTTCTGGAATCATCAACTCCCGATGGCCGACGCCGTGGTCGGGCAGATGGTCGCACAGGCTCGTGCTCTGTTGGGCGCGCGCCGAGTAGACGGGCTGACTCTCCAATCGTTCGCCTACATCGTCGACGAACGGGTCGCGGGACGCGGCGACAACGAGTTCACAGAGGTGCGTCGACACTACCGGGATCTCGACGTCGCGATCTTCGGATGCGGCGATCTCGAGAGCGATGGATGGCTCGAGTGTGTCCTGCGCCGTGTGCGGATCGACGCACACGCCAAGCCGGCCACCGATGTTTGCCTCAACCTGCTGGATGAAAACGGTGCGCCCATTCGGCTTCCAGACGACCGTGAATTCGTCGGCATCAGTCTGCCCGACATCCGTCGCCTCGTGGGGAGCGATGATCGTCTGGCGCTGCTGCTCACCTCGGGAAGCGCAAAGGGGCGACCCATTGTCGTGGCTTCGCGCGCCGGCTGCGCAGACACGATCGTCTGCGACGAAGCTGCAGCCAACGCCGCACTCGAGGTGCTGGCCCACGCGTGAACAAGTGTGAGGTACGGCGACTTCCCATTCGAAATTGCACTTTCCGAACTTTCGGACAGACCGCATTGGGTCGTGCAGGTCATTCGATGGTCGATGGCCCAATGGATCGACCGCCAACAGAATCGGTCGACGACGCTAGTTCCGGCACCGGGAAGCAGGCGTACATCCCTAGGGGGAGCGACCGTGAATCAACTGGCGAGCCACGCCGAGAAGATCGTCGACAAGCTCTTCTTGACGCCCGAAGGTCGCAGCGACCCCTATCCGCTCTACCACGAACTCCGCCAGACGGCGCCGGTTCACTACAGCCCGGCCCTCGAGTCGTGGTTCGTATCACGCTACGCCGATGTCGCCGCCATCGTCCGCGACCCGCGTTTGCGCAAGGACGATCCGCGCCAGATGGAGATCAAGTTCGGCTCCGATTGGCGCGATCATTCTTCGCTTGCGCGCGGCGAGGACTCGATGCTCAACCGCACGGGCGCGGCGCACTCCCGGCTGCGAAGTCTGGTGATCAAGTCCTTCACGCGCCGTGCGATGGACGGGTTGCGGCCGAACATCCAGCGCATCATGAACGACTTGATCGATCCCTTTGCGGAGAAGGGCGGCGGCGACCTGATGGCCGAGGTGGCCTTTCCGATGCCGGTCACGATCATCGGCGAGCTGCTTGGCGTCCCCGCACAGGACCGCGAGCCGTTTCGCAGTTGGGTCGTCGACTTGGTGGCTACCTTCGAGATGCGCGTCGATCCCGAGGACTTGCGCCGCGCGGACGTCGCCAACGACAACATTCGCGCCTACTTCGCGGACCTGATCGCGGAAAAGCGCAAGAGGCCCGATGATGCGCTGTTGAGTCGGCTCGTGAACGCGGAGGACAAACGAGATCGACTATCGGACGATGAACTGTCCGCTATGGCGCTGTTGATCTTCGCGGCCGGGTTCGAGACCACCACGAATCTGGTGGGCAATGGCCTGTTCGGTCTCTTGAAGCAGCCCGACCAGATCCAGCGGCTGCGCGATCGGCCCGAGTTGCTTCCGCTGCCACCCGATGAGCTGCTCCGCTTTGACGGTACGGCGCAGCTGGTCGTTCGCGATACCCAGGACGAGGTCGAGGTGGGAGGCATCAAGATTCCGAAGAATCAAACGGTCTTCGGCATGCTCGGCGCCGCCAACCACGATCCGGCCGAGTTCGACAGGCCAGACGAGATCGACGTGACACGCGATCGGTTCAGGTCCATGAGCTTCGGCGGCGGGGAGCACTTCTGCCTGGGCGCCTCGCTCGCACATGCGGAGATCGAGATTGCGTTTCGGACGCTGCTCGAGCGCTTCGACGCCATTGACTTCGACGGCGAGCCGCCGCCGTTTCGCGACCGGCTGACGCTGCGAGGGCTCCAGACGCTGCCCCTGGTGGTGAAGCCCGCGGCGATCGGTCGGGACCTGAGCGTTCCGGGCAAGCCCGCCACAGTGCCGCTGGTCTCGCCGGCTCCGACTTGTGACGCAGCGACCTCCGTGACGGCGGCGGCGGTGCGCCCCGCGCCGGGCAGTGCTGGAGACCGCGCCTGGCGCAACGATCTGCGAACCCAGGTCGAGAGCGCCCCGATTGGTGCACACTCGAATCTGGTGAGCACCGGCCCGGAGCTGGCGTCCAGCATCGTGCTGCTGGCGCGCGCGGGTCTGTTCCAGCACTGCAGCGCGCAGCAGATCAGTGCGTTGGCTGCGACCGCTTATCCCATGACCTTCGAAGCCGGTGATCTGCTCTGCGAAGAGGGAGCCGAATCGCTCGAGTGCTATGTGATCGAGGAGGGCGAGGCAGACGTGACGATCGCAGGCGAATTCGCTCGCCACGTCGAGGCCAAGACATCGTCGGCGAGCGCGGCCCGCTCGAGGGGCACGCCCGCTCCGCGACGGGCGTTCGACGACGCACATGAATACGTTTGCGATCTCGCGGCAGCGGCTGCTCGATCTCGCGCAAAGTAGTCCGAAGGCGCGCGAGGGCATGTTCGCCTACATGAAGCAGCGTTACGCGGACTAGTGCAACACCCGCCAAGTTTCGGTACCCATGATTGAAGCCGACAGAACGCTCTTCTCCGTCGGACAACGCGACGGTGATCCCTTTGTCAGCATGTACCAGAACTTTCCGGATGTGCCACTAGCGGGCGTGGAACGATGCTGTTTGGCAATTGACACGCACGAGGTTCCGCTACTACGGCTCCAGTGGACTCGCAAGATCCATCGCGAAGACCGGAGCCTCGCGACCGGTCTCCACGACTAGCAGCGTCACGAGATCGCCTGCTGGCGAGCGCCGAAAATCGATGACGACGAAGCCGGTTTTCGCGTGGCCGAAGTGCATTCCCTCGATCTCCTCCACCGCGTTGATCTTGCTGTTTGCGCCGGCCCCACTCACGATCACGAACTGCGCGTAAGCCTGTCCTTCGATCACCTGCAAGCTGTGATCGTGGCCCCCCACTGCAGCCAGCGGCGGTGCCGTGGCCATGGCGCTGCCGACCCGTTCGAGCGCGTCGACGTCCCAGGCATCCGTCAACCACCACAGTCTGCGGAACCACGACGCGAGCGAATCCCCGGCGGGCTCGTGTCGCCTGGCGCCGTGGGGGCCACCGGTCAGGAGAGGACGATGGCTCGCGACGATCACCCACTCGTCGCGACGCATCTCGAGCTCCAGCGCGAGCGCGGCGAGCATCTGGGCCTCGGTCTCGATCGCTCCACAGATCGGCCGTTGGTCCGGATCGAGGTGCCACCACTGCAGGTCGAGGAAAATGACGGTGACCGGCTTCGTGAGTTCTCCGGCTGGGAGCAGGGTCCGGGCGACGGGGCCGGGACATCCGTGCTTCGGAAGAAAGTCGGTGGTCGCACCGAACGTCTCGAGGAATGCCTCCTCTCGCGCGACCGTGGACACGCTACGCGGTGAGCCCCAGTCGTGGTTGCCCGCGAGGAAAATCTTGGGCGCCGTTGTGGCCTCGACCTGACGTCGCAGGATCTCTTTGCCGCGCGCAAGGTCATGCGTGTCGAGACCGGCCGGGTACAGGTTGTCACCCAGGAACAGAACGGTCGTTCGCTCGGGGGCCGCATCTCCCCAGCCTCGGAGAGAAATCAGGGTATTTTCGGACGGCGCAGGGTCGCCGGCATCTCCGATCAGAATCAGTCGGTAAGCCAGATCCTCGCGAGCCGGCAATGATCGAGCGGGGCTGTGATGGGCACGCTGGGTCGCCGTAGACCCGACAATCGCGCCAGACGGAGGAGTCTCCCCACCACAGGCGGCGAGCACCGCGACGATTGTGAACGCCGCAACCGCACACAACGTGGAAATCGCGTGGGTGGAAGGGCCGAGCCTGTCACATCGAGGAAGTTGGGGGGAGATTTTGCGAACAGCCATCTCGCTGCGTCCTATTCGAACGAGAAGCCTTCGTAATCATTCGCAGCGACTTCGTCGCATTTTTTGCGGTATTCGCCGACTCCACCGACATACGGCATGAAGATCCGCGGCTTGCCTGGGATATTGGCTCCGAGATACCACGAGTTGCACGTCGCTGCGGTGAGCATTGATCCCTTTGCGACTTCGTTGACATGTGCGATCCAGGTGTCTTGCGCGTCGCGATGCGGCTCGATTGTCGCCAGATCATTTCGGTCCATATGCGCGATGCAGTCGCCGATCCAGTCGACGTGCTGCTCGATGGAGACGATCATGTTGCTCAGCACCGAGGGGCTGCCGGGTCCGGTCACAGTGAACAGGTTTGGAAAGCCGTTCACCTGCAGCCCGAGATAGGCGCGGGGTCCGCCTGCCCACGACTCTCGGAGTGACACGCCGCCCCGACCGCGCACGTCGATCGAGAGCACCGCACCCGTCATCGCGTCGAAGCCGGTCGCATAGATGAGCGCGTCGAGATCGAATTGGCCCTGGCCGGTTCGCACACCGGTGGGCGTGATCCGTTCGATCCCACCTCGGCGGAGATCGACCAGCGTCACGTTGTCGCGATTGAAAGTCGCGTAGTAGTCCGTGTCGATGACGGGCCGTTTGCAACCGATCGGGTAACCACGAGGCATCAAACCGGCGGCGGTCTGCGGATCGTTCACGATTCGGCCGACCTGCTGTCGGTACATCTCGCAGGCGAGTTCGTTGGCGCCGAGATCGAGTTGGACATCCAGGTAGCGACGAATCGCGTCGAACCCCTCCTTCTCTACCCGGGCTTCGCGTTGTTTGGCTGTGGTTTCCAGCAGCGCTTCGCTGGCGACCACGACTGGGTTCCCACCGAAGCCGAAGACGAACCCACCCATCGATTCGCGTTCGCTCTGGCGGATTCGCGCGTACACCGCCTTCGTCCGTCTTCGATCTTCGTCGCTCAGCGGGCGATTGCCCGCCGGCAGTGTGTAGTTCGGGGTTCGCTGAAACACTGTGAGGTGTTGTGCCGTCTGAGCGATGACCGGAATCGCCTGCACACCCGAAGAACCTGTGCCGATAATCCCCGCGTGGACATCCGTGAAGTCGACACCCTCGTGAGGCCAACGTCCTGTATGATAGACCGGCCCGGCGAAATCGGCGGCGCCTTCGATCGGCGGTGTATTGGGGGTCGAAAGGCAGCCGGTCGCCATGATGCAGAAGCGGGCTTCGAAGACCTCGCCCTGTTCCGTCGAGACGCGCCAACGGCGTTTTTCTTCGTCGAAGTGCGCAGATGCCACGCGCGTATCGAACTGGATCTCGCGGCGGAGATCGAAGCGATCCGCGACGTGGTTCGCATACCGCAGAATCTCGGGCTGACCGGCCATGACCTCGGACCAATCCCAATGCTGCTCGAGCTCCTTCGAGAAGCTGTACGAGTACTCGACGCTCGGCACATCACATCGCGCACCCGGGTAGCGGTTCCAATACCAGGTCCCACCGACGTCGCTCGCGGCTTCCAACACCCGGGCGCGGAGGCCTTGATCACGCAAGCGAAGCATCGCGTACAGGCCGGAAAAGCCGGCCCCAATGATCAACACGTCGAGCCCTTGGGGAGGCGCGATCATGAAGCGCCCCGCTTGCATACATCGCCGCTCGACGTCCGGGCGCGGCACCGGTCGAATCGTTGATCCGAAGTCATGGGGATCTTGTACCACTTCTGGGCGCCGATCACGATGCTGACCGGGACTCGAACATCGGCCGTCCACTTCTTGGCAGCTGCATCCGATTCAGCGCAAAAACGGGAATTCCACCCTGCCGGGGCCGTCCGCTACTTACGCGGGGCGCCCATGTGAACCGGACTTCTCAGCGTGGCGCTTTGAGAACGGCGCGCCGGTGATTTCGAGACCGAGACGATGGATCGTTTCCACCCGTCGCCCCGAAAACACGCATCCGCCCGAACCGGTTCGGTGCGTCAGCAGTCAACAGCAGCGCGGTGGCGCTGGTCAGGAGCAGGTGAACGAGATCACTTTGGCGGTTCACGCCCGTCTTGATGAAGATGCTCTTCAACTGGCTGCGGGCGGTGTGGACAGTGACACTGCGGATGACCGCGGCCTTCTCGACCGAGTGCCCCGCCGACAAGAGGGCGGCGATCTCCGCCTCGGCGATCGTCAGATCGTAGAAGGAAGCCAGCAGATCGCGCATGCCGAGATTGTGGGCGTCCGGGTCGGAGACGTACAACGCCGAACGCGCGTCGCGGGCAAAGCCAATGCGGGCGTTCGGGTGGAGGCTCGTCACCACTCCCGTGAAGGCGCGACCTCCGGAGGGTCGTTCGACGAAAAAGCCGCCCTCTCCTTCCACGAGTTCGCACATGACGGCGCGCTCGAGGAGTTTCTGGAAGTTGCGATTCGCTTCACCCTGAGTCGCGGCGACGCGTCTTGTATTCGGCCTCGCACGGCGCGCCATCCTGCGACCCGCGGCCGTAACACGCGGACGTCCGTCGTCGATCACGAACCCGTCGGCCAGCTCGACGATCTTCTCGGCGACGACGTTTATCGCCGCGACCCGACAGTCGCGGTCGAGAAGCATGAAACCAATCGGAACGCGATCGAGCACTTCACGCGCGGCGTCCCATTGGTTGCGGCACCCCTGAAGTTCGCGCATCAGTCGGTAGGCCTGCGCGAAATGCGGCACCAGCAGGTCGAGCATGCGTATGTCCGACTCGTCGAATTCCCGCCCCCCATCGAAACGGTAGATCCCGATGCTGGCCGTGCGCTGGCCTTCGAACGAGCCGAAGACATGGCCTACCGGACCCACCGGGAGGAACCCCTGTGGCTGCATGTAGGCCAGCCAGAAACCCGTGCCGATCAACTTCTCGTCCGGGAAGATCTCGTTGCCGCGGATGAAGCGCTCAGTGGGCACTGCGTGAAGCGGCCAGGGGAATTCGCCGCGCGCTACGTGGTCGGCGAAGATCTGGGCGTACTTCGTCTCGGAGTGAACCCGGTAGGCGAACCGCTCTGCAGGCTCGCCGGGAACCTCCAGGTTCAGCATGGCGGCAGGTCCGCCGAGCTGATCGGAGACAGCCGCGAGCAGGTCTTTCCATACACTCGGGTCACTGGCTGCTCGGTAGATCAGCTCGATCAACGGCAGCGCGCGAGATTCAGGTGGAAGCATCGGCAGCATTCTGGCCTACCGCCCGAAAGGCAAGGGACCATCCCCCGGTTGGACTCACATTGGGTGTCGAAACAGAGCTGTTGAACAAGAGGTGTTGAACAATGGGGCTCCGCGGATTCGCGGTGTCACTCTTTGAGAGACGTCGGAATGCCAGAAATCGGATGGCACGAACTGATCGATTCTGAGGCGATTCTGAAGATTTCCTGTAACACTTTGAAAATACACGATTTTTTCAAGCTCGAAAGTGTCCGATGACCGGGTACTCCCATCGGCGATAGCATGAGGCTCCACTTTGATGCACCGGAGGGGATGACCCTGCGACGCGAGCCGCTCCTGATGCTGATGGCGCTTTGGTTCGTCTGTTTCGCACTACACGTCCGAGAGGTATTTCGAACTGGACTCGCAGAGCCCATCGCCTATGTAGCTCCCCCATCAGATCCCAGTTCTTATCCGGTCATTGCGGGCTTCGATCTCGACCGTGGGAGTGACCCGTCCGGACTCGAGTTGAACGATCGGGTCCTCCAAGTCGGCGAGGCAGACCTTCGCGGGAAGGGTTTCATGGCGTTCGAGGCGCTGGCGATCGAACAGGCGAATGGCCGACCTAGCGTACTGCTCCGATACGAGCGGGACGGCGAACACAGGACGACCCAGCTGGCTCTCGTTCCCGCCCCCATTGCTTGGGCAAGAATCCCGACCCAGCTCGCCGCTGCACTCGTTTCGGTGTTGATACTGATTCGGGCTCCAGATCGTCGCCAGGGTCGCTGGCTGTTCGTTGCGATCTTGGGGTTGCTAATTCACCAGGCTCCCTTCAAAGGCGGGTCGTTCGTCCAGACACAAGCTTCCGAGTTGATCTTCATGTGCACGGGGGCAGTCGCGGCTCCTGTATTTCTGTTTTGGGTCACGATCTTTCCGGACGGTGGGCACACGAACCCGATGCATCGAATCGGCATGCCATTGGTCTTTGCAATCGCCTACGGAGTGCTGAGGCTGAGCTTCGTACTCGGTGGGCCGGTGCCACCTGCAGCTATACCCGTAGGTATCCTCCTCACCGACACAAGCGCGATTCTTGCCGCTCTCGTGACGATGACCCTCAACTACCGGCGCAGCACGTCGATCGGGCGGAGAAAAATCAAGTGGTTCCTGTATGGCCTGTATATCGCCAATGCTCCGTTGGCCGCCAATAGTCTGTGTCGAATCCTGATCCCCGATTCACAATGGGTAGATCTCATGTTTGGGTTGAGCGTCATCTGCACGCTGGCGCTGCCGCTGGGCCTGCTGGTCGCCACTGTTCGGTTTGACCTATTCGACATCGACCGTCTGATCAGCGCCACGGCCGCCTACTCCGTCGTCGCGATGGCCTTCGTCGCTGGCGGGCTTTCGCTCTCGCGCTACGTCGTTGACACGGTGTCGTCCGTAGTAGGCGTAGATTCCTCCTATGGGCAGATCGGGATCTGCTTGGCACTCGCCGCTATTTTCATACCCGTGAGCAGGCGGGTGCGACCGTTCCTCGACAGCGTGTTCTTCCCGGAGCGTCATGACCTGAGCGTTGGGATCGCGCCCTTGCTCAACGACCTGTCGAAGCCCGACCGGCCGGAGGAGGTGTTGGATCGGCTTGGCGAGGGCATCGCCAGTCTCGTGCGGCCAGTCTCGTGCACTGTTTACCAACTCTCGGATACACATTTCGCTCCCGTCTTCTCGGTCGGGAACACGGCGACCTCACACTTCGACCTCGGAAGCCCCGTCGTTGCGTCTATTTTCGAGCGCTCGACACTCATCGCGGATCCCAAATGGACCGAGCGGAGACGCTCTACAGAACTCAACGATTACGATCGCGCGAGTCTGGCGAGGCTCTCGGCGGCCGTCGTCCTCCCGATTCGAAGTGGTGGCCAGCGGGCGGCTTTTATCACGCTGGGTCCCAAGAGGTCTGGCGACATCTACACGACCGCGGACCTTTCGGTGTTGTCATCAGCCGCCCAGAAGGTGGGCGCCATGCTGGCGAATTCCCAAACGGCAGAGCGACAGGCTGAGCCAGCGGACCTGGTCGATGCTGCCGCTCCCGCGGTCGTCGTGGTGGAGAACGCTGGGCGCTTCGGCAGCGGGTTCTTTGCGGCCCCTGGCGGGGTGATCCTGACCAGCCTGCATGTCGTGGGTACCGCGACGCAACTTCAGATTCGCCTCAAGGATGGGCAGTTAGTGTCCGCCGAGGTGGCTTCGCGTTGCGAAACGACCGATCTCGCGTTGTTGTGCACCAACCATCGCCCACTCCCCTCACTGCGACTCGGGCGTTCGCGCCGATTGGTGCTTGGGGAGCCGCTGCTGGCGATCGGGTGTCCGGGGAGCATGTTCGGCCCCCTCGAGCAGTCAGTCACAAAGGGGGTGGTCAGCGCACTGCGGAGCTTGCCCTCTGCTTCCGGGTCTGGGGTATCGGTCCGATACATCCAGACCGATACGGCTTTGAATCGAGGAAACAGCGGGGGACCGCTTCTGAACAAGTGGGGAGAAGTCATCGGCATCAACGCCCTCAAGGATGTCGACCCATCTCGAGAGGGCCTGAGCTTCGCGGTCGCGATCGAAGAGGCGATCGAGGCCTTTCCGATTTTGCGCAACGCAATCGGTTGATCGTTGACGCTAGTGGCGTCGAGACAGCCACTTCCAGCGCAGCCAGCGCAAGCGCCGGCTCTTGCTGAGTGCTCTCTCGAATCCGGCAGCGGCAGAAACCCGACTCGCGTTGATCTGAGATTCGATTTCGATCAGTCGCGTATCGTCGGAATCGCTCCCGAGAGTCGCACGGTGGGTGCCGAGACTTTCGAGCGACTCTGCACCCAGCTGCGACGAGGTATCCGTAGCTTGGCTTGTTTGATGGGTCTGCCCAAGCGACGCGGCAGACAGGTCATCGCCCTGCGCCGATAGAACGTCGGCCAGCAGGCGAGTCAGCCATGCATCCGACTTTCTATTGGACCCACCGGACCCATCGGATCCATCGGACCTTCCATCAGACCCATCGGACCCACCGGATCCATCGGACCCATCAGACCTTCCATCGGACCTTCCATCGGACCTTCCATCGGACCTTCCATCGGACCTTCCATCGGACCCATCGGATTCTACCGGCTTCATGCGATCCCATCTCCCCGAGAATTGACTCCAGCGGGGCGCATTTCGGATGAAAATTCTTTACACACGATCGAGAAAGCTACGCCGGAGCGCCTTCATGGCTTGCGTCCGAATCGTTCTCAACGTCCCCTCTGGCATTCCCAGCTGTTTCGATGCGTCTGCAAAGGTCCGGCCTTCGAGATAGATCGTCTCGATTACGGTTCGCTGCGCCGGCGTGAGCTGCAACAAAGCGCGCTGGAGTTCGACGAGTTCAGCAAGGGGGTGCCTCTCATCGTTTCTCTGCTCTGGCAGGGGGATCATGACCCGGTGCTTTCGGCACCAACTGACGAACACGTTGTGGGTGGTGGTCCGGATCCAACCGACGAGACGCTCGACATGCTCGATCTGGTCCAGGTTCTTCCACAGGCGAATCAGTACCTCCTGAACGATGTCGTCCCAAGAATCCCGATACTGGAAGGCTCCGAAGCGCGCCAGATACGTCAGAACGATTCCCGACAAGCGCTCAGTGGCCGCGAGTTCCCCCTGGCGAAATCGCACCAGCACGTCGCCCCAATCGGTGGGATCGACATCCTCGCTCAACAGGTCTTCAACCGGCTGCCCGCTTCATCCGATTCACGTTGTCGCTGAGTCTATCTATTCGGACTATTCGGACAAAGGCCTGCATGAAGAGATTTTCTCAACGACTGATGCGAATTCCACGAATGCGAAGAACCGCTTGTCGTGTTTGTCAAGCGACCCGGTTCCATTGGCTGCCTGACGCGACAACTGCCGTCGGTCTTCCCGATCTGGACAGCCGGCCTGGCGGCCCGGCGCGGCAGGCGATCCTCAAAAGGATCCGAAGGTGTCGCAGCTGCGGGTATTGTGCGCCGGTCCTCTCGGATGGCGACGATGTCGTGGTTCGCGTCGTCCGCAGTCCGGAATACCAGCGAGTGCACAGAATCCCGACGTTCCCAAGACTGGCGCAAAAGTGGATGTGCTGGTCGACGATCCAGGAAGAGTCCGATGAATTCTCAGCTGCAGGGTGGAGCAGCCTTCGGGCGGCCTGGGTTTGTGATGACCGCCTGCTTCCAGTGCCCGCCAAGAGCGCGCGCGATCGATCGATCCGGTTGTTCGAACGCGCTCGCGATGTCAGCCAGAGCTTCGGATCTGCCGCTGCGTCGGAGGCTGCGCTACTGGCTGATCTTCTTCGCCGCAGCGGCAACTTCGAAAACGCCGCGGCAGTGGCAGGATCGGCGACACCCGACGACGGGACGCTTGCGACCATTCTCGCAGCGCAACGCTTGTGGTCTGTCAGACGCGACGCGGGTTGCTACACACTTACGGATGCGGTTCGGGACGTCGCCCAATCAACGTGCGGATCAGAGTACGCCCGGACAAACGGCCGCGCTGCGGGCGCGTCTCAGAGAGAGCCCGCAGGTGTCAACAACCTCTCTGGGACCCACACCTAGCACAGGATTTTCAACAATCAGGACCCGGTCGCTCGACCTCGGTTTCGGGTTCGAGCATCATGAGGCCCCTGGCCTGGAGCCGCGTTCCCTGTCGATGGCACTTCGATCGTGACGAACTCCATCCTACTGAGTCGGCGCCTTGCGATGTTGGGCGACGTCGAATCAGTCGCATGACACCGGAGCTTGCTGATGTCGTTCAACGTGCCGTACCGACCTCGGACCCCCGCGAAGGATTTCGAGGAAACGCTCAGCCGGTACCCCCATTGGCCTCTGATACTGGCTGAGGGCGACTCGTGGTTCGCGCACCCGAAGCAATGGAACATCCTGTATCAACTGCAAGATCTCGGTGGCTACGCGATCCGGCGTCTCGCCTCCATCGGAGTATCGCTCACCGATATGATCCGGGAATCCGACGACCGCACACCGCAGTATGTGCACCAACTCGATCGCAAGCGTTTCCGGTGGCGATATCTGCTGTTCAGTGGCGGCGCCAACGACCTGCTGGGTGCGAATCTCGACTATCTTCTCCGCGATCGACGCGACGTTTCTCGATGGGAGGATGTCATCAAGGAAGAAGTGGTGCTCGGCGAATTCGAAAAACTTCGCAGCGCGCTGCGGCAGATCTTGACCCGAATGCAGGAGTTCAGGCCGGGATGCAAACTCCTGGTGCATGGTTACGATTACGCGTTTCCGCGTGACAAGGGCGCGACCCTCTTTTGGGGGAAGCTGACAGTCGCCGGCCCGTGGATCCGCCCGCGAATGGTCGCAAGGCACGTCACCGACAAGGCCGAGCAGCGGGCCATCATCACGGCGCTGATCGACCGCTACAACGATGACGTTCTCCGGCCACTCCACGCGGCCGAGAGCGACTTCGAACATATCGACCTCCGCGGAATGCTACCCAGCGTTCAGCAGTGGGAAGACGAGATCCATCCCAGGAGCGGTGGCTTCCGGCGGTTCGCCGAACAATTCAAGCAGCGCCTCGACGTGCTCGAGAAGGCGAACTGAATACACCCATCGGTTGGCGAGGTCATCGAGGTGACTCGCGCCGTATCCCGCCCGCCGCTGTTTGCCGTGTCGACTAGACAACCTGCTTACTGCCACCGCGATCCACGCCCTGATAGGAGCTGAGTTTCAGCTGGCAGGGGGCGTTGTAGCAGCAGTGGCATGCGACGCAGCGTTGGTCGAGAATCGGTGCCACATCATCCAGATAGCCGACAGAGGCGTCACGGGTGTATCCACCTTGACGGGCCGGAAGCGCCGATGGTGTGCATGCCGCTGCGAGCAATACCATCGCCGCGAAACCAATCGTGCATCGAATCATCCGATATTCCCCAGCCGTCCGGTGTGCCGGCTGTGCCGGTGGCGAAAGTGGACGGCCGGCAGATTCGGCAATTTTTGAACCGGCACACGGTACACTCTGCCCGAATCAACGGTTGACCCCCGGGCGTCGATGTCGAAACCCCAAACGAGGACCGACCAGCATGAGTGACACGGCGCAGCCCCAGGATTCGAACGAACTCACGCAAGCTCGCGCGGAAACGATGCGCCGGGCAACGGAGATCGCGGTGCGCCTCGGTGTGCTGACGATATTCGTGGCATTGTGCCTGCAGATTCTCGCCCC
>JAQBGU010000165.1:0-4750 GCA_032128375.1 Deltaproteobacteria bacterium | reverse complement strand
ACGGGAATCGGCGGCTCCTTCCGCAGCGAGGTCTGAAACTCATCCACGAGCTTGTAGAGCGGGAATAGCGCCCAATTGCCCTCGGCCGTGGAAAGGTCGTGCCGCTCGCGCGGATCGTCGAGCAGGTTGAACACGCGCGGGACGCCCAGCGTTTGCACGGGATCGAATTTGTTCTCCTGCCACACAAAATGGACTTTCCAGTTGCGCCACTTCGCCCCCGCGAGCGTATCGCCGACGTAGCAGGGAAACCCTTCCCGAGCCGACCGGTCGCGCCTGCCCAGGAAGAAGTCTCGTTGGTCCACGCCATCGATCATCCGGTCCTGCGGAATGTCCGCGCCCACGAAACGGGTCAGCGTCGTGAACACGTCGACCTGGTGCACGATCTCATTGCTGGTCGCGCCGTGGGGGACCCTGCCCGGCCAACGGATGACGAACGGGGCGCGCAGCGATCCTTCCATCGCGGTGAAGTACGACCCCGACCAAGGCCCCGCCGAGCCCCGCCAGGGCAGGAGATCCTCCGGCCCATTGTCACTCGCGAAAATGACGATCGTGTTCGCCTCGAGCTCCAGCCGTTTCAAGGCGTCCAGGAGTTCCCCAACGTGGGCGTCCATTTCCACGACGCTGTCGGCGAAGTCCCCGTTCCCCGTTCTTCCTGCGAAGCTGGGATGGGGCAGGGTCGGGTAGTGCACGGCAGTGAGCGGCACATAGGCAAAGAACGGCCGGCGCGCCTGCGCGTTCCGCTCCATGAAGTCCACCGCGCGCCGCGTCGCTTCGGTGTCGATCAACCGGCGCGTCTCCAGGTCGAACGTCGCAACTTTCCGGGACGGCTCGCCCCGCCGGCCCTCCATGATCGACGGGATGGGGGCAACATCCGGATCAAACCCTGGCTGCGACGTGTACATGCTCGAGTTCGAGGTGTCGGGAATTCCGTACCATTCGTCGAAGCCCTGATGGGTGGGGAATCGATCCTCGACGCCCCCGAGATGCCATTTGCCGTAATGCGCCGTGGCGTAGCCCTGGGCGGACAACACCTCCGCCAGGGTGATTTCCCATTGGACGAGCCCCGACGGCCGCCCGCCTCGGACGACCCGGGACGTGCCCGACCGAATGGCAAACCGGCCGGTCAGCAGCGCCGAACGGCTTGGGGTGCATTGCGATTCGACGTTGAAGTTTGTGAGCCGCAGCCCCTCGGTGGCTAGCAGATCGAGCCGCGGCGTCGGCGCACCGCGGAGCACACCTCCGCCGTAAGAGCCGAGTTCACCATAGCCGAGATTGTCGACCAGAATGAGGAGAATGTTGGGTCTGGCTTCGACCGTGGGCTGGGTATGAGCAACGGACGCGCCTAACGCGCTCACTAGACACAACAGGGTGGCGTACCCGAACATGCCCTTGGTGCCACGGGCGTAGCCGCCGGGAGCGCAATGATTCTGTACCGGCCGCTCGGTGCACGCCGATCCGTTCGATCCGCGAAGCGGCCATCGTCGACGAACACGCATGGTCCCGAACTCGAGGCTGCTCATCGTGCACCCTCCGCCCAACGGACTGGGCGCTCAGCCGCGTGGCACAGACCGCCGACGGCTGCTGAAGCGCCCAAGGGTTGAAGCCAGAAGGCTACCAGACTTCGAATGGAACGCGCTGTGCCACGTCAGCTGCAGCGCCTGTTGAGCGGCCGCGCTACTGGCTGGGTCCCCGGCTCATACGAGCGTGATATTCCTCGCGACACGATCGAGTAGCCAGCCCGTCGTCGGGATGCCGTGAGGGTGGGCCTCTTGCTGCGTGCGCACTCCGATTTCGCGGCGGACTTCGACGAGTGGCTTTGGCAGAAGAGCCTCATAGTCCACACAAGCGAGCGAAGGCGTCTGGCGGCCGTGGCGGTAGGAATCGCGGACGAACCGAATCCAGCCAATCGGCTGCGATGGCTAGAGTGCCGCGAGGTAGGGCAGCAGCATCCGAAGAGGGAGAAGAGGAATCTGGCCCGCAGTGAAGGAAACGACTCCGACCTCACCCGTGACGTCCCGGTCGTACCCGGCGACGACGTGGAAGAGATCGTGGCTGTTGGCCATGCGCTTGACGAACCAGAGCTGGTCATCGCTCCAGCCAAAGCGGCGCGCCTTTTCGTCGAGTCGCGCAGCCTCGAGAAAGTAGTCGGCCGACCCCATTTCGTCACCGCCCAGGTACTCGAGGTACGCATGGGCAAAACTGCCTTTCGGCATGGCGGCCAGCGTTTCTCGGCTGTTCAGCATGGCGTTCAAGTCGCGGCGCGGGTGCTCCCCGAGCATCGATCGTCCCGCCGGGTGGTTGGCGAACCTGCGAAACTCTCGCTCTATGGTTGGCCCCGCCAGGGCGAACATTGCTTCGAAGCTATTGGCCAGGTCGCTTGGAGTAGTCACGAATCGCAAGAGACTCCGAAGCCCATGCCTCCATTCGCGTCGCAGGCGCGGCGAAGAACCCATTTCTGTCAACGGTTCGAGATCTGCTGCGTCCTGGATCATGTTTGTCTTGGAAGGTTGACGCCAGAACGGTACAGCGGACGTCTTGGCCGCGCTATTCCAAATCCGGTTCGACGCCCTATTGAGCGTCGCCTACTGCCCCAACCGATCGAGTTCGTCGAGCCGGTTTGCGTAGGCCGGTGTGAAGTCGAGAAAATTCGGAGTCTCGGGGTCGATTCCTGGCAAGCGCGAATTCAGATACTCGAGAATCTCAGATCCAATCCAGTGCTGTGAATGGTTCCACCATTGTTGTCCACCGGGTGTTCTGAGCAAGGCGGGTGTGGCCCCCTCGATTCCTGCCCATGTGCCGTCGCTGAAAAAACCGTCGCGGCGCATGTTGAGTGCGGCCTCAGCAATGAATACGAACTCGGAGAGGAATTTGTCGATGTGCATCTGGGTGAGAGCATCGGCAGACTCGCAGTCCCGTAATCCGATGACCAACTTGTCGAACGCGCTGTCACTCTCTCGGTTGACCATGCGCGTCCACTCTGAAACGCGCAGAAGCAGATCACGCTGCGCCACTGCGCGTTCCATCTTCTGGGACTGCCGCATCTGAAGTGCGAGATAGAATAGCGTGACGACCACAGCGATCGCGCCGGCCCACTCTCCTACTGCTCCAATCGCGTCCCAGTTCAACGTCGCTCCCGCTGCCCAACGGATCGGTATTCACCAGCTGGCAACAGCGCTGACCAGTTCCGCCGAAACCAACCCAGTATGCCGCCAGCCTGCCCCCAACGTCAATTGAGCCAAGCTGTTGGTGGGCGGCTGCAACGCTTTGGGACACGGAGGCGACGCAGCGCCGACCAAAGAGTCCCGATCGATGTTGGACGGCATGCTCGATTCGAGCTGGGTCTTCGATCGCCGACTGTCGTTGGATGTTCGACGCGCATTACAATGGGCACTCGCAGCGGGACCCGACTGGGATCACTCAGAATCGCTAATCGGATCCTTGCGCGTGCTCCGCGAACACTTCTGCTCCGGTGAGATTCTTCGTTTTGTTTGAAAAGCCGTAGTAGTCCGGCTTCTTGTCGATGAAGATCTGATGGTCAAAGCGAAGATCGCGCTCAGCCGAGAAGAGACCCGCGGGCAGGATGTACCGACCGTTCGGCTTCACTCGGATGAACAGGTGGGTTCCACACACCGAGCAGAAGCCCCTTTCGGCCCACGCGGTGGAGTCAAAAACGGAGATTTTGTCCCTGCCTTCGATGCTAAGGTCGTCGCCACAGCTCAAGGCAAGGAGGGGACCGCCGCCCCACTTCCGGCAGATATCACAGTGGCAGGCTCCCGCATCCAGCACCAGTTGGGTCGTGTGCAGCGCCACCGCCCCGCAAAGACAGCTTCCCCTAGCTTCGATGGTCGTCATGTCGGACACCTCCCATGGAGTTTACGGCTAGCGATACGCCCCGCCACGGATTGGGCGGCATGCTCACAAAGGAACGATTGGACCGAAGGGCGCCTCGGAACCCGCCGGTTGCGACTGCGCTTCGAAACCCGACCCAATGACGTTCGCGGAAGTCAACTGGAACGATCAGGTCCAGCGATTGGCCGAGGGCTTCCTCGGCGGAATAGCCGAAGCGCAGCTCCTCCCCTGCGTCCCAGTGCTGGATGACTCCGTCGGGGATTGCCATTACGATCGCGTGCGTACCTGCCATGCGTTTCTGATCGCGCCTCGTCACGGGTTTCTGCTCTGCATTCCGGTGCGGCTGTTGATGAATCGGAGCCTACCTGGGTGGCGCATAACGAGACGGTGCCATACACCACGAGGCACGATGGCTGCCTGGCCGGCCTCCAGAGCAATGGTTCGCTCGGCGTCGGCCTTCTGCAGAACTACGTCGACTGTGCCAGAGACGAGGAAGAGCATCTCGTCTGCCTCAGGATGCATCTCCTGCATGGATGAGTGGAGATCCTTTGAAGAGTTGAAGTCGAAGACGCCGACCAGGCGGTCATAGAGCTTTCCTGCGCTCCCTCCCCAGAACGACGGAGTTACCGTGACCGGCTCCGCGCCACCTCCGTCTCCTAGGTGAATAAACGTGGTCGAGAGGTCAACTATCAGTGCCATGCACCGTTCCTCCGGCTGGGTGATCAACATGGTAGGAGTCAACCGCGCTGCCCGTCTTGGACGAAATTTACCCGAACAGGTCCGCGAGCTCGGACAGGCTGGCCCGGGCCTCGGTCGGCGTGAGTCCCGTGAAGCGCCTCACGTCGCGCGCGAGGTGGGCTTGGTAGCGCCATAGCGAGCTCCGCCCAGGCGCCCCCCCCCG
>JAQBGU010000164.1:0-9105 GCA_032128375.1 Deltaproteobacteria bacterium | reverse complement strand
CTATTCCACCGTCTACGCCGTGTTCTTGCAGCTGATGCGCTCGGCGGGCTTGCGCGAGGGACCCGGCGCGCCGGGTCCTTGTATCCATGATCTGCGGCATCATGCCGACTCCCGGATTATGCCGACTCTATCTCCTGAAGCGTCTCTATGAGTCGTTTTTCCGTCGCTGACCCCCGTTTTTCTGGTTGTGAACGCGGCATAATCCGATTGTCTTCTTCTACCTGGCAAGGACGCCAGGATGGGAGAAGACATGATGGAGCGTTTCCTTTCGGACGGTGAGGCCGCCCAACGTCTGCGATGTGGTCCTGTCGGACCGTATCTCGACTCGTATACAGCGACGATCAATGCCCTCGGCTTTGCCCGGTCGACGATTCGGTCCCATCTGTGGTTGCTGTCAGAGCTAGGTGAGTGGTTACAGCGACAAGCCATTCCGGTCGCTGACCTCGACGAACAAAGCGTAGAGGCCTTCCTCGCTGACCGGCGAAAGCGGCGAGGCGGTCGTCACAGCAGCGACAGGGCGACGGCCCGCCGCTTCCTTGACCACTTGCGGATCGAAGGCGTCGCTGTCTTCATCGAGAGTCAGATCGAGGAGTCGGCGTCAGACGCGCTGATCCACCGGTACGAGCTGTACTTGAAGCGAGAGCAGGGATTACAGCGAGCCTCGCTGGTCGCCTATCGGCCATTTGTCAAGCGCTTCCTCGTCGAGCACTTCGAAGACCAGCTCCCACGGCTCGAGGCGCTGAATGCCCCAGACATTTCGAATTTCGTCCGCCGCCATGCCCCTTCAATGACACCGAAGCGAGCACAGTTGATGGTGTCGGCGTTGCGGTCCTTCTTCCGCTTTCTGTTGCAGCGCGGAGAGATCGCGACGGACTTGGCGGCTTGTGTCCCTGCGGTAGCCGACTGGAGACTGTCGACTGTTCCCAAGTATCTCGGTGCGGACGAAGTCGGGCGTCTGCTGAGCAGCTGTGACCTGCACGTAGGGATCGGACGACGGAACCACGCGATCCTATTGCTGCTGGCACGGCTCGGTCTCCGGGCCAGCGAGGTGGTGGCACTGGAACTCGACGATATCGACTGGAGAGCTGGAGAGATTCGGATCCGGGGCAAAGGACACCAGCACGATCGTCTCCCGCTGCCTCCAGACGTGGGTGTGGCACTGACCACCTACCTGTGTCGGGATCGTCCCGGTGTCTCAACCCGCCAAGTCTTCATTCGCTCGAAGGCACCGCTCCAAGGCTTCGCCGGGCCTGTGGCGATCAGCACGATCGTGCGTCGAGCGATGCAGCGCGCAGGTATTGAGGGGGCCGGAAAGGGTGTCGCCGCCCATCTGCTGCGCCACAGCCTGGCGACTGGGATGCTGCGCAACGGGGCGTCCATGGTCGAGATCGCAGAGATCCTGCGCCACCGGACGCCGGCTACGACCGAGATTTACGCCAAAGTGGACATCTGTGGCCTGCGCTCGCTTGCACAACCCTGGCCGGGGAGTGGGGGTGGGCAATGAGTGAACTCCGACAAGCGATCGACGAGTACCTCAGCCTTCGTCGCAGTCTTGGGTTCGAACTCCAGCGGCAGGAGACCGTCCTCCGCCGTTTTGTCACCTTCGCCGAGCGCGAGTGCGCGGAGTACATCACCACGGACCTCGTCTTGCGCTGGACGAGTGAGCCGAGCAACGCGCAACCCGCCACGTGGGCCGCGCGGGTGGGCACGGTGCGTCGCTTTGCCCGTTGGTGGAGTGCCTTCGATCCGCGTACCGAGGTGCCGCCCGAAGGGCTCCTTCCCCATCGGTATCACCGCCAACCGCCGTACATCTACAGCGACGGCGAGATTGAACGGCTTGTCCGGGCAGCCGCCGAATTGCCTTCTGCCAACGGAATGCGCGCGCTCACCTACTCGACCTACTTCGGACTCATTGCCGTAACGGGAATGCGGATGAGTGAAGGCATCGCACTCGATCGAATCGATGTAGACCTCGTTGAAGGAATCCTGACGGTCCGCCGAACCAAGTTTGGTAAGACGCGACTCGTCCCACTGCATGCCTCGACCCGTGACGCCCTTGAGAGTTACGCGGCACAGAGGGATCGAATCGTCCGGTGCGCCGAGACACCGGCGTTCTTCGTATCCGACGGCGGACGACGGATCACGCAATGGGGCACGCGATACAATTTCGCCAGAGTCTCACAACAGATCGGCCTTCGACCGCCTGCCACTGACGGACGGCACGGTCACGGACCGCGCCTTCATGATCTGCGACATCGATTCGCCGTCCAGGCGCTGATCGGATGGTATCGGAAGGGGCTCGATGTAGAGCGCGAGATGCCGAAGCTCGCGACCTACCTGGGACACGTCCACGTCAACGACACCTACTGGTACCTCGAGGCTGTGCCCGAACTCCTGCAACTGGCCACCGAGCGGTTGATGCAGCAGCACCAGGAGGAGCTGTCATGATCGCCGCCAGTCTACCGGCCCTGCTGCAAGCATTCTTCACCGACCGTCTGCTCCGACAGCGCCGAGCCAGTCCGCACACCGTCGCCGGATACCGCGATACCTTCCGCCTACTGCTGCGCTTCGCGGCCGAAAAGCTCGGAAGGAACCCGACGGAACTCGAGATTGAACAACTCGATGCTCCCTTCATCGGGCTGTTCCTCGACCATCTCGAGTCCAAGCGAGGCAACACCGCACGCACACGGAACGCTCGGCTTGCTGCGATCCGCTCCTTCTTCCGCTACGTGGCCCTGAACGAGCCCGCCCATGTCCTGCTCTGCCAGCGGATTCTGGCGATGCCAAGCAAACGTTACGAGCGTCGGCCAATCGACTTCCTCAATCGACAAGAGATCAATGCGTTGCTCGCCTCGCCCGACACATCGACATGGATGGGGCGCCGGGACCGTGTGCTCCTGCTGGTGGCAATCCAGACGGGCCTGCGGGTCTCCGAGTTGATCGGCCTCTCCAACCAGCACGTGGTCCTCGGTACTGGGGCGCACGTCCGCTGCGAAGGAAAAGGGCGCAAGCAGCGCTGCACCCCGCTTCGAAAGGACGCCGTCGTCCTGCTGCGGGCATGGCAGCGAGAACGGCGCGGATCACCTGGAGACCCGCTCTTCGCAAGCCTTCGCGGTGGTCCTCTCAGCCGCGACGCGGTCGAACGCCTTGTCGCCAAGCATGTCGCATCTGCTGAGCTGGGTTGCCCTTCCCTCAAGCAAAAGAAGGTGACGCCGCATGTACTCCGTCACACGGCTGCGATGGATCTCTTGCAGCACGGCGTTGATCGCTCGGTCATCGCTCTGTGGCTCGGACACGAGTCCGTCGAAACCACGCAGATGTATCTCCATGCCGACATGCGCCTGAAGGAGCAGGCCCTGTCGCGGACTACTCCGCTGGGGGTCAAGCCCGGCCGCTATCGGCCCGACGATGGCCTGTTGGCGTTTCTCGAAGCCCTCTGATTATGCCGCGTTCACAATCAGCAAAACGGGGGTCAGCGACGGAAAAACGACTCATAGAGACGCTTCAGGAGATAGGGTCGGCATAATCCGAGAGTCGGCATGATGGCGGAACGTGTGGGTCGTCACTCGCTTCGTGATTCCAACACGTTTGGCGGCGCTCCGGACCGCCTTTTGTGTTGTGGTCTCGTGGAGATGGTGGCGACCGACGTGTCCCGTACGCCGGTCGCGCGAGATACGCGTCGCGGGGAAGACCCACTGCCAGCTCCAATCGCTGGCGGCGTTCGAGAGCTTTCGATCCAGCGCGTAGGGAAGCGGAACGCGACCGAATCCCGCCGTCAGGTCTTGCTGGTGGATCCCGCGTACAACATCGAGGTGTTCTCGAATGGGATCGGCCGCCGTCATCGGCAGGGTCGTGAAGCGATCTTTTCGACCATTTCCCTGGCGGACACCGATTTGTTGGCGGTCGAAATCGAGATCCTTGATCCGGAGTCGCAGGCATTCGATCAACCGCAAGCCACCACCGTAGAGAATGGTTGCGATCAGCCGATGTGTTCCCGTCATCGTTTCCAGAATCGACTTCACTTCTCCCCGGCACAGCACCGTCGGGAGTACCCGTGGGCTGCGCGCGCGGACGGCTTCCGCGAGCCCCTCGAGCTCCAGACCCAGCACATCTCGATACAGAAACACCAGTGCGGCCTGTGCTTGTCGCTGGGTGGATAGGCTCACGTTCTGCCGAACCGCGAGATCCGACAGAAACGCGACGATGTCCGGTGCGCCCATCTCCTCGAGACTCCGACCGCGATGAAAGTCGGCGAAGCGGCGGATCCATCCTACGTAGGAACGCTCGGTCCTGTGGCTGTAGTGACGAAGGCGAACGACCTTCTCGAACTGAATCCGCAATGCAGACTTCTGCACCTGCCGAGAATGTCTCTGACTCACGCAGCACTTTGCGCCAAGGACCGCGGGGGCGACGCTGTCAGGCTCGGGTGGCGTGTTCCCGAGCGCCAGTTCGATTCTGCACTATTGAGCGGATCAATCGATGGAAGCGTCATCTTGCACGTACCTGTGTACGCACGTACTCGGTTGCGACAGCACCATCTGGCGTTGCATGAATCGCACGAGAAATCGCGTCGATCATCCTGATCATGGCCTCCCGCTCGGTCCCTGGGCCACGATCTCCGCATGAATTCGAGAATGCATGCCAAGTACAAGATCAAGTACCGCGTGAGCAACTGGTCTGAATACGATCAAGCCTCGTGTCACAGCGCGGACAGATCCTCGCGCTGCGTGACAGTGGGAGACAGCGTATCAAGCACAGGCTTATCCATGCTGACTCTTCTTGCGACTTCGCCAGAAGAGAGGTCTGTAGCGTGGCGATATCACCTTGTGGATCTCAGAGGAAGCGATTGAGAGCTGGAAACCGGCTTCATCAGGTAAGCGAGGCGGGAAGAAATTCTCGGATCATGCGATCGAGACCGCCTTGGTGCTTCGGCTCGTCTTCAAGTTGCAGTTTCGGCAGGGGGAAGGCTTCCTACGCTCGAAAGGGTCTTTGATGGATCTCAATCTCGGGTACGGAGTTCGGTGCCAGCTTCGAGGAGGTGGGTAGCGAAAGAGTGGCGGACGGTGTGGGTCGTGACCCGTCTCTTTACTTACGCGGGCGGCGACTGCCGCCTTGCGAATGGCTCTTTGCGTAGCGGTTTCATGCACATGTTGGCGGCGCAGTTCGCCAGCGGGGGTCGAGCGCGAGCCTCGTTGCCGAAAACAGCCACTGCCACGGCCAGGCGCGGGAGGCGCCAGGGTACTTGCGGTCGAATGCATCGGGTAGCGTCGCGCCTCGGTAGCCTGCCTTCAGGTTGCGCTGGTGGAGCGTGCGCAGCATTTCGATGTGCGCGGTGATTGTGGGGCGCGCGCTGGCTGGGAGTGTGGTGAAGCGATCGCGCCGGGCCTTGCTTTGGCGAACGCACAGTTGGTTTCGCTCCCAATCCAGTTTAGCCAGTGCCTATCTGCTCGACCTGCACGAATGTGAACATGAGGCCGCAGTGTTCGGCCTGTCTGAGATCTCGATCGCCTGACGAGACGTGCCCAATGAGATGTCGGGAATCGATACGCCCTTGCTCGGCCTGGGCACAAGGGACAGTTCGCCTCCCGATTGCGGCGCAAAACCGGTCAAACTTCTGCATCTTTTTTCCCGCCTTCCGACTCCGATGCGGTTCGATGTCGTAGGCTCATTGCTGTCGGGGAAACTTCCGAACCACGCTTCGAGGAGCATCCAACATGCAGCCCATCGAGTCCTACAACCTCTTTGATCCGGCGACGGCCGAGAACCCGTTCGAATACTATTCGGTGCTTCGCGAGCAGGCGCCCGTCTACCAGATGCCGACCGGGATGTGGATCGTTTCGACGCATGCACTTTGCCTCCAAGCGATCCGCGACTATGAGTCGTTTTCGAGCAAGTTCCTGCAGAAGATGTCCGGCGGTGCATTGGGCGCAGATGGCAACATTGCGGGGCCGGAGACTCTGCTCAGCAACGACCCTCCGTCTCACACCTATTTTCGAAAGCTGGTCAACAAAGCGTTTTCACCCATGCGTGTCAGGAAGCTGAGCGCGTCGATCCGCGTGATCGGGGAGGACCTGGTCGCCAGACTCGAAAAGGGACCCGCGCGTTTCGACGCGGTCGCTGACTTCTCGGTCCCTCTGCCGCTCACCGTCATCGCGGATCAAATCGGTGTTCCTCGCACGCATCTCAAAGAGTTCAAGCGCTGGTCCGATGCGACGATCGTTCCGATTGGCGGCATGGCGACACCCGAACAACTGATCGAGTCACTCAAGCTCACCGAAGAACTCAAGAGCTATCTCGCCGAGCGCTGCCGGGAGCGCATGGACGACCCGAAAGATGACATGCTCTCGGATCTGGTTACGGCCGAAATCGATGGTGAGCGTGCCATCGAAATCAAGGAGGTCGTCAGTATCCTCCAGCAGTTCCTGGTCGCGGGAAACGAAACCACCACCAACCTGATCGCAGCCACCTTGCAATTTTTGCTGCAAGATCCGAAACAGCTGGCGCTGGTGCAGGGCGATCGCGATCTGCTGCCGAACGCGGTCGAAGAGGCGCTTCGGCTCGAGACACCAACCTGCGGCATGTGGCGCGTAGCCACACGCGATGTCGAATTCGGCGGGAAGCTGATCCCGGAAGGCAGTATGGTGATGCTTCGCTATGCGGCCGCAAACCGGGACGAAGCCGTTTTCGAGAATGCCGAAGCGTTCGATGTCCAGCGCAAAAACGCGAAGGACCACCTGGCATTTGGCATGGGGATCCACTTCTGCCCTGGCGCTTCACTCGCCCGCGAAGAGACACGCCTGGGCGTCGAACTACTGCTCGATCACCTGCCCGGGCTCCGGCTCGCGCCCGGCAACGACTTCGCCCACCACCCGAACATGCTGTTGCGCGGATTGAAGCGCCTCGACGTCGAGTTCGATCCCAAGTAGTGCACTCGTCTCGCAATACCCGCGCGTCACCCAGCGGGCCAGCAGGCGTTTCCCGCTGCGACCCTTGCCGTCGCCTAGTCGAGTGGATAGTTTCACCCGACTCGATTGAGTAGCGCCCGTCAGGCGGATCAATGCCAGCTGCGGCCGCCAATGACCCGCAAGACGAAGAGCCGATGTGCGGAGGATCCCCAGTTGAGCGCGGCGACGGAAGTGCGCGGCAGCGATGCCGTCAAGGCGGCCTTAATAGAAGCAGCAAGCGAAATGCTCGCCGAGGTCGGCCCGCGCGCGCTCTCGGTTCGAAACGTTGCAGCCCGAGCGGGCGTCAATCACGGCCAGATCCACCACTACTTCGGCGGCAAACGCGGCCTACTGCGCGCTGCGATGAGCCGGCTGGCGAACGAACACTGGAAGAACGCGCGCGCGCGCGATGGCGACGACCTGCTGCCACCCGCCCTGTCTCTCTCCGATGACACCCGCTACTGGCGTGCGACCTGCCAGGTCGTGATGGACGGCGACATCGAACTCGCGCGCGTCGAGATCGACGAGGATATTTCCGTCCCGCGGCACGCGCTGCGCGCGCTGCAACAACGCGCCGGAATTGCAGATGACGACCTCGCGTTCAAGGCGCGCTTTGCGGCGATCGCAGCACTTCAGCTCGGCTGGGTGGCGTTCGAGGATTTCATGATGCTCGTCGCCGACGTACCGGAGCGCCAGCGCGAATCGCTCCGCGCGGAAGTCAGGCGCCTGATCGGGCAGCTCACCGCGCAGATGCCCGAAAAAGACGGCGCGTAGTCCGGCGCATAGTCCGGCGCATTCAACGCACCCTTTTCAAACCCTTTTCAACGCCCTTTGAATACCGGGTCGCGACGCTCGACGAACGATTGCACGCCCTCTGCGGCGTCTTCGGAATTCGCAAGACCGTTCTGTGTCTTGGCGAACTCCGCGACGGCGGCCGCCTGGCCCTCGAGCGAATAGAGAAGCGCGGAGGCCTTCGTCGCCTGAATCGCCAACGGTGCGAGCTGGCAGATTTTGTCGGCGAGTTCGAGCGCGCGATCGATTTCGCGGCCGGCCGGCACGATCTCTTGCACGAGCCCGCAGCGGCGCGCCTCTTCGGCATCGAATTCGTCTACGACCAGCAGGTGGTACATCGCGTTCCCCCACCCACCTCGTTCGACGAAGCGAATCGTCGCGCCGCCGGTCGCCATGATTCCGCGCTTCGGCTCGAGTTGTGAAAAGCGGCAATCGTCAGCCGCGACCACGATGTCCGCACCGAGCATCCACTCGATCCCGGCAGTGAACGTAATCCCACGGACCGCGACGACGATCGGTTTCGTGCACGAGCGTCCGGTCAGGCCGACCGGATCCACGCGCCCGGCACGCGGCTCGGGCGGATTTTTCGACCCGCCGCCGACCATTCCCTCGCGCCACTTGGGCAGGTCGAGTCCGGCGGTGAAGTGGTCGCCGTGACCGAACAATACGCCGACCCGCAATTCGTCGTCGTCGTCGAGCAGCGTGTAGGCGTCGCGCAGTTCACCCCACATCTTCGGCGTCACGCCGTTGCGCTTCTCGGGCCTGTCGATACCGATCATCAAAATCGCGCCGCGGCGCTCGCTGGTCACCTGTCCGTCGGGGTCTCGCTCGCTCACGCTGCTCCTCCACATCGATGCAGTTTCAGTAGGTCTCGCGTTGGGGCGCAGCCACGATACTGCATCTGGCCGCGTGCTCGCCGTCGGAAACGCGGACCCGATCGGCGAGTGCGCTGGCTTTGATCGGCGGTAGAATGCCCGCGGGAGGCCAGGCATTGCGATTCAGTTATTCCGACGAGCAAGAGGAATTTCGCCGGGTCGTGCGTAGATTCCTCGACGATCATTCCCAGAAGAGCGCGGTGCGTCGGCTGATGGACACGGCCGCCGGCTTCGACCCGGTGGTGTGGAAGCAACTGAGTGGAGAGCTCGGCTTGACTGCGATCCACATCCCAGAGGAGTTCGGCGGGCAGGGGTATACGTTCGAAGAGCTGTGCATCGCGCTGCAAGAGATGGGCAGGGCCCTGTTGTGTGCGCCCTATTTCGCGTCGATCGCGCTGGCGGCCAGCGCGATCATGAACGCTGCGACTGGAGCGCAAAAAAGGGAGCTGTTGCCGGCGATCGCTTCGGGAGAATCGATCGCGACGCTCGCACTG
>JAQBGU010000163.1:0-16175 GCA_032128375.1 Deltaproteobacteria bacterium | reverse complement strand
TCACGGCCGTGCGGGTTCGAGTCCCGCCTCCGCTACCCATTTTGGATCCGATCGGGCCCGCATGGGAGCCAGGTGAATTCGCCATTTGCGCGTTCGTCTGACAGTGGAGCGGATCGATGAACGCAAGCTTGACGAGGGATGATCGAGATTCCCTCGAGACGGGAGAAATGGATCCATGCGCAACATGTTTCGTCGGTTGATCCTGGCCGTACTCATCGCGGTTTTCGTGCCCCTGGTCCTCGCAGAGGAGGCCTCGGCGCAATACCGCGAGTTCATCGGGCGCGTCGACAAGATTTCCCAGAAGAATCTGGTGGTCGACAACCGGCGGGGCGACAAGGTGCCGTTTGAAAACTCCGAAACGACCACTGTCAGCGGTGAGGGCAAGAAAGCATGGAAGCAGATCGAGAAGGGCGACTGGGTGAGCGTGTCGTGGAAGATGATGGACAAGCCTCGTATCGCCTACAGGATCATGGTATTGCCGCCGCGAAAAGAGGCGGGTGAAGAAGACGAGTAGACGGGCGGGTCCACATTGCGTCAGGAGCCTCGGCTGGATAGCGTTTCGCCCATGGTGACCGTCAATGCCTCTGCCGGACCGCCGCTCTCTACCAAACCGCAGCTCCGGCCCGACCAGTACGACCGCTACCGGCGCCATCTGAGCCTGCCGGAAGTCGGGGCTGAGGGGCAACAGCGTCTGCTCGCGGCGCGTGTGTTGTTGATCGGTGCTGGGGGGCTCGGCTGTCCGGTCGCGCAGTATCTCGCTGCGGCGGGCATCGGCACGCTGGGCCTGGTGGATTTCGATCACATCGATGCATCGAACCTCCAGCGCCAGGTGTTGTACGGAACCGCCGATGTCGGTCGACTCAAGGTCGAGGTCGCGCGCGAGCGGATCGCTGCGATGAATCCCGATGTCACGGTGAACATCTACCCGGTGCAATTGTCGTCGCAAAACGCGCTCGAGCTATTTGCGGATTACGACGTCATCGTTGACGGGACCGACAATTTCCCGACTCGCTACTTGTCGAATGATGCCTGCGTGATCCTCGGCAAGCCGAATGTGCACGGGGCCATTTTTCGCTTCGACGGGCAGGCGACTGTCTTCGATACGCGTCACGGTCCCTGTTATCGCTGTCTGTTCCCCGAGCCGCCCCCGCCCGGCGCCGTGCCTTCATGCGCGGAAGGGGGGGTACTCGGGGTGCTGCCCGGCATGATCGCGATCATCCAGGCGACCGAAACCGTGAAGATCGTGACCGGGATCGGCGAGCCGCTCTACGGGCGGTTGCTTCAGTACGATGCACTGCGGATGGAATTCAACGAGTTCCGCCTGAATCGAGATCCCGAGTGTTGCGTTTGTGGCGAGAAACCGACTGTCACCGAATTGATCGACTACCAGGGCTTTTGCGGTGTGCCGCAGGCCGGGGCAGTTGCCGTCGCGGAACACCCGGCGTTTCGGGTCAAACAGATGCTCGACCGGGGCGAGGCGTTCTTGTTTCTCGATGTTCGAGAACCCGATGAGTACGAGACCGCGCACATCGATGGGACGCTGTTGGTCCCGCTCGGCGAGCTGGACGCGCGAATCGCCGAACTCGCGGATTGGAAGGATCGAGCAATCGTGGTCCACTGCCTCAGCGGTGCTCGCAGTGAGAAAGCCTGCAGGCTGCTGATCGAACGCGGCTTTGGCGATGTCACGAACATGACCGGTGGCATACAGGCTTGGTCGCTGACGGTCGACCCCAGCGTCCCTCGATACCAACGGCTACCCGCTCGCGACTGAGCGCGTGCGGCATTGCCCGACCCAACTGGAGGAACCACTTGGCCAAGTCGAAAATTCCCAATGCGATCGAGCGACGCCACCTGATCGATCGCGACCTGAAGCCCGCCCAGTCGCTTCGCTATGCGGAGGCCTACCTCGAAGTGGGCCGCGACCAGGACGCGATCGAATTCCTGGTCAAGGCCGAGGCAACCGAGCAGCTCGAAGCGATGCGCAAGCGGGCGCTCGAATCGGGTGACGTGTTTTTGTTTCGAACGGTTTCCTCCGCGCTGGGTGTGACCTCAGAACGCCACGAATGGCGATCTGTTTCGGAGGCCGCGCGGGCTGCCGGGCGCGGGCGTTATGCGGACGAGGCCATGGGCATGGCCGAGCGCGGTGAGGACTGAGCCGCGGTACGACATGCCCGCCACCGATACACCCGCAACCGACACACCCGCAACGGACTTGCGCGCTACGGACATCGTCATCGAGGGCGCGCGCTGCCACAACCTCAATGCTGTGAATTGCCGGGTTCCGCTGGGTTCCCTCACGGTCGTGACCGGCGTCTCTGGCTCCGGCAAGTCGTCGCTGGCGTTCGACACGCTCTACGCTGAGGGGCAACGCCGTTATGTGACATCGCTTTCGACTTACGCCCGGCAATTCCTCGAACGCCTGCCTCGACCGCCGGTCGACCACATTTCCAACCTGCCTCCTGCCATCGCGATCGAAAGGCGCAATCGGGTGACCCACGCGCGTTCGACCGTCGGTACCGCGAGCGAAATCACCGATCACCTCCGGCTGCTGTTCTCAAAAATCGGACAGACACGGTGTCCGAAGTGCGAGCGTAGCGTCGAGCGGGGCACCGTAGAGCAAGTCTCAGGTCAGATCGTAGAGCGTTGGGAGGGCGCGCGGCTGCAGCTCTGTGCACCACTGATGCGTCGCTCGGGCGAAAAGACCAGTGCGCTGCGGGAGCGGCTCGTGCGCGAAGGGTTCGGCCGGGTGCTGACTGGCGCAGGCGAGGTCGCCGATCTCGTGGACCTGACTGCGAAACAGCTCGACGAGGTGCGCGGCAGCGGATACCTGCTGATCGACAGGCTGGTCCCGTCGCGCGATGCGAGCCAGGCGCGGTTGACCGAGGCCATCGCTTCGGCGTTTGCGCGCGGGGAAGGGCGCTGCGTCGTGGTCGCCGCAGACGAGACGGCGAATTTCTACGAGGGGTTCGCGTGCGACGGCTGTGGACGCCGTTTTTCGCTGCCCCGGCCGGTGTTGTTCTCGTTCAACAGCTCGCTGGGTGCGTGCGAAAAGTGTGAGGGTTTCGGGCGCGTGGCGGCATTGGATTGGGAGAGAGTGGTTCCAGACCCACACAAGAGCCTCGAGCAGGGAGCGATCGCCCCGTTTGCGACGCGTTCGGGCAACCGGTACCAACTGCGTCTCCTGACGGCATGCCGGACCGCCCGTCTGGCGATCGACGTGCCATTCGAACAGCTCGGCGCCGAGCAAAAGCACTGGGTTTTCGAGGGTGATGGAGACCCATGGCGCGGTGTGCGGCGCTACTTCGACCGGCTCGAGCGCAAGCGCTACAAGGTGCAAAACCGCGTGATGCTGGCGCGTTACCGCCGCTACGACCCTTGTCCGGATTGTAACGGTGCGCGGCTGTGTATGGATGCACTGTGTGTGCGGATCGCCGGCATGGATATCGCGCAGGTCTGCGAACTCACACTGTCAGAGTTCGAGGCGTGGCTGTCGCGCCTGGAACTCAATGCATCTGAATTGGAACTGGCCGGCCGCGTGTTGGCCGAAATCCGGGCGCGGACGGCGACCGCTTTGGCGGTCGGTCTCGGTTACGTGACGCTGGCGCGACCGATGCGCACGCTGGCAGGTGGAGAGGCGCAGCGGATCCAGTTGGCCAGTGCATTGGGCGGCACGCTGACCGCGTCGCTGTACGTGCTCGACGAACCCACCGCCGGGTTGCACGCGAGCGACGCGATGCGGCTGGTTGGTGTGCTCGAAACGATACGCGACCACGGCAACACAGTGGTCGTCGTTGAGCACGCCCCGGAAGTACTGCGCGCAGCCGACCACGTGATCGATCTCGGTCCCGGAGCCGGCCGGCACGGAGGTGACGTAGTATTCGAAGGAGCAATCGACGCGATTGCGGCCGACGGCCGCTCGCTCACCGGCCGCGCACTGAGGGGCGAATACCAGATTGGCCGCAGCGAAAAGCCACGGACCGCGCGCGGCAAGCTGCGAATTGTCGGTGCTACCGAAAATAATCTGTGCGGGCTCAGCGTCGATCTACCGTTGGGCCAACTCGTTGCGGTGACCGGCTTGTCCGGGTCGGGCAAATCGAGCCTGATCCGTTCTGTGCTCGTCGGTAATCTGCGGCGCGAGCCAGATCGCGGCGCGTGCGAACGCATCGTCGGTGGCGACCTGATCGAATCCATCGTGGTAGTCGATCCTCACCCGCCCGCACGCAGTACGCGCTCCAACCCCGCGACGCTGTCGAAGGCCTTCGATGGCATCCGCCAGCAATTCGCCAGCACCCGCGAGGCGAAGGCGCTCGGCGCGACACCCGGCTGGTTTTCGTTCAACGTTCCTGGTGGACGCTGTGACGGCTGTGATGGTGTAGGGGAGGTGGTCGTCGATATGTACTTCCTCGACGACGTCCGCATGCCATGCGAGCAATGTGACGGGCGGCGCTATCGCAAGGAAGCACTCGAGATTCGGGTTTCGAACCGGTCGATCGCAGATGTGCTCGACCTGACGGTCGACGAAGCGCTCGATGTGTTCGGTGCAGATCCCAAGATTACGGAACGTCTGCGCTCGCTGACGGGTGTCGGTTTGGGCTATATCGCACTCGGCCAACCGTTGTCGACGCTGTCGTCCGGTGAGACTCAACGACTGAGACTCGCTCAGGCGCTGGCCCAAGGTCGTGCGGGCACGTTGTTTGTACTCGACGAGCCGACGACCGGGTTACATGCGGCGGATATCGATGTCTTGATCGGCTGCTTCGATCGCGTATTGGATGCAGGGGGCAGTGTGATTGTCGTCGAGCACAACCTGGCGGTGATCGCACGGGCCGACCACGTCATCGACCTCGGTCCCGGCGCCGGACCTGCAGGAGGCCAGATCGTTGCGACGGGAACACCCGCCCAAATCGCAGCCCACCCGCACTCACATACGGGTGCGGCGCTGCGGGCCGCCGGCTCGGAGATGGTCTTGGGGTAGCATGTCTCCCGATGACGAACAGCAAGTGGAAGATGCGCTGCAAAGTCGGATGGAAACGCTCATGACGGCTGATCGTGCGGTTCCGCCCGATGATATTTCTCCGCTCGACTTCTTCAGCCGCTGGGTCCCCGAGATGGTGGGGCGCGATCAGAAGCGCCGGAAAAAGCTCGGGAACACCCAAGCGCGAATCGTGTTCGCATTCGATGAGCCGGGGTACGGCGCATACACGATCTACGTTGCGAGCGGCGAGGTACGCGGCGAAGCGGGGCGCGTGCTGGACCCCGATCTCGAAATCCGGGTAGGCATCGAAACCTGGCGCAGCCTGAACCGAGGCGAGATTACGGCACCTGAAGCAGCACTGCGTCGGCGTTTGAAGCTGACAGGCGACACGGTGCTGGCGCTCAAGCTGCACCTGATCTTGGGCCGATGATCCGCCCGACTCTGGATCACTACGACTGATCCGTACGACGTATCCGTACCGACCTATCCGTATCGACCTATCCGTATCGACCTATGCGTACGGATCTATCCGCTCGACTCTCTCCTGCCGCGGTTTCGTTGGGCTTCGCGGCGCTGGCTGAAGATCCGCTTGTCGTGAATCTTGCGGAGCTGCCGTTCGACTTTGTTGAATATGATATCCGCGGCGGGGCCAAGCTCACTCGCGTTCGCTTGCGTGGCCGCATCGGTTCCCTTGCCCGTAACGTGTACGTGGGCAACGAATCCTGGTCCATCTGGCGAAAGGCTGATCTCGAATTTGCTGATTTCGTGGAATTCCTGGGCGAGCCGCGCGCTGTGCTTTTCTATGGAACTCCGGATTTTCTCGTCTTGTTCGCAATCTCGAAAATGAATCACTACCGCATGGTTATCCGACATGAATCAAGTGCTCCCCTCGAGTGAAAGGAAAGTTGGTTGTGACCAACAACTCGACCAATCAAGTCGGTTTCAGGATATCACAACCCGGCGGATGACCTTCATGGAATTGGCGCTCGCGAAGTAGTAGGGGGTAAGCAACGCGACTCGTCACATGCCTGAAATCGCACGGAAACTGTCTTGGGTGAGGTGTTTTTACCGCCTGTCTCTTTCTCAGTGGATAGGTGTAGCGGAATCTCCAGCGTACCCTGATACGTCGACAGCAACTCCGAGGTGAAGCTCGGCGCGAATGCGACGCCGGCGGGATACTGTATCGGCGCGCTCAATGTTCCTCCTTCGAGCGCGATTGTCGTCGGAATCAGGAACGGCATCGAGGCGGGGTTCGCGTTGATGTGCCAGCCGTCATCGACTCGGATTTCGACGGCCACTTGATTGGCCGACGCTGCCGATTCCTTGACACGGATGTGTACATGGTCACCACTGCCGGGTAACGGAAGCGCGATGGTGGGTGCTTGTGCCTTGGCAGAATCCATCGATGCGAGCGCCACGACAGCGGTTCCGACCTGCGATGGAGAGCGCTCGAACGCGCTGCCAAATGATTCGACGGTGCGAGTGCTTGCGTCGCGAAAGCGTGACCCGGGCGTCAACTCCGCGAGACTGATCAACACCCGCAGCGCGACCCCGGAACCAGAAGGCTCGACGTTGTCGTAGACGCGACGCGGGCGCGTGAACAGTTCCGTCGACTTCGCTGTGAGGAAGAAGCCACCCGCATTCGGGTCCTCGAAGCGATCGAGTAGCGCGTTGGTCAGGGACTGGGCTTGTGCGAGTCGGGCGGGGGAACCGGTCGCGCGGTGGAGCTCGAGCAGCCCGTCGGCGAGATACGCGTAGTCATCGAGCACGCCTTGCTCCCGCATCTGCCCCGCTACATACGAACGGTGCAGCCCCCCGGACGAGTCGCGCAGGCGCGAAAGCGTGAAGTCGGCCGCAGCTTCGGCAAGCCGAAGGTAATCGGGCTGCCCGATCGCGCGGGCGGCGAGTGTGAGCCCCCGGATCGTCAAACCGTTCCACGCGGCCAGGATCTTGTCGTCTCGCAACGGCTGTATTCGTGCGTTCCTGACGGCGAGCAGCTTCTGGCGATCGGCCGTGAAGCGGTCGAGTAATTCAGCGGCGTTCTTTGCACCCAGGCGCTCGATCGCAGGCTCGATCGGCAGCGCTACCCGCAACGCCATGCCTTCGCCTTCGGACATGGGTGCCAGCCGATACACGGAAAGAAACTGGTCGGCGCGCTTCGCGCCCAATACGGATTCGATCTGTGCACGAGTCCACAGGTACGATTTTCCTTCGTGCGCATCGACTTCCGCGTCTTGTGCGGAATAGAAACCCCCGTCAGGGTGGAGCATTTCACGTTCCAGGTAACGCGCGATTCCAATGACGACCTGCCGGTAGAGCGGATTCTGGGTCTGCTCGTAAACCTGCGCGTACAAGCCGAGCAGCTGCCCGTTGTCGTAGAGCATCTTTTCGTAGTGCGGGATCGACCAGCTGGACTCGGTCGAGTAGCGGTGGAAGCCACCGGCAAGGTGATCGTAAATCCCGCCAAACGCCATTTCGTCGAGTGTGTGTGTCAGCATGGCGAGCGCTTCGCCATCCGGCATGGTGCGATGGGCCGCGAGAAGCAATTCGAGATTGGGTGGGCTGGGGAACTTGGTCTGCTTGGAGAAGCCGCCGTATCGAGCGTCGTAGCGCCGCTCCATTTCACGGGTGGCGCGCAATAGCAGGTCGTTTGGATCGAACGAGAGATTGGCGGGCACGGGAGCAGCGGACTGTTGTTCGATTTGCGCGCGCGTGCGTGCCGCCATCGCAAGTACCTCGTCCCTACGGTCCCGCCATGCGTCGCTGAGCTGATTCAAGACACGCGGAAAGCCCGGTCGGCGGCCTGCGTCTTCCGGGGGAAAATAGGTCCCGGCGTAGAAGGGTTCGCCATCAGGCGTCAGGAATACCGAGTTCGGCCAGCCGCCCGAGCCGGTCATCAGGTGGGTGGCGGTCATGTAAATTTCGTCGATGTCGGGGCGCTCCTCGCGGTCGACTTTGATGTTGACGAAGTCCCGGTTCATCTGAGCCGCGATCTCCGGGTTCGAAAAAACCTTGCGCTCCATCACGTGACACCAGAAGCACGTGCTGTAGCCGATCGACAGGAAGATTGGCCTCTGTTCGGCGCGGGCTTTCGCAAACGCCTCATCACCCCCCGGATACCAATCGACCGGGTTGTGCTTGTGCAGCTGGAGGTACGGGCTGGCTTCGCCGGCCAGGCGGTTGGTGGGGCCGTTGCCTTCACCCGAGGCCAGGGTTGCGAACCCGATGCCCCAGGAAATCACCGCGACGATCTGCGCCGCACGAAATCGGACCGATCTGCAGTGCACCATCAGTATCCTCGAAGCGAAGAATGCGCGCGAAGCAGTGAGCGGGCGCGCGGAGAAAAAGCTGGCGGAAGCGGACGGGAATCGAACCCGCCGAGGACGTGTCGCCACACCCCCCATCGGATTTGAAGTCCGAGGCCAGCACCAGCACAGCAATCGCTTCCGCGTGGGAGGCTAGCCGAAAACGCAACAACTGCGCTGGCTTCTACTGTCGATAGGTGATGTGGGCCGAGGGTCGCCCAGATTGGCTCCTCTCGCTGTCTCGGGGACGGCACGGCGAAGCCAGTGAGTCCCGTTGTTCAGGCCACCATTCCGAACGGACTTGCGTCGCAATCTTGCCATGGCCAGAAACCCAATCGTCACAAGTTCAAACGAGGAGGTTCAGGAATCGCCGTTTGGCCCAATGCGAACGCAAGGCCCTGAACGTTGTGATTGATGCTTCCTATTACGTCGCCAAGAGCCACTGCTTCGGGGACGATTCGAATATTTGCCATTGCATTTTCTCCGCGGACTGTCTGCTCATTCGGCGGTCGGTTCGCTGATGATCTTGGGCATCGAGTACGGAAGCTGCACCTCCGTGCAGCTGCGTGGGCTTGCCGATCAGTCTCTGACGCGGTGGTGGTGACCAGCGAAGGTCGGACCAGATGCTCTCGGAATGGCTTACGAGCCAGCGGGGCGAAACGATCCAACCATGGTGGCGATTCGCCTCAGATGTCGCTGCTCATTCAGCTCCTCTGTTTCGGCTTCGCTGGCCGGAGATACGATCGAAACTCGAATGTGATTCTTCTGGAGTAGAGCTCGCCAACAGCCTTGTGTGGGAGTCCAGCGATTCGGGATGAACTTCGATCCTTGGACGCTGGATCCTCTGCTGCTGTGTAGTTGATGAATACGGACACTGTTATTCGAGATTATCACTCAATAGTTTCACTTGCGATCCGGGCCCTGGATCGACGGCTATGAGCAACTCATCCGTCGGCAGTTCGTCGCAGAACATGCACGCAAACCAGGCCGCATAACCTATTGCACCAGCGCAGCAACGTGGAGGCCAGCTGGAATACCAAAGCTGCGTGCGAATCTGTAGTTGATGAGAATTTCGGCGGCAGATCAAGAGAAGAACACGGAAGCACCCGGTGGCTGCCGCGTCCTGTTGATTCGCATTCGCGGGTTTCGATGACTTGGGGATGCACGAATTTGCCTCCTGCTGGGGTGTTGTGAAGGGCAGTTGCCTTATCGCATAGCGTCAGAAAGATGGCGCTCGCAAATGCAAAGCGGATGCGCTCGGATTGCCGCGGTGTGAACCTTCGCGCGTCACCGAAGACGGATAAAAGAGTGAGCCCTTGGCTTGCCAGGGGTCCACATACAAGCACACGAGTTCGCCATCCAGCGCACAGCTCGGAGTCTCGTCAATTGATCTTGTCTGTATAGGAATTCCTATGGAACGTCCCACCTACCGACTATCGAGTACAGCCGCATCGCAAACGACTCGCGCAAAGTTTTTTCGCTTGTTGCTTGCAATAGCCGCAATCCTGGTTGTTGCGAGCGCCGCGCAGGCGCAGGTGAAATCCGACGATTTCAATGCTGGCACTTTGGATCCCATCTGGACGTTTGTAGATCCGCTGGGGGACTCAGCGCTCGATCTGACCGGTGGAACTAGTGCGGACATCACCGCGCCGCTTGGGCTGCACGATTTTTATGGCTTGCCTAATACACTACCGCGTATCAGCCAGGCGATTGGCGACGTCGACTTCGAGTTCGTCGTCAAGTTTGATTCGGACCTCGCCTCGAGCGCAGATTACAGAACCCAGGGCATCCTGCTGCAGGAATCGGCGGACAAAGCCATTCGAATCGAGTACCACAACTTGGATGGCCTTCAGCGGGTTTTCGTCGCGACCGTTCCGGCGGGTGTCGAAAAGGCAAAAGTAAACGTCACTACCGTGACCGCCCCAATGTATCTGAGGGTTACGCGTGTCGGTGACGCCATCACGGTGGGATACTCGGACGACGGCGGCCCGAATGACTTCACGGAGGTTGCGAATTTCGAGGACGAGTCGGTGATCGTCAACGACATCAGCCTCTATGCGGGTAGCTCCGAATACCAGTCACACACCGCGAACGTCGACTTCTTTCGAGTGGTTGAATCCTGCGGCGATGAAGTCATCGAGGGCTTTGAGGAATGTGATGAGGGTACTGCGAACGGAACAGCGTCTTCGTGTTGTTCGGCGACCTGCGGATTCAAGGTGGTCGAGACTTTGTGTCGCGGATCGGTTGATGCTTGTGACATTGCTGAGGTTTGTTCTGGTTCAGACAGTGCATGCCCGGAAGACGTTGTTCAGGATGCTGGTTTCGTCTGTAATGCGGGTTCCGGTGACGTGTGCGACCCGGACGAGACCTGCAGCGGCGTGGCCGGCGAGACTTGCCCAGCGGACGTGGTCGCGCAATCGGACTTCGTTTGTAATGCGGGTTCCGGTGACGTGTGCGACCCGGATGAGGCCTGCAGCGGCGTAGCCGGGGAGACGTGTCCAGCGGACGTGGTCGCGCAGTCGGACTTCGTTTGTAACGCGGGCTCCGGTGACGTGTGCGACCCGGATGAGACCTGCAGCGGCGTAGCCGGGGAGACGTGTCCTGCGGACCTGGTCGCGCAATCGGACTTTGTTTGTAACGCGGGCTCCGGCGACATGTGCGACCCGGATGAAGCGTGCAGCGGCGTAGCCGGGGAGACGTGTCCTGCGGAGGTGGTCGCGCAGTCGGACTTCGTTTGTAACGCGGGCTCCGGCGACGTGTGCGACCCGGATGAGACCTGCAGCGGCGTAGCCGGGGAGACTTGTCCTGCCGATCAGATTGCATCGGCAGGGGTCGAATGCGGCGACGAGTGTCTCATGGATGCGTTCTGTGACGGCGGCGGACTTTGCGCCGGCGGCCGACTCAGCGTTCCGGCGCCGGATTCGTGCGATGTGATCGACAACTCGCTGTACTTCACTGCAGCAGCCCGGGACGTCGTCGTGCGCGGGGACCTCGTCTATGTCGCGGCTCTCGGCGCGGGCCTGCGAATCGTGGACTTCAGCGACCCCGAGACACCGGTCGAAACGGCTTTCTACGATCCGCCCACTTGTCTCAACGATGGGATCCCTGTGCCTTTTGAAGCCGAAGATGTGGTTCTCTCGGGGTCGACCCTTTATCTATCCGCAGGCGAATGCGGCGTGCTCGTCTTCGACACCAATTTCGTGATCGATGACAATACGGTACCGGTGACCATCGATACCGACGGTCTTGCCTATTGCGCGCAACCTAGCGGCGACGCAGCGTACACGGCCGTGTTCGATAGTGGGGTGGCGTTGCTGGATCTCGTTACGCAGACGCAGATCGATAGCTACGCAGCGAGTGGGACGCTCTTCGGTTCCGTCGACCTCGAACTCCTCGGCGCCCGAGCCATCGTCGCCACGGGGGCGGGATTGGCGATCGTTGAAGACTACACGCCGGGTGGTCTCGGAGTTGTGGGTTCATACGAGTCCGGAAACGAAGGAGACGGATCCTCGCAGGATGTGGAGTTGGTACGAAAGCCCGGTGAAAATCTCGCGTATCTCGTCCGCCTGCTGGACGGCGTCGACGTGTTGGATATCTCGGATCCGTCCAACATCACGCTGTTGGCGAATGTTCCGAGCGCCCAGGCCAGCACGACAGGCAGTTACCAGATCAGCATCTCGGGATCGCGGGCGGTGATTGCAGAAGGTGACGGCGGTATCGGCGTATTGGATCTTACCGATCCGAATGCACCGCAATCACTTGGAGCTTTCCCAAATGAGGGCTTGACGCTGGATGTCGAGATGAACGACCAGTTCGCGTTCGTGGGCTTCGAGACCGACCCGCTGGGGGGTGGGCTCCGCATCGTGCAGCTCGAGCGGATTGGTGTAGATCCGACGTTTGTTCCCGAACCCGATCGGGTGCTCGGCTGCCTGGTTTCACTCACGGCGATCGGCGCCCTGATGCGGCGGAGCCGCAACCCTAGACGCTGATCGAAGCAGAAGGGGCGTCAAAAAAGGTCTGTGTACCGGTTCCAACCGGATCGAGCCGCGGTAATCTATGCCGCGGTGGGGAACTACACGCTCCGCGATGTTTCGCGGATCACTGGTGTATCGCGCGCGCGCCTACGGTACTGGGAGCGAACGTCGCTGCTGGCATCGGATGGTGAGCTGCGCGCAGCGCCCGCTGTACTCGATCGATCGGAGTTCGAGTTTGGCGATCTGGTCGCTGTACGGTCGGTGTTGTCGCTGATCGATCGCGGCGTGTCGCTGCGGCGGATTCGGAAATCCATCGCAGCGCTGCGAGCGAACGTTCCGGACTTGCAGCGGCCGCTCGGTTCGCTGCGTCCGTGGACAGACGGTTCACCGCGCGTGGTCGTATGTTACGGCGGAGGGCTTGTCGAACCGAACGGGCAATTCGTACTGGACTTTTCGCGCGATCCCTCGAGTGCGCCCGTCACGTTGCGCTCCGAAGCCGAAGCCGCCGAATCCCAACAGTCAGCGATCGACTGGTTCGAACAGGGCTGCAAGCTCGATTCCAATCGTGCGACTTATGCGGATGCGATAGAGGCCTACCAGACGGCGCTCGAGTGCGATCCGACCTTTGCCGACGCTCACTGCAACCTGGGGTCTGTCTATTACAACCAGGATCGGCTGGCGATCGCACGGACCTGCTTCGAACGGGCGGTCGCCTACAATCCCCAACACGTCGAAGCCAACCTGAATCTGGCAACGCTGTTCGAAGAAGAGGGCCGCTACCAGATGGCGCTACGTCATTACAAAGTCGCTCTCGATGCCGACCCGCTCGCGGCCGATACCCAGGTCAGTCTCGCGTTGCTGTACGAGAAGATCGGACTGCGCCGCAAGGCGCGAGCCTTTTGGCAACGCTACCTGCAGCTCGAGCCGAACGGAACCTGGGTCGAGACAGCGCGTCAGCGCTTGAAGAGCTAGCGGGTCAGCGTCAATCGAGGCTCGGCGGACCTCGACCAGGCGTAATCGTCCGGGTTGCAGCGGGCAATTGCACTTGTGTGTCAGCCGTAAGCGCTAAGACCAACCCAAAGCTACGACGGCTACGCGATGAACGTCGACGGGATACGCGGGCCCCGGCGGGGAGGTTGCAATGCGCGCAGGCCTGCCAGAGCCAGTCCAATCGCCAGTGTCACGAGCGGTACTCCGTGAAGCGCGGGGACCGATACGGGCGCGGTCAATACGAGGCTTGCAAGGGGGTTTGCGAACGTGATGTTGATCGGATCACCATTCGACAGAGTGCCCGTCAAGACGCCGGAGCTCTGCGCGACTGGACCGTAGGGTGCATTGACGCTGTCGATCTGAAAGTTCGTCCCAACAATTTCAAAAGCCCCCGTGGTCTGGATGTCCAGCGGACCCGTCAGGAGGTTCCCTCCGTGGATTTGCACCGTGGAGTTTCCGATCGCGGTGCAGCATTGGACGCCGAATAGACCGAGATTTCCGCTGCTGACCGTCAGGCTCGAATTGTCGGTCGCTGCAGCGTTGACGAGGTCACCCCCGCTGACAACCAGGTGCGAGCTGTCGAATACCCGCGGGAATGCCGCGAATCCGCCCGGCGGCAGCTCTACCGTGGTCGGAGCTCCCGGGCTCGGACAGGGGTCCGGGAAGTTTCCGGAACCGGGGAAGCCCGGCGGGCAACCGAAGTTTCGGATGGCCACTATGTCGAAAGTGCCCGACACGCTGGTGAACACATTCGCGGGGTTCGGTGGTGCGAGCCCGTTGTTGATGAAGATCAGTGCGGTGTGTGCTGGCGCCGGGGCCAGCATCAAGAGAGCCATGCTGGTGAACAGGACGTGAACGCTGCGTTGGTTCCAGAGTCGTCGCATTGGATCCTCCGTCGATTTCGATCTGTTGGATCGCGCCATCTCCTGCATGGTCAGTTGGACGTAACGGCGTGTCAAGAAAAGAGTCGGGTGGTCGAAAGCGCCAGCGAATCCAACGATGCCGGCACGAGCTGGTTCCGGGCGATTTTCTGTTTGGGTTGCATTGCGGTGGGTCCAGCAGTCAACTGACGCAAACGCAGGCGGCCGAGCGTTGGGCCTCGTGCCCGTCAGATCGTGCGTGTGTGGTCTCGCGCGAAGCGCGGGAGCAGCGCGCCGACTCGGCGCAACCCGCGGCGCTGTGGTGGGGCAGCCGCCAGCGCGATTCGATAGAGCTCACTATTATAACTTCGGGTAATCACTACTGTTCCCTGGTACGGGTCGAGGCTCGGCGGACCTCGACCGATCGACGCTGGATGACTTCGTTTTCGAGAAGAAGTTCCACGTTCCATTGCCCAACCCCGAACTCGCCGCCGACCCCGCCCGCGCGGGGTTCGAAATCGAGCACCGAGCCGATCACCGCATTGCCATGCTCGTGCGCGGCTTCTTCCTGCGCGATATTGCCGGCTGGGTCGAGCCAGCGCACGACGAAGAGGTGCGAATAGGACGTGAACCGAGAGCCGAGCTTCGCCCACCAGGCGATGCGCTGGGTTTCGGTCGTGAATTCCGTCTGCGAAATCCCGAACGGCGTGTCGCCGTCTTCCGCGTCTGAGCCGTCAGCGAAACCGGAGTCAGCAATCGAATCAAACGTCAGTTTGAAAATTTCCCATTCGACGCGTCGCGTGAAGTCGCTCGTGTCGGATGCGCGCAAGATGGCCTGCTCCATCGCATAGACGGCTCGGTGTCGCTCACCGATTGCCTTGAACGCGAGTCCGAGCTGGTAGAAGACCTGGGCCCGCGAAGGGTCGATGTCCAGCGTGCGCAAAAAACTCTCGATGGCGTCGCGGTAACGACCGCTTTCGAATAACAGTTCGCCGATGCGAAATGGCACGCGCGGGTCTCTGCTCTCGCTCGAGTCGATCCGACCCAGCATCAGCAGGGCCCGATCGATCTGTCCGGCGCGTGCGAACTCGTTAGCCTCGGCGAGTAGCGCCGTCGTCACGGGGTCGGGTTCGGCAATGGGCTCGTTCACATGGGCTCGGCGTGTCCCGAGCAGCAGCGCGAGCCGATCCTGGGCACGGACCATTGCAAGCTGAAGAGGCGGCTTCGGCGAATGCCGCGGGCTCAGCGTCTTGGCATCCTCGCTGATCGCGGCAATTCGATCTTCGGGAAATGGGTGCGTGGCGAGGTATGGGGGGAGTGAATCTGGAAATTGCTGGCTCGAACTCAGGATTTTTTGCAGAAAGTCGGTCATTGCGGCCGGCTCGTAGCCGGCGCGTGTAATCCAGATCGCACCGAGCCGGTCGGCTTCTGCCTCATATTCGCGGGTGAACTTGATCTTCATTGCGACGTCCGCGCCCAGGCCAGCGATCGCAGGCGCGGGGTCTTCTGCCGCTACCGCGATCGCCATACCGAGTATCTGGGCGGCGAGGCCTGGAATTCTGGTCGCGGCTTCGCGACGCGAGAAGTGACGCGCCTGGACGTGCGCGATTTCGTGGCCGAGAACGCCGGCCAATTCGTCGATACTGGTGACGCTAAGGAGTGTTTCGCTGTGGATGTAGATGTAGCCGCCCGGGATCGCGAACGCATTGAGTGAGGGCGCCTTGATGACGCGAAAGCGATACACGAATGGCTGAGGCTCGATCTCGCTGACCAGCTGCTGTCCAAGTTCGTTCAAAAAGCCCGACACGACCGGGTCGTCGATGATCTCGACCTGCTCCCGGATTTCGCGGTCCGCATCCATTCCGAGCTGGCTGAGATCGTCGTCAGAGTAGCTGGGGATGACCAGGTCCCTGAGGGACAAGCGCTGACCGTCATCTTGTACGCAACTGCTGACCGCGACCAGTGAGAGGAGTGCGACTGACCACCGCTGGAACGAATCGGAATGCACGGATGAAATTCAGTCGCTTCGTTCTTTGACGCTCTGCGTGTAGGTAGCGGCGTCCAGTAGCAG
>JAQBGU010000162.1:0-5219 GCA_032128375.1 Deltaproteobacteria bacterium | reverse complement strand
GCCAGGACGCAGTGTTTCCGGCCCGCGGGAGCAGCGGTTCTTTTCTCCCTCGCCGATCGAATTCGGCGCCCGTTTTCGCGGGACACGGCCGGAAGCGGATTCATTGCGATCGAGCAGACAATGGCGGTGGTGCATTGACGTGGGCATTGACGTGGGCATTAACGAGGTGATGTGACGAGGTGATGTGACGAGGTGAAGTGACGAGGTGTTGGATGCCATCGAGAGTCTGTATTCTGCGCAAATGGCCGAATCAACGGGCGGCGCTGGACTCTGGATCGCGGGAATCGTGGGGCTGGTCGCGATTGGCACCTGGCTCGCATTGGGCGGCCCGCGGGATACCGTTGAACTCCGCCGCGAGGCGAATGTCCCGGCGCGGATACCGACCCCGGCGCGGATACCGATCCCAACCGTGATCCCGGTGCCTCCGAAAGAGCTGGCAGTCGGTTCACCCGTTCCACGCATTGCAGCGCACGGGCGGCTGACAGTCGATCATGCCACGTTCCCGAATCAGGGACTGCTGGATCTCGACCTCGAACTCCCCGACGAGGATCGCGGCAGCGGCGAGCGGGCGGTAAAGATCATCTCCACGGATGGACGGCGAATCGACCTGACGGCGACCCCGCTCCCGGGAGCCGGATCCGGCATACGCTTGAGGATCGACCCCGGCTTCCTGACCCAAGGTCGTTACATGATCGAGACCGACAGCGACGTCGAGCATCCGCTACAAATCCGCCGCTTCGTGCTGGAAGTCCGTTAGCGCCAACTTCCGCGAGATACCAGACGCACGCAAACGAAGTGGCCCCGCCCGGCTGTGCGGACGGGGCCAATCATTCGATCGCCGTGCTCAGTGGGACCGGCGCCGTCGCAGAATGCGCCCGGCCGCCAATGCGATCCCGCCGACCAGTATCAGTGCCGGCACGGGCGCCAACCCCGGAGCTGTTGGCACACTCGAGGCATTGTTCGGGTCCGAGCCCAGATTGACTTCGAGGCCGTCGTCGAATCCGTCGCCGTCGGTATCGGCCAACGCCGGGTTCGAACCCGTGTCGTCGGCGTCGACAAACGTACCGGTGTTGGTCTCGACGCCGTTGCCTAGCCCGTCTTCGTCCCGATCGACGCCCATGCGTTCGCCCGATCCCGGCGGGACCGCGGTGTAGGTGAGCGTCTGCGCGTTTCCAACCGGGTTGGCGTTGGCGCGGAGCGTTGCCTCGCTGATGTTCGGGCCGTTGTCATCGGGCGTGTATGTCCCGCCATTTGCGCTGTAGTAGCCCTTCTCGACCCCGCCCTCGACGGTCTTCACGATCACGTCGCATTCGGTGACGGCGCCACCGAGCACCTTGGACCCGAACGCCACCCCCGCGCGGGCGTTGATGAGCGTGATGCGACCGTTCACGTCGCCGTTGCCGAAGTTGGCTGGTCCGATCGTGACCTGTTGGCCGACGATTGGCGCGAGATCTGTCGGGAACGCGAGCAGGAACTGCTGGAGGTCGTTCTCTTCCTGGTTGGTCAGGCTGAACACCCCGGCTCCGACGAAGGTCTTGATCGTATCTACCGAGCCGTCATGTAGGAAGCCGGTTCCGCGCACCTGGTTTCCATTGACGCCGAACATGCCAATTTTCTGATACATGTTGCGATTGTGCGGCACCTTCGCGTGCTGCGGCTCGCCCTCGAAGCTCTGCTCGCCGCCGGTGCCGAAGAAACCGTTCAGCGGATCGAGCGTGTGACAACCGTCGCAGTCCTCGACCGTGTCGGTGGCGTTTGCGTCGAGCGGTGCGCACTCCGTCGTGCCGGGGCCGCAGCTGAACCACTTGTCTTCGCCGTCTTGCTGGGCGGTGGTCAAGCTGTTGTCGAGATTCTGGACCGGGTTTGGCGGCAGCTGAACCTGCAGCATGAAGTCCGCGAACTGCTGCATCTCGACTCCCGTTACCGTGCCCTCCTTTCCGACGAGGCCCTCGAAGGCCACGATGAAGTTGCGGAAAGCTTGGTCCTCATCACAGGGTGCGTTCGTGGAGTTGGCCTGCGCATAACCGGGTTCGTTACACGGATCCGTGCCAAAAAAACCATCGGCACGGTCGCCGCGCCAGTGCATGGCACCGTGGGTCGACAGGCCGCGCAGGGTCTGGGTCGTCATCGGGCCCTTCATCGGGTGGAACGGCCCCGTCGGGTCCGCGATCTCCAAGAGCGGATCCGGCTGCGGTTGGTTGTCGGTTCCCAATGCGCCGTCGGGATCACCCAGATTCCAAGCCAGTGAGTCGAAGTCGCCGAAGATGTGGCAGCTCGAGCAGGAAGTCTCGCCGTTGCCCGACGTAGCGACCGCGTCATACAGCAACGGGCGCCCATCGACGACCGATGCCGGCTCCGGATTGTGGAGCGCGTGGACCGCCGACGTGGTGCCGGTGCCGAGTTCGATGACCTCGACCGAATTATTGAACCGCGTCGTCACGAAGATACGGTTGTTGGCTTCGTCCAAAGCAACACCACTGGGACCGCCGCCGGTCGTGGATAGGTAGTCGGCGCTCTCGGTTGCGGGCACGAAGTTGGTTTCGAAGGCCGGATCTTCGAGTTCGGTCCGGGTGAAGACGCCGATCTTCGACGAGCCGAAAGCCGGAATGTAGATGGGGCTACCGCTGCTGTGAATCGTCGGCAACATCGGCGTCGCGAGGCTGTGGGGGATCTGGGCGTTGATCGCTGCGTGGTTCGCACCGCCATCGGTGTGCAGATCGGCATACACGATGTGCTGGTTCAGATGTTGCACGTCCTTCGCGCCACCCGGGTCGAGGATGGTCACTCGCGTCTCGGAGAGGTGGCCCTGGACGGTGCTCCCGCCACCCCCCGGCCCCTCGAAGCGGACTTCGTTCGGGCTCTCGGTGTTGGTGACATAGATCTTCCCGCTGCTCGGGTTGATCGCCATGTTGAACAGAATCGTTCCAACCGACGAAAACACCGTGCCCTTGACCAGCGTAGTCGCGTTGACTGCGAAGACATCGTTGTCCGGCAGCGCGAAGCCGCTGCTGAATGGAACCACGTGGTTCCACGTGCAGCCGATCGCATCGACCCAGCTGGCGCCATCGAACTTCACGATGACACCGGTCTGCGGTGCGCTGGGGCTGACCGCAGTCACGGCGCTCGCGGGCACGCCATCGCCGGGATTGCCGGCTGGATTCGGGTTGCAGTTGGTCGAGAATTTGTCGGGCACGAGCGTTTCGTTGACGGTCGCGGTCTGGTTTCCCGACATGAAGGCGGCCACATAGACGGTGGTGCCGTCCGTGGCGAGCGCGCGCGGCGTGTCGGCGAAGAACGTCAGGACATCCACCGGAGTCCCGCCGATCGTAGAGCCGAGCGAGAGAGCATCGAACACCCAAACGTCCGCACGATCGATGCCCGCCGTGGTGAAGCGCGGATCGGCCGGGTTGCCACCGCCGAATACGCCCGAAATGGAAGCGTGCGTCCGGTGCTGGCCGCGATGGGCCGTCGTAATGAATGCCCGGTTGCCGCCCGCGCCGGCAAACACGATGTCACGAGGTTCGTCGCCTACCAGCAGCGTGCGTTCAACGACCGGAACTGCGCCAGACAAGTCGACGATGCTGATGCTGTCGGAAAGGTGGTTCACGACCCAGACTTCGTCGTTGGTCCGCGCCGCCACCGAAACCGGCTCCATGCCCACGGGAACGGCGGCCGAGAAGGTGAGCCCACCTACACCCACGTCGAAGATCTCCAATGTGTTGTCTGGCGTGTTCACCACGAACAGTTGGCTCCCGTTCGGTGACAACGTCAACGGACGCACGTGGCCGCTTTCGAATTCGACGAAAGACGGCTGCGCAGCGGCAAGACCCGACCCCAACAGGACGACGATAGCGAGCAGAAGACGACACCCGAGTCGAAGCATTTGATTAGTCCTCGTAACAGCCCCCTCCCCTTTGGCTACCCTGAAGGTGCTCTCAGATACTTCCAGGTACTTTGGGGAATATAGAGGCGTGCAGGTTCCCAGAAAGTGCCAGCAAACCCGTCCCAGCGGAGGTGCCGACGCCGAATATTGCGTTGATCACAGATTGCGTTCAAGTGCAATTGTATCATCTGAGCCTGTCGAGATGCAGAGAAATTTTCCCAACCGGGAGGATTCTCCCGAAGCTGCGCGCCTGTTGCACATTGAAGCCGCACCAGGTACCCGATCCGTCTCGCAATCGAATATCCTGTTCGAAGAGACACGGCTTCATCGGCGCAGACCCCAAAATCAAATCGGTCCGATCGATATCGGCGAAAACGGCTTCGGTCGTGCCTCGACTGAGGCAGCGGCACACAACGCACTAGATTGACCGCGGGCTCGAGGCTCAGCTCCGCTACGACTAGCGCGCTGCTAGAGAAGCGGGGTCGCGCAGCAGGATGCCACTGGGTGCGTGGCGCTCGGCGTCCACGAGCCTGAGTCGGGGGAGCCGCTGCCAGTACGCGAAGCGCTACGCGCAGGTTCTTCTGGGCGAGGTGCATTCCAGGGCAAGTGCGAAGCCCCGGGCCGAAGGTCAGCAGCTCCGACGGGCGGCGATCGATATCGAAACGATCCGGGCCATCGAAGACTTCCGGGTCGCGGTTCGCTGCGGCAATGCCGAACAGCACCGCAGAGTTTCTGGGGATCTTCATTCCCTCGAACTCAACCGCGTGCTCCGGTTGGCTGAATCGCGGTTGAGCCGCGATCGGCAAGGACCGAAGTGAGGAGCAGCGCACGGATTTGCGCTCTTTCGAAATTGCGGGGATCTTCCCGACTGCATGACACAGACCGCGGCTAGCAACGGACCCGACGCCGGAAAAGCGGCCGCACCTTCTCCGTTCCACGCCGGAGAGAAGCGCATCCAGACAAGGCTCAGGGTCCGCGACGAGATCGAACCGTGGGCGCGTCAGGTCATTCGCGACGCCCTCCCCGACCAACACCGCGAATTCTACGCACAGCTTCGCTTCCTGGTGGTCGCCGCACGCGACGATCAGGGGCAGCCATGGGTAACGCTACTTGCGGGAGAACCGGGCTTCGCCTCCTCGCCAGACCCGGCCGATCTCGCAGTCGCGGCCCTACCAGCCATCGGTGACCCGCTGTACGGCGCCATGCACCGCGGCGACCAGGTCGACCGGCTGGACCGACTGCATGCCTATGCCTTGTCTATATTGAACCCCGGTGCCGAGATCAAGACCCACATCCACAGAAACCCGTTCGCCTCGGCGTCAATCTGTCTGTCGGG
>JAQBGU010000161.1:0-5181 GCA_032128375.1 Deltaproteobacteria bacterium | reverse complement strand
CTCGGACCACCGCCGACCTCCGGAACCCGCGACGCTTTCGTGGAGATCGCGATGGAAGGTGGTGCCAAGCAGATCCCGATGTTGCTCGAGATGAGTTCCAGTGACAAAAATGCGTTCGAGGCAATCGCCCACGCGATTCGGGAAGACGGCGCCTATGTCGAGGCGGGCGAGAACGACAACTTGATTGTCCAGAAGCTCAGCGCAAACCCGGCAGCAATCGGAATTTTCGGTTTCTCCTTCCTCGACCAAAACGAGGACCGCGTCCAGAGCAGTCCGATCGACGGTACCGTGCCCAGCTTCGAGGACATCGCAAGCGGCCAGTATCCGATCTCCCGATCCCTGTACTTCTATGTCAAGAAGGACCACGTAGGCCAGGTCCCAGGACTCGTTGAGTACATCGCTGAATTCACGAGTGAGACAGCCGTAGGCAGCGAGGGCTACCTCAGCGAGAGGGGCTTGATTCCGTTGACCGAAAGTGACCGGGATGTCGTCCGAGCGACAGCCGAGAAACTCGAACTGCTGAACATTCAGAGTCCGGCCTCTTCGGCATCCGGATCGCGATGATTTCCAACGCGTTCCATCTCGGCCGCAAGCGGGTCAGCCCGGGGATGCTGGCCCGCAGACCCGTGGTGCGGTTGATTCGCGCGTTGCTATTCGCCAGCAGCGGCCTAGCCATCCTCACCACGATCGGCATCGTGATGTCACTGTTCTTCGAGGCGTTGAAGTTCTTTGCGCTGGTGAGCCCGCTGGAGTTCTTCACCGGCTTGGAATGGAGCCCACAGACCGCATTGCGAACAGACCAGGTCGGCGCCAGTGGGGCCTTCGGTGCCGTTCCGCTGTTCGCCGGAACACTGCTCATCACATGGATCGCCATGTGCGTCTCCGTACCGATTGGGCTTCTGTCGGCCATCTACCTCGGTGAATACGCGGAAGCGCGCACACGTGCTGTCGTCAAACCTCTGCTCGAGACTCTCGCGGGGGTGCCGACCGTGGTCTACGGTTTTTTCGCGGCACTCAGTGTTGCTCCGTTCATTCGCAGCCTGGGAGAGACGCTCGGCCTCGACGTGGCCTCCGAAAGCGCATTGGCGGCCGGTCTGACCATGGGGGTCATGATCATTCCGTTCATTTCGTCGCTCTCTGACGACGCGATCGCGGCCGTACCCAATGCAATGCGGGAGAGTTCGCTGGCGCTCGGTGCCACCCGCTCCGAGACCGTCCGACAAGTGATCCTGCCGGCCGCGTTGCCGGGTATCGTGAGCGCAATCCTGATGGCGGTGTCTCGTGCCATCGGCGAAACGATGATCGTCGTGATGGCCGCGGGCCTCGCCGCCAACCTGACCGCGAACCCCCTCGCCGCCGTCACCACAGTCACCGCACAGATCGTCACGCTGCTGGTCGGCGATCAGGAATTCGACAGCGCCAAGACCCTCGCCGCCTTTGCGCTGGGACTGACGCTGCTGGTCCTGACGCTCGGCATCAACCTGATGGCTCTGGCCATCGCAAGACGCTACCGCGAGCAATATGAGTGATCTCGTCACACTCGAAATTGCCGGCACGATGAAGCAACGCGCAGCAGACGATCGGCTGAGAAAGCGACATCGAGCGGAGATCCGATTTCGCCTCTATGGCCGAGCAGCGATCGCATTCGCGGTCCTGACGCTTGCCGTGTTATTCGCAAATATCGCGGTTCGCGGATCGAGCGCGTTCACGCGCAGTGTCGCCTGGCTCGAGATCGACTTCGATCCGGAAGTCATCGACCCCGCTGGCCCACACACACCGGAGTCTCTCGGGTCGGGCGAATACGCGTCGCTTGTCAGGGGCCGGATGCTCGAACTCTTTCCCGAGGTCACCGGACGCAATGAGAAGCGCGATCTGTACGGACTGATCAGCAGCGGGGCGGAATTCGAACTCCGCGATGCCGTACTGGAGGATCCTACACTCCTCGGCCGTCGGGTCGCGATCGAGCTTCCGCTATCCGATGATGCCGATCTCTACAGGAAGGGGCATATTTCGAGAGATACCCCGGAGGACGATCGAAAGCTGCGCGACCAGCAACTCGACTGGATCGACGCGCTGGTGGATCGAGGTGTCGCCAAGCGAGTATTCAATTGGCCGTTTTTGCTCTCCGGTGACAGCCGCGACCCCGAGCTGGCCGGTATCGGGGGCGCGTTGGTCGGAACCGTGATGACGCTCCTCGTGACATTCGTGCTGTGTTTTCCGATTGGCGTGGCAACAGCCGTCTACCTGGAGGATTTCGCGCCACAGAGTCGCTGGACGAGCATTGTCGAGGTCAACATCAACAATCTCGCGGCCGTACCCTCAGTCATCTTCGGTGTCCTCGGCCTTTCGATCTTTCTCGGCACGTTTGGATTGCCGCGTTCGGTCCCGCTGGTCGGTGGCCTCGTGCTGGCGATTCGGACCCTTCCGATCATCATCATCTCCTCGCGGTCTGCACTGGCCGCTGTACCCCCTTCGATCCGCGAGGCCGCGTTAGCAATCGGCGCTTCGCCGCTGCAGGTCGTGGGGCACCACATCATGCCGCACGCCATGCCAGGCATCTTGACCGGCACCATCATCGGAATGGCGCAGGCATTGGGCGAGACGGCCCCGCTGCTGATGATCGGGATGGTGGCGTTCGTCGTGGACATCCCGACGGGCTTCGATTCACCCGCCACAGTACTTCCGGTCCAGATTTTCCTGTGGGCAGACGCGGCCGAACGGGCCTTCATAGAAAAGACCGCCGGCGCAATCATCGTTCTGCTCGCATTCCTGGTCTTTATGAATGCGGCGGCGGTGTGGCTGAGGCACCGATTCGAAAAGCGACTGTAGTTCCCGATGTTGCCCATTTGGAACGCAGCTCGCAGAGGTCGAAAACACATGTCAGCGCCTTGCATAGAACCCATCGATCGCGAACATGCAACGTCCGATTCCAAATGTGAAAATACCCCCGACGTGACGACGAGCACCGAACCGAGTGATTCGGTGCTCGAGGCACCGATCAAGCTGAGAGCGAAGGGCGTCAGTGTCTTCTATGGCGACAAGCTAGCCTTGTTCGACATCAATCTCGATATTCCGCCGAACCAGGTGACGGCTCTGATTGGGCCCTCCGGCTGTGGAAAATCGACGTTCCTGCGCTGCATGAATCGCATGAATGACGTGATCAAGGGTTGTCGGATGCAAGGGCTGCTCGAGCTCGACGGCGAGAACCTGTTTCGAGAATCGTTGGACGTAGTGAGACTTCGAGCCAGAGTCGGCATGGTGTTCCAGAAGCCCAATCCCTTCCCCAAGTCGATCTACGACAATGTCGCGTATGGTCCGCGCATCCACGGCATGGCGGAAACGCGTGCGCAGCTCGATGAGATCGTCGTCAAGAGCCTCGAACAGGCGGGCCTGCTCGAGGAGGTGGAGGACCGACTGGGCGAGTCCGGCACGAGCCTGTCGGGAGGCCAGCAGCAGCGCTTGTGCATCGCACGGGCGATCGCCGTCAAGCCACAAGTCATTCTGATGGACGAGCCGTGCTCTGCGCTCGACCCGATCGCAACGGCGCGTATTGAAGAGCTGATCGGCGAACTCCGTCGCCAGTACACGATCGTCATGGTGACTCACTCGATGCAACAGGCTGCGAGGGTTTCGCAGCGCACGGCCTTCTTCCATCTCGGCAACCTCATCGAAGAGGGAGAAACCGAGCGCATCTTCACTGACCCGCGTGTCTCGCAGACACAGGATTACATCACCGGGCGCTTCGGCTGAACGAGATTGCACCCGAGTCAAGCTGCGCTGTGTCGCCGCGGGATCGCGCGCGGACCCAAAGCGCTCCGTCTCGGGTCGCTCCCGGGATTCCACCGACGCGCTCACGTGGCGCTACCGTATGACTCCAGCCGAATCTGGGCCGTACGGGAGGCGCCATGGGGGATGTCAGATACGACGTAGATGCTCTGCTCGAACAGGCGCGCGGCGCCGCCAAGTTGTCCGACTTCGGCAGCGACGACTTCGTGGCGCCGCTTCGCGTTCTGTGCGAAACCTACGCGCGCGCGCCCTTCGACGAGCAGGGTCACAAGCGCAACCAGCGTCGCCTGCTGACGCTGTTGGCCACTCGTTTGCGCGTGCAGGCCGCTCTCGCGCGCCACCCCGAGATCGAAGAACGCCGGCTCGCACATCCGATGCTTCTGACCGGAATGCCTCGCTCCGGGACTTCGGCGCTGTTCAATCTGCTCGCCGCCGATCCGGCTGCACGCGCGTTGCTGTTGTGGGAGACTCAATTCCCCGATCCCGCCGAAGGCCTGGCAGCGGGCGACCCGGATCCGCGCCACGAAGCCGTGAAGGCTTACTACGTAGACGCACACAGGAAGAACCCGGAATTCACGAAGATCCACTTCGCGAGCGCAGATACGCCGGAAGAGTGCGTGCTGCTGCAGGCGCTCTCGATGCACGGCGTCCACCACGGCGTCGAGGTCATGCTCGAACCGTACGCGTCGTGGTACCGCGAGCAGGACCTGGGCCCCATGTACGCCTACTACAAGATGCTGCTGCAGATGCTCGACTGGCAGCGGCCGGGCGATCGCTGGCTGTTGAAAGCGCCGGCCCACATGTGGGCCATCGAAGCACTGATCGATGAATTTCCCGATGTCTCGATCGTCTGGAGCCACCGAGACCCGCTGCTGTGTACCGCGTCGATCTGCAGCATGACCGCGGCGATCCCCGGCGGCACACTGAGAACGGATCCCGAGCAACTCGGGCCGATCGTGATGGACTTCTATGCGACCTCGCTGGAGCGTGGTCTCGCTGCGCGAGACCGCTGCGAGGCCGCGCGTTTCATCGATGTCAGCCACGACGACTTCATCGAGGACTCGATCGGGGTCGCGAAGTGCATCTACGATCATTTCGGACTGACAATGGAACCAGAGGTCGAAGCCGCCATGAGCGTCCACGTCGAAAAAAACCCGCAGGGGAAACATGGTAGCCACGACTACTCACTCGAAGATTGGGGACTCGATGCGAACGCTGTCCGCGAGCGCTTCGCCCCTTATATCGAGCGATTCGGAATCGAGACGAATTGATCGACCGTTCTGTCATCTGATTCAACTCTCTACTCAACCCTCTATTCAACTCAACCCCTGTCGGGAATGGAGATCGAACCTGTGAGTGACAATGACCCGATTCAAAAAGTCGACAACGCCCAAG
>JAQBGU010000160.1:0-4723 GCA_032128375.1 Deltaproteobacteria bacterium | reverse complement strand
ACGCTCAATAATGCGTAATAGTGCCATAATGATCACTGGACATCAACTGCCATTGATCGCTCAGAACAGCCGTTCTGCCCGGGACCGCTGCGTACAGGTGGAATCGCGTTCGGAACCTTCCCGCCATCCGGCGGCATGATTGCGACTAATTAGCCGGAGTTATTCTTTCGCGAACCCTAAGCTCGCACGTGGCGAGGTTGAAGCCATGAACGGACGGCCCCTTCTAACGGGCGGGCTCTCGGGCACCTGACGGCAAGTGCGGGACGTCCGAAGCAAGATGCGCACTGACTCCTCGTCGTTCCATGGTTCAGATGATTTGTGGATCGCTACACGAGCCGGACTCGCGCCGAGATCAGCGCGCCTTCTGGCACCAGCCCGAACTCCACGAAGCGCCACAGCGCGATCAGGAGCTTCCGCGCCAATGCCACGATCCCGATCTTGCGCAGCCTTTTGCTTCCGCCTCCGAAGCGGGACTGGTACCACTGCGATAGCGCGCTATCGGGTTGGAAACGAAGCCACGCCCAGGCCTGCTCGATCGCCACGCCGCGAATCCAGCGGCTTCCATCCTTCCCGATTCCGCGTTCCGTTTCCTTCTTTCCACTGTCGTGTGGCGTCGGTGTGAGTCCCGCGAGAGAACCCACTTGTTTGCGATTCGCGAACTTCCGCCACCCGAAGAACTCCGTGCCGTAGCACCAGGCCGTTTCGATCCCAACGCCCCTCAATTCCAACAGGCGCCACACCTTTGAGAGTGAGCACGCTCTTTGATGGTGAGGTCGCCACGGTAATCGATGGGTCTGGTGGCAATGCGGGTTTCGACGGCTGGTTCCCGTTCCGGTTCCCAGCGTGTCTATAGGGAGTAGGGAACAGGAACGGAACGATCAGTCTTGGACGAGGCGGTAGCCGTCGTTGGAGCGCTCAATACGACCGGAGTGGATGAGGCGTTCGAGTGCCTCGCCGAGCGTCTGATTGCGGACACGGCAGGCTTGACGAAGGACGTCGCGGCGCACTGGGCTGGGTGACCGAGCAAGGACTTTCTGGATCAGGGCATCAACGCGGTCTGGAGTGACCTCAGCGAGTGTCGGCTGGGGCGGATTGTCAACGACATGCAGAGCGAGGGCTTCGCCGTGAGTCCGTAGCTCGAGGGCGAGGTCATCGTGGGAGGGAGCCGCGCGGTGTTCGGTGGTGATCAGCAACCTTTCGTGCTGGCGCCGGAGATAAAGATTCGAGTCCCCCATGCGTGCAGCTCGGAAGATCCGCGCAGGGCTTGCCCGCCGCGGATATGCGCGGCTCCCTTGCGGGCATGGTGGACGAGGAGCACCGCGGTGGCATAGCGCCGCTGAAGGCCGCGCAGGAAGCTGAGCAGCGGGGCCACCTCAGCGGCGGCATTCCGATCGATGCGATGGAGGCGGACGAAGGGATCGAGCACCAAGAGCTTGGGACGCAGGCGTGCGACGGTGGCTTCGAGGCGAGCCTGATCCTCGGCGAGGTCGAGCCGCAGGGTGGGTGTCGTGATGACGTGGAGGTCGAGGGTGTCGAAGTCGACACCAGCGGCCTTGGTGATGCCCAGCAGGCGCTGGCGCACGGCGTGGGGTGGATCCTCGGCTGCGTAGAGGAGCACGGGCCCGGTGGTGATCACCGGGAAGCGTCGCAGAGCGGGCGCGCCCGTGGCGACGGCGACAGCCAGATCGAGCGTGAGGAAGGACTTGCAGCACTTGGGCTCGCCACCGGCCAGTCCCACTGCCTGCTCGGCCCAAAGTCCCTCGACGAGCCAGTGGCGCACCGCGGGCCGCAGCTCGAGTTGATGAGGTCTGCGGACGGGGAGTTCGCTCACCGGGTTACGCCGCGAAGAGGCGCTGCGGCGTGGGGTCGGGGCGGCGCGCTCGGGGGCCTGGAATACCTCGAGGTAGAGCTTCTCGTCGAGCTGGGTGATCTCCTGGTGGGCCGCGACGGCAAGCAGCTCGGCGGCCATCGTGGTGAGCACGCGGTAGTTGCCCAGCGCGTGGTCACACAGCGCGTGCATGAGTTCGGGCGTCATGAGCTTGCGGTTGCCGGCCCGCTCGAGCAGATGATCGAGGCAAGCGTAGAGCTCGTCGCGGCTGGCCATCTCGAGGGTCAAGCGGGTGCGGATCCGACTGCCGAGCGGAACGAGATCGGGACGGCGCAAGAGTTCGGGAAGACGACCATCGCCCGCGAGCACCACGGCCAAAATGATGTGAGAGTCGAAGCGGGTGCTCGTGAGCAGGCGTAGCTCGGACAAAACCGTCGGAGGCATCTCCTGGGCCTCATCGACCAGCAGTACCGGGCGCATCAGCGTGCTCTCGATGTGCGCCGACCAACGCTCGCGCAGTGCCTTGAACCCACCCCAGCGGTTGTGGGGTCTGAGCGACACACAGAAGAGATCACCCATCTCGCGATAGAAGTCGGCGTCGCCGCTCTGGGGATGCGCGAGGGCACCCACCGTCACGTCGCGCAGCGCGCCGAGGCGTTCGGCCAACAGTCTCAGCGCCACGCTCTTGCCCGTGCCCGGCTCACCGGTAATCAGGGCGAAGCCGCCTTCGCGCACCAGGTTCTGTTCGATGCGCCAACCGAAGTGCTCGAGCCTGGGGGCGGTGTGGAGCGCCTCGATCGGCAGATCCGGGGAGAAGGGATTCCACTTGAGTCCGTAGAGGGAGAGGAGTTTCTTATTCATGACGGGGGTTCCTCGTGAGGCGAGAGTTTGGGGAGATAGGCCGGGGGCAGACCCGTGGCCGCGTAGTCGGCCATGAGCTTGCGGAGCAAGGGGCGCGATGCCGGAGGAGGTCTGGGGCGATTCGATCAACGGCGCCGGGAGATCTACCACGGCTGGCTGATCGAGCCGGCGCCGCCGGGCGTTGGCATTGCGCACCTTGTCCACAGGATAGAGTGGCGCCAACACGTGACCCGTGCGCGGATCGACCAGATCCACGTGGCGCAGATCCCAGCGGGCGTAGCGAAGGCGGACGCGCTCGATCGTGCGATAGCGCGAAGGGATCTCGAAGCGACGCCCTTCGAGGCTCACGGTGCCATCGCTCCTGCGCTGGGTGCGGCTGAGCTCGGAGCGGAAAGCACAGCGCAAGGTGTCGCTGCCGGGGCACTCGCGCCCCACATCTGGGCTGTCGAGGAAGCGCCGGAGCGGTGTGGTGCCAATCTCAGAATGGAGGCGCCCGTTGTAATCCCCTTCGCCCCACGCTTGTGTCGCTTCGTTGAGCAGATCGACCGTCAGCTCCTCGACACCGTCGAGCATGGCAAGGAGCCGCCCTTCCACACTCGCCCAGAACACTTCTTGTTTCGCATTCTGATAGGCGCTGTAGGGCAGTGTGGTGTCGTGCACCACGCCGAGATCTGACAGGCCCCGATGTACCTCGGATGCCATCATGGGGCCGCCGTTGTCAGTGAGCAGCGCTCGGGGGAGGCCCCGCTTCTGGAACGCCTGGCACAGACCGTGAACCAGCGTCTCGGCGGTCTCTTCGAGATACCACTGCAAGTGGCAGGCAAGCCGGGAGCGATCGTCGAGGATTCCCAGAAGAAGAGGTGTCGCCCAGCGCCCCGACGGCAGCACGACCTTGCGCGAGCCGTGGTGACAATCAGCGTGCCACAGCCCGCCCACGTACTCAGCCTCGTAGCTGCGGACCTCGCGCTGGTCGAGTCGTTTGCTGGCTCGAACCATCCCTGGACTCCTGGGACCGCGAACGCGAGGTCCGCGCAATAGGCCCTGGGCCTTCAGATAGCGGCGGATGGTGGTCGCGGAGGGCATCGTGCCGAGCTCGGAGTGCTCGGTAGCGAGCACAGCGAGATTGTCGGCGTGGAGTTGTGCGCTCCAGCTGTGGTGGTCGCGGTGCTGCGCGTGCAGCATCGCGCGCAGTGAGGAGGAGAGACTCCACTGGGTGCCGGCGTCCTTGCGAAGCTTGCGAGCCAGTTGGCCGACCGGGTCGCGGGGTGCGTTGCGCGCCGTGTAGTACCAGCGCTCGATCGTGGAGACGCCGAAGCGGACCGGTTCGCCGGTCATCGGGTGACACCAGGTCGTGGTCGCGAGGCGCTCGAGCGCGGCGCGCAGTGTGCCTCGCGCCGGTGGTGCCGCAAGCAGCGGACCGATGATCGAGAATCGGAGCTCCGCCCAGCGTTGATGTCGTCGCGGCTCATCGTGTGCCATGCCGCGGACCCTACGACTCGAAAGAAGCAGCTGTCTATGGGCATCCTCTGCGGATCGCGAACGACCCTCACAAAGGGTGTGCTGGGAACGCAGCGTGTCTCGTTAGTCGCCCTGCGAGATCGGGGTCAGGAACTGGAGCGCTTGCACGAGAGAACTCTGTGATGTCTCCGCGGTGAAGCGCTCGAGCAGCGAAGCCGGCAGATCGGCCTCGACCACAGGTGGAGCGAAACGAGCACGAGCGGCCCGCCAGAAAGCGCCCTGAACGAAAGCCTCTTGCCAAAACCGTCGCCAGCGGCGAAGCGTGCGAATGTCCACGCCCAGCTGATCACGCAGTGCCCGCACCCTGCGCACCGTGAGCCCATCGCGCAGGGTACTTACAATCAACACGACGGCACCGAAGTAGACCCGACGTCCCAGGAAGCGGACCGAGGGCGGCGTCATGCGCCGCCGGGCGCAACAAAGGCTGAAACGCTGGTCGATCTTGGCTGAGAGCCCCGGCGGACCCCCTCGCGGCTTGCGGCAATAGTGAGCGCTGTGCAGCACCCCGTCACAGTG
>JAQBGU010000159.1:0-31528 GCA_032128375.1 Deltaproteobacteria bacterium | reverse complement strand
GTAAAGGGTCACCAGCGCTATCAGCAGAAGACCGCCGAGCGTGGCAGTGAATGTGTAACTCATCGCCAGCAGCCGGGTGAACTCCTTGGCCAGCCCGTCGTAGCGCTCATCGCCGAGGAACACGCCCATCGCTTCGGCGATCAGAGCAAAGATCGGCACACCCAGCACGAAAGCGGCGAACATGAGATGCGCTTGCGCGAGGCACCACACGAGCACCCGACTGCCGATCACCGGGAACTGCCGGTAGTCGGCGGTCTCGAACAGCCGCGGAACCATGAAGACCAGCAGGTAAACCGCAGCCAGGATGACCGAGATTTTCAAGATCCCGCCGCGGACTCCGGTCAGAGCGCCCGGCCACCCCCCGCTCTCAGCCATCCACGCCTCCGCACCACGATCGCGTTCGGCCCCGCAAAGTCCGGTTGAGTTTCGGGCTACGATATGCTCAAATGATCAGGATTGTCTAGAGGTGCCAGAAAGGTTTGCCGGAGTCCGCCCAGTAGAGAACTCATTAGTTGCTGCGCTGAGCTGCATCGTCGCACCGAATTATCGCACTCCGGCCTCGTCAGAAGAGTTGGGAGGATTCGTGTACAAACGGTCGATTTTCGTATCAGCGTTCTTGATCGTCCTTCTGCCTATGAAGGGCAGCGGCGAAGATGGCAAGACGTGGGATCCCGCGTTAGGTACGTCCACCATCACCGGCAGCGTGATGTTCGACGGCAAGAAACCGACGGCGCGGCCCATCGACATGGCGGGCGCAGACGAGAAGTGCGCAGAGCTTCACGCCGGCAAGAGACTGAAGCCGGAAACGGTCGTCGCCAATGACAACGGAACGTTGCGAAACGTCTTCGTCCGGGTCAAGACGGGCGTCGAGGGTTGGAGCTTCCCGCTACCCGAGGGCGACGTCCTGCTGGACCAGAAGGGCTGTTGGTATTTGCCGCACGTGCAGGGCATGCGGACCGGCCAGTCCCTGACGATCAAGACCAGCGATCCCACCGCGCACAACGTCCACGGCTACGCGAAGGTCAATCGGTCGTTCAATCGGTCGCAGCCGGCGGGTGCCGACAACGTCTCCGTCACGATGAAAAGAGATGAGGCGAGTCCGCCGATGAAGGTGAAGTGCGACATCCATCCGTGGATGAACGCCTTTATCGCGGTAGTGGACCATCCCTACTACGCGGTGACGGGGTCCGATGGCTCTTTCGAGCTGAAGAATCTCCCGCCGGGCACCTACACGATCGAAGCCTGGCACGAGAAATACGACGTGATCGAGCAGACGATCACGATCGGTGACAAAGAGACCAAGACTCTCGAGTTCACCTACCCCAAGAAGAGCTGAGGGATACTCCAATGATCAAACCGCAATACGGCTGGTGGCTTCCCCCCGACGTTTCGGTGCACGGCGCCGATATCGATTTCATGATCATCATCATCCACTGGTTCATGCTCGTCCTCTTCGTCGGCTGGGGAGGCTTCATCGTTTACTGCCTGGTTCGCTTCCGACAGCGCCCCGGTCACGTGGCCGTTCACCAGCCCATCGAAGCCAGCTGGAATCGGTGGCTCGAGGTGGGGGTGGCGGTCGCGGAGGCGGTCGTGCTGGTCGCGTTCGCGATGCCCGTCTGGGCCAAGATCAAGAACGACCTTCCCCAGCCCCAGCAGAATCCCATGATGGTGCGCGTTGTGGGCGAGCAGTTCAAATGGCTGTTCCACTACCCGGGCAAAGATGGGCAGTTCGGCGCGACCGGGGCGGAGTTCTACAGCGACGACAACCCAGCGGGTCTCGACGGCGACGACGAGGCCGGCTGGGATGACATCACGGTCCGGGGATTCCACTTCCCCGTCGGGACGCCGGTGATTGCGCGCCTCACTTCCAAGGACGTGATCCACAGCTTCAAGATTCCGGTCATGCGCGTCACCCAGGACGTCGTCCCGGGGATGGAGATCGCGATCTGGTTCGAAGCCAAGGAGACGGGCAGATTTCAGGTGGGCTGCGCACAGCTCTGCGGCCTTGGTCACTACGAGATGAAGGCCGATCTCGTCATCGAGTCACAGCAAGACTTCCAGAAGTGGCTGGAGGCGGAGCACGCAGCGCTGGGGTTGGACGAATGAGTGAAGGGCACGAAGAACTCGGGTTCCTGCACAAGTACGTATTTTCCACGGACCACAAGACGATCGGAATCCAGTACGGACTGACCGCGCTGGTCTTCCTGTTCTTTGGTTTCTGCCTGATGATGATGATGCGCTGGCAGCTGGCCTATCCAGGCCAGTCGATCCCGATCATCGGAGGTCTGCTCGGGGAGTCCCTGGTCGACAAGGGTGCCATGCTGCCCACTTTCTACAATTCACTCGGCGCCATGCACGGCACCATCATGGTCTTCATGGGGATCGTCCCGCTCGCGGTCGGCGCCTTCGGAAATTATGTCGTCCCGCTGCAGATCGGCGCGCCGGACATGGCCTTTCCGCGGCTGAACATGATGAGCTACCAGGCGTTCGTCATCGGCGGCCTCGTGATGCTGTCGAGCTTCTTCCTGCCGGGCGGCGCGGCGAGTTCGGGCTGGACCTCGTACGCCCCCCTCGCCGTCACAGCGACGACGGGCCAGACCTTCTGGCTGATCGGAATGATCTTCCTGATCGCGTCTTCGCTGCTCGGGGCGATCAACTTCATCGTCACGATCGTCCACCTCCGGGCCGAAGGCCTGACGTTCTTCCGCCTGCCGTTCTTCGTGTGGTCACAGCTGGTGACCGCGTTCCTGCTGCTGCTGGCGTTTCCTCCGCTCCAGGTCGCGGCCGTCTTTCAGCTGATGGACCGCCTGGCCGGTACGAGCTTCTTCCTTCCCAGCGGGCTGGTGGTGGGCGGCGAACAGGTGGCGGCGGTCGGGGGCGGCAGCCCCCTGCTCTGGCAGCACCTGTTCTGGTTCCTGGCCCACCCCGAGGTGTACGTGCTGATCCTGCCCGGCATGGGGATCGTGGCCGAGGTGATCGCGATCAACACCCGCAAGCCCCTGTGGGGCTACCGGCCGATGGTGTACTCGTTGCTGTTCCTCGGTTTCCTGTCCTTCGGTGTCTGGGCGCACCACATGTACATGACGGGCATGGGAACCACGATGAGTACCTTCTTCCAGATCACCACGATGATCATCTCGATCCCCTCGGTGATCATTTTGACCTGCCTGGTGATCAGCCTGTGGGGTGCCTCGATCCGGTTCCCCGTCCCCATGCTCTTTGCGCTGGCCTTCCTTCCGATGTTCGGTATCGGCGGGCTGACGGGGCTCCCCTTGGGTTTGGCGGCCCCAGACGCCCACTTTCACGACACCTACTACGTGATCGGGCACTTCCACTACGTGGTCGCCCCCGGCACCATCTTCGCGATGTTCGCGGGCATCTATCACTGGTATCCGAAGGTCACCGGGCGGACGATGAACGTTGCTCTGGGAAGGCTCCACTTCTGGCTATCCTTCGTCTTCATGAACGGAGTCTTCATGCCCATGATGTTCGAAGGCATGGCAGGGGTTTCCCGCCGGCTCTTCGATCCGAGCGTCTACGAAATTGGAGCTGCCGTTCACGGCCTGACCGTCATGACTTCCTGGTCGGCCTGGCTCCTCGCGCTGGCCCAGATCCCGTTCATCATCAACTTCTTCATGAGCATGCGAAAGCAGGAGAGGGCGGAGGAGAATCCCTGGCAGGCGACGACCCTCGAATGGGCGACGGCGACGCCGCCGCCGCACGGAAACTTCGTCGCGCCCCCGGTGGTGTACTCCGGGCCGTATGAATACAGCGTGCCCGGCGCGCCCCGCGACTTCTCCCCGCAGTACCTGAAGCGAGAGGGCTAGACATGTCGGAAATCGTCATCCCGTACCGGACGCAGCCGCATCCGCTCACCGGCGTCACCAGCGGCAAGCTCGGAATCTGGTTGTTCCTGGCCTCCGAAGTGATGTTGTTCGGCGCCCTCTTCTCCTCGTATGTGCTCCTCCGCGTGGGCGCGGGGGATGCGACCTGGCCCACCGGCGTGGAAGCCGGATTGAACGTGCCCATCGGGACCTTCAACACCCTCGTGCTCATCACGTCGAGCATCACGATGGTCATGTCGTGGGCTTCGCTCAAGATGGGCAACCCCGGCGCCTTCAAACGCTACCTGGGCGCCACGATCGTCCTGGGTCTGGTCTTTCTGGTGGTCAAGGGATTCGAGTACAACGGGAAATTCGGTCACGGCATATTTCCCAGCACCGGCTGGCCGGAGGCCTCCGATCCCTCTGCGTTTTATGCCATCTATTTCACGCTGACCGGGTTGCACGCCCTGCACGTCTTCCTGGGCATTCTCGCCAACCTGTGGCTGCTGATCTGGGGAGTTGCGCTGTTCGAGACCGAGCCCGAGCGTTTCTCCGGCCGTATCGAGATCGCCGGGCTCTACTGGCACTTCGTGGATCTGGTCTGGATCTTCCTCTTTCCCGTGCTTTATCTACTCTAGGAGTTGCCATGCATGAAGGGGTTGCCATCAGCGAGTCGGAGGCTGCGCGCGTCAGAGAACACCTCAGGGTCTACGTGATGGTGTTCGTTGCGCTGGCCGTGTTGACGATCGTCACGGTCGCGATCTCGTATCTCCACCTGCCGACGGCGATTGCCATCTCGGTGGCGATGGTGGTTGCGACGGTGAAAGCGGGCATGGTGGCCGGCTACTTCATGCATCTCCTCTCAGAGGAAAGAGTGATCCTCTACCTCCTGGTCCTCTGCGCGGCCTTCCTTGTCTTCCTGTTCTTGCTGCCGTTGGGGACCCAGACCGGGAACGGCCCGTTGTGGCCGCTCTAAGACTCGGGAATGAGAAGGATCAGTGTCGCTGAAGGCCTTTCACATCTTCTTCATCGTGGTGTCGACGGCGCTCTGCGTCGGCTTCGGGGTCTGGGCGACCCAGGACTTCGCCCGATCCGGGAACTGGATCCAGCTCGCCCTCGGAGTGGGATCCTTCATCGGAAGTATTCTGCTTGCGTGCTACGGGGTCTGGTTTCTGCGCAAGTTGAAGGGCGTGAGCTACCTATGATCCAAAAACGTCTGGCCACCGTGTCGCTGGTGATCCTCGCGTGCCTGGGCGCGCTCCTGAGCGCCCATCCCGCGCTGGCTTGTTCCGTCTGTTATGGGGATCCGAATTCCGCGATGTCCCAGGGCGCCGAGGCGGGGTTGCTCGTGCTGCTGGGGGTGGTTTGCACGGTGCTGATGGGGATTGGGTCCCTGATGATCTACTGGACGCGCCGGGCTGCGTACCTCGGTGCATTGGAAGCAGCGAGCCGGGCAGTCCCCAGCGACTCCCGACCCTAGAATCCTTCTCCGAGAATTTTCAGCTTCGCCGCCGTGCAGTAGAAGCCTGCCACCAGGTCGCTCTGCTAGGCGAGCCGCACGGCGTGCTTGATCTTGTTCCAGGCATTCTCGCGGTGGGAGAGTACGAAGAAGAGCGACATCGAACCTGCCGCCAGCAAGTTCGCGAGGCCGACCCGGATGATTCCCAATCGTTCGATCACGCCGGGCATCGTCAGAGAGGCCGCGAGCAAAAAAATCACTTCGAGCACCGGGAAGAGAACGAGCAGCATCGCCACGGGATGCCGCGAGTGCAGCTCTACCTCGTGGACCAACCAAGTGACCCCTGTTCCCAACACGGCACACGCGGCGAAGTGTGCCGCACTGAAGTAGGCCACCGCGTGGAGACTCACCTTCATTACGTCTTCTGCCGCGATGTCGAGAAAGAGAACACTGCCCATCAGCGATGGGGTGAAAAGCGGCTGCCCGTCCAGAGCGTCGGCGACCAAGAAGAAGAGCGCGACTGCCGACCCGCCGAGCGCACCCGAGTAGAAGGAGTCGAACAGAAAATCGGCGAGGTTGTGCTTGAGCTTTTCGCGGGCGGTCGAGCGGTGGTAGAGCACGAAGAAGAGCGCCATCGAACCCGACGCCAGCAGGTTCGCGATGCCGACCCGAACCACTCCCAACCTCTCGATCACACCGGGCATTACCAGTGGGGCCACGGCGAAGAAGGCCACTTCGATGATCACGAAGACCACGAGCAGCACCTCGATGGGATGTCTCGCGTGTAGCTCGACCTCGTGGACTACCAACGAGATGGCCGCTCCTAGCGCAGCAAACGCGATGATGTGCACGATGCTGAAATAGAAGACCGCCGAAAACTGCACCCCCGTCACATCTTGTGCGGCGACGCCCTGGAAGAGCACGCTGCCGATCAGCGACGGCGTGAAAAACGGCTGTCCGTCGAAGAGGTCGACGACCAGGAAGAAGGCGGCCACCGCCGAGCCACCGAGCACGCCCGAATACAGCGAGTCGATCATCAGCTCTGGCGTGGTGTGCTTGACCTTCGTCCAGGCTCCGGCTCGGTGGGACAACACGAAGAAGAGCGCCATCGCCACGGCTGCCAGCAGATTCGCCGTGACTACCCGAGCCATTCCCAACCGTACGATCACGCCGGGCATTGCCAGTGGGGCCACGATGAAGAACGCCGCTTCGATGACTGCGAAGAGCACCAACAGCAGCACCAGTGGGTGCCGCGAGTGCAACTCGATCTCATGGACCAGAAACGAGATTGCCCCTCCGAGCACAGCGAATCCGGCGATGTGCACGATGGTGAAGTAGACCACCGCGTCGAGGTGCACGGTTGCGACGTCTGCAGCGGAAACCCCCTGGAACATCACACTGCCGATCAGTGACGGTGTGAAAAACGGCTGCCCGTCAAACAGATCTGAAATCAGGAAAAATAGCGCGACCGCCGAACCACCGAGCACACCAGCATAAAGGGATTCCCAAAAAAACTCGCTCAGGGTGTCAGGGGTCGAAGGCGTACCGGACATGAGGATCCTCCCCAAAACTGCCAGAGGTGGGAACCCGCGCCAGGAGATGAGCCCCCAAGCATTGACTCGATTCAAGCTACACCGCGCCGTATGCCGGGTCAATCGGAAACAATGGGGACTCGCTCAGCCTACAGCCGGGAGTTCCGGGTGACCCTGCATCGAGACGAATTGGCGGGGTCGCCCCGCACACCGAATGCAACACCACACGACCGACGAAGCCCTGGCTGCACAGAACTATCATAAACGGTTTGGTGTGCCGGCCGCGCCGGGGAGTGGACGGAATAATCCGATGCTCGGCTCACCGTGTGGCATTCGCATCAACTGAAGTTTGACCTATTTCGCATCGCGCGCATGCCGGGAATCACTGTACAGGTGGGGAGTACTTTGGGCCCCGCGACCCCTCGAACAGAGAATCGAGTTCGGTCGACGACCTGCAGCCGACGCCGGGCATGATGTCCTTGGACCGAGAGACTGTCCCGGTTCGAATCGTGTCCCGACCCAATCGCGAGTGAGTCGTTCGGCGGCCATGGGATCGCCCGTGTCGCGCTGCGGAGTGAAAAACAGCCTCAGATTTGAGTTCGGCATTCTACGATCGGAAATTGTCGTATTCGATCGGAAAACTCTGAAGCTACTCAAGAGTTCGCTCGCTCCGCGAACCGTAAAACATTGTTTTGGTGGGAGAGATGCCGGTCGATGTGGACCCCGAGTTTCGAGAGCAGCTACGAGAGCCATTGTGGAAGATGATCTCGGCCCAGCGGGCAGAACGCGCGTCGACAGGAAGATCGCCGGTGACCCACAAAGGATCCCGAGTTTCGAGAGCGGCTGCGAGAGCCATTGTCGACGGCTCGGCGGGCTGAGCCCATGCGAGGCAGCTGAGAGGTGCTTCGGGCCCCAGCCCGGAAGGCGGCCGCTAAGCTGCCCGATGTGGATCTCGCGACTTCGTTTTCGATGCCGGATTGTACACACCGTCCGACGTGCCCGGGCTGCCCACATTTTGGTGTCGCGGGATTGGCTGGATCCACCGGCGCCCGAATCGAGCAGCTGGCTCGCGAAACGAAAGCCAACCTCGCACCGCTGTCTGAAGCGACGCCACACGCTCACCGGCACCGCGCACGGCTGATGGTGCGCGGCCGAGCCCGATCCCCAAAAGTCGGGCTGTTCCAGGCGGGCACCCATCGCATCGCCGACATCCCGAACTGCCCCGTTCATCACCCATTGGTGAATACGAGCGCGCGGGCTCTGAAGACTGCGATGCGCAAGACCGAACTACCACCCTACGCCGACACGGCGCATCGCGGCCTGGTGCGCGCGCTGCAAGTGGTCGTCGAACGTTCGAGCCAGACGGTTCAGGTCGTGGTGGTCACGAACTCTCCCGATCCCAGTCCCTGCGCCGACATGTTAGGCGAGCTCGAACGCGCACTGGGCGCCGAACTCCACAGCCTGTGGTGGAATGGTAACCCCGAACGGACCAACACGATACTGGGTCGACATTGGTCGCAGATGTGCGGGGCCGATACGGTCGAAGAGCAAATCGGGGGAGCCCGCGTGTTCTTTCCGCCGGGTGCATTCGGACAGAGCCATCTGGCGCTGGCCGATCGGATCGTCGACTCGATCCACGCATGTGTAGATGAGGGCGCGCGCGTGACAGAATTCTATGCCGGCTGTGGCGCCATCGGGCTCGGCCTGTTGCAGCGAGGACACACAGTCACCTTCAACGAAGTCAGCCCAGCGGGACTCCAGGGACTCGAGTTGGGCATCGCGCGGGTACCTGAGAGCGAACGGGCCCGAATCGTTGCCGGTCCAGCCGGTGCATGTACCGACGCTCTCGCAGACTGTGATGTCGCGATCGTCGACCCCCCCAGAAAGGGTCTGGACGCAGCCCTGCTGACCGCACTCGCAACGCAAGCGCCGCAGCGGATTGTTTACTTGAGCTGTGACCTCGACCAACTCTGCAGTGACGCGGCCGCGCTGCTCTCGCAGGGGCGACTGCGCTTGGACCGGCTACAACCCTTCGCACTGTTTCCATTCACCGATCACGTCGAAACGCTTGCGGTATTCGAACGCGCTTGAGGGACCGGCTATACGTGGGCGCGATGTGAAGTGGGCCCGATTCGAGTTCGAATCAACAAGGGCTCTGTATGACGGGGCGCTAGCGTTGCTAGAGCCGGGTTCCGCGCAGAACATCTCTCACGCGTCGTGCAGGCGAACGAGATCGAGCAAGCCGAATACTCACTTGCGCTAATGCAAGTTTTTCGAGTTCGGGCGCGAGCCGATCAGTGATTTCACTGCATCGGAAATGCCGTCGACCGTCAGCGGGAACATCGGATAGATGTTCCCGATCGCCTGCGTGGTCCGCGTGTTCGCCCAGCTTTTCTGTGGGTCCGGGTTCAGCCAGACCGACCGCTTGAAATGTTTTGCGATGCGCCACAGCCAATCGATTCCACGCGTGTCACTTTCGAAACGCGGGTTGATGTTTCCGCGAGCGGACATCAGCTCGGACGGGTGCATCGCTGCATCGCCAACGAACAGCACCTTCCAACGATCGTCGAGCCGGCGCAGGATGTCTCCGGTCGGGACGGCGTCTTTGCGGTACAGATCCGCCGTCGTTCCGACCATTTCGTAGATGCAGTTGTGGAAGTAATAGGCCTTGAAGTCGCGAATGCCGCGCTCTTCGTGCAGCGCCGTCAGCAGCCGGCTGACCGGCTCGTAGTAGGGGTCCATCGTTCCGCCCACGTCCATGAACAGCAGCAGACGCACGTTGTTGCGTCGCTCGGGACGGAACACCAGCTCGATCTCGCCGGCGTTGCGACAGGTTTCGTCGATGGTCTCGGCGAGGTCGAGTTCGTCGTTCGGACCCTGGCGGGTCAACGTCCGCAAGCGCCGTAGCGCCATCTTGGTCGAGCGGATATCCAGCGTCGAGTCTGTGCGGTACTCCCGGAAGCGGCGATCTTCGGCGACCTTCATCGCAGAGCGGTTCTTACTTTCGCCTCCAACCCGGATACCCGTCGGGTGCTCACCGCCGTGACCAAACGGCGAGCGCCCTCCGGTACCGACCCACTTTCCGCCGCCGTCGTGGCGTTCGTCCTGTTCGGCCAACGTCTCGTAGTAGCGCCGCATCAGTTCGTCTGCATCGAGTTCTTCGAGCGCCGCGCGCTGCTCGTCGGTGAGCCCGTCGAAATTCTTCGGGTCCGACAACCATTCCATCAGCTCATCGGACACACTCAGTTCGCCTTCCACGCCGTGGAAGACGCGTGCGAACACGCGATCGAAATGGTCGAAATACGTCTCGCTCTTGACCAGACAGGCGCGAGAGATGTTGTAGAAGCTCATCAGATCGGAGCCGTGGAGCCCCTTGCCGAGGGCGTCCATCAACATCATCCATTCTTGCATTCCAACCGGTACGCCCTCCTTGCGCAAGCCGTAGAAAAGATCGAGAAACATCGCGCGAATCCCCGCGGCAATGGCCGCCTATTTCGACATGTTACTGAACTGGTGAATCGGTCTATTCATCCGATCATCCGACCACAGTCGAGCCCTTGCCGTACGATTGTCGGACTATTGATTGTACTGCGGCCCCAGGTCGCTCCACTTGTCGGGGAACGTCCCGCCGCCGGTTTTGTATTCACCCAGCGCCTCGGTGTCCTGCTCGTTTTTCAGCAGTGACCCGAGGAACGGGATGTGACCTTCCACCTGGCCCTGTGTGACGCCGGACCGCAGCAGCACCGAGATCCAATCGATCAACTCGGACGTCGACGGTTTTTTGCGCAGCTCACTTTGTCCGCGCAGCCAGTAGAACTTGATCAGAACCTGGTCCAGAAGCGTCGAATCGAGGTTCGGGTGGTGCACGTCGATGATCTGCTTCATCAACGCGACATCGGGGAAATCGATGAAGTGGAATACGCAGCGACGCAAGAACGCGTCCGGAAGCTCCTTCTCGTTGTTGGAGGTGATGATCACGACCGGGCGGTTTTTCGCGACGACTTCCTCACTGGTCTCCATCACGTGGAAGCGCATCTCGTCGATCTCGAGCAGGATGTCGTTCGGGAACTCGAGGTCCGCCTTGTCGATTTCGTCGATCAACAACACCTGTCGTTCTTCCGCGGCAAATACCCGGCCGAGCGGGCCGTAGCGTATGTACTTGCGGATGTCGGACACGTCTCCCGACCCGAAGCGCGCGTCGTTTAGACGCTGCACGGTGTCGTAGACGTAGAGCCCTTCGCTCGCCTTGGAGGTCGACTTGATGTGCCAAGACTCCATCTTCATGTCGAGACCCTTGGACACGTGCTTGGCGAGAAGCGTCTTGCCGGTACCTGGCTCTCCTTTGATCAGCAGTGGGCGCTCGAGAGCGATCGCGCAATTGACAGATTCGAGCAGGGCGCGGGACACAATGTATCCATCGGTGCCTTTGAACTGATAGAAATCGCTGGGTTCAGACATCGTTCCTCGTGGGCGGCTCGCAGAGCTGACAGCCGTTTCTTGGGTTGAAAGAGAGCGTAAAAAGAGCGGTGAAAGCCGGGGTTTCGGCCGCAGGCGTCAATGAAGCCAGCCACTCGAGACGGTCATTGTTTAAGCGATGGGATCGCGGCGCGCAAACAGGTGATCCCCCGGGGCTCTCGCGCCTCGTCGGCGCACCAGAGCAAGCCCGCAGCTCAGACCGACTTGGGCAGCGCCAGGAGCCGGGCAGCCTCCGCAGCGCTGGCTACCGGCCGCCCGATTTCCGCAACCAGCGCCGCAGCTTGCATCACGATTTCCTGATTGGTCGGCTTGTGTTCCGGGTGCATGTGCTCTTCGAGGCCGACGTGCAAGTGGCCGCCTAGCTCCAGCGCCCGCCGCGCGATCGGGGTCTCGAACAGGTCACCCCCCCAAACAGAGACCGACCACGGCAGATCGCTTCCCTCCAGCAGATCGAGGTACGCCATCAACGCATTGACCGTGGGCGGCAAGCCGAAACTCACGCCGGGCTGGGTCGCGAACAAGCCATAGTCGCCCCCGAAATACAGCTTCAGCATCGCACCAGCCGGCAGCCGACCCGCTCGCTGGAACGCAAGCGTCGTTCGCAACCAGCCCGGTTCGTAGATCGCGAGTGACGGGCCGATGCGGAGCCGTTCGCACTGCTCGAGGGCCAGCCGCGTGTCTTCATAGCTATTCGAATAGACCATTCCCACGGGCAGGCCATCCGCGTCCGGCGCACCCACATTGGTCGAACCCGGGTCACACAAGCCGAGCCGCAGCTCGATCTGATCCGCGATCACATCGATGTGCGACCGACTTTCGGCCGCGTCTGCACCGGCACCCAATGTCGGATACCACAGCGTATCGGGCCGTGCGGCCAGGATCGGACGCCATGCGGCCAGGTACAGCTCGGCGGCTTCGCGGCCGGTCTTCATGATGTCTTCGGTATGGGCGTGGATGATCGACGCACCGGCATCGAGGCAGCGAAACACGTCCGCGATGATCTCGGCTGCCTTGCGGGGCGCGTTGGGGTTGCGATCCGGCCGGGTCTCGCCGTTGATCGCGGCCTCGATGATCACCGGGATTTCGCTTGTGCTTTGCGTTGAGTCAGCCACGACTCAACCCTCCACGCCTAGCCCAGCGAGTCCTGAATGTCGCAGCAGTGCTTCGGTGCTCGGCTCACGGCCGCGGAATGCAACAAACGTCTCCATCGCAGTCTGACTTCCTCCGAGCCCCAGCACGGTATCGCGAAAGCGACGACCCGTGCCGCGAACGGCTTCGTGATTGCCGAGTCCCACTTCCTCGAACGCGGCGAACGCGTCCGCGCTGAGCACCTCGGCCCACTTGTAGGAGTAGTAGCCCGCGGCGTAGCCGCCCCCGAAGATGTGGCCGAACTTGCACAAGAAGCGATCGTCGGGCAGCGGTGCCATCACTGTGGCGCGCTCGGCGACGCGGCGTTCGACATCGAACGCGTTCTCTTTGGCACCGGGCACGAAGCGGGAATGCAGCTCGAGATCGGTCAATGCGAAGAACACCTGTCGCAACGTGTCGCTTCCGGCGCGGTAGGTACGCGCTGATGTGATCTTGTCGAACAGCGCATCGGGGAGCGCCGCGCCCGTCTCGTAGTGGACCGCCAGAGCCATCAGCGTCTCTCTGTGGTAGCACCAATTTTCCATGAATTGGCTCGGCAGCTCCACCGCGTCCCATTCCACGTTGCGAATCCCGGCGGCAAGCGGTTCGTCGATCGTCGTCAACATGTGCTGCAAGCCGTGACCGAATTCGTGAAACAGCGTCTCCACTTCGCGGAAGGTCATCAGCGACGGCTTGTCCCCCACGGGGGGCGTCTGGTTGCAGATCAGGTATGCAACGGGTAGTCGCAGCCCGTCGGGACGCCGCGCGCGGCCGACGCATTCGTCCATCCACGCGCCGCCGCGCTTTTCTGCCGGACGGCTGTAGGGGTCCAGGAAAAACGCGGCCATCGGCACGCCTGCGTCATCGCACACGCGAAAGAAGCGGACATCCTCGTGCCAGACCGGCGTCTCACCGTCGGCTGCGTCGATCTGAATACCGAACAGCCGACGCGAAAGATCGAACAGGCCGGCGAGAACCCGCTCGAGCGAGAAATGCGGCCGCAGCTCCTCGTCGGTGTAATCGAAGAGCGCCTCGCGAAGTCGTTCGGCCCAGAACAGGATGTCCCAGTGACGCAGCCCGTCGGTCAAGTCGGCACCCGAGTCGCGCGCGAACTCTCGCAGCTCGTCCAGTTCGCGGGAGGCGGCATCGTAAGATGCGGTTCGCATTTCTTCGAGGAGCTGCTCCACGGCTGTGACATCTGGCGCCATCTTCGAGGCCAGGCTCAGCTGCGCGAAATTGTCGAAACCAAGCAGCTTCGACTCTTCGAGTCTCAGCGCGAGGATCCGGTCGATCAGATCGGCGTTGTTCAGCTCGCCACTGCTGGCGATCGCAATATTGGCGCGGTACAGCAACTCACGAAGATCTCGTCGGGTCGCGTGCTGCAAGAAGGGAACCAGCGAAGGCGCGTCCAGTGTTACGCGCCAGGGCCCCGTTTCTGCGCTCGCCCCCCCGTGCCCTTCAGCCTGGGCAGCCTGAGCGGCCAGCGCGCGTGCGCTTGCCGGCAGACCGGCGACCTCATCGGGTGTGGTCAGCTCGAGCGCGAACGCCTTCGTAGCATCGAGTACGTGATTGCCAAACTGTGTGGCCAATTCGGCCAGCTCGACCTGGATCGCGCTGAAGCGCTCTTTCGCCACTCCCTCGAGCCCGACACCCGAAAGCCGTGCGTCTCGGATCAGCACTTCGACGATCCGACGTTGGCTCGCGTCGAGCCGTCCCCATGGCTCGCCCTCGCGAAGCTCGATCAGCCCGCGATAGACCTGGGGGCTCTGTGCCATTCGCGTTGCGAACTTCACGACCTCGGGCTGCACCGATTCGTGTGCTTCGCGCAGCTCATCGCTGTTTCGGACCCCCATCAAGTGACGCACGGTTCCCCAGGCCAGGCCCAGCCGGTCGCCGATTCGCTCGATCGGAACGATCAAATCGTCCCAGGTCGTCGAAGTTCGAGGAGGGGTCGCGCGGTCTCCGGTCGATGCGGCTTCGAGTGAGGCTTCCAGTGCCGACAAGTTTGACTCGAGCTGTTCGAGCAGCGAATTCATTGCCGCATTGACATGCTCGGGGCCGATCAGGTCGAAGCGCGGTAGACCGCTCGCATCGAGTAACGGGTTCGGTTCATCGGTACCGCCGGATCGGCTGCTCACTTGGTGTTCCTCCGATCACATACTTTCGCGGACGGTCGCCAGAGCGCAATGCCTCTGCACAGGCTCGAGTTCGGCGCCGTTGCCAACGGATCCCCAGGCTGCGGGATTGGCTCCGTCAGCCTCCACACCCACTGCTAGGATCCGAGCGTGACCGATTCGACCCGTGCCGATACGCGCCATTCGAAGACACGTTCGGACGGCCGGCAGCTCGCAGTGCTCGGACTTCTGGCGATGTCGATCATGGCACCTGTGACGATGCCGGTCCCGGTACTCCGCGAACTCGTCAGCGAGCGCTTCGCGGTGTCGGAGTTCGCGACGTCACTATTCATGTCGGTCAACATGATCGGTGCGCTGTTGATGGCGCCGCTGGCAGGGGTGTTCTCCGATCGCTGGGGACGGAAACGCCGGCTGCTCGTCGTTGCGTTGGCGATCGATGCCAGCTGTTTTTTCGGGTTGGCGGCGCCCGCTCCGTTTTGGGGATTTCTGGCCATCCGATTCGCCGAGGGGTGCGCGCACATCACGGCGCTATCGGTGCTGCTGATGTTCGCCTCGAAGGCACTGCCGGACAAACAGCGCGGCCGTGCGATGGGCGTGGTCGGTGGCAGCATGATGCTCGGGGTCGCGCTGGGCGCCCCGCTGGGCGGCTTGCTCGGTCAGTCGGCCACGCTGCTACCTCTTCTCACGGGCGGCGCGCTGGCTTTCGCGGCAGCCCTGTTGGCCGCTGCCACTGTCGCTGACGATCACGGGTACGACCATCGACCCGGCATGCTCGAGATCGCAAGCGCGCTCCGCGCGCACCCGCGCCTGGGAATCCCGCTGGCGTTCGCGTTTGCCGACCGGTTTACGGTGGGCTTTTTTACCACGACGTTCTCGCTGTACCTGCGGAGGATCCACTCGCTTGCGCCGGCCGAGATCGGTGTGTCGATCGCGGTTTTCATGATCCCATTCGCGCTGCTCTCGTACCCATTCGGCCGATTGGCCGAGCGGGTCTCGATTCCACTGCTGTTGTGCGGCGGAAGCGTGATCTATGGGCTGGGTACCGCGGCGGTCGGCTTCGTGGGTCCCCCGTACCTCAACGGATTGATGTTTTTCATTGGGATCTCGGCTGCGATCATGTTCGTGCCGTCAATGGTCATGACGACACAAATTGCACCCGATGAAATTCGGGCTACCGCCCTCGGCGCCTTCAATGCAGCGGGCTCGTTGGGCTTCATTATCGGCCCGCTTGCTGGCGGAGCGATCAGCCAGGCCGTCGCGGCGCAATCGGACTGGGCGATCGGTTATCGAGCCGCATTCATCGTGGCGGGAATTTCCGAGATGCTCTGTGTGGCGATCGCGCTGCCATTCCTATTGCGCGGGGGCGCAACCACGCAACCGTGAACCAGACCCAGGCGTGAGCGCGCGCTACGGGAAGCGAACCGTTCGGACGGCCGCGATCAGGCCAGTTCTAGCGTCGCTCCGCGGGCAGCGAACGCGCGCGTAGCTTCGAAGCCGATGCCCCTGTTTCCGCCGGTAACCACCACCACGCGACCGGCGAGATCGAGGCCAGCCAAGACCTCGTCAGCTTGTCGATTTCGAGCCGAACGAAGTCACTACAACAAGCCCTCGATCTTCTCGGCCAGCTGGGCCGGCTTCGTGATCGAAGCAAAGCGCTCGATGACGCGGCCCTCCCGGTCCACCAGGAACTTCGTGAAGTTCCACTTGATTCTCTCGCTGCCGAGTAGCCCCTTCGCGGAACGCTTGAGTCGGACGTACAGCGGGTGTGTATCGCTCCCGTTCACGTCGATCTTCGCGTGCATCGGAAAACTCACAGCGTAGTTCTTCTGGCAGAACGCGCCGATCTCGGCTTCTTCGCCGGGCTCCTGTTGGCCGAACTGGTTACACGGAAACCCCAGCACCACGAGTCCGCGATCCCGGTAATCGTCGTACAGCTCCTGCAGCCCCTGATACTGCGGGGTAAAACCGCACTTGCTCGCGGTATTCACAATCAACATCACTTTGTCTCGGTGTTCGGAGAGCGTGTGCGTCTCACCCGTCAGCGACTCGACTTCGATGTCGTAAATGGAATCAGTCATGCTTGGCCTCCTTCGCTTTCGCGCGGGTCCATTCTAGTCGCTCGAAGAGAAGCCACGCTGATTTCCTGGCTGTCCCCGCGGGAAATCAGGGCGTTCGGCGGGAGTGCTCCCGCTCATTTTGTTACAGTGGTCGAGGGATCACTCGCAACGCCAGTGGAGTACACGTCCGCCCGGCACCGCTTGCATGGCTGGCCTCTCAAAAATCGCGGCGCGGCATGGCGGTCGCCCGGCCAATTTCGCAACCCGCCAGGAGAAAAGGACAAAATGAGCGAGATCGAACGCGAGAGCATGGAAGTCGATGTCCTGTACGTCGGTGCGGGTCCCGCAACACTGGCATCGGCCTACCACTTGATGAAATCGGTCGCCGCCCACAATGCAAAATGCCAGCAGACGGGCGACGAACCGATCGAAGAGCCGACCGTGCTCGTGATCGAAAAGGGCGCCAGACTCGGCGACCACCAGCTTTCCGGCGCAGTCATGAACCCGCGCGCGATCGAAGAACTGATGCCCGACTTCCTCGAGCAGGGCTTCCCGATCGAGCACAAGGTGACCGACAGCTACTTCTACCTGTTCTCTCGCTCCGGTTCGATCAAGTCACCCATCGCACCCCCGATGTTTCAGAAGAACGGCAACTACGTCATCTCGCTGTCGAACGTCGTCAAGTGGCTGGGCGAGAAGTGCGAGGAAGTGGGCGTCGAGATCTATCCCGGATTCGCCGGTGCCACACTTCTCACCGATGGCGACAAGGTGATCGGTGTTCGCACGGGCGACATGGGAATCGACAAGAACGGCGCGCATAAGCCGACCTTTCAACCCGGCATGGACATCATCGCCAAGTGCACGATCATGGCCGAAGGCGTGCGCGGCAGCCTGACCAAGCAGCTGATCGACCAGTTCGATCTACACGGCCAGAACCCGCCGACCTTCGAAACCGGCATCAAGGAAATCTGGCGCGTCAAACCGGAAAAGCACAAGCCCGGCCGCGTGATCCACGGCTCGCTTTTCCCCGATTTTTTCACGCAGGTCAACGGCATGTGGCTGTACGACATGGCGGACAACCTCGTATCGTACGGCTACGTGACGCCGTTGGATTCAGAAAATCCCAACTGCGATCCGCACCGCGCCGCGCAGTTCTTCAAGACCACGCCGTTCATGCGCGACCTGCTCGATGGCGCGGAACTCGTGCGCTACGGCGCGAAGTGCGTTCCCAGCGGCGGCCTGTACGCGCAGCCGAAGCTATACACCAACGGTGCGATGCTGATTGGGGACTCGGCAGGCATGCTCAACATCATGAAGCTGGCCGGCGTCCACATGGCAATCAAGACGGGCGTGCTCGCCGCCGAAACTCTCATCGATGCACTGAAAGCCGACGACTTCAGCACGCGGACTCTCGGTGGCTATACCGAGCGCTACCGCACCAGTTGGGCGTATGAAGAACACCGCTCGGCGCGAAACTTCACAGGCTCCAATCACATCGCGCCGGCCTTCGGCATGTTTGTGAACATCCCGCTGATGATCGTCACCGGGGGCCGTGGGTTGATCGACCCGATCGCCACCGAGCCAGGGCACACCGCCATGAAGCGGCTGTGGGAACTCCCAGAGGACATGCGAGAGCCAGAGCCCATGGTGTTCGATGGCGTACTGACTTTCAGTAAGGAACATCTGGTTGGCTTCAGCGGCACCGCACACGAAGCCGACCAACCCCCGCACCTGAAGGTTTTGGATACCAATGTGTGCGCGACGACCTGTGCGGAGGAATTCGGAAACCCGTGCGAGAAATTCTGCCCGGCCGCCGTATACGAAATGGTGGACGACCCGAACAACCCAGGCAGCAAGCAGATGTTCATCCATCACGAAAACTGCGTGCATTGCAAGACCTGCGACATCGCAGACCCGTACCAGATCATCACCTGGACACCGCCCGAGGGCGGTGAGGGACCCGATTACACGCTGATGTAGCCCCGAGCGCGCACCTCAGCGCGCCCGTTTTCGTGCCGCTCTGACCCGATTCCCCCACGGGGAAAGATCCGAATCAAACATCGGTTGATTCGGGTCTCATTTGACCCAGTTTTCGCGCTGCCCGAGACCTGTGCTACACGGATCGCAATCGGGGCTCGAGGCCCGGGCGGTTCTGGTCTCAAGAATCAGTTGCCCGGTTCCGATCCCCGCTGTGTCCGCCAACACCGAACCACCACGGGACCGCAGGGAATCCGGAGAACCATGGGGAAATCGCTCGTCATAGTGGAATCGCCCGCCAAAGCGAAGACGATCAACAAATATCTCGGCAAAGATTTTGTTGTGAAATCGAGTGTGGGGCATATCCGAGACCTGCCGGTGTCTGGCACCGGCAAGCCCATCGACGCGAAAGCGCGTGCCGCCGCGGCGGCAATCACCCGCAAACTTCCGCCCGCGAAGCGCGCGGCACATAAAAAGAAGAAGGCGCAGATCGCGCTGATCGCCCGGATGGGAATCGATCCCGCGAATGACTGGCAGGCCAACTACGAGATCCTTCCCGGCAAGGAGAAGGTCGTTGCCCAGCTGCAGCAGCTGGCCAAGAGCGCGGACACCATCTATCTGGCAACCGACCTCGACCGCGAAGGCGAGGCGATCGCCTGGCATCTGCGCGAGGTGATCGGCGGCGACGACGCCCGCTTCAAACGGGTCGTGTTCAACGAGATCACGAAATCCGCGATCCAGGAAGCATTCCAAGATCCCGGCGAACTCGACCTGTCGCGCGTGAACGCGCAGCAGGCGAGGCGTTTTCTGGACCGCGTCGTCGGTTACATGCTGTCGCCGCTATTGTGGTCGAAGGTTGCCCGCGGGCTGTCCGCCGGCCGGGTCCAATCAGTCGCAGTGCGGGTGATCGTGGACCGCGAGCGGGAGATTGGCGCCTTCAACCCAGAAGAATTCTGGGAAGTCTTCGCAGACGTCGCCAACGACCGGGCCATCGGGCTGCGTCTGCAGGTCATGAAGCGCGACGGTAAAGAGTTTCGTCCGACCAACCAGGCCGAGACGGATGCCGCAGTCATCTTGCTCGAAGCCGGTAGCTACCAGGTAGACGAGCGAAACGACAAGCCCACCCGAACCAAGCCGACCGCCCCTTATATCACCTCGACACTTCAGCAAGCAGCCAGCACTCGGCTCGGCTTCGGCGTCAAGAAGACGATGGTGCTCGCTCAGCGGCTGTACGAGGCCGGCCACATTACCTACATGCGAACCGACTCGACCAACCTCAGCAACGACGCAGTCGAGTCGTGCCGCGGATACATCCAAGCGAACTTCGGCGATCGCTACCTGCCCGAAGAAGCACTGCGCTACTCGAGCAAGCAGGGCGCGCAGGAGGCTCATGAGGCCATCCGCCCTTCCGACGTTTCGGTTTCACCCGACCAGATCGAAGACCTCGAGCGAGACCAGCAGCGGATGTATGAGATGATCTGGAACCAGTTCGTCGGCTGTCAGATGCCGCCGGCCGAATACCTGAGTACGTCGATCGTCGTCAACGTTGAACCATTCGAACTGCGCACCCGTGGACGCATCCTGGTGTTCGACGGCTACACACGCGTGCAGCCGACGAGCGGCAAGCCGAACGACAAGAACGCACCGCTACCCGACATCCAGGTCGGTGAGGCGCTCACCCTGCGCAAGATCGATCCCGTGCAGCACTTCACAAAGCCGCCGCCGCGCTTCAGCGAAGCGGCGCTGGTGAAGGAGCTGGAAAAGAAGGGGATCGGTCGCCCCTCGACCTATGCGTCGATCATTTCGACGATCCAGGATCGCGGCTATGCGCGCCTGGACAACCGCCGGTTCTACGCCGAGAAGATGGGTGACATCGTCACCGAACGACTGGTCGAGAACTTCGAGAACCTGATGGACTTCCGGTTTACCGCGGACCTCGAGGAGTCACTCGATGACATCGCGGTGGGCAAGAAGCAGTGGAAAACGGTGCTGTCCGATTTCTACAAGGATTTCAAGAAGAAGGTCGATGAAGCCGGCAGCGAAAAGGGCGGAATGCGCTCGAATGCGCCGACCAATACCGACATCGGGTGCCCGAAATGCGGCCGCCACCTGCAGGTGAGAACCGCTTCGACGGGCGTATTCCTCGGTTGCTCGGGCTATGCACTACCGCCGAAGGAACGCTGCAAGTCGACGATCAACCTCACTTCCGGCGATGAAGCGATCAGCACCGAAGCAGAAGACGAGGATGAGGGCGAGTCGCTCCTGCTGATGAAAAAGCGCCGCTGCCCTACGTGCACGACGGCCATGGATAGCTACCTGATCGACGAGACGCGCAAGCTCCATGTGTGCGGACGAAACCCCGATTGCAGCGGCTTCGAGGTCGAAACAGGTCTTTTCGTACTGAAGGGCTACGACGGGCCGATGCTCGAGTGCGACAAGTGTGGCGACGAGATGCAGCTCAAGAGTGGCCGCTTCGGAAAATACTTCGGTTGCATTGCAGAAGATTGCAAGAACACCCGCAAGCTGCTTCGCAACGGTGAGCCCGCGCCGCCGAAGGTCGACCCGATTCCGCTGCCGCACTTGAAATGCGAAAAATGTGACGATTTCTACTTGCTGCGAGACGGCGCGGCTGGGATTTTCCTGGCAGCCAGCCAGTTCCCGAAGCATCGCGAGACGCGCGCGCCAAAAGTCGATGAAATTGCCCCGATCAAGGAACAGCTCGACCCCAAATACCAATACCTCGCCGATGCGCCCCGGACCGATCCGGAGGGAAACCCGGCCATGGTGCGCTTCCTTCGCAAGACGAAGGAGCAGTACGTCATGACCGAAGACGATGGCAAGGCAACCGGCTGGAGAGCCACCTACCTCGATGGCAAATGGGTCGAGGAACTCCCGCCCGTGAAGGTCGAGCTGAAGAAGGCCGCCAAGAAGGTCAGCAAGCGGAAAACGGCCAAGAAGAAAGTGGCCAAGAAGACCTCCAAGCGGAAGGCTTCGAAGAAGAAGGTCGGCACAAAGAAGGTGGCGGAGAGCTGAGTCGGATCTGGCGGGCTTGCGATCTATTTGTCGGAGTAGCGGGCGCGCAACTCGTGTTTCATCGGCTTGCCAGTCGCGTTGCGAGGTATCTCGGCTAGCGTCTCCAACTGTTCCGGGATCTTCTGGATCATCAAATTGCGTTCCTTCAAGAACAAAATCATTTCATCGAACGTCAACGGGTCAGATTCATCCCGACACGCGACCACCGCGCAGCAGCGCTCTCCCGTATTCGGATCGGGGAGTCCGATTACTGCGACGTCTGCGACCTTGGGGTGCTCGTAGAGCAAGTCCTCGACCTCTTTTGCGCTGATATTCTCGCCCTTTCGGATGATCACGTCCTTGAGCCTGCCGGTGATCACGATGAACCCCTCGTCGTCGAGGTATCCGAGATCGCCGGTCCGGAAGAAACCGTCGTCGTCGAAGGCGTCGCTGTTCAGCGACGCGTCGAGATAGCCGCGACACAGCTGTGGGCCGAGTGCTCTGATCTCGCCCGGTTCACCCGGCCCTGCCAGCTCACCTGTGGTGAGCGTCACGATCTTGATTTTCATTTCCGGCGGATTGGCCCGCCCCTCTGTGTTCGCGAGCTTGTCGCCGGGATCCCCGATCGAATTCATCGCGATCACCGGGCACTCGGTGAGGCCATAGCCGGAAACGATCCCGGCTCCGCCGAACGCGGCTTTCATGTCGTGATGAAGCTGCGGGGGTTTCGGCGCGCCGCCGCCCGGAAAGGCACGCACGCGCGGGAAGATCGGCTCGGTCGATTTGAGTTGGGCGGCCAGGTAAACCTGGTGGAACGCGGTTCCGGCAGTCGCCTGCGTGACGCCGTTTTTGGCAAGCACCTCGACACTGGTCTCTGGATCGAACTGCTCGACGGCGATTTGGGCACAGCCAGAGAGCAGCCCTGAATACAGCCAGCCGATGCCTCCGACATGCGTAAATGGGAAGACCATCGCAACCCGATCGTCCGGCTGGAGCGCGAGGACGTCGCACATTCCGCTCGAGAACGCCATCAACGTGTGGTCTGTGTGAAGGGCACCCTTGGGGTCGGCCGTGGTGCCAGACGTGTAGAACAACCAGCGTATCGGGGCATCGTCGGCCGATGAACCGGCGGGCGGAGCGTCGAGGCTCGACGCATCCCCATGCGGAAGCGCTCGGTCGACGACGACGATTTCGAGACCGGGCTGTTCTTGCGCAATGGCGCGCGCCATTTGCGGGTAGTCGAAGTTTCTCCACTCGCCGGGCACGATCAACATGTTGACGTCGAACTGGTGGGTAATGAAGCTGACTTCGCGGCGGCGGTAGATTGGCAGAATCGGGTTCTGGACCGCACCGAGCCTGGACAGTGCAGCCACCAGGATCATCGATTCCAACCAGGTCGGGAGCATCCACGAAACCGGCATCTCGTTCCGTACGCCGAGCGCCGCCATGCCGGCCGCGCAACGCTCGGCGGCATCCAGGTACTCGCGAAAGCTGAGCTTGCGGCCGTCTTCGTCGACCGCGAACAGCGCATCGGGGGTCAGCTTCGCGCGCTGGGAGACCAGGTCCCAGAAGCTGCTTGCTTCGATCACAGGGCTGCGGTCACAGGAGTTCGATCATTTGTCGTGGTCACCGCGCGTGATCGCGATCGAGTTGGCTGGCCCGCTCTCGCAATACGAACTTCGTCACCTTCCCCGACGCGGTCGTGGGCAGCGAATCGACGACTTCGACATGGCGGGGAACCTTGTAGTTGGCCATGTTTTCGCGGCTCCAGGCGATCACACTCGTGGCCGTCACCGTGCGCCCCGGCGCCGGAACCACGAACGCCATGCAGACCTCGCCCATCCGGTCGTCCGGAACCCCGATCACCGCGACCTGCGCGAAATCGCCGCTGCCAAACAGCATGTTCTCGATCTCGGCCGGGTAGCAGTTGAGGCCTCCGGTGATGAACATGTCTTTGATCCGGTCTGTGATTCGCACGTAACCGTTTTCGTCCATCACCGCGATATCGCCGGTATGCAGCCAGCCCTGCTCGTCGATCGTTCGGGCGGTCTCCGCCTCGTCGTCGAAATAGCCCGCCATCACGTTGTAGCCGCGCACCACGACTTCGCCCGCGTCACCGCGCGCCACTTCTTTGTTGTCAGAATCGACACAGCGCACTTCGACGTTGGGAATCGCGCGCCCCGATGTAGTCGCGATCACCTCGGGGTCATCGTCGTAACGACACATCGTCGCGATGCCACAGACCTCCGTGAGGCCGTAGCCGGTAATGATCGTCTCGAAGCCCAGCTCGCTGCGCATTCGGCGAATCAGCTCGACGGGTGTCGGCGCCGCCCCGGTGACAGCGAGCCGCAAGTTCGAGATGTCGTGACTCTTCAGGTTTGGGTGCGCGAGGAAATCCTGGTAGATCGTGGGCGCGCCGACCAGCACGCTGATCCGCTCGCGGCCCACCCGGCCAAGGATCTCCTCTACGTTGAATACCGCGTGCGGTATTGCGGTCGCACCGCGCATCAAACAAGCCAGCCAACCGGCCTTGTATCCCATCGAGTGGAAGAACGGGCTCGAGATCAAGTAGCGGTCGCCCTCGCGCAGGCCGACGACCTCGGACCAGGATTCGAACGCTCGAAGGTTCTGGCCGTGAGCGGTCATCACCGCCTTCGGGTTGCCGGTGGTCCCGGAAGTCGGAATGAAATCGGACAGATCTTCGGGGGAAACCGCGTCAGCACGACGCCGCGCATCGTCGAGTGTTACCGACTTGCCACCGTCTATGAACTCGGCCCAGCTCTTCGCGCCGGCCGTCTCGCCCCGGAAAGTGATGATCTGCTCGAGCTGCGGAAGATCCTGGTTCTTCAACAGGTCGACATAGTTGGTACCGAGAAAATCGCTCATCGTACACAAAATGCGGACACCGCTCTTGCGCAGCACGTACGCGGCTTCGGCGCCCTTTAGACGCGTATTCGCGGTGACCAGCACGGCGCCAGCCGACTGGAGACCGATCGCTGCGACGATCCATTCCCAGATATTGGGTGCCCAGATCGCGATGCGATCTCCCGGTGCGATGCCCGCGGCACAAAACGCACGGGTCGCCTGCAGCGATTCATCGAGCAGATCCGAGAAGCGGAATTTCGCCTCGCCATCCTCGATCGCGCTTTGATCTGCGAAACGCTCTGCGGCGGCGCGGACGAGCTGTGGGATGGTCGAGGAGGCCGAGGGCTCTTGCATACGAGTCGTATCGTATCTTACCGTTAGGATCCGTTCCAAGGCTGCGGCGTTTCGCGATCGCTTCGATGGGAAACGGCCTTGATGGGATACGCAACGAGACGCGGGATGGGGATTGATAGAGTGTCCGCCCGTCGACCGTCGTGCGGCTCTCAGCGCCCCGAGTTCATCCTCGGGAGTTCAGCCCATATGAGGCCCTGATGGATACCCGATTCAGCAACGAAGACGAGGTTTTCCGGCGCGAGATCGCGGGCTGGCTGGCGAACAACCTCGACGGTGAATTCGCAGCCGTGCGAGGACGTGGTGGCCCCGGCGATGAACTCGCGCTGTTCCACGAGCGCTGCGCGTGGGAGCGCAAGATGGGCGAGGACGGCTGGACCTGTGTCGGCTGGCCGGAGGAATACGGCGGCCGCAATCTCAGCCTGAATCAGCACGTGATCTTCTACGAAGAATACGCGCGCGCCCGGGGCCCCGGACGTGTCGGCTACATCGGCGAAGCCCTGATCGGGCCCACATTGATCGCGTGCGGCAGCGACGAGCAGAAGCGGCGCTTTCTGCCCGACATCGTCAGCGGCAGAACGCTCTGGTGCCAGGGCTACTCAGAACCCAACGCCGGCTCGGACCTCGCCAATCTTCAGACCCGGGCGGTACTCATCGATGACGAGTGGGTGATTCACGGTCAGAAGACCTGGACCTCGGGCGCCGCCTGGTCGGATTGGTGCTTCGTACTGTGCCGCACCGACCCGGACGTACGGCCCAAGCAGGCAGGCATTTCTTACCTGCTCGTTCCGATGAAACAGCAAGGCGTCACCATTCGGCCCATCCTGCAGATGACAGGCGATTCGGAGTTCAGTGAAGTCTTCTACGATGGTGCGCGAACTGCCGCCGACAATGTCGTGGGCGAAGTAGGCGATGGATGGCGAGTCTCGCAAGCCACCCTCGCGTTCGAACGGGGCGCTTCGACGCTGGGCCAACAGCTCGATTTCCAAAACGAACTCGACGAGATCATCGCGGTCGGCAAACGCAACGGACGCATCCACGACCCACTGATTCGACAACGCCTGGCTGACGCGTGGATCGGGCTTCGCATCCAGCGCTACAACGCGCTGCGTACACTGAGCGGAGAAGCGGGCTCAGAGGCCGCTCGCGCTGGAATGGTCACCAAGTTGCACTGGGCGACATGGCATCGCGATCTGGGAAAACTGGCGATGGATGTGCTGGGGGCTGAATCGGAGATCATCGAAGGTTCCGGTTACGAACTCTCATCGCTACAGCGGATGTACTTGTTTTCCCGTGCCGACACCCTGTACGGCGGTAGCAACGAAATTCAACGCAACATCATTGCGGAAAAAGCGCTCGGTCTGCCGCGCGATCCCAAACCTGGCGAGGCGCCCCGGTGAGCGTTCCGCCTCCGAACGCTCCGCCCAAGTACGTCGAAGGACACAATCTCCTGGCGGACAAGAACGTACTGGTCACAGCCGCGGCCGGAACCGGTATCGGCTTCGCGGTGGCACGGCGCTGCATCGAGGAGGGCGCCAACCTGATGATCAGCGACATTCACGAACGACGGCTGAACGAGGCCGTGGCGGAACTCGAGAAGCTTTCGGCCAGTTCAGGTCGCCCACCGCAGAAGATCTCAAGTCGACTGTGCAACGTGGCGAGCGAAGATGACGTCCGCGCATTGATCGCGAGCGCCGTCGATGGCTTGGGCCACATCGACGTACTGATCAACAACGCGGGCCTCGGCGGTACGGCCAACGTGGTCGATATGACCGACGAGCAGTGGAGCACGGTCATCGACATCACGCTCACCGGCACCTTCCGAATGACGCGCGCGGTATTGCCTCACATGATGGAGCGAAGAACCGGCGTCATCGTCAACAACGCGTCCGTACTCGGTTGGCGAGCGCAGCGCGGGCAAGCCCACTACGCCGCCGCCAAGGCAGGCGTGATGGCACTGACGCGCTGTTCCGCACTGGAAGCAGCCGAATCCGGAATCCGCATCAACGCCGTCTCACCGAGTCTCGCCAACCACGCATTTCTCGCAAAGGTCACCCCGCAGGAACTACTCGACGAACTCGAGGCCAAGGAAGCGTTCGGCCGCGGAGCCGAACCCTGGGAAGTCGCCAACGTCATGGTCTTCCTCGCCAGCGACTACTCGTCCTACATGACGGGCGAGTGTGTATCCGTCAGCAGTCAGCGAGCCTAGCTCGGGCTTGGGGGCGCTTGCCGTTTGCGCGCACAGATTTGGGGATGGCCCGAAGATGGGATGCGAAAACTACTGTGGAAGATAGCGGCTGATGGTGTCGACCACGGCGCCGGGGCGGTCGCTGCCTTCGATTTCGACGGTGACTCGAATGGTCGCTTGCACGGCGCCGCCCTTGACCGTTTCGGCCGCGATCAGCTCGGCTCCGCCGCGGACCCTCGAGTCGACTGGAACAGGCGCCGGAAATCGCACCTTGTCGGTGCCGTAGTTGATCCCCATCGATATCCCACGTACCTCGACGATCTGGGGCAGGAACAGGTTCACCAGCGATTGTGTGAGATAGCCGTGAGCAATCGTCGTGCCGAATGGTCCCTGCTTGGCGCGGACCGGATCGGTATGGATCCACTGGTGATCTCCGGTGGCCTCGGCGAACTTGTCGATCCGGTCTTGGGTAATCTGAATCCAATCGCTGAACCCGAGGTGCTGTCCGACAGCGCCTTCCAGCTCTGCAGGGGTTGCGAAGGTGGTCGCCATCGTGTGGTCCTCATTGGCTGTCCGGCAGGCCTGGCCTTCGCAGCCTTGCCCTTGGAAGACTCGTCTCGAGACCCATCTCGAACAGGCCCACAAGCATAACGGTTCGCCCGTTCGGCGCGAGTTCGATCGAATGCGGATCCTGGCGGTCAATGCGCTGATCCTGCTGGAACTCGTTGCGCAGAAAAGATCGGCGCATCGCTGTATCGTTCGCTTCGCGATGAAGTCGAGTTCCAGCCTGAATAATCTGGCGACCGGCACGATCGGCGCGACGCTCGGGATTGCGGGGCTCGTCGCCATCGCGTTTGCACCGGTGCTGTTCGGTGGCCAATCCTTCTACCACCTCGATACCTACTTCGAGCACGCGCCGTTCTGGCATTTCGCCGCCCAGACGGCTGCGAACGGGGAGTGGCCCTGGTGGACGCCGAACATTCGCGCGGGCTACCCGCTTCACGCCAACGGCGAAGCGAGCCTGCTATACCCGCTGATGCTGCCGTTCGGGCTCGCGCTGCCCGCGCACCGGGCCATAGACAGCTTCGTACTGCTGCATCTGGTCGCACTCGGTGTGTTCACGTTCCGGTACCTGTGTGAGCTCGAAGTCCCACCGCTTCTCGCGCTGGTAGGCGGAGCGGCATTCAGCCTCTCCGGGCGCATGGTCGCCAGCACGATCTGGCCCAACGCGGTGGCCGCGAGCTGTTTCCTGCCGCTGCTGCTGCTCGGCATCGAGTGGTGTCGAAAACCGGGCACGCGAGGAGTATTGGTCGTGGCAGCGGCCGTCGGGTTGGGACTACTGGCCGGCAGACCCCAGCGCTTCGTACCCGCCCTGGTGTTTGCAGGCGCGTACACCGCAGTGATCGGGCTGCAGACCAGACGTCGTGATGGGCCGCGCTCCGGCTGGAGAATGGGGGTCCGCACCGGCGCCGCCACGCTGCTCGGATTCGCGATCGCCGCACCACAGGTTCTGCCCACACTCTCGCTGCTCAGCGATTCCGTCTGGTCCGAGGGAGTCTCTCGCAAGGTATTCGAACTCAACAGCTTGCAAGGCAGACCGCTTGCGTCGATCGCGCTGCCCGCTGGAGCGCGCGCGTGGGCCGAGCTGAAATTGTATCCGGGTTGGTTCGTCTATTTGGGGATCGCTGCCGGGATCTTTGCTCTTGCTGCTGGCACCCCCAGCCGCACTCGCGAAAAACGTGCCCGGGACCCACGCGCCCTGTTCTTCCTGGTGTCGATTTTCGTTTGCCTGTGGCTAGCGCTCGCAGGTCCGTTCGCCTACGAAATCAGTAGCGCGATTCCGGTGCTCGAGAGTCTTCGCTCGCCGGTCCGCTACCTGTTTCCCGCGGCGTTCGCCGCCGTCGCGTTCGCGGCGCTCGCCTATCGGGACGCGCTTTCGCGCTGGACGATTCCACGAGGTGTGCAGCTCGCCGCCGCGATACTGGCCTGCGCGGAACTGGTGGTGGTCTGTTGGCGCACCGCTCCCACCGGGCCGTCCGCTCTTTACGAAGTCGAACCCGAAGTCCTCGCGTTGTTCCCGAACGACGCTGTCGACGAATCCGGGTTTCACTATCGATTCTATGCGTCGGGTCACTGGGTGGCGCCGGGTGTAGTCGAAGCGACTCCGGAGCCCGAACTCGCGGCGCGCTTCGCCGCGCTGCCACTCACGCGAAACCTTCCGATGCGTTTCGGGGGATTGTCCAGCACGGGCTATGGCGAACCCAAGCTCGCGTGGAAGGTGGATTCCTACAAACGTCTGGTGCGAAACGAAATGGATCAACTCGGCGTCGCGCGGCTGTTCATGAGCCATCGACTGAAATCGGGTGGCTATCAGTTCGAGGTTCGCCAAGGCGTATCCTTTGTCTATACGAACCCGACACCCCTGCCGAGAGCAATCTGCGTGTCACAGCTGGTTTCGGCCACGGACGCCGAACACGCTCTCGAACTCGCTGCGGACTCTGGCTTCGACCCCCGCGTCGCCGCGGTGGTCGAGCGCGCAGTCGAACCCACTCCGTACCCGATCAGGCACACCCCCTGTGACATCCGCGCGCTACACAATTCGCCCACCCGGATCACACTCGAGAGTCGTTCCAAACAGCCGAATTGGCTCGTACTGTTCGATACCTGGGCACCCGGCTGGTCGGCGAGGGTGAACGACGCGCCCGTCGTGATCGAACGCGCGAATGGGATGTTCCGCGTGCTCCCATTACCGGCGGGAACGGCGAGGGTCGAATTTGCGTACCTACCGCCGCGGCTCGTACTCGGAGCCAGCTTCGCTGCGGTTGGAATCACCGCTTGGCTTGCACTGTTGCTCATGGGGAACAGGACTCTCGGGCGACCGCGGTAGCAGGCTTGACCGGCTAGAGTCCCGCATGGCTGGACGCACCGCGAGCAGGCGATCTCAACGGCGATTTCGGCCCCTGCCCTCAAACCATTCCATTCGCGCCGCGGGCTCGATCAGCGGGTGGCGCTATGGTCTGCGGGCGCACAACTGCGCGAGGTGTGAGATGTCGCGAGACGCTGCAGAGCCTGCGAGCGAAGGGACCCTGAGACAGGGGCGTCCGAAACACCCGTGTTGACCGAAGGCGAGTCGGACAAGAAGACCTTCGAGAAGGTCCGTCCGGATTTCATTCGCGAAATGATCGCCGAGGACATTCGCAACGGGAAGAACGACGGCTGCGTCGTCACGCGTTTCCCGCCCGAGCCGAGTGGATACCTGCATATCGGACACGCGTTCGCGATCAATCTGAATTTCGGTATCGCGGCTGAGATCCCTGGCGGGCTCTACAACCTGCGCTTCGACGACACCAATCCCGAAGCGGAGGAACAGGAATACGTCGAGGCCATCCAGCAGGACATCCGATGGCTGGGCTTCGATTGGGGGAATCGACTCTTCTTCGCGTCGGACTACTTTCCAAAGCTGTACGCGCATGCCGAGGGCATGGTCGAAGCGGGGCTCGCCTACGTCGATAGCTGCGACGGCGATGCGATTCGAGAAAACCGGGGGAACTTCTACAAGCCGGGCGTCGATTGCCCGCACCGGGAGCGGCCGATAGAAGAGAATCTCGCGCTGCTCCGAAAGATGCGCGCCGGCGAGTTCGAGGATGGCAGCCAGGTGCTGCGCGCCAAGATCGACATGCAGAATGCTGACCTGAACATGCGCGACCCGCTGATGTACCGAATTCGTCGGGTCCGCCATCAACGCACCGGGGACGTCTGGCCGATCTACCCGCTGTACGACTTCAGTCACGGCCTATCCGACGCGATCGAAGGCATTACGCATTCGCTGTGTTCGCTCGAGTTCCTCGATCACCGCCCGCTCTACGAGTGGTTCCTCGAGGCGTGCAAGACCGGGAACCGGCCGCAACAGACCGAGTTCGCGCGACTGAACCTGAACTACACCGTCACGAGTAAGCGCAAGCTTCTGCAACTCGTCAACGGTGGGCACGTCAGTGGCTGGGACGATCCGCGCATGCCGACCATTCGCGGTATGCGCCGGCTCGGCTATCCGCCGGAAGCCATTCGGCGATTCTGCACCGAAGTGGGGGTCACCAAGCGTGATGCGGTCATCGATATCGGACGGCTCGAGCACACTGTGCGCGATCAACTGAACGCCAGCTGTCCGCGCGTGATGGGCGTGCTGCACCCGCTCAAGATGGTGATCGAGAACTTCCCGGAAGATCAAACCGAAGAGCTCGATTGTCCCCATCACCCGGGCGACGCATCGTTCGGGTCGAGGACGGTGCCGTTTTCGAAAATCATCTATGTCGAGCGAGACGACTTCATGGAGAACCCGACAAAGAAGTGGCATCGCCTGGCTCCTGGGCGCGAGGTGCGGTTGAAGTACGCGTGCCTGGTCACGTGCACACGCGCTATCAAAAATGACGCCGGCGAGATCATCGAGCTGCGTTGCGGCTGGGACCCCGATTCGCTTGGCGGGGCGCCCGCCGACGGACGCAAGGTGCGCGGCACGATCCACTGGGT
>JAQBGU010000158.1:0-8974 GCA_032128375.1 Deltaproteobacteria bacterium | reverse complement strand
TGCGCCGTTTTTCGAGCCTGCTCAGCATCGCGTGATCTCCCCATTTGTCGTGCTCTTGCTGAAGTCGTGCTTGCGCCAACGCTCGAGTGACATGTATGCGACTGGCTGCACGACCAGCGTGAGCAGCGTGGATCCGATCAGGCCGAAAATCATCGCATAGCCGAATGCGCCGAAGGTCGACCCGCCATAAATGGAGAGAGGGAGCAGCCCGCCGATCGTCGTGAGAGAGGTCATCGTGATGGCCCGCAACCTCGTGCTGGCTCCTTGGATCACCGCGCTCTCCAAGTCGAGCCCCCGCCGGCGCAGCGTGTTGATGTAGTCGAGCATCACGATGGAATCGTTTACCACGATACCGATCAGCGAGATCATGCCCAGGAAAGCCATGAAGCCGGCTTCGTGGCCCGTGATGACGAGGCCCCAGATCGCACCGATGAGTGCCATGGGAATCGCAAGAATGATCAAGAGTGGCTGGCTCAGCGTCTTGAATTGGATCACCAGCAGGATGTAAATCAAAAAAACTGCGACGAGCGCCGCGCGCGCGAGGGAGAGGAAGGACTCGGTCGCTTCTTTGTTCTGTCCATGAAACGAGATCTCGTAATTCGGCGGCACCGTGATCTGCGCGAGCACGGCATCTTGTACATCGTTGGTAATGGCCATCAGGGTTCTTTCTGCGTTGACGTCTGCGATGACGGCGATCTCGCGCATGCGGCGAAAGCGCAAGATTTCCCGGGTGGTGAAGCCCGGAACGATGCTGGCTACCTGGGCGAAGGGCAGGGTGGCGCCACTCGAGGGGCTGTACAACAGCAGATCTCCGAGATCACCTGCATCATTGCGCTGAGAGCGAGCGAGCCGGACGCGAATGGCGATTTCTTCGTCGTTCTCCCGAAAGGTCGTCGCAGTCGCGCCATCGATGGCGATTCTCAGCGTCGTCGCGATGTCGCGGTTCGAAATGCCCAACAGGTTTGCCTTGGCGTGGTCTATTTTCGCCTCGAGCGTGAGCGGGTCGTAGCCGGCCGTATCCCGTACGTTTTCCGTTCCGTCTACGCGTTCGACGATCTCACGCACGCGCCGCGCCAGTTCGCTGAGAACCACCTGGGACTCTCCCTGGATGAAGATGCGAACTGCATCGCCGCCGCCGTAGCCCTGCTTCAACACGACGGTTCGCACCATGGCACCGGCGATCGTGGCGTCGAGTTGGCGGCCGAGTGTCTCGGCCACATTGCGGACGTTCTCGAACGGGATGGTCTCGAGCGTATTGACCACGAACATGGCCATGTTCTCGCTCTTCAGCTCGGTGAACTGGTTGTAGAAAAACTTTGGAACCCCGGAGCCGACGTACGTTCCCCAGCTCGCGATGTTCTCGTCTCGACCCAGGATTTCCTCGATCCGACGTGCGGTCTCGTCCGTACGCGCGACCGGTGTGCCAGGCGCCATGTAGACCTCGACCAGAAATTGATGTCGGTCCGCATCGCTGAAAAACTCGGGCGGCCACAGCGAAGAGCCGATCCCGAGCGTGCTTCCGAGGAAGACCGTGACGAAGCACACGATGACCGCCGTGCGGTGTCGCAACAGGCTCTTCAGGATCCGTCGGTAGGGAGCTTCGAAGCGGTGTTGCTCGCGCCGGACCACGCCATCATTTCTCCTCCAACCGTTGAGGGTGGCTGCGAACAGCGGCGTGAAGAAATGCGCCACGATTACCGAAGTGATCAGCATCAAGCAGACGGCAATGGGAATGGAACGAACGAACTCGCCAATCTCGCCGCTCATCAGGGCGAGCGGAATGAAGGCGGCGATTGTGGTGCCCGCGCCCGAAATGACCGCCATGTGAATTTCGCTGAGGCCGGCGATGGATGCCTCGGACGGTTTCAAACCCCGGTCGATGTGGCGCTGGATATTGTCCACGACGATGATGTCTTCGTCGACAACGAGCCCGATCGCAATCACCATGGCGGCGATCGAAATCTGATGAAGCGCGATTCCGAACATTCCGATCATTCCCACCGCCACTGTGATCGACAGCGGAATGCTGATGGAGATGATCAGTCCCGAGCGCCACCCCAGGCCGAGCAATGTCAATGCCATCACGAAATACAGACCGAGCTTCAGGCTGCCGGTCAGTTTGCTCAGTCGCTCATCCACATACTTCGGCTCGTCTGCGAGGATCTGAACTGAGACGCCCGCCACCAGTTCGGGCTGGAGGCTGGCGAGGAGTGCTCGAACGCGTTCCCCAACTTGAATGGCATTCTGCTCCGGTAGCATCTCGAGTGCGATCGAGACCGCAGTCTCCCCGTTTCTACGCACGAGCACTTTGGGGTCGGCCACTTGACGCGTCACCGTTGCGATGTCGCCCAGCGTCACGGGCATCCCCGATTCGGCAGCGCCCAGATAGGTGTGCTCGATGTCTCGGACGTGGTTGAACACACCGGATGTCTGGATCGCAGTGCTGATGCTACCGAGTTCCAGCAGGCCGCTGGGCAGCAGCGCATTGCGACTCTCGAGTGCATCGATGACGGCCGTGAACGACAGATGGCGTTCGGCGAGTGCCTTGGCATCTACCGCGACTTCGATTTCCTCACTGGCCTCGCCGAGCAACCTCACCCGACCGATGCTCGGGATGAATTCGAGTTGGCGTTTTACGAGCTTGGCCTGTTCGCGCAAGGCGATCGGATCTACGTTCTGGCCGATTACGGCGAGAATCATCGTATTGGTGCGCAGCAGCCGCGTGTCGACGATGGGGAGCAGAGCGGTATCGGGTAGGAGTTCTGGCGCCTCTTGTACCTTGGCACGAATCTCGTCGAGGCGTTCCGCGTACGGCGCGCGCTTGTCGAGTTGGACTTGGACGGTGCTCAGGCCGTGCAGGGATTGGGAGAAGATCGTATCGATATCGTCGACTTCGGCGACTTTGTCTTCGATCACCTTGGTAACGAGCAGCTCGATCTGGGCGGGACTCGCGCCCGGGACGTAGGTGGTGATCAGCGCCCGTCGATCGGCGAGCGTCGGATTTTCCTGACGAGGAAGACCCAGGTAGGTGAGCGCGCCGTATGACAATGTCAGCAAGGTGGTGAGCCAGACCACGTGCGGGTGAGCGAGCGCCCAGGCGGCGGAGCTCTTCACGGCTCGATACCGGGACTGGCTTTGGTTTCCGGCGCTGTCGTAATGATGTGTACCGCGTCTCCCGATCGCACAAAATGTTGTCCCGCGACGATGACCCGGACTCCAGCTGCCAGCCCGGCGTTGATTCCGATCCGATCGTCCCATATCTCGCCCAGCACCACCGGGCGAGACTCGGCTCGGAGCCCGGCTTCACCTTTCGCGCCGGCCTCGACGGTGACGACGAAGCAGAGTGGTTGAAGGCCGCCGTCGCGAACGATGGCTTTCATCGGAACAGTCAGCTGTTGCTCGAATTCGCTGGCGCGGAGTGAGACATCTACGACCATCGCGGGTCGCAGCGCCAGGTCGGCGTTGGGAACGCTGATTTCGACCGGAAGGGTGTGGGTGGTCGGATCTGCGGCCAGTGCAATGCGGACCACGGTTCCTTCGAATTCGCGATCAGGCCTCGCGGCTGAGCGCACGCTGGCTTTTGATCCGGGTTTCAGCGAAGCCAACATGCGGTCTGCCACGCTGGTCAGAACTTTGACCCGGTCCAACTGCGTCAGCACAACCGCTGGCTGTTGAAGGGTTGCGAACTCGTGTTCTTCGAGCAGTCGCCGTTCGATGTAGCCGCTCACAGGCGCACGAAGCTCGCAGTCGGCACGCGCGCTTTGTGCGGCCTCGAGTCGCAATCTGGATTGGCGGGCCGCGGCCGTCACAACGAGCATTGCAGATCGCGCGGCTTCGTGTTGCTGCGTCGAGGTCGTGTTGGCTGCGATCAGGCTCTCCTGCCGCGACAATTCACGCTGCGCCTCATTCGCTTGGGCCGCAGAACTCTCGACTGCGGCACGTGCCAGCATGAGTTCGCGCTCGTAGTCGCGCGAATCCAGCTCGGCGATCACCGAGTTCGCCTCCACGTAGTCGCCCTCCTCTACGAGAAAGCGTTCGATCGTCCCGTTGACGCGAAACGACAGGGACATTCGAGATTCCGCTTCAACGAGTCCGGATACGTGTACCCACGATGTGATGTGTTGCGGTTCGATGGTCTCGACCTCGACCGGTTTGCTGGGTGCGGCCTCGGGACCCGGCATCGCCGGCTCGGCCTCGCCACATGCCAGCAACGGAATGCAGGCACAGATCAGCAGCCATCGTCCAGCGTCTTCGACAAGAGCAGAAGCGGACCGCCGCCGAACACCGAAATTCAAACGAACCCCCTCGGCGGATTCCCGTATCCGGACCGGGCGCAATTCGGCAGCGGGTCCGGGCGTGGGCGGTCTCCACCCGTGCGGACGATAGCACTGCAAGGCTACACCACTTGATTGGATTCGTTCTGACCACAGTCATTGCTGACAACCCAGCCGGCCCTTGCTAGAGAGGTCCGATGACTATCGTCCGCATCGCCTCGATCGCGTTCGGGGCCATCGTCGTGCTGGGCCTGGGCTATTGGCTGTACGCAGTGCAATTCGCCAACCCCCGGGTGGTGCGGGAACTGATCGAACACCCCGGCGGCGAGCGCGCGCGCAGAGTCATGCTGGTGACCTTGCCCAGCGGCCGCCGGATACCCGTCAACTATTTTCGCGACGACCCATTCGTCTACGCGGCAGCAGACGGAACCTGGTGGAAGGAACTGGTTGGAGGCAGTTTCCCGGTCACACTGCTCGTACGCGGTGAATCACTCGCCGGAATGGCTCGAGCGGTTCTCGACGATCCAGATTACTCGCAGCGCGTTTTCGAGAAGCTTCGGCCTAACGCCATCAAGGGCTTCGGCACGCTGATAGAGATCCGTCTCGACGGATTGGCTGTCGATCGCTAATCGGACAGTGTCTGTTGTGACATGGTGCTGTCCGCGCGAGCGCGCTTGGAGCGCCGAGTGCAGACAGGGACTACTCGCCGAGAGGTGACGACATCGTGAACGCGACGCGGTTGGGCGAGACGCGTTCTCCTTCCCAGTGAACGGGGGTGGGAGAGTCGGAGAACTCGCCCATCTGGTTCATGAAGCCTACGATCGTCGGTATCGCGATATTCGGGAGCGCCCGGGCATCGGTCACGACGACGCGCAGCAGGTCGCCGGCGACTTCGACTTCCCACGCGCCGAAGTTGTAGATGCTGCGAGCGAGGGTGACGATCAGACGGAGCTGGCGCTGGAGTTCGACCAATCTGTTCGGTGTGTTTCTGCGGGCTTCGTTGATCCTACCCACGTACTCGACTTGTTGATAAACGCCCATATCGCGCAATCGAACGGCTGACCTCGCACCTCGCGCGATCAGGTAGGCGGTATCGCCGTGACCCACTACGTCGAGAAGCAGCTCGACGACCCTGCGGTAGGACTCAATCGGATACCAGGATACCGGGTTGGCCTTCATTGCAGGCTCGAGCAGGGGGAACTCGGCGGGCTCGAGCCGCGCCTCGGCATCCTCAATGCTGATGTGACCCTGCGCGATCGCCTGGTGGAGATCGTCGATTACGCCTTGCAAGGTGCTTCCTTTGATGGACGGCTCGGACATGACCGAAATCTCCTTCTCGAGATCAAGCTGGATTGGAGGTTTGCGCGGAGACATTCCGAACTCTGCGCAGCAGCGCCAATAGCAAAAGACCCGTGGCGCCGAGTCGCGCACGAGAGGGTTCGGGGACCGTCTGCGCGGATGCGCTCAACTGTGCGAATAGATCCTGATCGAAATCAAACCCGCCGGCCACTGGCGGCGAGTCCCAGCTTCCCTGCTCCACGAAGCTCGAGCCGCCATCGAGACTGTATCGAGCCAGCGCCGAATCGATCGACTGATCGAGCGAGATTTCGAGGACGATGCCTTCCGACGTCGACACGTCGCCGCGTGGGACGGCATCCGATCCCAGCATCGTGCTCGTTCCATCGACGACCTCCATCCAGACGATCGTGACAGAATTGCCAGCGAGCATGACTCCTACGCTCGTCACATCGAAATGGGTCGTTGATCCGAGTTCGACACCCGCAAATTGCCGCGTCTGGTCCGGTGTGGGCAGGATGAAACCCGGCAAAGGCGATAGTTCACCTGTCACCGTAGTCGTACCCGTTTCCGAATGGGTGATCGGCAGCGACTCGAGGACAACGGTGTCAGCTCGAAGCAGCGTGCTTTCAGTGATCGTCTCCGCGCTCCCATCGGAATCGGAGAGAACCAATGCACCTCCCTCCTCCAGGGTCAGCGTACCGTCGCTCCGGTCTACCAGCGCCGAGGTCGGGGCCGAACCCCGGTCGCCATCTTCGAAGTCGTCGGCGAACGTGACCGATCCCGCAACCGCGAAGGAATCGAACTCGAAATCAAAAACCGCGTCTGCGGTCGATGTTCGCGCGGCTGTGAGCGCAGTGGACATCACGACCAAACTCGCGGTGACCAGACTCACGCTGGAAAGACTCGCGCGGGAAAATCCGCGTGGATTGTGATGGCGCATCCGTTCAGTACCTCAGCGTTTCGAAATTCCCACAGGGCCCTGCACCATCCAGCCTATCGGCAGAATTTTCCAGAACTGGGGCTTATTCACTGCACTTGACTCAGGTGTTCTCCGATACGCGATGGAGCCTGAGCAACCGCAAGTGATGGAGTCCCGCCATGAGAACCGCGCAACTTCTTGCATCCCTGGCAACTGCAGTCTGTTGGCTGGGGGCGGCCGGCCACGCGAGCGCTGGCTTTTCAGCCAGCTGCGGCGGCGCGACAGATGTCGATAACGCCACCGTGACCGCCATCGGCTGCAATGTGGCCGAAACCGGCATCATCAGCGACTTGAATGTCGCGCTCGAGATCGATGACCTCGCCGCGGATCCGTACGCCACCGACCTGCAGATCGTTCTGACGCACGTTGCGAGTGGCACTTCGGTCGCGATCTACACCGGCACCGGAGTTTTCTTTCCCCGATCGCGAATGGATGCGGTCTTTGACGATTCCGCTGCGGGCCCAGCGCCCGGATCGGGGGATATCCTCGGCGTGGTGCTGCCCGCTGCATCTCTGGCCAGCTTCAATGGGTTCGAGTTGTCGGGGGATTGGATGCTCGAGATTCTGGATATCTCGGCCTTTCCGGGCGAAGGAATCGACCTGATCGATTGGAGCTTCAGCGGAAGCACCCCCGAACCCGATACTTCCGTGCTGCTGGTTGCCGGCTTGTTAGGCCTCTCGCTGCGCTTCACGCGCAGGCGATGCGAGAAATCCACGCACTCCACATCAGTGGCGTGAGAGGATCTGCATCGGCCCGTTCGGCTGTTGCGGGCTCGCGAAGAAGAGAAACAAAGACCGGCCCGTTGCGCGTGGGTGGAAGCCCATCTGACGTTCCGAAAGTGAAGTTCGGCAACGCAGATCGGTAGAGGCGTCGATTCAGAACGACTCAGTGAGAATCTGGCTGGCTGGAACACCGGCTTCGCGAAGCCCGCGTTGCAAGTCCGCCAGGAATGTCGCAGGTCCACAAAAATAGAAGTCGGCATCGAGAGCGGGAAGCAATTTCTGGAGCAGGCTTGCGGTGACCCGCCCGGCCGAGTGGTAGTCGCGTCCCACCACGTCATCGATACCCGGTCGGCTGTAGGCGACGTGGAGTTTCGCGTTCGGATTGGCGCTGGCGAGGTTGCGGATTTCGTCGCGCAGGCTGTGGTGTTGGCCGTCGCGCGCACCGTGAACGAAGATCACCGGAGTTTCAGTTTCCGCTAGTGCGTGCAACATGGCGACCATCGGCGTAACGCCAACTCCGGCACTCACCAAGACGGCCGGCCGCGGCGACCTCGGGTCGAGCACGAACGTGCCAGTGGGCGGTCCAGCAGCGAATATATCGCCAACTCGAACCTCGTCGTGCAGCTGCCGCGACATCAGACCTTGGCTTTCGCGCTTCACGCTGATGCGGTAGTGCGGGTCGCGCGGCGAGTTCGATAGCGAATAGGTGCGTTCGACCGGGTGCTCGCGCGCGCCAAACGATAGGCCCACCGGCAGGTATTGGCCCGCCACGAAGGGCGATATCGGTTGTCCATCGACGGGCACGAGCGTGAATGAGCGCACGTCCTTGCTCTCACGGCGAATCGTGGCCACGCGAAGCTTGCGCCTGTTGGCTTGCGGGCTACTCCAGCGCAATGCCAACGCGTGCGGGCGCTCCACAACTTCGTCGAGCGCGAAGCGGATCGTGCGCTGGTCAGCATCCCACAGGACTCGCGCGCTTCCGCACAGGTGGAGTAGCGCACCGCGTTCGAAATCGACGAACAGAAGGCTGGTGCGCGCGTCCAATTCCAGGTTGCCGAGCGTGTTGTAGTGGTTGTTGCCCGCGTAGTCGTCGAAGGCCAGCGTCTCCTCGTCGAGCACGCGCACAAACCCCGGCGGTCCCCCGCGGTGCGATGCATCCATGCCGTAGGTCACGCTTTCGCCGCGACCGCGAAAGCCGGTACCGATGAAGAAGGTGTCGGCGCCGGCGATCCAGCGCTGTGCCGCATCTGATAATCCCTTGCTGCGCCGAGCCTGCGATGCCCGGGGCGAGCCAGCGACCGGCCGCGCAACGCGTTCGGTGATGTGTTTTGGACAATTTCCGAAGCTCTGTTCGACGTGCAAGCGAAAGTGATCGTCAGCGCGATCGCTCACGCGACCGTTTGCGCGGTTGCGCCGCCGCGTGTGCGGCTCGATTCCCAGCACACCGATGTCGTCGCCGCGGTGTATGGCGTCGTGTAGCGGGTCGCCGATGACCGGTAGGGCGGCGACTGCGAGATCGGCCGGGTTTGGCGAGGACGCGAAGCCCGGCTCTCCCGCGAGTAGCGTTACCCAGGGCTGCCCCTGGTCGTCGCGTGCGGCGACCACCAGGAAGCGTAGCTGCGCGTAGAATTTGCGGTGTTGGTCGGGGAGCGCGTCGCGAATGACCTGACGCGCCCACGGTTCGATCTCGTCGCGTACCC
>JAQBGU010000157.1:0-12087 GCA_032128375.1 Deltaproteobacteria bacterium | reverse complement strand
GCGATCTGGCTGGTCTGGCGCAACTACATCAAGAGCGTTTCGGAACGGAAGCGGGACGCCCCACCCGCGGTGCGGATGGGCGTGACACCCAGGCGGCTGACGGTGGATGATGTGTTGGCGGAGCGAGAATTCCCGTGGCGGACGAACCTGACGGGATGGTTGGAGGACTGCTACTTCGGGCGCATCAGAACGCGGGCGATTGCCCGCTGCGCGGCGCATGAACTGAAATACGCGATCTAGCAGCGGCCGAGTGGTTTCGCGACACCGTGCGCGATCATTCAGACCCATTCTTCGGACCACAACGCTGACAGTGTGAAAGCCGATTCTCGCCGGTCGAGTCGATCGAGGCTCGTCGGCGAGATCATCGAGCCGCCTCCTGCGAGACAACCCGCGCCAACACGCCATTCAGCTGTCCGCCGCATGGCGGCTGTGACCGCCGTGGCGTTGCCAGGTCTCGAACAGCGAGGCGTACGAACCGCCCTGGCGCAACAACTCTGCGTGGGAGCCGATCTCGACGATCCGGCCTTCGGACACCACGGCGATTCGGTTGGCGCGCATCGCCGTGCTGAGGCGGTGAGCGATGAGGATGGCGGTTCGCCCTTCCAACAGCGTGTCGAGTGCGCGCTCGATCAGCGACTCGGTCATCAGATCGAGGTTCGATGTGGCTTCGTCGAGGATCAATACGCGTGGTTGCGCGAGAAACGCGCGCGCCAATGCGATCAGTTGACGCTCGCCTGACGAAAGCGTCACGCCTCGCTCGTGGCACGCTGTGTCGATGCCGTCGGGCAGGCCGGCGAGCAGTTCGTCGATCCCCACCGCCGTGCAAGCCGACTCGACCTGTTCGTCACTGGCACCAGGGCGTGCGAACGCGATGTTCTCGCGAATCGTTCCGGCAAACAGGAAGGGCTCCTGGGGTACGACGCCAAGCTGACGACGCAACGAGTCGAAGCGCAGATCGACGAGATCGTGACCATCCACCAGCACGCGACCCTGCTGAGGGTCGTAGAAGCGAGTCACCAACTTCGCGATGGTGGACTTTCCAGCGCCCGTTTCTCCCACCAGCGCGAAGGTCTCGCCTGGCTCGATGCTGAAATCGAGGCCGCGCAGCACGAGCTTTTTGTCCTCGTAGCCGAAGCTCACGTCCTCGAACCGAATCTCACCCTGTATTTCCGGGAGTTCCCGGGCATGGGCCGATTCGGGAACGCTCGGGCTTGTCGCGAAGACCGCGCGAATCTTTCCCACCGCCGCCTGGCCCTGCTGGTAGGTGTTGTGTAGCTGGACCAGTTGTTGAATCGGCTCGAAGAACGCACTGATGTAGAGCACGAAAGCAGAGACCTTGCCGACGCTGAGTTCGCCCGAATAAACCATGGTGCCGCCGATGATCAGCACCGCGATCTGGCCCAGCGAGCCCACGAAGTTCGCCGCCGGGCCGTAGATCGCTGCCAGCTTCGCCGCGGAGAGATTGGTCTCGGTGTAGTCGTCGATCACGGCGCGGTGACGGCGCGTATTGAAGTCCTGCCGGCTATTGAGCGCGACGATGCGAACGCCCGACAAGCTCTCTTGAAGGTCGGCCATCACATCGGCGATTCGCTCCCGCGCAGCCGCATACCGGAGACTCGAATTGCGGTGAAACCACAGTGTGAGCGCGAGCATGCCCGGAACCACTCCGACCAACACCACGAGCGTCAGTTTCACATCCATGCTGAACAGAAAGCCCGACACGACCACCAAGGTCATCGCCTGCGTGACCAGATTGACGACACCCTCCTGGATCAGCTGCTCCATCGCCGGCAGGTCGCTCGTCATGCGAGCCATAATGCGCCCAGCCTTCTCCCGGGTATAGAAATCCAGCGAGAGCCGTTGCAGGTGCGTGAAGAGCTTGACGCGCAGTCCCAGCATCAACTGCTGACCAAGGCGCCCGGTGAACTGGATGCGTTGCCGGGAGACGAAAAAATTCGCCGCGATCGCCGCGAAGTACACCGCCACGACGGCCTGCAGTACTGCCAGATCGCGAGCGAATACACCGTCATCGATGCCGATCTGCAGCAGCCAAGGGCCGACCTGCAACAGCAGCGCGTTGAGGCTGATCAGCCCGATGGCTGCCGCGAAGCGAAACCGGTGGGGGAGCAAGAAGGTGCGCAGCGTGAAGGGCTCCTCGCCGGGATCGACCTGGTCGAAGTCGACGTCGGGGATCGGGATCTCTTCCTCGTCGGCCAGCAGCGCATCGACGTGGGCCGCGTACTCGGGCGGAATCCCCGAGAAGGGCAATCCCGTACTCTGCTGCCCGCCGAAACCCCCGAATGAACCCGGCGGCCCCATTCCCATCGGGAAACCCATTACTGCTCCTGCCGAGTCAGAATTTCCGCATACGCAGGCACGCTGCGCAGCAGTTCTTCGTGGGTTCCGTCTGCGACGATGCGACCTTCGTCGACGAGCACGACACGCTTGGCGAGTGCGATGGTCGAGAGTCGATGCGCGATGATCAGCGTCGTTCTGCCCTCGAACAGCTTGCGCAGCGCGTTGTGGATCTGCTGCTCGACCTTCACGTCCAACGAACTGGTCGCGTCGTCGAGTACCAGGATGCGCGGGTTCGCGAGCAGCGTTCGGGCGATGGCGATACGCTGGCGCTGTCCTCCCGATAGCGTGTATCCGCGCTCGCCAATCACTGTGTCATAGCCGTGTTCCAATTGACTCACGAAGCCGTGCGCATCCGCACAGCGGGCGGCCTCTTCCACTTCGTGACGCGTGGCATCCGGACACGCGTAGGCGATATTGTCGTGGATCGATTCCGAGAACAGAAACGGCTCGTCGAGCACCAGACCGACCGCACGCCGCAGGCTCGCAATGGTCACGTCGCGGAGATCGACGCCATCGATGCGGATGTACCCTTTGCGAACGTCGTAAAAGCGCGGCAGCAGGCGCATCAGCGTGGATTTTCCACAGCCGGTCCGACCCACCACGGCCACGGTTTCGCCGGGGTCGATCTTCAAATCGAGGTCAGTCAGAACATCTTTGCCGTCCGCGTAGCCGAAACTCACCTTGTCGAATTCCACGCGACCTTCTGAGATCTCGATGTCCTCGGCGCCCTCGCGATCCTGGATGTCCGACACCTCGTCGAAGATCGCATAGATGCGCTGAGACGAGGCTGCGGCACGCTGACTCATGATCATCAGAAAACCGAGGATCATGAAAGGCGCCTGCAGGCCGGCGAAGTACATGTTGATCGCCACCAGCGCACCGATCGAGAGCGAACCCTCGATGGCCATCCAGCCGCCGACCAGTAGCACCAGCGCCCGACCGATGCGGGGCAAGCTCTCCATCATCGGGGCGAAGCCCGAACGAATCGATACCTGCTTCAGCGCGACCCAGCGCAAGCGCGCCGCCGCTTGGGCAAGCAGACCGATCCGGTGCTCTTCCGCAGCGAAGGATTTTACGATCCGAACTCCGGCCACACTCTCTTCGACGATGGTCGCCACTTCAGCCATGCGCGCCGAAAGCAACCACGAAATCGGAAAAAGTTTCGTGCGCATCTTCATTCCCACGTAGTACACGCCGGGAATCGGAACGAGAGCAATCAACGTGAGCAGCGGGCTGATGCTCAACATCACCGCGATCGAGCCCGCGAAGCTCAACGCGGTGAGCCCCATCATCGGCGCAAAGGCCAGGAACAGCTGAACGGCGCGAATATCCCCGTTCGCGCGAGAGATCAGCTGGCCGGTTTGAGCATGGTCGTAGAAGGAGAACGACAGGCCCAGCATGTGCTCGTAGATTCCGGCCCGCAGGTCGTACTCCATCAGCATGCTGACCTTCTGGATCGAATAGCGAAACACCGCGGAGCCGAGCCCCGACACAAGAGCGATCCCGACCAGAATCCACGCGAACTTCGCGATGGGGTGGCTGCGCTCTGTGAGCGCAAGATCGATCGTGCTCATCACCACGCGAGGAAACGCAACGCTGCCGGCAATCATCAGGCCGGCGCAGACGAACCCCGCCAGCAGCAGCCCGCGACGCGCCGCAAGCAGCGGCCACAGACGCCAAAACCACCCCTTGGCAGCGTCGGGATCGATGCGCGCGCGCGGCGCCGGCGCCTTCGCAGACCGGTACTTCGGATCTGATGCCCCGAAGATTCGTTCGTCGGCGCTGTCCGGATTTTCGCTACTGATACACACCCGCCTTCCCAACCTGCGGCACGGGCACGACGCGGTCTTGTTGGAGCCCGAGAATATCCGAGACGTTGCGCGCGATCGTCTCGCCGATGCCGTCCATCGGCAGATCGTTGACGTCGTAACCGAAGGGCTCTTCTATCTCGATCCCGATCTCGTCGATGCCGTAGAGCCCGTATGCGATGATCGCCGCACCGATCGGCGTGTACCAACCCATGGTCTCCAAGAGCGCCAACGGTGCGGTCAAGCAGAAGATCATCAAGAAGCCCTTGATGTGATGGGCGTAAGCAAACGGTACCGGAGTCTTCAGGATTCGCTCCGCACCACCCCATTGATCGATGACATCACTGATCCCAGCGTCGATCATGCGCAGCCGCTCTTCGGGCAGCCGTCCCGCCTTCGCCTCGGCCGCGAGCTGGTCGGACAGCCAGCGCGCGACGAGCAGCGGCGGTGCGCTGGTGTGCATCAGCTGCTCGCGCTCGTCCTCATTCAGGAGTTCGTCCAACTCGGGCGCCTTGCGTTCGCGACGCAGCGAACGCCGGATCGTTGCGAACAGCGCGATGATGTAGTGCCCGATGCGGTGACGAACGGGTTCCGGAGAATCGGCGAGATAGCTGGCCGTCTGTCGGGCCAGGTCCCGCGTGTTGTTCACCATCGCGCCGATCAGAACCCGTCCCTCCCAGAATCGGTCGTACGAAGAGTTGGTTCGAAACACCAAAAGCAAGCCCAACGCGACACCCACGAGCGCGTGAAGAGTTCTCGAGGTCGGCACATTCCAGGCCATGGCCAGCTGCCCGAACGTGATGACCGCCGCAACGAGTACGACTGCCGTGATGCGCCCGGCGATACGCGGCAAGACACTGCCGTGAACGCGAAACACAATCTGAGCCCAGCGCTTGGTGTCGTACTCGATCATCGGCTCCCCAACTTCCCGGCCGACCGGACCGAGTGCGTCTCGACGTGCGGCTTCAGTTTTCCCAGCGTCCCCTGCGAGAAACGTGGACAATACACCCGCGCTTGCGCGGCCGGAAGATGCGGGACACTCGTGAAGCGCGGAAGAAGTCCCGTGAGCGAAATCCAGGTCCAGCCTGTATGCCGTCGGTGCGGAGATCCGCGGCGCAGATCTCGAACCTGGCTTGATCCGGTGGCGACACCCTGTTTGCCACCAGCTTCACTAGCACTAGCTGCGCGTTCGCCGCTGCGCGGCGAAAGCTTCCACGTCGTCGTCTGACCCAGTCAAATTCCTGGCTGCGGCCGTCGGTCGAGAAACCTCAGATCTCGCCGGACTCGAGCATCTCCACTGGATCGCGGGTATCGACCGTACCCAGGTAGCCGCCGCCGGTCGCGACCGCGTCGTGGGCCGCATACCCGAGCAACTCTTGCGCTTGACGCGAAAGCGTCCGGGCAACATCCAGTGGTGTCGACAGATAATGGTTTTCTTCGGTGCGCAGCCAGCCGAGCGTATAGCTCAGGTGCATGCCACGCCGGCGGCGATCGACAGTCGTATTCGGTCCGCCACCGTGGATCGTGGAGCCCAGGTAGATGATCGCCGCGCCGGCCTTCATTTCTGCCGCTACCAGTTCGCTGGCTTGGGCCTGGCGTTCGAGTGGCCAGCGATGGCTGCCGGGCACGACGCGTGTCGCACCGTTACTGGCCGAGAACTCTTCGAGCGCGATCACCGATGCAACCTGCACCTCGGCGTGCGGCCGTGGTAAGTGCGACCAAACCAGCTCATCGCGGTGCAAGAACTGCTGCGGGGAGCCTGGCCCTCGATCGAGCACGTGAGCAATGTTGAGTTGGTAGCGCGCGCACGACGGCAGCAATATCGCGTCGCAGATTCCGAGCAACACGGGGTCACACAGCACTTCTTCGCAAAAGATCCGGGACTTGGCGGCGACGCCGGTAATGTGTCGCGTCTGCGCGCCGAAGAAGGCGCCGATCAACGGGTTGACGAGCTGGCGATCGGGTTCCGCCGCCGCCAGACAATCGTCGATCTCCGCGTTGAAGCGGCTGACGATGTCGTCGGACAGCAGTCCCTCGCCGATCACGGCTCCAGCTTCGACCAACGCGGAAACGATGGATTCGATCGAATCGGCGGAATGCAGTCGGGGTACGCTCTGTGTCATTTGGGTCACCTCTTCGGGGAACCAGTCTAGCCGCGAGTCCGAGCCCGATCCAAGCTGGATCGGCGACGAAGAAGCTTTCGCCGCGCAGCGGCCGGCGCGCAACGGGTTGCGATCTCGCTTCGCCCGATCTTCGGTTGACCCGTCTCGTGTCAACCGCCTAGTCGTGATACACGAACTCGACGAGAAAGACGTTCTCACCGCTGCCGTGTTGCGCGATCTCCATCAGGTCCGAAATGCTCTCGAAGCCGGAGCGGCGGGCCAGCTCGAGTGTGATGTCGCCGCGGTTCATCACCTGGATCGATATCACCTCGATTTCGCCGGGCGAAAGCGGGTACAAGCCCCCGACCTTCACACGGGGTTGCTTCCAGATTCTCACACTGCAGGTGATCTCTCCGCTGCGTACACGCGGGCGGAGCTTCTTCGCAAACTGCACAGCACGACGACCCTATCCTGCGTCTTTGGGCGGGGTTGCTCTCGATGGAGTGAGTCCGCCCGCGACCTCGAAGGCGAGACAATACCCCCTGCTCGAACGCCGCAAAACGACGTCGTCCTTTCATAGTTTCCGAACGTGCCACTCCGCTGTGACCTCGAAGCCGCGCTTCGCGAGGAAGCCCCTTTTCTCGGCGGCCAGATGCGGGCATATGACAACCGAGAGGACTGCACCGCGGTCACGCGCCTTCGCCTCGACGGCTTCGAGCAGCTCGGAGCCGACGCCAGACCACTGGGCATCGGGGGCGATGCAGTAGTCATCGATCTGACACACGGGTCCGCCCGGCGCGTAGACGGGCGGGGCCTGCTGCACGCTGGCGATCAGAAAACCCGACAGCGAGGAGTCAGCCTCCGCGACGAGGGCAATGACGCTCGGCGAGGCGAGAAGGATCCGAAACCAGGCGGATTGCTTCTCGAGAGAATCGTCCGCCATGCGCCAGAAGATCGGGGAGTACGTGGTGAGCGATTCCCGAAATACTTCCGATAAGCGGACCATGAGTTCGACGTCTGATGCTTCGGCCACTCGAATCTTCACGCGGACTCCTCCCGCCCCGATTCGCGAGGGTGCACCCTCGCCAGGAAATTCGCACGCTACACGCTACTAAGGTAAAGGCGAAGTTTGGATCCGCGCACACCTACTTGCGTGCTTCTATCAATGCCATCGGAACCGTCAGCACCAACTCACCATGTCGCGTAGCGACTGTGTTGAGCTTGCGCTCGAGGGTCTCGAACGTCGTTTCGAGCAGCTCGGCTGCGACGAGGGATTTCCACTCCTGCACAAAACCCAGCCGGATGAAGTGGTGGCGAAGCATTGCACTCCCATCCGCAAAGCGGATTCGAAAGCTGTCCGTTTCTGTGTCGACGGCTGCGAAGCCCGCTTTCAGAAGCATTTCCCTTGCCGAATCAACGGTCCCGCGGTGGCGGACATGGTCGTCGAATCCGTCGAGCCGGTCGGCTTGCCCCACTTCGATCAGGCTTTCCCGAAACACGTCGTAGAACTCGGCCATATGACCTTCGAGATTCGTCGTGAAGAAAAAACTCGTGTTGGGTTTCGCTACGCGAACAGTGTTCGCAGGACCGAATCGACATTCTGGAAATTGTTGATTCCAAGGTTCGACACGATGAGATCGACTGACGCATCGGGAAGCGCCAAATTTTCTGCTGCCTGCTCCAGCAACACAACGTTGCTCAGCTCCAGTCGCTCGAGCTTCTTGCGAAGTCGGTTCGTACCCGCAGTCCACGGATCGACTGCGATGACTCTCGATTCAGCACCGCAGCGCTGTGCTAGTTCGACCGTCAAGAAGCCAGTGCCGGCCCCAACATCGAGAATCGTCAGGTGTGGCCGCATCGGAACGCGGTCGAGCAAACGCAGCCCGAAGGGCGCCGACCATAGCGGCAGCTCGTCGTAGAAGTCGCCGAAATGTGGATCGCGATAGTCGACCTCTTCGAGGTACTGCACGCCCCGTTCCTGCGGCCGGGGAGTCAATCAGCCGACTCGAACCAGTCTATGGCCGCCTGGCGGGTAGAAAAGAACCGATACTCGGAACCGCGGTTGGCCTCGCGAACGAAATCCTGGAAGCGAGCCGGGTAAATGGACGGGTCGGGGATTACGCCGGCGAGACGAACCCGATAGGTCGTGAGCTTGTGGAGCAGCTCGCCCGCGAGGCCGCTACTCAAATCGAAAAAGTCAGCGGGAATCACGGCTTCGTCGAGCAGAAGAAATTCCGTGTCTGCCTCGATGCAGCGGGTCAGGAGTGCTGTTGGGTCGAACGGGTCTCCGGCTTGGGCTTCGAGGTATTTCATTTGGATGTACTCGATCGGTCCTCGCGCTGTGACGAATGCTGCGGAAGTGAATCAGTAATCGCAAACCAGGCTGCTTTCGAAGCGACGAAGATGTGCGCGTCCGGCGGGTGATCTGGATCGTCGTCGAGGCTGCCCATCGGGACCACCGCGAGGCCTCGGGCCACATTCAGGAACGGAAGGCTCGAGCCGCACACCTGGCAAAAGACGTGAGTGAATCGCTCGGCGTCTGGTGGTTTGTACGATGCGAGATTGTCTTCGCCTCGCGTGTACCGAAACGCGTCGAGAGGCACGAATATGTTCGCAGCAAACGCACTGCCTCCGGACTTGCGACAGCGCTGGCAGTGGCAGTAATGGGCCCACTGTGGCTGCTGAAGCATCTCGTAGCCGATCGCTCCGCACAGACAGCTGCCTGCGATCACTCGGGTCACGGTTTACCCTCCCCTGTCGAACCATGGAGCTCGGGAGCGAATCGGATCGATGGTCAGCTACTGCGCGTTGTCAGAGGGCGCACACAAGGGTTGGCTCCGCCTCTCGAGTCGGAACAGTCGACTCCCTCAGAATCTCTGCGACAACGCGCAGCACTCTCGGCGAGAAGAGCATCGAAACGTGCCCGAGATCGCCGAGGTGAATTTCTTCGTCATGACCTGCAAACACCCGAGGAAAAACGAGGTTGTCGGAGCCTGCGATCAACGAAACGAAGCGGACGCCGGGGGCGTTGCCACGTGATCTCTGCAACCGAGTCAGCAAAGAAGAATCAGGGCGAAGCTCTCGACCCACGCGCGACCAGAGCCAATAGGATCCGTAGGTGCCCTGATGTGGCGTTCCCAACGTGACACAGCGATCGACCCGGCGCGAACCGCCGAGTTCTTGAATGTAAACGCGAGCGACCAGTCCGCCAAGGCTGTGACAAACGAGATCGATGCGGCCACCCCGGACGTGTCTGCGCAAGTATTCGCGCAACGCCTGCGCGGCCTGATCGACGCCGGCGCCCGAGTCGTAATTGAAGGAAAGCACCTGTTCGATGCCCTGGAGTCGAAGGTACGCGGCCAGCGGGAACAAGGTGGACCTGTTGGCCAGGTAGCCGTGCACGAGCACGACCGTCCGCTGAAGCGGTTGCCGACGGGTGCGACGCTGCGACCGCATCATGCCAAACGGATACAGCACAGCCGCCGCCGCGAAGCCGAGAACCTCCTGCGCGATCGGACGCCAGGTAGGCCGTTCTGAGACAGGGTAGTCTTGGATCATTGGGATACCTCAATCGGGCCACGCCAGCTGATGATGTGATGGTTTCTGAGCATATCCTCCCGTTCCCCTGATCGCCCCATCGTCCGCCGCACGTTTCAACAGCTGGCTGATTTGCGGCTCGGTGATTGCAACGTGGCTCCTGGTGTCAGAGTTGTCGTCGAGAACGTCGGACCGCCTGGGTCGCTTCCCATCCGACCGCGCGTCACGCGTCGGGCATTAGGCCGCGCATCAATCGTCGCGATCGTATCAAGGCCGATTGTCGATGATCGGGCGAGAGACCCGAAACTGCAGATATTGAGGCCGCTTACCCCGAGCCCCGTCAGCTGGGTCGCGCCTCGAAGAGCTCGTCGCGCGGCTCGAATCGCTGGTAGGCGCGAGCTACCAACTCCGGGTCCACATCCCAGACCAAACGGGCGGGGCCGATCGGATCCTGCTTCATGCAGTCCGGCATGAGATCGTCGGCGCTGCCGAAACCGGCGAGGCGGTTGAATTTCCACTCGTCCTCGAGGCACCGCCAGCCGTAGTCGGCGATCCGCTCGCGTGTGACCTCCTCATCGTAGAGCAGGCCGTAGAACTCGCGAATCTCGTCGAGGTTCGGCATCAGGAACTGGCAGAAACCCGACGAGTCGCAGACCGCATTGAGGATCTGGGATTCCTGGGAGTCGCGCACCGCCTCCTCGTATGGCTGGCCCGGTTTCACGACGAGCCCGGCCGTATGGTCCGCTCCCATGGGGCTGGTGCAGTAGGTAACCCCGGCTGCCTTCAACGGACGCGGATCCCAGGCCGGGATCGCTTGGCCCTTGACGGCCGGAACGCGGTGGTGCTTGCGCGACCGGCCGATCGCCACCACACCGTCGCCTATGGCGCGGCCGAGTTCGGTGCCCGCGGCGATCTCGTGCAAGATGCGCTTGGCACCCTCCGAATCGCCGAACTCCATACCGCCAGAGTCCATGTACACCGCGATCGCGGCACCCGTCTCGATCGTATCGACCCCGATCTCGTCGCATAGGCGATCGAGATCGGCCACGTCCTCCCAGCTCGCGATTCCGCAATTCGATCCGAGCAGCGTCAACGTTTCGAACTCGAGCGCGGAGGTTTTGTAGTTGCCGTCGGCATCGTGAACGATGTTGCTGCACCGCACGATGCAGCCGGTCATGCAGTTGTGCATGCCTCCGCCGCGTGTTTCGAAGCTCTCGACGATGCGCATTCCGTCCAAGGTCTCGACGTCGGGCGAACGGCCTTCCACCCGGTTGCGATACGGAAACGTGTAGATCGCGTTCGCCTCAGTGACGCCCGCACTGGTTCCCCATTTCGGGAACGGTTGCTTGGCCGGGCCGGCCAGGTAGGTCTTCGTGTACTTCTTGCCGAGCGCGGCGAACTCCTTGGGCTTTGCCGGCCGCCGAACCGGGCGACGCTCTGCGTCGATCGCGACGTACTTGAGACCCTTGCTGCCCATCACTGCGCCGAGACCACCGCGGCCGGCGTGGCGCGCGGGATGGCGTTCCTGCTCTGAATCCGTGCAGGCTACCGACGCGCCCTTGAGCTGCATCTCTCCCGCGGGCCCGATGGAGATGAACGACGCGGACCGGGAGTAGCTCTTCGCGAGGTCGTCGATGAGTCGGTAGTTCCACTTGCCCTTGTGCTCGTCGGCCCGAAGCAGTCGGACCGAGTCCGCGGTCACGTCGAGCGCGTAGCGGGCCTCGGGGTCCGCGGGCTTTCCCTTCACCACGATGGCGCGGTAGCCGAGCTTCATCAGGTCCTGGCCCGGGTTGCCGCCGACATTCGATTCTTTGATGCCACCAGTCAATGGGCTCTTGCCGCCGACCGACAGACGCCCTGAGGTGGGTGCGGAGGTTCCAGACAGCACGCCGGGTGCGAGCACCAAAACGTTGTCGGCGCCCAGCGGATCGCAACCCGGATCGCACTCCTCGATGAGGATCCGCGCCGACAGAGCGCGTCCGCCGAGGAGCCTCCAATCTTCCGGGTAGGGCTCGATTACGGCCGTGCGCGCGGTCATGTCGACCCGGATCAGGCGGTCTCCACTGGGTCCTGCCATCGCTCGTACCTCCTCGGATCGGCTATCCGCCGGCAGCGGATGCCAAGATCTGGACGCGGTCTTCTGCCGCGAGCCGAACATCGGCCGCACCGTTTCCGACCACTTCCCCGTTGACGGCCACGCGCACGAAGCGCCGGAGCTCACCCTTCGCGTCGAAGATCAGCTCGCGAAAACCGGGGTATTCGGCATCGGCAGCGTCGACGCA
>JAQBGU010000156.1:0-4212 GCA_032128375.1 Deltaproteobacteria bacterium | reverse complement strand
CCGAGGTCGGCGCGTTGATGCACGGGCCGACCTTCATGGGCAACCCGTTGGCGTGCGCGGCGGCGCTCGCGAACCTGGCCCTGCTCGACCGCGAGCCCTGGCGTGAGTGGATCGCCGCCATCGAAGACCAGCTGCGTCGCGAGTTGTCGCCGTGCGCGGCGTTACCGTCGGTCGCGGACGTTCGCGTGCTCGGCGCGATCGGGGTGGTGGAACTACACGCTCCGGTGGATATGGCGGTCGTACAGCCGGCGTTCGTCGAGGCCGGTGTCTGGATTCGCCCGTTTGGCCGCCTCGTGTATACGATGCCGCCTTACATCATCGAGCCGGCCGACCTCAGTCTCGTCACCGGCGCGATGTACGACGTGATCAGTCGCTGCACTCCCCAGTAACCGCGAACGCTTCAGTGTTGCGGAAGTGGGACAGGCCCTCGGGAAGCCTGGATCCGTTCGGCCACGAGCGGAGCGAGCGATTCGGCGAACACGCGGTGGCCAAAGGGGGTCAGATGCGAGTCGTTCTTCCACACGAGCTGTGAGACCGGTGCGTTCAATTCGACGTTTTGGGCGACGATCTGGTGACTCTCGAGCAGGCCGGGTTGCAGCCTCGCGACCTGTGGCGGAGCCATCACCAAAAGGAAGTCCGCGCCGCGCCGGCCCACCACGCGCTCGAGCTCGACGAGGATGGCGCCCGTCAGCGCTTCGGCGGTGTTGATCGCGCGAATATCCGCGTGGGCGGTCGACGCGATCAACGGGTTGCGAAGCTGGGCATTGATTACGCTGTGGAGCACAGCCGGAATTCGCAGCAGGCGCATCACGACCAGGCTGAACAGCGCTGAGTGATCGGCGCCGTTCATTCGCACGTGGCACCAGGCCGTGTCGATCCACGAGCGGCGTGTGATCGGCTCGAACGCCGCGTCCAGCACGCGATCCTCGCACGCCGGGAAGTCGGGCGCTGGCGAACCGATCAGGTCGAGGCTGCCGTCGTCCCGCAACGCCAGAACCGGTTTACCGAACGGGCGCCGCGGACGATGCAGCGTGATGTTGTCGATGAAATCGTTGTCCGAGTGCACGAACACCACGAGGTCTGGCGCTAGCCGGAATCCGCGCTCGCGAAAATACAAGTAGCTCTGATCGGTACCGTATCCGCGTACGCCGGCGTTGATCGATTGGATTGGGAACTCGAACTGGGCGTTCAGGATCTCGCCGATCTGCGACGTGAAGGTCTCTTCGTACGCCACCTCGAAGGCGACCGTGTAGGAATCGCCCATCGTCAAGATCCGGTAGCCGGTGGGAGGCAGTGGTTCGACTTCCGGCCCGCGCAATCCGAGCGACCCGATTCGAATCTCCGTTCGATACGCGATCGGAAACGGCCTCGGTCCGACGTACAGCCCCGCAGCGCCCGGTTCGTGCGACCAGCCCAGCAACCCATCTTTCTGCCAGAACTTGGACGGCTTCGAGTACACATCGTGGATCGGTTGGTAGCCGGCGATGCGCACGCCGACCTCGAGAAACGCGGTCAGCAACGCCATCGCTCCGAGTGCGAGTAGCAGCTTCCCCACCCACCCAACGAGCCAGGCGCCTCTCATCTGCCGTGCACGCTCCTATCGGCGCGCTGGGCTCGGAGCTTCTGTAGTTCGGAGACGATCTGGATGTGTCGTGTGCGGTCGAGACCGTAGTGGGTGAAACACCATACAGAAACAATTCCGAAAGTTGCGACGACGGGCCCGTAGATGATTCCGAGCTCGACGATCGTGACGGGGTCGACGTCCGCGGCCGTCTGGATGCCGACGCCGCGCGGAAACGCGATCAGATCGAGTCCGATCCCGCCAAAGAAGGTGCCGAGGCCGCTCGAGAGTTTTCCCGAAAACGCCACCGCGCCGAAGAAGATGCCCTCGGTGCGCCGGCCCGAGGAGAGTTCGTGCTCGTCGGCGACGTCTGCCATCATCGATCCGAAGCTCACCAAGGCCTGTTGCACGATCATGCCCTGCAGGAACCGGCACACAACGAGCGTGGGCACGAGCGCGCTGTCACCGTTGTCGGGAAACCAGCCGGATAGCCTCAGCGCAACGGGCAGAATCTGTAATGTCGCCCATCCCCCAACACCGATGAGCAGCCCGACCTTCTTGTCGAAACGAGTATGCAGGGGCCGGACAAACGGAGTACCGAAGATCAAGCCCAGCGGAGTCGCGACGGTCAGCAGCAGAAACTGCGAATCCTGCAGCTCCCAAAAATACTGAAAGACGTAGATATCCAACGTCTGGTTGACGCCGACCATCACGAAAAGGATCAGCACGCCGCCAAATAGCCAACGAAACGATTGGTTCTGGAACGCCGCCCGTGTGTCGTGGACCAGTTGCCCGATCACGCTATCGGATTGTCTTGCGCTGGCGACTGGCAGATGCGGGATTTCGCGGCGCGTGCCATACGCCGATATCCAGATGGTGACGACCATCATCAAGGAGAGCACCGTGGCGAAGCCGGGATAGCTGGCGGCGTTCAACCGACCCCCCATCGACTCGACGAAGAAATAGCCGAATGCCAGACCGGAGGCGGTGAGCGCGCCCACGTACCCAAACGCCTGCCGGAACGCGACGATCGATGTGCGCTCTTCGAAATTTTCGGTCAGCTCCGCGCCCAACGCGAGGTGAGGTACGTGATACAGCGTCATCGCGCCGCGGGTGAGCACCGAAAACACCAGTAGCCAGATCGCCAAGCCGTTGGTCGACAGGTCCGGTGGCGAGAACAAGGCCCAAAATGAAAGTGCGAGCGGTAGGGCCGCCGCGTACATGAACGGGTGTCGTCGCCCGCGCGGCGATTTCCAGTTGTCCGACAGCGAGCCGGCGAGCGGGTCGGTCACCGCGTCGAACAACAGCGCAATGAATAGAATCAGGCCGCACAGGCTCGCGGGCACATTGAGGACCTGGCTGTAGTAGAACAGCACGAACAGGCCGAACGAGGTGTTCTTCAAGCCCTCGGCCATTTGTCCAACACCGAACGCGAATTTGGTACCCATCGCGATGGTTCGATCGTTGGGCGCGTTTGACATGGGGCCTCTTCGCAAAATGCGGGGACGGAAGGCGGTTCGCTCGCGCCACGCTATCACGTCTGTACTCGAACCCCCGGAGCGAATCCTCGGTTCGTTCAGTGGCTCTGATTCGGTGGCCTGACAGGAGCGCCGAGTGAAACGGCGAGGCCCGGCCGGCCCGGAGACAAATGGATTGCGTCTATTGGGATATGCGCCTGCGGCGGACGCGTGCCCACATCAGCGGCGGCAGCAGCAACGCCAGCTCGAAGCCGATCCCACAGGAAGGTACGGTCGTTATGCCATCGCAGCTTTGGAACGGCGTGCCGTCGCGGGTCTCGCCGGTGAGACATGCCTCGTTGTCTCCGAACGCAATTCCCGTCTCCAGCGTGCGGTAGTGGGAGACGAGATCGGTCAGCCCGTCGCCGTTCACATCTTCGGGGTGGCCGCCGCGAACGTGGGCGGGTGCCGCTCCTTTCGGACCGAAGGCCAGCGTAGTCACGTCTACGTCTGCTACGTCGAAAGCATCCGAGCCGAGGAGGGCCACCGGGGTGACGCCACGACTGAGGACGTTGATCAGGTTGAGATCGCTGCCGGGCTTGATGTCGATGGCGAGAAAACGATTTGGCGATTCGCACCGCTGGTCCCCATCTGCGTCGGGGCACTCCAGAATGTCGAGATGCTGGTTGACCGCGACGCCGTTGAGTCGCTGGACGATCCCGCTCGGCCATCGCACATCGATGGAGTCGATCCGCTCCGCTGTGCCGAGCCCAAAGTGGGCCGTGCCGACATCCACGGCCGATGTGTACACCTCCCGGATCTGGGAGGTCGAGCCGGTCGTGACGGTGATTCGAGCGCCGTACGCGTCGCGGTTGCTTGTGACGCCTTCGAGGTCCACGTGGATCCAGTTGTTCGAACGGTTCCCGCCATTGTGCAACAGCCCGCCCTCGCTCAAGATGTTTCCGCCTAACTGAGACGCCGGGGCGTAGATGTCGAGACGCCCGTCATTGTCGTAGTCCCCGATCGCCGCGGTGCCGACTTTGGGCCGGATCCCGGTCGCAAACGCCTCGTTGTTGGCGATGCGGAAGGTCGCGTCCCCGTTGTTTTCGAACAGCGTATGCGACTCGACATGGATGAAATCATCCCTCGGCAGCAGGTTGTCTCGGGTCACGTAGAGGTCGAGGTCGCCGTCGT
>JAQBGU010000155.1:0-6431 GCA_032128375.1 Deltaproteobacteria bacterium | reverse complement strand
GGCCGACGGCGGAGGAGATGGCGACGTTCGTGGATCTCCTCAGGGGCATCCGAAACCTCAGACGGAACCCGACGTCCAAGCGAGAGGTTCTTGCGGCCCGCGTGAAGTTGTCAGACTACGCCAACGCTTATGGACTCAAGGAGAGCACGCTGAGGACGCGCGTCAGGCAACACGAAGGGAGACACGTTGATCCCGACATGATCGAGGAGGACGCCTGGGGGAGGATCGAGACCTCAGTCCTCGATCGGTGGGAGATGTTCCTCAGCGTATCCAAGTGGCGCGACCGGAGCATTGACGCGCAGTATGGGACATGTAGCCGATGCGAGATCAACCGACCTCCCGCCTGACTACTGCTTTCAAACCCGCTACTGCCGACAAATAAGCACTTACGTTGACAAGGGCGAGCGATTGCGTAGCCTTGCGAATCAACCCTAGATCACTGTGCTTGTTTGACATGCACTCGTTTTGGTGGGATCCCCAGCGACTTTCGACAAGCTAGGGGTCACTGGTTCGAGCCCAGTATCGCCCACCATTACAAGTCTTCGTTGATCGCGCACTTGCGCGAGCGTGTCCCAGAGGACAGCGCGACGATTCCACAAGGATTCGCATGCCGCGGCATGACGAACCCTCTTCAGGAGTCTCGCGATGTCCAAGCTCCCCACCCTCAAGACCCGTGTCCGCGACAGTGTGGAGCACGCCTACGCCTACTTTGCCGGGCGTTTCGTTTCCTTCGGCCGGGCCGGCCCGCAGGCTGAGGCCGACTTCGGACTCTTCCTCGCCCGTTGGCTGGCGAACGGCAGGCGCATCCCCGACGAGACCGCCGACACGCCCGCTCGATTCACCATCGGCGACCTCGTCTAGCAGTTCCTCGAGCATGCGCGAGGCTACTACCGACGTCCCGACGGCACGCCGACGGGCGAGGCCGCGAACCTCGCAGTGGCCGGCGATGTGCTCACCGAGCACTTCGGCGCACTGGCGCCGGCAGAGTTCGGCACGGTCGCGCTGCGCGAACTGCGCGAGCACATGACGCGCCGCGCGGTGCAGGGCTCCCGCAGTGACCCGCCGAAACGGTGGAGTCGAAACTGCATCAACGCCCAGATCCGTCGCGTGAGGCAGATCTCCTGTCGCGTCTCACGCTGATCGGGGCTCGCGTCTCACGCTAGTTCGGACAGTTCATAGCTCGTAGCCACAGATCAGTTCGGGCTCTCTCCTCTCAAGCTCACGGGCCCAGAGCCTACAGGCTCAGGCGGTTTGGGAGGGGGACTCACGGTCTCAGCGAGCCTCAACTCAGGCACACGGCTCACGGTCTCATGGCGCTCAGAGGTCGAGAGAGGAAGAACTCATCGCCTCGTACTCACGCTCATCCTCTGCGATGAATACCGTGATCGATCCGCCCCGATGAGTGAGATGTGGAGAGACGGGTACCACCGTCTCTCCACTGCCATCGGCGTGCATTACCCATGCCGATCGCGATTGATGTCCCGTACAGTACCTACGAGCAGCAGCTTCGGGAAGGCCGTCTGCAGCTTCCCGACGGAAAGCGCTGCCCCCATGAAGGGACGGCGACGTTGGCGTTGAGCACGACTGTGGTTGTGCGGGCCTTGATCGTGCTCCAGCGCGACCGCCATGGCGAATTGCGCACGGTCGAGCTGACCATCCGCGTGGCCCTGGCGCGCTGCTCGTCGTGCAAGGGTCGCTGGCGAGTCCTGCCGAGCGATGTCCTGCCGCACAAGCTCTACGGCCTGTGCGTCATCGAGGTCGAGTGCACGGCCTACTCTCGAGGCGGCAAGAGCCTGCGCGATGTGGCCTGGTCCCTGCTCAGTTGCGAGAGGACACCGGCGCACACCACCTTGCATGCCTGGACCGAGGGGATGGGCTCGTGGGGGCTCGGTTTCGAGCCTGGCCGAGTGCCCGGCACCGAGCTGGTCGGCGCACTACTCGCGGAGACTCGTCGGCGCTGGCCTGGCGAAGTCGAGACCATCCTTTCGCAACGCGCTCCCATTGACCCTCGACGTTATCGGTCCGAGGAGCGACGGGAGCGCCTCGTCGCTGTGGCTCACCTGCTCGCCATCGCCGCCGCCATCGCCGAGCCCGACGATGATCGACCGCTCTGCTCTTGGTTTGGCCTCGCCCAGGCACCTGTCTTCGGGCTCTTGTTGCCGGCCTCGTTCCGCACCGGACTTTCGTGCACGCCGTTTGGACTTGGTGATCCCGGGATTCGAGATGCTCTCGGACCCACATCACCTCGCAGAGGTCCACCGTGCCCAACGAATACGAGATCGCCACCTGGCGCTACGAGCAGATCGCTCCACTCCTCGATGAAAGCCTCGATCGCGCGGCAACACGACGCGCGATTCGGGACCGGACCAAACACGCCGTTCTTTGGCCCAACGGCAAGAAGAAGCGCATAGCGCGCAGCACGCTACATCGCTGGCTCGACGCGTTTCGCAAGGATGGCTACCTCAGCCTGCTGCCCAAGCGCCGATCGGATGCTGACAAACCGCGGCTCGAGAGCCAACAGTGGATCGACTACGCCATCGCGCTGCTCTACGAGCAGCACCATCGCTCACTGTCCCAGATCGGCCTCTACCTGAAGCTCCAGTTTCCGGACTACAAGCTCAGCCGATCGACCCTGAGTCGCCATCTGCACAAGCATCCGGCATTCGTCGGCATCGTGAAACTCCGTGGTGGCAAGAAGAAGCTGCGCGGTCGCTATCAGGCCAGCTACGCGCACGAATCATGGCAACTCGATGGCAAGGGGAAGTTCGATGTGATCATCGACGGCCGCCGCGTCCTGGTTCACGTACTGAGCGTCATCGATGACTACAGCCGCGCCATTCTCGCCGCACGCGTCGCCGCCTCGGAGAGCACAGAAGCTGCCATCGACGTGTTCCAGGCAGCAGCCGAACAATGGGGACTGCCCGATCGGATGCAGTTTGATCGCGGCTCGGCCTTCGACAGCCACGACTTCCGAAACGGTCTCGCCCAGTGCGGGTCGCACCGGTTTCCCGTCATCCCCAGAAATCCGCAGGCGCAGGGCAAAGTCGAAGCCTACCACCGCTCCCTGATTCGCTGGTTCATCGACGAGCTCAAGGCACAGGAGGTCTGCGACCTCGAGCACCTCCAGGAGTTGCTCGACGCGATGATCGCCCTGGTCTACCAGACCCACCATCACAGGGAGATCGGTTGTGCGCCCGAAGACCGCCTGGCCAAGACCAAGTCGAGTCACCAGATCAGCCGCCACGTTCTGTACCGCGCGTTCTACGTCGACCACGTAGCCACGAGCAACAAGAAGACCGGCGAAGTACAGCTGCCCAATGGTCGATTCCAAGTCCCGATCGCCCACGCCGGCAAGAGCTGCCAGTTTCGCTACGACCGCCTGCGTCGCGAAGCCGTCCTGATTACCAAGGATCGCCGCCACCTCGAGCTCGAGCCGTTCGAGACCAGGCCGCTACCACCGGTGCGCAAGCGCACCCGCGGCCAGGGACAGCTGCAAAAGCTCGTCGATGAGTGGCGCGGCCAAACACGACCAAATGCTGAGCCTGGCTTTGGGCTGCCCGAGGTATTCGACGCGATCAAGGCGATCGTCGGTCGATCCGTGCCCAACTCCGACAAGGAGGCCATGCCCATCCTCGACTTCTGGAATCGCCTTGGACCAATCCCGCGCGATCCCTTTCTGAAAGCCTGCGAGCACGCCAAGCGAGACCTTGGCCCCGGTCGAGCGATCGCCGCGTACCTCGCGCATCTGGAGCGACAAATCGCTCTATCCAAAAAGGCGGACTGACCAAATGAACCGTACCCCATTTCCGTACCGCGACTTCACCCGCGTCAAAGACGTGCTGCTCGACGCTCTGTGCGAACACGACGAGACCTACGTCCTCGTCACCGGCGACACCGGCACGGGCAAGACCGCTCTGCTGAGCGAACTGCGCGACAACCTGGATCGATCGCACCGCCGTGTCCAGTACTTCTCTGACGCTCGGCGACTCGGTGCCTCCGGCCTCATCAAAGTCGTCAGCGAAAATCTGCGCGTGCGTACCAGCACGTGTCACTCCGTCACCTTCGATCGCCTGTTGCGGACACTCAGCGATGAGTCGCACAGGGTCATGATCTGGATCGACGAAGCGCACGAGTTGCCCGAGGCAACCCTCGCCCAAGCCCGCGCCTTGGCCGAGGCAGACCTCAATGGCAAAAGCTGCGTGCAGATCCTCCTGGCCGGAATGCCGTCCCTGCGCGCCGAACTACAGAGCTTCCCATACCTGTGGCGACGGATCGTCGTCCGCGAAGACCTCACCGGGTTGCAGATCGACGAAGTCCCCGAGTTCCTCGAGCATCACTTCGGCGCAGGTCAGACCAAGCGCCTCTGCGACCAGGGACGCTCCATGCTGTTTGAGCACGGCAAGGGATCACCCGGCCTGATCCTGCCGATGTGCCGTCGACTCTTCGCTGCCGAACCCGGCACAGCGAAGCTCGAGCCCGAGCGGGTCGAAGACTCGCTCCACCGCTGGGACTTCGCGTGAGGTGATGACATGGACTACAGAGATGTCGAGCCGCTGCGCGAGATCCTGCACCGCGCGCTCGTCCGCTATCTGACTGTCAAGCCGGCCGGCCTGATGCTCGACAAGGACGAGCGCCCGCGCCCCACAGTCGAGGCCCGCATCCTCGGCTTCGGCGGAGCCAGGACGTTCTATCGCAAGCGCAAACCCGTGTGCCGTTCGCTCGACGGCGTTGCCGCCGTGACCGACCCGGACAAGGCCTGCGCTGAGTGCGAAGCCCGCGAACGATGTACTCCACAGGTCCGTCTCGATCTGATCATCGAGCAGCGCGCACTGCGCTGCCTGCTCGCGTTCACTTCCGCACGCAACTTCCTCGAGTACGAAGCACGGCTACGCCGCGGTGGAGTCATCATCGAGCAGGTCCTTCACCAGATCTCCGTCGTCGACCGTGGCGCGTGGGGCGAGCTGCGCTTCAGCGTCCTCGACCAGAGCTGACACGGGTCCTCGGGCAGCGATTGCAAGACGTTGCCCGGGGCCGGTCTGGGTGTCCCATTCAGTGTGAGACGCGAGACCCAAATAGTGTGAGACGCGACAGAGAGCATTCCCGCGTACTTGAAGAACCCCAGCAACCCGAGACTTCCTACGACGGAGACGGTCACGAAGAACTTGCGCCGGCGGGGCTCCCCACTCGCGGCGATGCGCCGACCGCACTCGTAGTTGAACAGCGTGGTGGCGAAGAGGAGCAGACAGTAGTGCGGTTTGAACCAGCCGTAGAATACGTAGCTGGCGATCGCGAGCCAGACGTTGCGTTGCCGGTTCGGCAGCAGCGCGTACACCCCTAGCGTAAGCAGGAGGAACCAGAAGAGGAAGAGGTGCGTACTGAAGGCCATCGCGACGCGCCTGCCCGCCGCGGCACGTTGCGGCTGATGCACGCAGGTGTTCCGGCTCGAGGGGAGGAACTACTATCAACTTCGTGTCGGACACGATGTTTTCTGTAGCCAAAAGCCACACCTCCTGCCCGCGGTGGTGGCCGAACGCGACGCTCGATGCCCTCGCCGACAAGTTGGCACAGGTCGGCAGGGCGGCCAGCGCGAGCTATCGTGCTCGCCATGTCGATTGATGAACCTCCTCCGACTCTCGGGTGACCCAAGGGATCTCGAGCGGGCCCTCGATCGCCTGCACGTCCACACGACCGTGCACGGGGTCGTGCAAGCAGACGAGGGCTACGAGGTCGCGTTCGACGGCGAGTTGCCGGACCTCGGGCCGGTGATCGTCGTGGAGTGCCGCGCGATCGACCCCGCATCCGAGCCGGAGCCCACGGGGCTGGAACACGACAAGGCGTTCCGCGTCGGTCGGGCGATCCTGGTTCGCCCGCCGTGGGTCGCCCGGGTCGCCGGGTTCGAGGGCATCGAGTTGGTCGTCCCCCGGGCGATGGCGTTCGGAAGCGGCGAGCACGGCAGCACGCAGGCTGCGCTCTGCGCGATGGAGCAACTGTTCGACGACTCCGCGGACTCCGCGGACTCCGCGGCGGGGACCGTTCCCGCGAGCCTGGCCGACGTGGGCACGGGGAGCGGCATCCTGGCCCTCTACGCGTGGTCTCGCGGCTGCCGGAGGATTCACGCCTGCGACGTCGATCCGGTCGCGGTCACGGCCGCCCGGCAACTGCTCCCCGGCGCCGCGATCGCGGTCGGTGGTCCCGACGCGATCGGAACGACGACCGACGCCGTCGTCGCGAACATGCGCCATGTGGAGATCCGCGATTGTCTCGAGGATCTCCTGGCACTCTGGAACCGCCGTGGACCGCTCGTGCTGTCGGGGCTCCGCCCGGACGAATCCGTCGACCTCGAAGCGGCGTTGCCGTACGCTGCCGACCTCCGGGTCGAAGTCGCCGGTTTCGTCGCGCTCGGATTCCGGGCACGACCTGGTGCGAAGCGT
>JAQBGU010000154.1:0-41873 GCA_032128375.1 Deltaproteobacteria bacterium | reverse complement strand
CAATCCGAGGTCGATGTTGCCGATCTCGAGTTGAAAACCGGCATCTGCGGCGAGGGTCTCGAGAGCTTTTTCGAGCGCGAAGGGGGCGATCGCGCGGACGAGCACGATCGTTGCCAGGCCGACCAACAACCACCAGATTCGTCGGGCTCGTTTGCCCGCTCTCGGGGTTTCGGTGGCCGGTTCGGACAGCGTCTGTACCTCGTCAGTCGGGCAGGAGTCCGGCCCCGATGGAGCGGTCGCGAATTCTCCGTGTCGACGTTCTGGTGAAGCTACCCCAGCTCGGGCGTGAAGCGGACCGGCATCGATTTGATGCCGTCGATGAAATGCGAGCGAAGTGTCTTGATCGGGCCGTTGTGTTCGATGTCCGGCAACCGCTCGAGCAACTCCTCGAACATGACGCGAATCTCCAGTCGCGCCAGCGACGCGCCGAGACAGAAGTGCTGTCCGACGCCGAACGCGACATGCTCGTTGGGACTGCGTGTAATGTCGAAGCGATCCGGATCGTCGAACATGTCTTCATCGCGGTTCGCGGACGGGTACCACAGCGTCAACTTATCACCCTTGCGGATTCGGACGCCGCGGATTTTCGTGTCGGCGGTAGCGGTACGGCGGAAGTACATGACCGGCGCGATCATCCGCAGCATCTCTTCGACCGCAGACGGAATCAACGCGGGTTCGCGAATCAGGCGCTCTCGGGATTCCGGGTTGCCGATCAGCAACATCATGCCGTGCGAAATCAAGTTGCGCGTGGTTTCGTTACCCGCCACAGCGAGCAGTAGGAAGAACGAGCCGAACTCGAGGTCTGTCAGCTTGGAATCGCCATCCTGCTCACTCGCGAGTTTCGTGACCAGGTCGTCGCGCGGTTCGGCCTTGCGCTCCTGGAGCAACTTATAGGCGAATTGAAACAGTTCGATCGCGGCCACGGCTGCGTGAGCGCGGCTGTTACCGAATTCGGGGTCCTCGGCGCCGAGTAATCGGTTGCTCTGGTCGAAGATCTTGGCGCGATCTTCGTGCGCAACGCCAAGAAACTCGCAGATGACTTGCAACGGCAATTCTGCCGCGAGGTCCAATACGAAATCGCATTCTCCCTTGTTTGCGACGCCGTCGAGGATAGAACGCACGATCGCGCGGATGCGGGGTTCGTGCGAAGCAATCATGCGGGGTGTGAACGCCTCGCTCACGAGTTTTCGGTTCCGGGGATGCTGGGGCGGGTCCATTACGATCATGCTGCGCGCTACGTCCAACTCACCGGGTCGCGGGTCTTCGATCTGGTTTCCCTGGCCGGACACAAATAATTTGGGAGTCTTGGACACGTATTTGATGTCCTCATACTTCGACAGCACCCAGTAGCCGCGCCCGCCGAAGACGTCTCCTTCGTGCCAGTGGATCGGATCGGTCGCCCGAAGCATCCGGAAGTGATCGTGGGGGAACCCATTTTCGAAGCTGTCGGGATTGGAAAGATCAAGATCGGCCATTCGAAACCTCCGAATGGACTCTAGCAGCCGTTCGATCTCGAAACCCCGCGACGGCATCGCATCAACCCGCCCCGGCTGAGGTAGGCTGGTTGGTCCTCAGCGTTGAATTCAGCGAAGGACGACGCCCCCATTGGCTTCCACTGCTCTTTCAGAACTCCGGATCTGCGATTTCACCGGTCAGCTCGCCGGTGCGGGTGCGACCAAGTTTCTCGCCGCGTTCGGGGCACAGGTCATCCGGATCGAAGATCCGGTTCGGCAGGGGCGCTGGGACATCCTGCGCGGAATGCCCCCTTACGTCGATGATCGCCGCGGACTCGATGTTGGGGGAGCCTTCAACAACCACAACGTCGAGAAACTCGGTGTCACGATCAACCTGCGAACCGAGCGAGGCCAGGAATTGCTGCGCAGAGTCGTCGAGATCTCCGATGTGGTCACGGAGAACTTCGCGGCCGGCGTGCTCGAGCGGCTCGGGTTCAGCTACGAGACGCTGCGCGCGATCACGCCAGATATCATTTACGTGTCGAATTGCGGCTTCGGTCACGACGGGCCCTACAGGGAATTCAAGACCTGGGGGCCCATCGTTCAAGCGATGTCTGGGTTGACCTTCAGCTCGGGGCTCGCGGGCCACGAACCGGCTGGCTGGGGCTATTCGTACATGGACCACACCGGCGGCTACTACATGGCGATCGCGGTTCTGTTGGCGCTGCGCCACCGCAAACGGACCGGCGCAGGGCAAAGAGTCGACCTCTCGTGTACCGATGCAGGAGCTACACTGAACGGGCCGGCACTGCTCGATTACACAGTGAATGGTCGCCGGCTACGCCGTTCCGGCATGCCGGACAGCAACCGGAACCAGTTTCCACAGATGGCTCCACACGGAATCTATCCAGCGCGCGGCGACGACGGCTGGATCGCGATCGCGTGCCGAGACGATGTGGATTGGGAAGCGCTCGCGATCGCGATCGCGGAACCCTGGGCGCAACGAGCGGCGTATCACACGCTTGTTGGCCGGCTAGCCGAACAAGACCAACTCGATCGCGCATTGGGAGCGTGGACGTCTGAACGCGATCGGCTTGGGCTGGCTCGCGTGTTGCGCGCAGCCGGTGTCCCCTCGTCTGCGGTACTGAGCCCAAAGGAGAGAATCGACGAGGACGCCAACTCCGGGAGTTGGGGATTGTGGCCGCAGGTCGTTCACTCCGAGATGGGTGAGGTTCGTGTCGATGGGCTACCGGTTCATCTCTCGAAAACGGATTGGGAGATGCGCAACGGTGCACCGTGCCTCGGGGAGCACAACCAGAAAGTGTTTGGTGACCTGCTCGGGTACAGCGCTGCTGAGCTGGCTGCATTTCGCGAGGAGGGCGTGATTTGACCACACAGCCGTCCGGCGCGCTCGAGGGTCTGCGTGTAGTCGAGCTATCGAACGAACGCAGCGCCTGGGCCGGAAAGTTGCTTGCCGACATGGGGGCCGAAGTGATCGTCGTCGAGCCGCCTGCCGGTGATCCGATGCGCGGCTACGGTCCGTTTCTCGATGACGAACCCGGGCCGGAGCGAAGCCTGTATTGGTGGCACTACAACACCAGCAAGCTCGGCGTGACGCTCGATTTGTTCAATCCGACCGACAATGCGCGATTCGCCCGGCTGATCGCCAGCACAGATTTGTTCATCGAAGCGGAAGATCCGGGCCACCTCGAATCGCTGCAGTTCTCATACCGCGAATTATGCGAACTGCGCGAGGACCTGATCGCAGTTTCGATCACACCCTTCGGTAGGGGCGACCCGCGCAGCCTGGAGCCCGCGACCGACCTGACGATCTTGGCAGGGGGTGGCCCGGTTTGGAACTGCGGCTACGACGACCACACGCTGCCGCCTGTTCGCGGTGGTGGGAACCAGGGCTACCACACGGCGTGTCACTACGCGGTGATGTCCGCACTGGTGGCGCTGCTGGTTCGCGATCAAACGGGTGTCGGCCAGCAAATCGATGTCAACATGCACGCGGCTGCGAATGTGACGACCGAGGCCGGAAGTTATGATTGGCTCGTGGCGCGCAGCACCGTAAGGCGTCAAACGGGTCGACACGCGGCAGCGCGACCTACACTTCCGACCCAGATCGCCTGTGCGGATGGCAGGCACGTCAATACCGGCGTGCCACCGACACGGCCTCCCCATTTCCGCGAACTTCATCGGTGGATGAAAGAACTCGATCTGGTTGCAGAGTTTCCCGAGGCTTTCTTGCTGGATCTGGGTGCTGAACGGGAATTCATCGACTTGTCGAAGATCGCCGAAGACCCCGAATTGCAGGCGATCTTCGGAGCCGGCCGCGAGGCGCAGAATCTGGTCGCATCGCGGCTTTCGGCGTATGATTTCTTCGTTGGCTCGCAGCAGCGCGGCCTGCCAGTGGGCGCGATCTATTCACCCGACGAAGTCATGGACGACCCACACTTCGCCGCGCGCGGGTTCCGCGTCGAGGTGGAACACCCCGAACTCGGCCGGAGCTTCGTCTACCCTGGAGCTCCTTATCGGCTGGAGGCTTCGCCGTGGCGGATCAGCCGCCGAGCACCGATGCTTGGAGAGCACAATCAGGTGATTTTTGAAGCGCTCGACGGCTGATTGTCGAAATCGAGCCCCGCCCAGGAGAACGCCATGTCCCCGCTGTTCGAACGCCATCGGGTCATCGATGTCGATACCCATATCACCGAGCCGCCCGACGTCTGGACCTCGCGGGTTTCCAGCAAGTGGGGGAACAACGTTCCCCACATCGAACGATTGGGCGGGAAAGACGTGTGGATCGTCGCGGGCCGGCCTTCGGTCCCGCCCGGAATCGTCACGATGGCGGGGTTCGACGGGACCATCCCCGACTTCCGCAACACCTTCGACGAACTGCCCAAATCGTCGCACGACGCCGACGCGCGCCTCGCACACATGGACCGCGAGGGCATCTGGGCTCAAGTCTTGTACCCCAACGTCGGCGGCTTCGGATCGGGCGCTTTTCTCAACCTGAAGGAGCCGGAGCTGATGCTCGAGTGTGTTCGAGCCTACAACGACTTCTTGATCGACTGGACGAGTGCCGATCCGCGGCGATTGGTCCCGGTGATGGCGACCCCGTTTTGGGATGTCGATGCGTCCGCCAAGGAGATCGAACGCTGTGCAGCCAAGGGGCACAAGGCCGTCCTGTTCACCGGCCACCCGGAAGATTTCGGCGAGCCGACGTTGGCCGACCCCCACTGGGACCCCGTTTGGGCGGCCGCGCAGGATGCCGGGCTTTCGATCAGCTTCCATATCGGCAGCGGCAGCATGGAAGAGCTGATGCGCGACACCGCAGGGATCGGCGTTCGGGCGAACTTTGCTCGGGTATCGTCGATTCTGTTCATCGATAATTCCCGCTGCCTCTCGGACATCATCTTCGGTGGCGTCTGCCATCGATTTCCGAACCTGAATTTCGTTTCAGTCGAGAGCGGCGCCGGATGGGTTCCATCTGCGCTCGAGGCGATGGACTGGCAGTGGCGCAACGGCGGAATCAACGGCGAACATCCTGAGTACGAGCTGCTGCCGTCGGAGTATTTCAAGCGGCAAATATACGCCTGCTTCTGGTTCGAAGAGCAGCTGGATTCCGTCTTGGAGAAGTACCCCGACAACATCTTCTACGAGACGGATTTTCCCCATCCCACCAGCATGTCTCCGGGACCGCAGACACCCGCAGAACGGCCCCGCGTGTACGCGGAGCGGGTACTCGGACATTTGCCTGAACAGACGCTTCGCAAGGTGCTCCACGATTCGGCGGCCAGGATCTACGGGCTGGACTGACGCTTTGTACTGATTCTTTCGATTGGCTGTCGCGACTGGCTCTCGCGACTGGCTCTCGCGACTGGGCGTTCGCTGCGGGCTCTGGCGCTGGCTGATGGCTCTTGCCCTGGCTGATGGCTCTTACGCGACTCTCTACCTACAACAGACTCCTCACTACAGGTTCTAACAATCGCATGCGAGATTTCGAAGGCCTCGAACTACACGCGAACGGCCTGCGCTTCTCAGCGCTGACCCACGGTGAAGGGGAAGTGGTGATTTGCCTGCACGGCTTCCCTGACCACGCGCGGTCGTTTCGATTCCAGTTGCCCGCGCTGGCCGATGCTGGGTATCGGGCGATTGCACCCACGATGCGGGGCTACGAGCCATCGTCGCAGCCGGCGGACGCCGATTATCATCTGATTCGGATGGCCGAGGATGTGATCGGCTGGCTCGACCACCTCGGCGTCGAACGCGCCCACCTGGTCGGCCACGATTGGGGGGCGGCGATCGCGTACGTTGCCGGCACGCTCGCACCCGATCGATTTTCGTCGCTCACGACATTGGCGGTTCCGTACGGCGGGCGCCTGCAAGAAGGCATCCGAAAGCTCCCGTCACAGATCCTGAACTCGTGGTACATGATTTTCTTTCAACTTCGCGGGTTGGCCGACTTCGCCGTCGAGACGAGAGATTGGGCGCTCATCGACAAATTGTGGCGCGATTGGTCGCCCGGTTGGGACCCGGGGGACGAAGAAAGGAGCGCGTTGAAACGGACGCTCGCGCGACCGGGTGTGAAAACAGCGGCACTCGGCTACTACCGTGCGATGTTCGATACGAAATCCGAGGCGGCGAAGCAGACACGGAAACTGTCGGACGCGAAAGTGAACGTTCCAACGCTGGCCTTCACCGGTGCACTCGATGGCTGCATCGATACCCGCTTGTATGACTACACGATGCTCGCAGACGATTTTCCGGCTGGGCTCGAGGTCTACCGGATGCAGGGGGCGGGCCATTTCCTTCACCAGGAGAAGCCGCAAGAGTTCAATGCTCTGCTACTCGATTGGCTGAAGCGCTCAGGCCCATAGGAGAATCGCCGTGTCCCCTCGCGTGGAATTTCTATTCGATTTCGGGAGCCCGAACGCCTATCTCGCGCATCTCGTGATTCCGAAGATCGAGCAGCGCACCGGCCTGAAGTTCGAGTATGTGCCCGTCCTGTTGGGCGGAGTCTTCAAGCTGACGGGGAACGTCTCGCCGGCGGTTTCGCTGCAGGGCATCAAGAACAAGGGAGAATACCAGGGCATCGAGACGCGCCGCTTCAACGCGATCCACAACATCACGACGTTCAAAGGGAACCCGCACTTCCCGGTCAATACACTCACACTGATGCGCGGCGCAATCGTTGCGCAGCGCGATGGAATCGCGCCTGCCTACGTCGATGAGTGCTTCACGCACATGTGGAGCGAACCCAAAAAAATGGACGATCTCGATGTGATCCGAGCCGCGTTCGAAGGCTCCGATGTGCCGATCGGTAAGATCCTCGAAGGCACCCAGGAGCCGGCCATCAAGAAACAGTTGATCGACAACACCGAAGACGCCGTCAAACGTGGTGTGTTCGGCGCGCCGAGCTTCTTCGTCGGAGCGGAACACTTTTTCGGAAAAGATCGGCTTCGCGATGTCGAAGAGGAGATCGTCGCCGCAATGAGGCGCTAGTCGCGCATCGAGCCGCGGCTCTGTTGCGCAATCCGAACACGCATGCAGCGGCTAGCGCGAGCCCGAGCCACAACATGCCGACCACCAACAGCGAGCCGGCGGGCACCTGAATCACGCAACCCGGAATCGGTGAGTGGCTGCACCCGTCGAATTCGTCACATGCGTCGGCTGTACAGAAGTCGCGGTCGTCGCAGGCGACGTCATCGGCAACGAACTCACAGCCGAGTTCCAGATTGCACACATCCAAGGTGCAATCGATCGCGTCTGTGCAACTGCCCGATGTGCAGGGAGGGGTCGGTGCAGCGACCGCATCGGCAACGCCGACGATGGCACTGGTCGAAAAAATGTTGGTTGCATCGTTGTAGGTGGAGATATTGCCCGCAGTCTGCACCGCGAAATTTCCCGTGGAGCCGAGCATCTCCACTAAGCCCGAATACGAGTTCGATGCGTACCAGGTCGAGGTCGCCGCGCTCCATGCGTACGCGCGGGTGCCGGTGCGGAAAGCGAAGTTCGGACCGGAGCCGAGCACTTCCAGGATGCTGTCGTCCGCCACCTGTGGGCTGAGTGTCCATGTATCGCTGTCTTGATTCCACGCATACACGCGATTGGAGAGTTCCTGAGCGAAGCCGCCCCCGGATCCGATCACATCGCGAACCTGGTTGGCGCCGAACATTGGGCCGGCCGTCCACGTCGAGCTCGGGCTTTGCCAGGTGTAGACGAGAGTGCCGACGTTGAAGGCGAAGTTCCCAACCGATCCCTGCGCGGAACCCAGCAACTCGACGATCGAGCCGTCTGCGACCGGCGGACTGACCGTCCAGCTGGAGGTCAACTGGTTCCAGGCGTCGACCTTGTTGATGGCTCGCGCCGCGAAGTTGCCGCCCGTGCCGATCAACTCCGATAGCGTTCCGGGGCCGAACGTCTGGCCGACGGTCCAAGCAGAAGTCGATCTCGACCATGTTCGAATATTGACGGGCAGGCGCAGCGCGAAATTCCCCCCCGACCCGATCATTTCCTGGATCGAACCGCTCGAAAACGTCGTCGACGCAGTCCACACCGCCGTGTCCTGGTTCCACGCGTAGGCTCGCGTCGCGAGCCGAGCCCCGAAATTTCCCCCACTGCCGATCAACGAGTCCAGGCCCTGCAAGCTTGGCGACGCGCTCCACGACTGCGTACTGCGACTCCATGCCCACGCGGCATCGGCGTTGCGTCCAGCGAAATTCCCATCAGACTCGATCAGTTCTGAAAGACCGGCAATCGGGGGGGACGCAGTGACCGACTCGCCGATTTGATTCCAGGCGTGGATCAGCGACGAAGATTGGATGGCGAAGTTTCCCGCGGAGCCGATGACTTCGCCGATTGGGCTGACAAGGACTTCGGTCCAGGCGGCAGTCACGTGATTCCAGATCCAGACTGCGTTGCTACCGCTGGCGGCGAAGTTTCCGCCCGAGCCCAGGATCGACGACAGGCCAGGAACGACTTGTGGCGCAGTCCAATTCGCGGTCTGCGCATCGTAGACTTGAACGGAATTCCCCGACGGCGCGGCGAAGTTTCCGCCCGAAGCCACCACGACTCCCAGGTTCGCAAGGCTGCCCGAGTCGCTCCAATCCCCAGTACCGCTGTTCCAGACCCAGATGTGGCTGCTGCCGACCGCCGCACAGTTTCCGCTCGACCCGAGTGCCAGTGCGACACCGATAATCGCCTCTGGCGTCTGAACGAAACTCGAGGTCAGCGCGTTCCACGCCTGGCCCCTGCTCGAATCCCGCGCGCAGAAATTCCCCGCTGCGGCCGGAGATGCAACGGTCGCAAGCAACAACAACCCGATGGCGCGAAGCAGTCGATCGTTTGCGATGGGGCCCCCCCCCGCTACGGGTACGAGGGAACCCTAGCGCGTCGTTCGATCATGCTCGCTTTGGCGAAAGAGCGCCGGCGCGATGTCGAAGAACCAAGGATTTCCAGTCATTTCGGGGGCCAGCGCGTTGACGGGCCGGTCAGATGACTTTCGATTCCCGCAGCTTCGTAATCTGGTCCCAATCGTAGCCCAGCAGATCGAGCAGGACTTCCTCGGTGTGCTGACCGAATTCGGGTGCAGCGGTCCGAATCTGGCCGGGCGTCTCACGAAGTGCCACAGGCATCCCCTGCATTTTGATGGGCCCGTGGTTGGGGTGATCGAAGTCCACGACATAGTCGTTGGCAATGACTTGCGGATCTTCTGGCAAGTCATTGATCGAGTTCACGACCGTTAGGATGAAATCACCTTCGCTTCGCTTGAATACATCGATCCAGTCGTCGCGCGATCTGTCTCGAAACGCCTCGTCGAGCTCAGCCACACACGCCTTCGCGTTTCGACTTCGAACGGCCATATCGGCAAAGCGTGCGTCTTCGATCAGGGCGGGCCGGTCTATGGCGAGGCAGAAATCGGCCCAGTAGCGATCGGGTTGCAACATGCCCAGACACAACCATTGATCGTCCTTGCAGCAATAGTGGTTCCACAGCGGATTGCCGGCTTGGCTGCGAAACTGGCGCCCCATGGCGGAGCCCATCATCAGCTTGCACGACACGCTCAGTCCCTGAAGCCACATCATCGCGCTCAGATGTGAAGTGTCGACTTCCTGGCCCATTCCGTGCCGGTCGCGCGCGATCAACGCGGCGAGCACCCCGTACGCGAGCATGACCGCACCCATCTGGTCCGCGACTCCGCCAGCAATCGCGAGCGGCGGCATGTCGGGCTCGCCCGCGGCCATCATGATCCCAGAACGCGCCAAGCCCAGCTGGTCGAAAGAGGGTTCTGCACTGCTCGGTCCGTCTGGTCCGTAGCCCGTCGCGCTCGCATAGATGAGTTTCTCGTTGTGCGTGCGAAGTGTCGGATAGTCGATTCCCAAGCGAGCTGCGACGCCTTTTCGGAAGTTCTGCACGAATACATCGGATTTTGCGACCAGGCCGTAGATGATTTCGCGCGCCTGCGGTTGTTTGAGGTCCAGTGTGAGGCTCTTCTTGTTTCGGTTGTTGGCTTCGAAATAGAAGTTCGGACGATTCCCCACGTCGGTGCCACTCATCTTGACGATGCCCCGCCCAGGGTCTCCGCCCACGCGCTCTTCGATCTTGATGACCTCCGCGCCCAGGTCGCCCAGCATCGCGCTGCATACGGGGCCCTGTTGCCAGATCGTCCAGTCGATTACGCGAATTCCTTCGAGCGGCATGGTCATGGTCGTGCTCCTTGTGCTGCGCGTGTTGGGGAGCCTTCGCAGCGGTAGATCGATGGGTATCTCCATTTTGCTTGAGCGACCCGCTGGGCTTGATCGGGGCGATCGGGCCTATTGAAGATAGTTCCCGCCCGAGAGACGGACAGCCTTGGGGTCGGTCCTCACATGCACCAGCGCGACCCGGTCTGCGGCCAAGGCGCGCTCCAGAGCGGGGCGGATCTCTTCGGGACGTTCGACGTATTCCGAGTGCCCGTCGACCATCTCGATCATTTTTTCGTACCGCGCGGGAAGCAGGCTCGCGATCCGTGGTGCTCCTGCCGGCAGCATGTGATCCTGGATCAAGTGGCCCGCAATCCCTTCGTTGTTCGACACCACGAACACGACGTTGGCGCCTACGCGCGCGGCGGTCTCGACCTCGATCCCGGCCGCGCCGAACGCGTAGTCGCCTACAACCGCGACCGATGGCAAATCCGGCCGCGCCAGTTTCGTTCCGATCGCATAGGGAACTCCGGTCCCCATGCAGCCGGTCGTGCCCGCGTTGAACATCGAGCGCGACCGATAGCTCGGCAACACCGCGCGGCAGATCCCCATGATGGTCTCGCCGTCGACCGAAATCGCGGCCTCTCGGGGCAACGCATCTCGAATTTCGCGAACCAGTCGATACGGGTTGATGGGCACATCGTCGAGCGACATCGCCTGCGCGAGAAAATCCTCGTTTCGGCGTCGCTGGGCTTGCAATCCGGAAAGCCAATCGGAACTCGCGCGCAGTGTCTGGCCTTCGAGGGCATGACACAGCTGCTCGATCGCGGCCCTTGCATCGGCGACGACGCCGAATTCAACTGGCGCTGCGCTGTAGATTTCGTCTGCTTCCAGTTCGATCTGCGCGATGCGCACCCCTTCGGCGTAGCGCGGCTGTCGACCGAAACCAAAGATCCAGTTGAAGCGGCCGCCGACCATCAAGATCGCATCGGCGCCGCGCAGCGCGGCACTGCGCGCTGCGTTGACGAAATGTGAGTTGTCATCCGGGACGATCCCACGGCCCATCGGCGAGGCCACATACGGGATGCCCATGTCGACCAGCACTTCGAGCGCACGCCCGGCATCGGACCAGGCGGCACCCTTGCCGATCATCACGAGTGGTCGCTCAGCCAACGCCAGCATGTCGGCGATTCGCTCGATCGCGGTCGGGTCGGGCTGTGGGGGCGCAATCTGGGGTTGCAGGGTTCGAATGCCCGCTTGTTCTTCCGGCAGGCGCCGGCCGACCATCTCGGCGGGGAAGTCGAGATACACAGCTCCGGGTCTGCCGCTGACGGACTTGCCCAGCGCCAGATGCACCAGTTCGGCGATGCGCTCGGTGGAATTCACTTGTTCTACCCACTTGCAACCGGGGGCTGCGAATGCCAGCTGGTTGCATTCTTGAAATCCGCCCACACCGCGCATCGAACCAGCGGTGGAGCCGCCCAGCACGAGCAGTGGCATCGCGCTGGCCGTGGCGACGTACATCGACGTCACCGTGTTGGTCATTGCGGGGCCGGAGCCTACGATTGCGACGCCGGGCTTTCGCTGCGTCCAGCCCCAAGCCGAGGCCATGAAAGCCGCCGATTCCTCGTGCCGGCACCCGACGACCTTCAGGCCTTCGGTCTGGGCGCCGGCGAAGAGCTCGATCATCGGGCCGGCGATGACGCCGAATACCGTGTCGATCCCCGCCGCGACCAGTTGTTTTGCTGCGATTCGCCCACCGTCGATTTCTGTCATGCCTGCTGCTGTATCCGACCGCAGTCCCGGTGCGCAACCCCCTGGCGTTTCGATGCGCGATACGCGCCACCGAGAAGGTTTCGCAACATCAGCCGAATCCGATTCGAGGGCATCATTGACACGGGAATCAGCCGCTCCCTATTGTGGTGCCCCCCATGCCGGAAAAATATTTCAACATCGAGGGCGTGGCGACCCACGTGTATCACACGGGTGCAACGACCCTCCCCGACCAAGTTCCCGACATGAGTACTGGCGAGACACTGCTGTGCCTTCATCACAGCGGCGGCAACGGCGCTAACTTCCGACAACTGATGGGGAAATTGGAGGGCCAACACAGCCCTCTCGCGTTCGATTTCCCCGGCCACAACCGTTCGGGGTCGCTCGACAGCCTCGGGTCGGTCGAGCGGATGGCGAGCTTCGCGGGCGCGCTAATCGACAAGCTCGGCCTTGGACCGACAGTCTTGCTGGGTCATTCGATGGGCGGCTCGGTGGCACTGGAAGTCGCGCTGACTCGACCCGCCGCTGTCCGGGCCTTGGTGCTGTGTGGGACTGCGGCCATTTATCCCGCAAGCGCCGAGCTGCTCGAGCGCTACCGACTGATCACCGAGGGCAAGGCAAAGCGGCATTTCGACCCGACCGCCTTCTCGCCTGCGACTGCGAAGGAGGTGATCGGAGCCGGATTTGCGGACGCGTTCAAGACCGATCCCCGCGCCGTCTACCCGAACTTGCTGGCGTTGCGAGCGTGGGAAGCGGACAGCCGCCTCGGCGACGTCGCGGTACCCACGCTGGTCGTTGTGGGAGCAGACGAAGACCCCTATATGGCCGAACAGGCCGATCGCATGGCCTCGCAAATTCCCGGCGCCAGTCGGGTGGTCATCGAGGGTGCGGCCCACATGATTCCGCTCGAGCAGCCCGGCCCGTTGGCCGACGCTGTGAACGCATTTCTCGCGGGGCTCGCGTGACGCTTTCCCGAAATCTGTCTGGGAAGATCGCTCTGGCTGGCGTGTACGAGCATCCCACGCGGTGGGCTCCGGACAAGACCGAGTGGCAGATCATGGCCGAGTGCGCGCGCGGTGCGTTGGAAGATTGCGGGCTCGAACTCGCTGACGTCGATGGTTTGTTCAGCGCCGGGATCTCGATGGGCCCGATGGGCGTGGTCGGTCTCGCCGAGTACTTGAATCTCAAGCCGAACTACATCGATGGCACCAACATCGGCGGTTCGTCGTTCGTTGCGCATGTCAACCACGCGGCCGCCGCGATCCACGCGGGGTTATGCGAAGTGGGACTGGTGCTCTACGGCAGCACGGCCGCCTCCAACGCACTTGCGATCGGGACAGGCATGGGCGGTGCGGCACGCGACGCAGCCGGGTCGTTCGTCAGCCCATACGGGATGACCACGGTGGGAAGCTACGCGTTGGTCGCACAGCGACATATGCACGAGTACGGCACCAAGGCCGAACAGCTCGCCGAAATCGCGGTCACGATGCGCAAGCACGCGTCGTTGAACCCCAACGCGAAGATGCGCAAGCCGATCACGATCGAAGATGTCCTCGGCAGTCGGCTGATCTCAGAACCGCTGCATCTGCTCGACTGCTGCATCATCAGCGATGGCGGCGGCGCGCTGGTGGTGACGAGCGCGGAGCGGGCGCGTGATCTTGCCAAGCCAGCGATACTGATCCAGGGTTGCGGCGAAGCCGTCTGCCACCGCGAAATCGGTTCTCCCGATCTGTTGACGATCGCGGCCAAACAATCGGCCGACAATGCGTTTTCCATGTCGGGTATGAGCCGGGACGACGTCGATCTGTGCACGATCTACGACTCGTTCACGATCACCGCGTTGGTGACGCTCGAGAATCTCGGCTTCTGCAAGCGAGGCGAAGGTGGCGCCTTTGTCGAGGGTGGTCGGATCGGTCTCGGTGGCGCGCTGCCGGTGAATCCCGATGGCGGCGGGCTGTCATCGAATCATCCCGGAATGCGCGGCATCTTCCTGGTCATCGAGGCCGTTCGCCAGCTCCGGGCGGAATGCGAGGGGCGGCAGGTCGACGACGCCGAGGTCGCCTGTGTGCACGGCACTGGTGGAACTCTCGGCGTAGCGCATAGCGGCGCCACGCTGATCCTGTCGAAGGCGTAGTGAGAGCAGTCACATCGAAAATATTGGTGCCAAAAAAAGGAATCGCCGGAGAGCTAGCGGATGGCTGCTGAAATCTCGTACTCGAAGCCCGTCGCCGATTGGGAAACCCGAGCGTTCTGGGAAGGTTGCGGCCGTCACGAGATCGTGTTGCAGCGGTGTCGAGACTGTCAGACGGTGCAATTTCGTCCGCGCGCTGTTTGTGCGAGTTGCCTATCGAGCCGCCTCGAACACTTCATCGCAAGTGGTCGAGGCAGCGTCCACACGTTCACGGTGACCCATCAGAACAACCTTCCCGCCTTTCGCGAAGCCTGTCCGTACGTGCTCGCTTATGTCGAACTCGAAGAGGGGCCGCAGCTCATGACTCACATCGTGGGATGTGAAGTACAGGACGTTCGAGTCGGCATGCCGGTCGAGGTCGAGTTCGTGGATCTCGAGCGCGACCCGGTCAGAGACGCCGCACGGGGGATCGACGCGGGCACGGCGATTCCGCGCTTCCGGCTCTCATGATTCTGGATCTCCACAATCACTCCGTGGCCTCAGACGATGCGCGTGCCAAGGTTGAAAATTACTGTCAATGGATCGCGCGACGCGAGCTGCCGCTGGACGGCTTCGTGTTATCGGAACACCGACAGTTCGACAGTGACTCTGACTACCGCGATCTCGAGGACCGCTTCGGCCTGGTCATCTTGAAGGCAAGCGAAGTCGAGACCGAGTACGGCCATGTGCTCCTGTTCGGCGTCAATCAGGATCTGCGGGCGGCGTTCGATTTCTCGAACGTCAAGCTGCCACTCAGAAGCGTGCTGAGAGACGCGGAACGATGCGGAGCGATCGCGGTTCCGTGCCACCCCGGGCGTCCTCGCGTCGGGATGTCGGCGCACTTCGACACGTTGGGGCCCGTCGAGGGGGTGACGATCATCGAGACCTTGAATGGGGGAAGCCGCGGCCGCGAGAACGAAATCGCCATCGAACTCGCCGAGCAGCGCGGCTACAAGGGAATCGGCGGTAGCGACGCCCACATCGTCAGCCAGATCGGTCGCTGTGCGACGCGGATCGAACGCGAGGTTCGATCGATGGACGACCTCGTCTGTGCGCTGAAAGCGGGTGACTGCGAGGCGGTCTCCTATCAATAGATCATGCACAGGTCACAGGCCAATCGGCAGACGTGCCAGCCATGAGAACGAGCTTCGCGACAATGAGACCGCCGGGAGTGATCCGAGTTGGAATTCAACATCGATGAAATGAAAGAGCAGTACCTCGATCACCAGTTCGACGAAGTCGAGTTCGTCGTCGAGGCCGATGACATGGTCGGCTTCGCCGAAGCCTGCGGTGAGACCTTGCCGCACTTCGTCGACCCGACTGCGCCCGGTTTCCGCGCTGTACCGAACTACGCGAGCCGCTATCACGGACGCCGCTCCCTGCCCAAGGGCTTTCCGGTGGACATGATGGCGAGCTTCGACGCGGGCAAGTCGGTCGAAGTGACGGGTCCAATTCATGCAGGCGACAGACTGACCGCGCGCAGCCACATCCACGACATCTTCGAAAAAACAGGGCGCTCCGGCGGCATGCTGTTCATCGTTCACCGAATGGAGTTCAGCAATCAGGACGACGTCAGGGTCTCGACGGTCGACTGGCGAATGGTGGTGCGCCTCGACTTGACCCGGGACAAGACGGCAGGAGGCGAACGCAAGGCCGATCGCAAGAAATCGGGTGAGAACTAGCGTGGCGATCGAGAGGTACGAAGATGTCGAATTTGGCGAGGAGCTTCCGGAATTCACGCCGGATGTCAGCATGGCCAAAGTGGTCCAGTTCACGGCAGCGGCGCAGATGAATTTCGGCCGATTCACGAATCATGAAGAGGCCAGAAAGTCGGGACTGCCGGGCGCGATCGTGCCGGGAATCATGAGCCAGGGGATCCTGGTAGCGCTCATCCACCAGTGGGCGCCGACTGCGCAGATTCAAAAAATCGACACCGTTTTTCGTGCGCCGCTCGTGGTCGATAGTGCGCCGTCATGCCGAGGAGTCGTCACCGACATGGACGACGAGAACCACATACTCGAGATCGACCTCACCTTGAGTAACGAGGAGGGAGAGACTCGCGTTCTGGGAACGGCCCTCGTCCGGCTCTGACCCGCATGCAACGAAGCGAAGACGACGCAGTTTTCGAGCTGCACTGCCGACGTAGTAGCGGCGCCAGTCGGGTGGGTATGTCGGCACGCATCTTGCGAACCACGAAGTCCGTGCCCGACCTCGACGCATTCCTGCCGCCGTTGACACCCGACCCATGAGCTCGATTCCGGATTCACCCCGCACGAAACCGTTTCGTCCCTGGTGGACCTACGCGATCCCCTACGCGGGCAAGGTCCCCGATCTGACCACGAGACAGTGGAGCGTGATGGGGCTGCTCGGTGCGGCCGAGTTTTTCGACCACTACGACATCGGCATCATGGGGCTCGCGCTCTCGCAGATCCAGTCGAGCCTGGGTATTGCCGAGGCCGACATCGCCGGAGTCAGCGCGGTGGTGCGATTCGGCGCAATCCCGGCGCTCGCCATGATGGTGATGGCCGATCGCGTGGGACGTCGTGCGCTGCTGCTCGCGACGATCCTCGGGTTTACGCTGTGCACCTTTGCGACGGCCTTCGCACGCGATACCCGCGACTACATGGTGCTGCAATTCCTGGCGCGAACGTTCATCTACGCCGAATTGATGCTCGCGCCGGTCGTTGTCGCAGAGGAACTCCACGCGCGCGACAGGGGCTGGGGGATCGGCATGCTGGGTGCGATCGGTGGTCTCGGTCACGGCGCCGCGGCGATCGCGTTTGCATTCGTCGATGACCTCCCGCTCGGCTGGCGTTCGCTGTATCTGATCGGAATTATTCCGTTGCTGTCGCTGGCCTGGTTCCGGCGATCGCTCTCGGAAACGAAACGTTTCGAGGAACAAACCCGGGTCGAAGAGAGCGGCTTCAAGGCCGCGATGCGGCCGGTGATCAACCTGATTCGGATGTATCCGGGTCGAGTCGCGATTCTCGCGGTCGCGTTGTTTCCGTTCGATTTCTGCATCACGACTGCCTTCACGTTCCTGCCCAAGACACTGCAAGAAGTCCACGACTACGCGCCCGGACAGGTCACGCTGTTGTTCATCGCAGGCGGGATGTTTGGAATTCTCGGCAGTGTTCTCGCGGGATCGCTGGCCGATCGATTCGGCCGCAAGCCCGTGATGACGATCGCGATGATCATCAACGGTTTGTCGATGGTTGGCTTCTACAACGCGTCTGGTTTGGCGATTCCGGTGCTTTGGATCATTACCGTGTTCACGATCCTTGCGACCAATGCGCTGTTCAAGGCGCTCGGTGCAGAACTCTTTCCCACTTCGTACCGTTCCACTGCTTCGGGTGTCCGAACGCTGGTGGGAACTCTCGGCGGGATCGCAGGGCTCGCGATCGAAGGCTCGCTGTACACGTTGACCGGGTCGCACAGTGAGGCGATTACCTGGATGGCACTGGCGCTGATGCTTCCGCCCATCGTCATTGCGCTGCTGCTGCCAGAGACGGCCAGCCGCGAACTCGAAGAAATCGCGCCCGAGCGCTGAGGCGCGGCTTCGAGCGCGTCGTGCAGGTGAGAATCGTCGACGAAGCACTTCGACGAAGCCCTTCGACGACCAGCGCGCCGACGCGGGACGACAGCTGCGATCGCCGTTTTGTCAGCAGCGATCCGGTCGACGCGCGAAGGCGTCGCCGCATCGGTTCGACGTTCTCTTGCTATTTCGTTCGCATTCCCGGGTCACTGGCTCTCGCCCGGGCCTTTGGCAGGCGGCCTGACGGGCCCTTCGGGATTCACCTGAATCAGATCGAAGTGGGTTCCAGCGGGCGCGGTGACCGCGTGCACGACTGCCGATGCGATTGCCTCCGCTGGCAAGTAGCGGTGGTGGCGCTGCACGCCCCAGTGCTTCCAACTCGTCAGTACGCGCTTGATTGCGGCCGGATCCCAGTCCATCCCAAAATTCGACCGGGTCGGACCGGGCCGAACCGTGGTGGCCCGAACGCCGCTGCCCTCGAGTTCCATCTGCAGCACGCGCACCATGGCCTCGAGCCCGGTTTTGGTTGCGGTGTAGCCGAGCTGAAGCGGTCGAGGGATGACCGCGTTTTGTGAGCTGATGAATACGAGGTCGCCGCTGCGTCGTTCGATGAGGGTCGGAAGCATGAGCCGTGTCAGCAGCATCGGGCCCAACAGGTTGGTGTTGATTTCTCGGCGGAGATCTTCAACCGCCAATTCGAAGAGTCTGCCGGGTGTGGAAGTTCCCGCGTTGCTGACGACAGTATCGATCGGTCCGAGGTGCTGCTCGCTGGCTGCGACGAACGCCTCGATCGAGTCGAGCTCGCTGACATCGAGTTCGTGTGCGAACGCGGTACCGCCCGCAGCCTCGACCTGCAAGGCTACTTTCTCCAGCGGTCCGATATGACGCGCGCCGATTGCGACCGACCAACCCAACGCACCGAGCGCTCGGGCGATGGCGGCTCCGAGCCCCGACGAAGCGCCGGTGACCAGCGCGGTCCGGTGCGCGGATGTGGAACTCACCGTCCGAACTCGATCGGCAGCACGGCGAAGCCGCGAACGTTGCTCGAGTGCATGCGAACGGCAGCTTCGGATCTGATTTCGAAATTCGGAATGCGGCGGTGGAGCTCTTCCAATGAAACCCTCGCTTCGAGTCGCGCCAGAGACGCACCGAGGCAGAAATGTGTGCCCTGCCCGAACGAAAGCGAATTTCGGGTGTCACGGCGGATATCGTACAGATCGGGTTGGTAAAAGACCCGCTCGTCACGGTTACCTGATCCGATCAGGAGTGCGACACGCGAACCTGATGGGATCGTCTGATCGTGGATCCCGATATCGGTCGTCGTCGTGCGCGCGATCAGTTGGGACGATGGGTCGAACCGCAGCGTTTCTTCGGCCCAGTTCGCAATCGTGTCGGGCGAGTTTCGAACCACGTCGCGCTGCGCCGGGTGCTTCCACAGCCAATACAGCGCATTCGCGAGTAGCTTGGTGGTCGTTTCGTTTCCGGCGATGATCATCAGGAACAGGAATGCGATGATGTCCGAGTTCCCGAGTCGGTCGCCGTCGATCTCGGCCGTTATCAATGCGTCCGTGAGGTCGTCACCCGGTGAAGCTCTGCGTACCGCCACGAACTCGGCGAAATACTTCAAGATGTTCGCTGCCGCTGCCATTCCGGCCGGTGGCACGTTGGGGTCGCCGGCTTCGCGGTGCAGCACGAGGTCGGCCCAGTGCCGCAAATCGTCGCGGTCGGCCTGTGCGACTCCGAGCATTTCGCTGATGACATCCATTGGCAGCCGTCCGGCAAATGCGTCGATGAATTCACACTCTCCATCGTCGATGAAGGCATCGATGTAGCGGTTCGCCAGAGCGCGAATTTTCGGCTCGAGCTGCGTGACCCGGCGTGGAGAAAAGCCGCGATTGACCAGCGCGCGCACCCGCGTGTGGTCCGGCGGGTCCATCGCGAGAAACGACATGACCGTTCGGGCTTCACGGATCTGTTCTTTTTCGAGCGAGACGCCGTACTGGTTCGAATAGCGTCCGGGGTCACGAAACGCGGCCAGTATGTCTGCGTGGCGAGAGAGCGCCCAAAAGTCGATCTCTTCGTTGTAGTAGGCGGGTGCCTCGCTACGCAGCGCGGCGTACGTGGGGTAGGGATCCTCGTGGATCTTCCAGTCGTAGGGGTTGTATTCGACCACGCAGGGAGCCTCCGGGCGAACCATATGGTATTTACATATTGCGAGCAATGTAACTTTCCATAGACTCGCATCGATGTCACCGGCACACAGGCGTGGGCAAACGATCCCGGTACCGGGCCGCCGCTCACAGGCCGAGCGCACGGCACTGACACGTCAGCGGATCGTTGCGGCGGTATTCGAGAGCATTGCTGAGGTTGGCCTCGCTCGGACGACCGCGGCAGAGATCACTCGGCGCGCCGGCGTGACCTGGGGCGCGGTACAACACCACTTCGGCGGGAAAGATGGCATGCTGATCGCAGCTGTCGAAGATTCCTTCGATCACTTCGCGTCCCGTTTCGGCGACCTGTCGGCGGTTGGGGGCACGCTCGAAGAACGCTCCAGGCGATTCGTGGACGGTGCGTGGGCTCACTTCAGAAGTCGCGAATACCGTTCGGCGTTCGAGATTCTGCTGCACTACATCGGTCACGACGATTTTTCGGATTCGCCGAGTTGGCGCAACGAGATGTTCCGATCCTGGGATCGCGTCTGGATGGAGTTGTTTCACGATTCGAAGTTGCGGCGCAACGAGCACCTCGCGATCGAGCACTACGCCCTATCGGTCCTGGCCGGATTGGCTTCGACCCGGATGCTCGAGGGTGTTCGCGCTCAGCCACGTGCCGAAGAATTGGGATTTCTGAAGGATACTCTGGTGCGTGAACTGGGACGTCAGACCTGACTCGCAGCCTGACTTGCAAACCGGTTTCTTGTAAGAGGTTCTGGAAAATTTCTGTCGAAGAAAAGAAGGAGCAAATGATGATTCGAACGGTCGGCTTCATCGGGCTCGGGGACATCGGCGAGCCGATGGCGCGCAATCTGTGTGGCGGCAATTTCGAAGTCGTCGTCTTCGATCTGCGAACCGAAGCCATCGAACTCCTGGTCGAAAGCGGAGCCAAGGCGGCGATCAGCAGCCGGGAAGTGGGCGAGCGATCCGATGTGGTATGCGTCTGCGTGCTCGACGATGCGGCGACGCAGCGCGTCATCGCTGGAAGAGACGGAGTGCTCGGGGGTGCGCGCGCGGACACGATCATCGCGATTCACAGCACTGTGAATCCGGCGACCGTCAAGGGGCTGGCTGAACTTGCGTCAGAGAAAGGAGTCCATGTCGTCGATGCGCAGATGACGGGTGGGCGCGCGGCGACCGAGGCCAAGCAACTTCGCTACATGGTCGGCGGCGACGACGCAATCTTGGACCGCCTGACTCCGGTTCTCGAGACCTCCGCCAGCGAGATCACGCGATGCGGTGCCAGCGGCATGGGAGCGGTCGCAAAGTTGTGCAACAACCTGGTCCAGTTCGTCGCCTGGCAGGGCTACGTCGAAGCGGATGGGCTTGCGGCTGCGGCGGGTCTGTCGCGAGAGGTGTTCAACGAAGTGCTGAGCTGGATGATGAACGACAACGCACGCGCGATGCTGGCGGGTCGCACCGCGCTCCAGGCGGATCCCGACCACGCGTTCTTGAAAGAGCGATTCACACAGGTGATGCTGCTGGCAGAAAAGGATATGACGCTGGCGCTGCAGGTGGCGCGCGAAAACGGCGTCTCGATGCCGGTCACCGGACTCTCGACCCAACAGCTGGCTCGAATGTTCGCCGTGCCCGATCCCAAACGGCGCTGACGTGCGCGGATCGGCTCGATCGAAGATCGTGCGCTGACGTTTTTTGGGGGCACGCGTCAATCATTGATGTAGCCAAGAGCCTTCAGCTGTTCCATCTCGCCGCGATCGTGCTCAGTCTGGCTCGAGGCCTTCACCCGTCGTTGGACACTGGCCGCGTAAAGCTCCTCGATGGCCTGGTTGAGCGTCTCGATTCGCGTTCTCCTGTCGAGAGGCCGGGTTTCGCCCGGATCCGCTTCCAAGTCGAAGTAGACAACTTCGAGCTCGTTGCCGCGATCCATTCGAATCAACTTGTCGACACCTGTGGTCAGCGATTGGCTGCGCCGGCCGTCGATTCGAAGGTCGGCAAAGGAATTCTCCGCAGGTCCCTGGCTGCGCAGCCGGCTCGCTCCGTCGAGATTCGCGGGCGGCTCGATCCCCGACAGCTCGAGAACGGTGGGAAGAATGTCCACCTGGTTCACGAGTCCCGCGATTCGGCGGCCGGGCCAACCCGATGCCCGGATGATGAGCGGCACTGCGAGAACCTCGCCGTGGAGCGTCCTGCCGTGTGCGAGGCCCCCATGCTCCAAAAATTCTTCGCCGTGGTCCGAAACGAGGATGACAACCGAGCGTTCGAGCAGGCCGCGCTCGTCGAGAGATGCGAGGAGCAGACCGATGTGGCGATCAACGAAACGAACTTCATCATCATAAGCATTGATCATCTGTTGCAATGCGTTTTCTCGCATCGCGCCCTGCAGCTTGGAAAAGCCTTGGACGATGAACTGGCGCGTGAAGGAGATGGAATCGTGCTTGGAGAAGTGCGGTTCGTTGGGGATGTAGGGATCGTGTGGATCCATGTAGTGCACGTAAATGAAATTCCGCTCGTTGGATTCGATCCGATCTAGCGCCTCGAAGACATGTTCGTTGACCTCGTCAGCCTTGGTGATCATGTACCTGGTGTTTTCTGGTGACGGCTCGTGAAGCTGCAAGAAGTGGTCGTACCCCTGGTCGAATCCGGACCGTGGCAGAATGTTTGGGTTTGTGACGAACGCGATCGTCGCATAATGCTGCTCTGCGAGAAGCTCGGATAGCAGCGTCACCTCGTCGGGCAGCTTGTCGAAGCGAGTCATCGCCGTGTGATGAATGGGCAGCAACCCAGTCAGGATCGAAGCCATTGAGGCCCGTGTCCACGACGACTGCGCGAGCACATTTTCGAATACGAGCGCGTCGTCGGCGAATGCATCGATGAAAGGGCTCACCGGCCGAGGGTATCCGTAGACTCCAAGGTGATCCGCGCGCAACGTGTCGACCACCAGAAGGATGATGTTGCATCCGATGCAGGGCTCGGGTTCGTCTGGGAGCGTCTCCGCACCGCCGCAGCCGAAACTCGAAATCGCGATCAGGAAGGATATTCGCCGCCGATATCTCGCCGCGCAGGAAAGCGTGTTTGTCGATTCGGTGGCGACCTTGCGCTTTTCACCTACCCATGCAGATCGTGAGTGCACGACGCGACCCGCGGTGGCCTTCGAGAGTGAACTCATGCCATTTGACATGCTGGGGGGCACCTCAGCATGAACCCGTCAAGGTTCGGATTCGGCAGAGTCTTAGCGCACGTCGAATACATGCTCCTGCAGCCATGACATCGCCGCATCGGTGGCCGTGCCCGGATTATAGAAAAAGTCCTTGGCCATCGCGCGCCGGATCTCGGTGTACTGCTGCGGATCGGCCAAGCACTGCTCGATGGCGTTCTCGATCTTCTCGGGCACCTCCACGATGATGCCTCCCCGCCGGCCCCAGGTAACGAGATCCAGCGCTGACTCATCGGCCTCCGCAGCCTGGGCGATCAGCTCGGGAGTATCGAGAAAGACAATCGGGCGATCCATTAGTGAGTACTCGTTGGTGACTGAGGACGCATCGCTGATCAGGACATCTGCCAGGAACAGCACGCGAGTCACGTCCGGCGCTCTCACCACGCGACAGTGGTCGTCTTCGAATCGGGCAAGGCGCTCGAACCAATCGATATCGTCATTGGTGGGATGATCGTGGGGCTTGATGAGAACGTCGTAGCGACCGGTCGAAGTGAGACACGCGATCACCTCCTCGCCCATGGTCTCGAGCGAGTTGAACCTGGCCCCAGTAGGCGCGTAGACGATGACCGGGCGTTCACCACCGAGACCGAATTCCTCGAGCAGATCCGCACGAACGAACTCGCCGTTCAGCAGCCGGTCCGTCTTCAAGAATCCGATCTGCACGGCACGCTCGTCCACAGCCTCGAGGAAATTGGCTTCGACGAAGCGACGATGCATGTACGGCCCAATCAAGAAGTAGTAGTCGCACCCCATGTTGGCCTTCCGCACCGCCTTGTTGCGGAACGAAATCCCGTGGAAGATCTGGATATTGATCGCTGGGCTGCGCGGCCTCAGAAGCTTCGTGTTGGCCCCGAACACGACGTCGAAGTTCTGCCGACGCATCTCCTTCACCGGGAGAATGCGATCCGGCGGAACGCCGAAAGGCTCGTATAGAGCACTCCCGTCGTAGCGCCACTTCTTCTTCCCTTTTGTGCCGTCAGGCATCTTGTCCCTGTACTGCGTCCGGAGTCCACCCGAGAGAAACACCTCGACCCCGGGATGGGCACACAGGCGCTCGTAGAGGGGTTGGAAACACGCGAAGTGCACTGGCGCGTGGCCCGAGAACAAGACGCGAACGCTTTCGCGATCTTCATTGGGTTGTACCGGTTCGTGTACCTCGATCATCGGCTGGCTTTCCTTCGATTTGGCTTGGAGTTGAATGAGCCGGTATGCGGGCCCGAGAACCTTCCCGGTGCGGGCGCCCTGCCGCGCGAGGCGGACGATTGGACCCCGCAAGGTAAGCGCGTACATCATGACCACGACCATGTCGCCCGCGGGCAGTGCACCGCTATTCACCGCGCCGCTCCCGATCCACAGCGCGACGAGCATGGCGAGGCCAAAAGTTCCGTGAGTCATCCAGGTGGCGACACCCTGAAGATGCGTGAGCGAAGCCTCGTGACGTCCGCTCGAACGGTTGAGTTTCTTCACTTCGACGCGCCGAGATTTCTTGCTCGCGACGGTGCTCTGGATCTTGTCCGCGAGTTGGCCTTCCTTCTTGCGTAGCTTGAGCGACTGACGAAACATCTTGCCGGCCGTCACGACCGAGATAATCAATGTGGCCGCGGCTGCGGCCGCAAATACGAGGCCCAGATTCAGGTTCATCCAGAAGACGATCGCGGTCGCCCCGATGAGCGTGAGGCCGTTGGTGCCCACATGCAGCAGGAATCCCTGCAAACCGGCCTTGGTCCGAGCGGTGTCGCCGACGAGTCGGCTGATCAGATCTCCCGGACGCCTGGCGCGTCTACGGGCGGGCGCGCTGACCACCGAGCGGTACACCGATCCGCGTAAATCACGGACCGTCCCAATGGCGAAGCGTGCGAAGTACAGACGCGCGACGTAGTCAGAGAAGCCGAGCAGCAGGATGAGGGCCAGGAACAGCACCCCCATCGCCAGCGCCGGATCGATACCCGAGTTGACGCTGCTCCCGGCGGGATGCGTGGCGTCGATCCAACTTTCGGCGACGACTCGCAGAGGCCAGGGGAGGGCGAGTCGGGCCCCAACCATGAAGCAGGCCCCGACCGCCCCGAACGCGAACGATCTCAGGTGCCGGCGAGAATGAGGCGCGAGTCCCCTCAGAACCAGCATGCTCTTTGTCAGCAGGTCTGCTCGTTCACGCGGTTCCCCGGCCATCACGAACTCCCTGCGCGGATATGAAGGCGCGGCTGCGGCGGCGTGGAGAGGGTCCCGCCCGTCGTCTGGACAACCGCTCGGGTGAGAGGCTGCGCGAGTTCACGGCGATCGGGAAAATGCCCCAGCTCAGCGACCAACTTCCCGAACTTCAACAATGTGTTGCCAACCCGTGCGAACAATAAAATACAAGAGCACAACTTCCGAATTTTACCAATATTCGCTCTGATGGTGTTCGCTTTCTTTTTCGGACTGGCAGCCGGTAAGCATGAGACGTGCAGCGAAAGGCGACAACGGCGTGGTTTTGAATTGACAAAAAACCTCGATCCGAGTGGCAAGAACTTCGACTGCGCGTGTAGTGGGGATATCGGCCATCCACCACAGCCGTGAAACCTCCTACAACAACCTGGCCTGCTTCCGACCCCAAGCGGGGTAGCGCAAGCCCACGCATGAGTTGATTCATGACAGGGAATAAAAAGAGCGGTCATAATCCCATAAATGGGGCTTGACACCACCGTGGTATTTTTACCATAATCATTCCGGAATTTTGCAGAGTTGGTGAGTTGGCAAAAGAGCTCTCAGGCTTTTGCCAATTAGAGCACGCCGAGAGGGTCTTCCCGCCACGGGGGTAGTTCCTGCTGGTTAGTCTTGGTCCGTCGATGCCGGAGTCACGCCGCGGTTGGGAGCGAACATGCAAGTCGAGCGGGACCCGAGTCGGGTCTACCTATTGAAGTTCCGGGAGTGGGTCTGGGAATCCGCGCAGTTTCTACTAGCGCTTGCGCTGGGACTCCTGCTGCCGGCAGCGGCGGTCGCTCAGCTGCCTACACACCCGATTATCACCGAAGCCTTCGTGAATCCGGATGGCAACGATGGACCGATCGGCATCGATCCGAACGTCCATCAGGAGTTCATCGAGATCTACCTTCCGACCGCGGCGGCGCTCGAGGTCGGCCTCTCAGCGGATAACCTGAACCTCACCCTGTATGACGTCGAAGGCGATTTCGAGAGCCTCCGCCGCGGGCACGTGAACTGGCGCATCGACCTGCCGACCTTCGACCTCGACCCGAGCAATGGCATTACGCAGGGCGCTGTCGCCCGACCGAGCACGGGGCTCGTGGTGCTCGGCTGGCTCGACTATTTGGAGCCAGCGATCGCGGGGGATCCGCCGATCGACCTGGCCGGGACGCCTTCGACCCGGATTCCCCTGGTGAATCTCGAGAGCCCGGTCGTGGGCTTTACCTTCATCGGAATCAACGGCAACCAGTTCGGAGGCACGACGAACTTCCCCACCCCGCTAGCGATCTCTTACCTCGACCTGGCGACGCATCCCTATAGCGGGCTGTTCGAGAACGGCTCCGGCGCGATGCTCCTGATGAATCGCGACCACCCCAGCTACGTCGAGCTCTGCTCAATCGAGGACCCGCAAGTACTGGCGCTACGCTGCAGCAGCAATGCAGATCTGGCCAATGCCCGGCTTCCGATTGCCCCCCTGCTCGACGCATTCGCGGCCAATGACCATCCGCTTTTCGATCCAGATCTCCAACCCTACAGGGCGCCAACCGGGAACTTCATCGATCTAGAGTCCGAGCTGCAGCTTGGGGGGCTATATACCCCGTTCACCCCCCAGGTCGCGGAGTGGGGCGAGGGCTATTCGCGCGAGTTCCTCGATGTCCAGAAGACTTCCGAGGACGCGATCGCCTTCAACGAAGATCCCGCGAATGACTCCGCTCGCTATCAAGGGGTCGACATCAACGGCCCTTTCATCCCCACGCCCGGCACGGCGATCACCACGACCTCTCCGGCCAGCCTTTCCGTGCGGGTAGAAAGCCTCGACGTTTTCGAAGTGCTCACCGGCACAACGGCCCGACCCAGCCCCCAGTCGGCCAACATTGGTGGGAACTTCGGGATGTCGTTCAGCACCACTTCGTTCGAGATGCTCGACGCGCCTAACATCAGCGTCGCGGGAGCGGCATCCGCATCCAGGTACAAAGGACAGGTGCTCGTCTACCCGGAATTCAAGGTGTCGGTCTCCCCGACGGCTTTGCCGGGCGAAACGGCAATCGTGGCCACTTTCGTAACTGCCACCCGGACCGAGGTGGGCGATCCGCCGCTCGACAACGCGTTCGGATTCGGGATCACCACCGTGCGTGCCGTGAACCCCACCACGGGACAGGACGCTCAAGGTGCTCCCTTCCAGGCCACCTCGTTGATCGCCGTCGTGGGGCTGAGCGACGATCCGCTCGTCGCCAACGAGTTCGCGGCGAGCGAGCTGGGCCGGTACATCGCGTCCAGAGCGGGTCGCAATGTTGCCGATTCAGACGGCAAGCTCAGCATCCTGATGAATCCCAGCACGGATCTGTCGAGCGCCGCCGTGGTCGATCCGCTGATCTCCAGTCTGCCCACGCTGGAGGCTGCCTACATCGAAGAGGCCGGCCCTACCGGCCGGGAGAGCCTCGTCCAGACGGTCGCGACGTCGGCCCAGGTGATGTCGGGAAGCATCGCCTATTCGGCAAGCTTCAACGCAGTAGGCAATCGCCTGAAGGCACGACGGTTTACGAATAACTCCGTCGAGGGCGCCACCCGAACGAGCGGGAAGCCTTCCTACTCTCCCAGTGGCGAGGTCAATTACTTCACCTCAGGTGGCGGCATGGTCGAGGGCACCGGCTTCTCGAAAGTCACGACGAGCCGCGACTTCGAAATCGCGATCCTCGACACCAACCTCGAGGGCGCCCTGCTCGAGTCCGGAAGCAAGGATGACTTCGGGATCATCGTCAAGGTGGACTCAGTCTTCCCCGGCTCACCGGTCGTTCCTGGCGAGTTCGTGTTCCTATCGATGATGGGCGGGCGCGAGGGTACGGACATCGACAGCCTGCGCGTACCGCCCAACGACCCGACGCTCCTGAACGTGATTCTGATCGACCTCGATCCGCTCGACAGCGTGCTCGGTGTCGAGAAGGTCTCGGATGTCTATCTCGTGGACGCAAACGGGGAGAGTCTCGTAGACCCCCTCGAGGTCCTTTATCTCAGCGTGCCGGAGCCCAGCAACAGGCTTGCAGTCGCCACCGGGCTCGCGTCGCTGGCAGGCCTTGCTGACCGCCGTAGGCGACGCGGCACGCAGGTATCCCAAAACAAGAGGATCGCCTTATGAGTCAGGATGCCTCCAAGGCAGCCGTGCCGGACGAACCCTCCGAAAGACCGTGGTCGTGGCTTACATGCAAGCGTTGATTCTGGCCGCGGGAAGGGGACGCCGTCTGGGCGAGCTGGGCAGGGACACGCCCAAGTGTTTGCTGCAAATGGATGAGCGGCGGCTGATCGAACATCAGCTGGAAACGCTTTCGGAGGCCGGTGTTTCGCCTGTTGGGATGGTCATCGGCTATTGCGCCGATGAGATCCGCGAAGTGGTCGGAATTCGCGCGGAGTATGTGACCAATCCGCGCTGGGCCACTACGAACAGCCTCTATTCATTCTCGCTGGCACGCGACTGGGTGTCGGGTCCGCTGCTGGTAATCAACAGCGACACGATCATCCATCCGGAAATTCTGGAGCGTTTGCTACGAGAGGACGACAACGCGTTCGCGTACGACTCCGGATCGGGTAAGTCGCGCGAGCACATGAAAGTCGAGGTAGTCGACGGTCGGCTGGTGCGCATGAGCAAGGAGCTTGCTGCGGAGGATTCGGACGGTGAGAACGTCGGCGTGCTCAAGTTTACCAAGGAGACCGCTGACGCCCTCTTCGACGCGGCCAAGGGACTCGTCGCGCAGGGGTACGAAAAGAGTTGGATTGGCGCCGCTGTGCAGGAAATCGCGCATACGCATCCGATGAAAGCGGTGGACGTGGCTGGACTTCCATGGGGAGAGGTCGATTCCTCCTACGACTTGGATAATGTCCGGAAAATCGTGCTGCCTCGCATCAAGCGGGAAACCAAACTGAACCGCATCCTGCAACGCTGGGCCGCATCCGCTGGCGGCGTCGCAATACTATTACTCTTGGCTTACCTCGCGAACCTCGCTTGGATTGTCGAACCCCAGAATGCCTGGGAGAACACCCCGATCAAGGGTGCAGACAGCGTAATACTCACGAGCATTGAGGGGGAGCAGGAGTGGTGGCGTTTGCAGGGGGATCAGGTCGCACGAGCACAGGTGATTGGGCCCGACATGGTCCGTTTGGATACGAGGGTCACCGCTGTCGACGACGAGCCAAAAGCCATCCCGTATGTGATCGAGGTGACACTCAATGGAGAACGCCTGGAGTGGCTCAGTCATACGTCGGAACCGTCCAGTAAATGGAATCAGGATGGGCAGCCGGTGGGTCAGCGGACGGGAACGAAATTCAAGATTCCGGAGGGCAGCCACGAACTGGGTCTGCGCACCATCGCGTCCGTGGGGGGGGCGCCACTGGTGCGAGTTCGTCACGTCTCCTCCGACGAAGACGAAGAGGAGGAGGAGGAGGAGGAGGAGGAGTAGCTACTGTAGCCCCGGGTGGTTGAGGCTCCCGCCCGGTGTGGCACCTCTGCCCACCCCGAACTGATCGCCGACGCGCACGGCGACCCCATCGCGAAAGTCGATCTCCAGCATCTGCTCGCTGTGTAGACGCTTGCCGTTGTTCTTTCTGAGCGTTGTCACAATGAGTCGCGTCAACACGTCGATGACGTCGCCAGTGGATGGATATGCGTAGCGACCGTCGATGCCGAAGGTAATCCAGTACGGCGGACCGCTGAGTTCGATGGAACTCAATTGACTGGGTGGGAATACGCCATTGTCGAAGATGTGCAGTCGTTGATTGGAAGCATCCACGACCCATACTTCACTCTCGTCGGGCGTGAGGCCTATGCCATGGCTCGGGCAGTGGTGACGCTTGACGGGGCCTTGCTTGAAGCCACTGACAGCAATCCGTGCGAGGTGCTTTCCGGTCTCGAGGTCCCCAATCTCGAATCCCAGCAGGTCGCTCACCGTAGCGAACACACGCCGTCCGGCGCGATCGATGGTAAAGGGGCGGACTGAATCGCCGAAGGGTCCGACCTCTCGCACGATGTGATGGTCTGCCGTGTCCACCACGGCGATTGTGTTGTGCTGACGGGATGCGAGGTAGACCCGCCGTCCGTCGAGGCCCGCCAGCGTATTATGAGCGGCCGCGTGAAAATCGATCCGCGTGATCACGTCGCCGGAAGTCGCATCGATGACGTACCAATACGGGGTGTCGGTCCAGAACCCCGACGGCATGTAGATCGTGCGTCCGTCGGGGGTAATCGCCATGCGATCGGCCCCTGAAGCGTATTGCCGAATCCACAGAATCTCGTCCGTCTTCAGGTCGATGCAGGCAAGTGATTGGTCGTAGCTCAGGAAGAGCCTTTGGGTGGCGGCACTGGCAGTAATACCCCGAATCTTGCGGTCTGCCGGTAGCTTCACTTTGCGCACGAAGGTGTGGCCGCTGTCGATATCGAACACGCGAATACTGGCCTTGCCTGCGACGTAGAGTAGATGTTGGTCGCCCAGCTCGGTTCGCACGACCTTCTGGCCCGGTGTTTCCGAGGCCCGTGCTGAAACGCACGCGGTCGCGAGCATCAGTGCCACGATCATGAGCTGTGTGTGAAACATCAGACGGGACGTACTCCGCGTTTCGAAACCCCCGTTGGCTCGCGCGCGCTTCGTGCCCGTCGCAGGTGGACGATCATTTTCGCGCTCTCCAGCCCTGCCGTTCGGAGATGCTGCTGGAAAGTGCGGAATTCCTACAGTTCCAGCGGGTCGGTTCCGAGACGATGGCTGGTGCACAAGATAGGGACTTCGAATATGCATCGCCCAGGCCCCCGCCTGTCCATTGGCGGCATGCTTGCCGTTGTCCTATGCGCTGGCGGCGCCCAGGCAGGCGAGAGCGATCTGCGCTTGGGCTGGGACCTTTTCTTCGAGGAGGTGGTGTCCTACGACAGCAACATCTTCGGGCTCTCCGATAAAACGCGGGATCGACTCGAAGACGACCGCTCCGGAGATAGCGTCAGCGGCCGCTTCGACGACATGGACTCCGCAGACGACGTTGTGGTGTCTTCCGATCTGATGCTCGTCTCCAAGCTGAGAGGGCTCGGAGACGGCAGTTTCCGCGTCATTCCGTCCATCACGTACGATTACTTCGCGCTCAATGAGAGCAAGAGCCACCCGACATTCAGCCTGTCGATTGACCGCGATTCGGCGTCTGACACGACGGTCAGTCTCGATCTCGCGTACGAACTCGACGTTTTTCCGAAAAACTATTTGAAGAACGTCACCGACTTGACGGGCCAGGTTACCGCTAAGGATCGAGTCTACGACCGAGGTGAGTACGACGAAGCCGCCGCGAGCGTCACGTACGAGACACGACTCTGGAAGCGCCGGAAGAAGACCCAATCGTTCCTGGACGCCAGGCGGATCGAGGGATTCGTCGAGTTCGGCTACGCCAGGCGAGATTACGACGGTCCATTCTACAATCGGGACAGGAACGCGGTAGATGCCGCTCTGGGCGTATCGACGGAGTTCGGTAAGCGTTGGAACTTCGACCTGGGTTACGAATTCGATTACGTGGCCACGGGTAATGGCAAGGAAGTTCTCGTGCGCAACGAACCCGATTTCGGCGTCGACTTCAACGGCGACGGCGACATCGTCGACTTGAAGAGGAGAACCGTACAGAGGGTCGACCGCTCCCGCATGGACCACTCCGTGGACTTGCGCCTGCGCTACGACTTCGCCAAGCGCTGGGAGGCCTGGGCGGGCTACTTGTTTCGCTACCAGGACTATTTGTCGAAGGAGAGATTCGATACGCACAAGGGGCGAGAGGACTTTGGCCACAGCGTGCGCGCGGGTGTCGGTTGGGAGATCGACTCGCGTTGGTCTCTCGAGCTCGAAGGGCTGTGGCACACGAAGAAAGCCGAAAAGGAAGATTTTGGAGATGACGACGAGCAGGGGACCCACTACGAAAGATTCAATGTTTCCCTGGGCGTGATCGTGAAGTTCTTCTAGTTGCGCGTTCGCCGCTCCGCCTTCGCCGCTGCGCGGTGAAAGCTTCCACGTGGTCGCCCGAGCCCTCTGGGTCGGTCGCTTGGTTATTCGAGCGTCTCGTACCAGTCGAACGTGTCTCGCTTCACCCAGCCCGGCATGCGCGAACCCTTCTTCATGCGCTCTTGCATCTCGGGCGTCAGCTGCCCATTTTTCGCCATTTGCATGAATACGAAGCCAGCGTTGCCGTGGTCAAAAAAGTCACGCTGCCAACTCCACTTGAAGTCGCCCGCATAGCGAAACCAAGACCCTCCTGTACCGGCGATCTCGTAGTAATTGCCATCCGGGTTCTTTTCGGGTGCAACCTGCTGCCAGAATCCCACGATTTCGCCCTGCCGCTCGTCGATCAGCTCGCGAACGTAAGGGTACGTCCAGCGACCCAGCCCCTCCATTTCGGTGCCAAACACCCAGCCGCGGATTTCGTTCTTGCCGCGCGCAACGAACTCGTACTTTGACCCGTTGTTCCAGCTGTAGATCGCGCCATCGGTGTAGAAGTCTGCCATCGGGTCCCAATCGCCCGTTTCGCCGGCACGATCGTTTGCCGAAACCCATCGGCGCATCATCTCTTCTAATTCGTCACGGGGGAACGCGGGCATACCGACTCCTTTGACTGCGGTAACGAACCGAGCGGCATCGAGCGCCGCGGGCTACCGCGCGTGACCGCTGGTCGTTTGTCGTCTTGGGAGATCACCGTCATACGAGTCCAAGTCCTCGAGCTGGGATGGGGAGCACCGACGTGCGATCGTGTGCGAATCGACGACGCGACGCGCGCTCTTCGGGCTGTAGAATAGCGGGCAATGGCGGCTGTGCGCGAGCTGCCGCCGGGGCCCGGAGGATCAGCCTGATGGACGACGTGCTCGAGGGACCTGAAAAATCTGCGGAGGGTTGGAAAATGCACGTGTTGGAGGCCGAGCAGCGCGGATGACTCGACCCACTCCGATGATGCGCGCACCGACTCCCGATCTCGGTACGGAGCTGATTCCGAAGCAGCGTTACACATCCGATGTGTATGCTCGACTCGAACGCGAGCGACTGTGGAACCGGACCTGGCTATTGGCCGGCTTCGAGCGCGACGTTCCGGAGTCGGGTGACTATCTGACCTATGAGATTGGAACCGAGTCGATCCTGGTCGTCCGACAACGTGGCGGCGCGATCGCAGCTCACTACAACGTGTGCATGCATCGCGGCAACCGACTGCGCGAACCTGGCATCGGACAGGCGACGTCGTTTACCTGTCGCTTCCACGGCTGGCGATACGGAATTGACGGAAGCCTGAAGCGAGCGCACGACGCTCAGAGCTTCCCGCAGGGCTGCCCGAAAGAGCGGCTCGCTCTGCGGCCTGTGCACTGCGAGACGTGGGGTGGCTTCGTCTGGATCAACCTGAATTCCAACGCCGAGCCGCTGCTCGACTACCTCGGTGTCATTCCCGAACACCTCGACCCCTATCATTTCGACGAGATGTCGATCCTCAATGACTACACGATCGAGATGAATTGCAATTGGAAGACATCGCTCGACGCGTTCAACGAGGCCTATCACATCGCTGGCACACACCCGGATACGCTTCCTGTCAACGACGACGTCAATGTTCCGATCGATTGTTACGACCGCCATAGCCGAATGATCCTGCGGCTTGCTGTCGCGAGCCCGCGTCTTTCAGAACACGGTCACGTCAACGAGATGATTCGTCAGAGTTTCCTCGCCTCTGCAGGGATCGACCCGGCCGCGTTCGCCGGGGGACCTGATGATGTGCGACCGGCGATCGCCAAGGCGGTTCGTGAAATTCAAGGGCCGGCGTTGGGTGCCGATTTTTCGGATCTGAATGACGCACAACTAACAGACGACTTCCATTACACGATCTTTCCGAACATCACGCTCAACATTTTCGGCCGCAGCGCATGGCTGTTCCGCCACCGTCCGCACCCGACCGATCCAAATCGCATGTTCTTCGATTTCTTCAATTTGTTGCGTGCACCGAGCGCGCAGATCCCGCGCGCGGCACACAGCGATCATGTTGGATCAGATGACCTGGTGCTCGAGCCTGTCGGCGGTGGCGGAGAGCTGATGGCCCAGGACATCTATAATCTTCCGCGGATCCAGGCCGGAATGAACTCGGCGGCTTTTCAGGGACTCCACCTGTCCGACCAGGAGATCCGGATCCGGCATTTTCATCGGACACTCGACGACTACATCGGCCAGGACGAAATTGGCCCGGACCACATTGGGCAAGACAAAGCGGTTGGCTGAGCGGACCGGATTCCTGGTGTCTTGGACTCGTTTTCCGCTTTTGGACCCCAGGCGTCCTGTCGCAGCTTCAAGAGTGCTGTGTTGTAGCGCTGGGTCTTCCCGCGAAGATTTTGTTGGTAGTCCCCCCAACATTGATCAAGGGGGCATACCTCACAGACCGACTCCCCAGAAAGAATGGTGTGTCCCGGGTTTCCCGGAGGCCGAGAACTTCGCGTTCGATGACGGCGAAGAGTCGTCGTCGTGGTGTGTCGTTCATAGCTGTCACTGCATAGGGAATAGTGGGCTCAGCTTGTCGTTTGACACTATTATTTGTCAATACAGCAGGCCCGTCCTGCGCCATCGCCGTTAATGCGGGAAGGCGTCCGGCTGTCCCCACAGGAGGTGAATCATCCGGGTTAGCGAGACAGCGTCTCGCCCGCGTTCTCGGGTGGGTGGGCCACCCGACGAAGGGAAGAGGCTTCCCCCTCTCCCCCTCTGTGTTTGGTCGATCAGCCACTCGACGGGGCTCGAAGACCGGCGCCGAACCGAACACGATCCGGGTTTGCCGCGTCGCCGGCGTCGCCGAGTTCTGCTAGAACAGCGCCTGATGGGAGGAATCACGATGCATCGACTCACGTTCGGAATCGCGCTCGTTCTACTGCTCGTGTCCAGGCTCGCGTCGGCCCAGGTGCCGGCGGAGGTAAAGAACTCGACGCCCGAGGTACGCGCGAAGGCCTGGACGCTCGAAATGAAGGAGAAGCTCGCGCTCACGCCAGAGCAGCTACCGAAGGTCGAGGCGATCAACCTGGAGTCGGCCCAGCAGATGGAGCCGGTGTTGAAAGGAACGGACGGCCCGCTGATCAAGCTGCGCAAAACCAAGCAGCTCGAAGCCTCGCGCGACGCCGCGCTGAAGCCCGTGCTCACGCCGGTGCAGTTTCAACAATGGCAGGTGGCTCGCGCCGAGATGAAGCAGAAGGTCGAGCAGAAGCTGATGGAGAAGAAACCGTAGACCCGTCACTTCAGGTCGAACACCACCTTCTCGATCGCGTCGGGATAGCGAAACCGTGTGCGCAGGTAGTCGATCTTGCACGGCGACACGGGCAGCCCGTTGTCGCGGCCGATAATCGAGCCATTCCTTCGTGGTCTCTCGAGCGGATGCGAGCAGCTTCGCGGTACCACGCAATGAGAACAGCATGCGTCGATCGTGCGGCGGCGAGTTCAGCGGCGGTCGCGCGCCGATTCGGGTGCGAGGAATCGGCCCCGCTCGTCCAGCGGGTCTAGTTTGCTATCGGATCGGGGGCAGGCGTCGCCCTCGAGACCGTCGTTCCCTTGGCGGTCTCGAGGGCCTCGAGGGCCAGTCGCAGATTCCGCGCCCACAACGAGAAAATCTGGCGCGATTCATACAGCGAGGCTCCCGGGTTTGCTCGGATCGCGCGCCCGCTGCGGGGAGCGACAAATCGGCGATCCGCGAAGCGCGCAATGATGTGCTGAGTCGGTACATCGTAGAGATCGATGACGACCGTGACTGCGCCGATCGAATCGACCCAGGCCTCTGTGTCACCTGCCAACAACTCCAGCGGGACGTGGACGATGAGGTCGATCAGGGACACACGGATCACGAGTGTTTGTTCAGCCTCGTACGCGTTGGGCTCGGCTGCGGGTCGCCAGGCGCCCGCCGCCGCCAACTCGTTTCGAAAACTCTGCTCGAGCGCCGACATGAACTCCATCGTGAAGCCCTCTGACAACGAGTAATTGTCAGCCCCGAAGGCTGCGCGCGAGGAGTAGCGCGGGGTTGTTCGGTACCTCACGTCCGGGTAGACCAGATGGACCCGGTCGTAGCCAGCGAACGATACATCCGGCCGCATCCACGCCAACGAGAATCCCGACCGCTCCAGGCGCTGGAGGTCGGGAGCGGCCTGTCCCAGGTTGCCATCGACGAAGACCGGCGTCGGCGCTGGCGTTCCGCAGCTGAGAAGGGTGAGAACAGCGAGCGCAAACAGCAGTTCGTGGCGCATCTTCATTCGGTCCTCCAGGAGGCGTCGGCGCGAAGCCGACGTTTGCAATTGTGCCATTCCTGATGCCTTGACGCACATGCTCTCGCGCCCGGGGCCGCCTCGGTGGGACGGGAGGCGATGCCTCCGGCCCAATCCGCACCGGGGCATTCCAGCTTCGCTCGAGCCAACCGCCGAGTCGAGAGCTGAATAGCAAGCACGCCCGCTCGTATGCGATGATCCGCCCGAGCCAACGATCGAGGAAGCGACCATGAGCCCCGCCTTGGCGCACGCGAAGTCCGTCGACTTGTCTCTTCCGACGTGGTTTGTCGCGATATCATGTCTCATACTTCTCTCATGGCTACTGCTTGCCTGCGGCTCGGGGTCTACAGAAATCTTTCCTCCGCCGGCAGTCGAGGAATTGGGATTGAGCGAAGAGGAACGCGCTGCGTTCTCTCCGATTCCTTTCGACACGTTCTTCGGCGCGCTCGAGGTTGCCGCCGATGACAGTGAAGCTGTCGAAATGGTCATCAAGCGCGTCAAGCGCAAGACGGTCGGCTGGTCGGGCGTCGTTCAATCGACGCGAATCGTCAAGCATGGTGCCGACATCAGCGAGTTCTCGCTGAATGTCGCACCTCCGAGCCAGGCCGGCGCGCTCTTTCCGAAGACCTTTCCCGTGCTGATCAGGGCACCGAATGGCGACCCCGTGTCGAAACTCGCAAGGGGTACGCCGGTCGTCTTCGTGGGGCGCCTCGAATTCGACGGGCTCTCACGAAAGCCCTGGGTCATGGATGCACGACTGATCGAGATCGCGGCGAAAGATTAGCCGGTGTTTTCGGTGGACGGTCGGGTCTCACGTAGTTCACATGTTCAGCCCTCAGCGAAGTAGACTGCCGGCCATGCTGATTGACGCCGACGCGCCCTGATATCGCATGGCGACTACACCCTTCGATTCGTCTGTCGCGCTTCGACGCTCTGACATCGGCCTAGGCGCGATGTTCGGATACGGCGTAGGAAATTTCGCGTTTGCGCTGCTAGGTCTCGTGATCGCCGTCAACCTCCAGTACTTCTATACCGACTACGTGGGTTTGACGGCGGGTTACGTCGCGTGGTCGCTGCTACTGGCCAAGATCTTCGACGCTGCCACCGACCCCGTGATGGGGTACCTGTCCGACCGCTCGAATACCCGCTTCGGGCGCCGTCGTCCGTACTTTCTGGGTGCGGCTGTGCCGCTTGCCGTCGCGTTCTACTTGCTGTTTACACCTCCATCTGCACAGGAACACAGCCAAGCCTATCTGCTCGGCTATATGCTGGTCTGCTATGTCGCGACCTACTTGTTCTGGACGATTGGCGCGGTCCCGTATTACAGTCTCGGAGCGGAACTCACCGACGATTACCAGGAGCGCGTCAAAGTCATCTCCGTTCGCGAGGCGTGCGCGCTGGCGGGGCTGCTTGTGGCCACGATCGCCCCCGCGTATTTGATTCACGCCTACGGCGGAATCCGTGGCTACTCGTTCATGGCAGCAATATTGGGCGGAGGTATGGTCGTCTTCCTGGTGATCTCCGCATTGGCCTCGACCGAGCGTGCGGAGTTTCAGGGGCGCGAACCGATGAACCCCTACGCGGGCTGGCGGATGACACTGAGAAATCCTCATTTCCGGAAGCTCCTACTCGCGTTTGCGTGCAGTGCCATCGCGGGAGCGGTTCCGGCCGTTCTGACCATTTATGTGTCCGTCTACATCATCGGCACACCCGAATGGTGGACCGCTGCAATGCCCGGTTGGATTCCGACCTGGTCCTACTACCTGCTGATCTATTTTTCGGCCGGCGCTCTCTCTTTGCCGCTGTGGACGCGGGTGGCCATACAAATGGGCAAGCGCAACGCCTGGGGGGTGGCGATCGCGCTGGCAGCAGTCACCAGCATGGGTTGCGCGTTTCTCGCAAGCGGGACGGTGCTGTATTTTTCGATCGTGCTCTTCTTTGGCGGGTTGTCGTTTGGAAACTATCTGTCGTTGCCGCCCTCGATGGTCGCCGACTTGATCGATTGGGACGAAGTGCGCACCGGCGGTCGCCGCGAAGGTTCGTACTTCGCGATCTGGGCGTTCGTTACCAAGCTCGGTGCTGCGATCACCGGTTTCGTCGCATTGCAGATTCTGGAACACGTCGGCTACCAACCCGGTGTTCCACAGACCGAGCGAGTCCAGTGGTGGATGCTGTGGATGTACTCCTGGTTCCCAGCAGCGCTGTATCTGGCATCGGGCTTGGCACTGCTGCGCTTCGGGTTTTCCCGCGCCGACCTCGAGCAGGCACAGCGCGACGTCGGTCGCGTTGCTGCACCAGCGCCGACCTCTTATTAATAGCAGACGCGTCAGCCTCAGACGGTCGCGTTCTCGGCTCCCTGGGCTTGATGTGGGCCGGTGTGGGCACCGCGCGCCGAACTTGGCGGAACTGAGCTGTGGAACCTATAAAGGGGTTCGCGCGGGCTATGGCGCAGGTCGCTGGACTCGGCAGGGCAGGTCGCCAGGCCTGTGCAGATTGCGACCCGTTGAAAGCTTGAGGAGCCCTCCGTGAAGTTCGGCGTGATCTTGTGTCGCCCGGGTGAAATGGCGTTTTCCGGAACCGAGCGCGTCTAGGCATCTGCGCGCTAGAGCGCCCTTGGGCGATTCTCTTCGAATGGATCACGCTGGGCATGTTCGCCACGGAGCCGGCCGCTGAGTCTTCGGCTTAATTCGGGTTGACGAGCGACCGATGCAGGTAACACCCGGATTGTCCTCCCCGCCGGTGTCTGTAATGTGTGCAAGCGCATGCGAAACGCGAGCCCATGTGAGCCCAAGTGAGCCCATAGGAGGAGCCGATGTCGAAGAAGCGGAAAGAGGAGGGTCGCAACCAGAGCGATCCCGCCGAGCGACGTGACACCCAGGTTCTCACCCGAGGTTTCGACCCACGCCTCTCTGTAGGGTCAGCGAGGCCCGCGGTTTTCCGCTCGTCGACATACGTCTTTTCCTCACCCGAATCGGCCGAGCGCGCGTTCGCGATTGCGCTCGGAAAAATCCGTCCGATCGACGGAGAGAATGTGGAGCTGATCTATTCGAGGCTCTCGCATCCCAACGCGGAAATCGTCGAAGACCAGATCGTCCCGCTCGAAACCGGCGCCACCGCCGCCGCGGTATTCAACTCGGGCATGGCCGCGATTTCGACCTTGTTCCTGACGATGTGTCGGCCTGGGAGTTCGATCGTCTTCACGGTTCCGGTATATGGCGGTACTCACCATCTGCTCCATCAGATGCTCGAGCCTTACGGGGTCCATCCCGTGCCTGTGCCAGCCGGCGACTCGAAGGCTCTCGCAACGGCGATCGCCGAGGCGCCAGACCTTCGCCTGGTTTTCATCGAGACGCCCGCGAACCCGACATTGCAGATGACCGACATCGCATTGGCGGTCACGGCGGCCAGCGCGCGCGAACCGCGTCCGCTGGTCGTGGTCGACAACACCTTCATGGGCCCCGTGTTCCAGCATCCGATCGATCTCGGTGCAGACCTGTGCATCTACTCGGCGACGAAGTACCTGGCCGGTTTCAGCGACATGCTGGGCGGCGTCGCCATCGGAAGGGACCCTGAGCTGATCGACAAACTGCGCTCGGTCCGGGCGATGTTAGGCAACATATTGCAGCCCGATGAGTGCTGGCTGCTCGATAGCCGACTGGCTACAGTGTCACTCCGGATGAACAGGCAGAGCAAGAACGCCAGCCGGATCGTCTCGGAACTCGCGAAGCACAAGATGGTTGAACGCATCCACTACCCGGCTTCGATTACCGACCCCGAACAGCGTCGCATCTACGAAACCCAGTGCGATTGGCCCGGCGGAATCTTCTCGCTCGAACTGCAGGGCGGCAAGAGCACTGCGTTCGAGTTTCTGCGTCGCTTGAAGATCACCAAGAACGCAGTCAGCCTGGGGGGAATGGAGTCACTCGCATGCCACCCTGCGACGACTACACACTCGGCGATGACGCTCGAACAACTCGATCGCGCGGGAGTCAAGCAGAATCTGGTGCGGGTATCGGTCGGGATCGAGGATTGGCGCGATCTATTGCGGGAGTACACGGGGGTACTCGACGCGATCTGACGGCCTTCCGCACATTTTGCTCTACCGGTTACAATCCTGCTCACCGAACGGGAGCGCCCAGGGAGGCCCAATGACCGCTGTGACACCGATCCACGGAAGCTGCGACTCGCGTTTCGCCAGGGTGCGCGAAGTTTTCGAGCGCAATTTTGCCGGCGGACTCGAAATCGGCGCGGCGGTAGCGGTGACGCTCGATGGACATTCAGTGGTCGACTTGTGGGGTGGCCACGTTGACCGCGCCCGAACCCGCGAGTGGCAACGCGACACGATCGTCAATACCTATTCAACCACGAAGGGCATGACCGCGATCTGCGCGCATCGGCTGATCGAACAGGGCAAGCTCGACGTCGATGCGCCCGTCGCCGAGTACTGGCCCGAATTCGCAGCCGCGGGCAAGCAGACGATTCCGGTTCGCTATCTGCTGAGTCATCAGGCCGGGTTGCCGGCCGTTGCGGAACCGCTGCCGGCTGGTGCGCTGTACGATTGGGACGTGATGACTTCTGCGCTGGCTGCGCAGAAGCCCTGGTGGGAGCCAGGCTCGAAGCACGGCTATCACGCGATGACATTTGGCTACCTGGTCGGCGAATTGGTTCGGCGTGTATCGGGCCAGAGCCTGGGGAACTATTTTCGAGAACACGTCGGCGAGCCGCTCGATGCAGACTTCTACATCGGCTTTTCCGACGAGCACGACGCACGCACTTCCGATTTGTTTGCTGCACCGAGGCCTGCAGCCGGAAATCTGCCCCAGATCGAGGGGCCGCTCGGTGACATGATGCGGGATATGAACGATCCCACGACGATGACGGGTGCGGCATTTGCCAACCCGAAGTCGGTAGACGATGCTCACAACAGCCGCGAGTGGCGCGGGGCCGAAATTCCGGCCGCCAACGGGCATGGTACCGCGCGGTCTCTCGCCCGAATCTACGGCGCGCTGTCGCGCGGCGGTGAAGTCGATGGGGTCCGTATCCTCGAGCGTGACAGCATTGAGCGCGCCATCGAAGAGCAGGCCTTTGGCCCCGACGCGGTGTTGGGCGGGCTGCCGATGCGATTCGGGTTGGGGTTCATGCTGCGCCAGGACATGATCCCGCTCGGGTCGAACCCGCGCGCGTTCGGTCACCCGGGTGCCGGAGGCTCGATCGGTTTTGCAGACCCAGACGCTGGCGTCGGGTTCGGATTCGTGATGAACCAGATGCAGATGGGTCTGGTCGGAAGCGCGGGCGCATTCGCCATGATCGCCGCGCTGTTCGACGCGCTGTAGTTGTTCTAGTTGTTCTAGTTGTTCTAGTTGTTCTAGTTGTTCTAGTTGTTCGAGTTGGTGGTAGCTGGTGGTAGCTGGTGGAAGCTGGT
>JAQBGU010000153.1:0-17370 GCA_032128375.1 Deltaproteobacteria bacterium | reverse complement strand
CGGTCGCCAGGACCAGCAGCCACAGCAGGCCGCTCGGGTCGCCCCCGGCATTCGGGCTGCCGATCCAGGCGTAGGGGGGCGCCGCGCCGATGGCACAGACGCTGCCGGCGGGGGCGTAGGTCCCCCCCGGTGCGGCCGGGAATTGCGATCCGAAGCCGTAGACGATCTGGTGGTCGAGGTCGCCGGTGCATCCGGCGGCCCAGTCGACCTGCAGGTTGGCTCCCGTCGGGTCGAGCTTGGCGACATCGAGGCATTGAAAAACGGCGATTACCACTCTCGCGTCCGACTTCGCAAAGGTGACGCGTTTTGGGAGATGCTGAACGATCTGAACGAACTCGCACAACGGCTAGAGCGCGAAGGCAAGCGAGAGCCCTCGAATCTCAGCTAATCCGCTCACCAGTTCTAGATCCAGTTGGTGGCTTGACCAGCGATCGCCAACGCACCGATATCTGTTCCGACCCCAAATCACGAGGGAGGGCGGGCCTTGCCCTTCCCCTTGCCGTTGACGCGCTTCTTTTTCCGGGCCTCTGCCGGGTGCGGCACAGGCTTCGCACGGACGCCCGAGGCTCGGTCAGTATTTCCACGGGCATCGGAGCCACGGGCACCACCCCCCTCACTGGCACGCACAATCTGAAGGCCGGGATCGCGCGCGTCCGGGGTGCGGACGGCCTTCTCAAAGCGCGCCGCGACGGCCGCATCCACGTCAATGCGAGATTCATCGGGACGAACGTCGATCGCACCCACTTGGCGACTTTCGATTTGCCCGCGCCGGCACACATGCCCAAGTACCCGGCTTGGTGCCGCTCCTGTGCTTTCACCCCAATTGATCGAGAACGTCACGAACCCAGTCGCGTCGCCGCCGCCTGTTCCGCCGGCAGAGCGAGCCTTGCCGCGCGGACGTCGTCCGCGATCACCGCCTGCACCACGCCCACCACGGGCACCGCGATCGCCACGACCTCCTCGCTCATCAACGACCTCGGGCGCCTCACGCACATCCACCGCGGCACGCGCCGGCTTGGGTTGCGCCATCTCCAAAAGCATCGCCACGACCGCCACGGGGTCGCGTCCATCGAGCAGGACCTTCGCATAATCCGTCTGCTGCTGCGTCGGCCCCGCGTGGGTTGATAGCCGGTCAAGTACGTCGCGCCGGAACCGACTGCGAAGCTCGCGTTCCACCTTTGCGGCACTCAGCACCGGTTGCCAATCCGACTTGATTCGCGCTGTCGCGAGTAGCCGTTCGCAAGAGTGCCGGGCGCGCGGAGCAACGAGCATCACGCTGCGGCCCGTGCTTCCGGCGCGGCCGGTGCGACCGCTTCGGTGCACATAGGTGTCGGCCGATTCAGGTGTGTCGGCGTGGATCACGAGTTCGATGTTCGGCACGTCGATGCCGCGCGCGGCCACGTCAGTCGAGACAAGCGTCTTCATCGTGCCATCGCGGAACGCATTGATGGCCCGCGTGCGCTGGGCCTGCGAGAGTTCTCCACTGAACGCCTGCACGCAGAACCCATCACCAGAGAGCTTCTCAGCCAGCGTGGCCGCATCGACGCGACGCTCTACGAAAATCAGGCAGCGCTTGCCGTCATTGAGGAGCAACAGGTTCACGATTGCGCCGTACGATCCGCGACGATCGACGACGTGAGCCACGTGTTCGATGTCGCGATTCGCTGCACCGAGTGCTGTGCCCTCGATGTGTAGTGCATCGCGCTGGAACCGATCGGCGAGCTTTCGCACCGATAGGGGAAAGGTCGCAGAGACGAGATGCGTGCGGCGTTCGGCTGGCATGGCTTCGAGAATCGCTTCCAGTTCGTCACGAAAGCCCATGTCGAGCATGCGATCGGATTCGTCGAGTACGACGTGCCGAATCCCGCTCAGCGACAATGCGCCGCGCTTCAGATGATCGAGTGCTCGCCCTGGCGTCGCGACGATGACTTGCGGCCCGCGCGCGAGCGCGCGGCGTTCGAGCCCGGTGGATGTACCGCCCATGACGACTTCGATCCCAAGACCCCGCACCCCTGCGAAAAGCCAACCCAGTTCGTCGCGCACTTGCATGGCAAGCTCGCGCGTCGGCACCAATAGGAGCACGATCGGGCCGTGTTGCTCGCGGGGGGCTTGTGTGGCATCAATCCCCGCCAGGTCTGCGGCCAGCGCGAATCCAATCGCGACAGTCTTGCCCGATCCTGTTTGCGACGATATTCGCAGATCGCGCCCCGCGGATTTTGTTTTGAGCACGGCGCTTTGCACCGAGGTCAGATGCGCAATGCCGCGTCGTCGGATGGCGGCTGCAAGCGGGGCGGGCACTCCCGCAAGGCTGTCGATCGGCACGGCGCATGCGTTCACTTCGCCATCGTCCACTTCAATCGGTGTCACGTCAGATTCGGGCACCGGGAGATCGAGGGTCGAGGGTTTCGGTGCAAGGGGCGCGGGGGTCGGTGCTTCGGTTGATTTGGTCTTCACGGTCGGTATTTCCTTGCACGCAGGGCGTCCTGTCCGCTTCTTTGGATCTCAAAGCGTTGGATCTGTTCGGCTCGCTAGCCGGACGCCTGCCTGTGCCAATGTGTCTGTGTGCCGATCCGCCTGACCCGCCTCCGCTGGTTCCGGAGTGTGGCTGGGAGAGCTAGCAGCCAGAAGAAACGCAGGGTAGAGCTGTCGAAGCTGCATACTGCGCGGCGCGCAACGTACCACCGATCGACCAAGAACCCTAACGCCCACCCTGTCGCTCTGATCCAGCAGGGCGCAATCTGCCGGCAATTGCCCGGCTGACCTCCCAGCATGCTGGAAACAAAGCCGAAATCGCGCCGGGCTCAGGTTGGGGGTGTGCCCCTCTACCGAATTGGGGCAGACCCAGTATGTGAGCGCGGCCGGGACGCTGGTGCGCGCCAATGCTAGCTCCAAGAGCTTCGTGCCTATTGAAGTAGCGATGGATCCGGAGGAGTACAGGACGCGGCTACGCGCCCCGAGGCGAAGGGGACCGACTGACGGGCCGAGATGAAGCGGCACCCTTCCTAGATCGCCTCACGGCGGGTGATGCCGCGGAGCAGCCGACCGAAGAGATCCGCTCCCGTTAGGATGCGGCGTTCCTGGCCCCACAAGAGGACGACATCGGAATCGATGACGTCCTTTGGCGAAGACTCCACGTTTCGATGCAGTGCCTCGAGGGCAGCCTCCACCTTGGCCATCGCGTCGCGGATCACGATGGGCCGGTGACAGAAGCGCAGTGGATTCGGAGAATCGCCATCGAGAAGTGCACTGCGCAGGAATCGGTGTGCCTCGAGCGCCCAATGGGGCTCGCCGTCGGGTCCGACGAGGATGACCCACTTTTGGCCCGAAGCGTGAACCTGTCGCAGAAACGGATCCTCCGCGTCCGAGTGCACTGGCGGGAAGGTGAGTCCTGACGGCCCTGCTGGGAGCACGATCACGCTGCGGGGGTCTAGCGCTAGGCTCTCGTCGACGACAAGCCGGTCGTCCATCGCGAGGAAGTTGAGCGCGCCCACGCCTTCGACACGCCCCAGGTCCGCCTCCGGGGAATCGATATGGCTGCGAATCAGATGGCGCAGGTCATGCTCTTGGAACCAATGGGTCGCCTCCTCCCCCAGCCACCGATCGAGGAGGAGGGCCGTGGGCTTCGCCACGGGGAAAAGAAGGATCCGGTATACGCGGATGAGCGGAGCGAGCGTCGCGCCGACTCGGAGAGCGTTTCGGGAGAAGTAGGCCTGCGGGCCGATCTCGCCGAAGAGCGTAATCCCGACGGTGGACACCACGAACGCGATGGCACCGGCGAGCACTGAGTCCAGGAGCACGGTCAACAGGCAGTTCACCGCGACGTTGCCCCACAGGATCGTCGAGAGAAGCCCGTTCGCATCGCGTCGCAGTGCGAGAATCGTGGCCGCGTCCATGTTGCCGGCTTGGGCCTCCACTTCGAGCTGGACCCTGCCCAATCCGAAGAGCGCGAGGTTCAGGCCCGAGAAGATCCCCGACTGGACGAGGCATAGAAGGACCGAAGTCCAGAGGATCAGCTCCATTGTTGTTACCTGGCTGCCGCGGATAGTTGACCGCTTTCAAGACCAAGCCCTTCCTGATCTCTTCTTCGCTCACTCGTAGTTGGGGGTGCGGGGGCGGAGCCCGGGGTGTGCCCCCTTCGCGCGCGGGCGTCTTCGCCTACGGCGCCGGGGAGCTTCTGCTGCGTCTGTTGCTGTGCGCGGTTTCTCAGTGTCGTGTATCGCGGAGCCCGTTTTGGGCTGCGCCTGGCGGGTGGTGCCCCGGGCTGCGCCCGGTTTGGAATTGTCGATCCGGGTACGGCCCGCGGTCTGGCGGCGGCGCGGTCGTCGTTTCGCAGCATCGGGCTCGCTAGGCGCGACTGTCTTCTTACTTGTAGTCCTGTGCATCTTCGGTGCAGCGCTCTGCGCGGAATGTGCTTCCCGCCTAGTGCTCGTTGTCGTAACGGCGGAGCTCCCCGATGAAAGCTCGAAACGGGTGTTGGGAGCTGCGGAACTCTTGCGCCGCCGCTGGCGTCGGCCTCGGCTCTTCTGAGCGGGCGCCGCTGCGGACTCTCTCTCACGCTCTTCTCCGCGTGCTGCGCGGCGGCTTTGCTCTTCTTGGTTTGCTTCGTCGATCAGCAACAAGACTTCAGCCGTGTCCACCGTCGATTCCGGAACTCGGTAGTCTCCGCGCATCTCGGTATCGGGAGCGAGGCGGTTGGATTCGTAGAGACTCCACATCTCTTCCGCATAGCGCAGGGTCGAGCGCTTCGGGGCGTAGCGCTCGGCGAAGCGATGCAGGTTCTCCACATCGCGCAGCAGAAGATTGCGGGCATTTCGGTTGTGCGCCGGGTCTACCGCTTGCGGAAAGTCGATCACGACCGGACCCTTTGCGCTCATCAAGACATTGAACTCCGAGAGGTCGCCGTGGACCACACCGGCACATAGCATGCGGACGACTTCGCGAATCAGCTGCTGGTAGATCGCCTCGATCTCGCTCGCCTCGAACTCGAGATCGCCGAGGCGAGGCGCGGGGTTCTTGTGCGTGTCCTTGACGAGTTCCATCACCAGGACACCGTCGACAAAGATGATGGGCTCGGGCACGCTCACGCCCGCGTCGCGTAGGCGGAAGATCATATCCACCTCTGTACTGCGCCAGGCGGCTTCATCCCGCTTGCGACCGTGTTGCGTCCGCTTGCTCACGGCGCGCTGGTCACGCGTATTGCGCGATCGACGTCCCTCGGTGTACTCCGCGCGATGCTTGAAGGTTCGCTGATTGGCCTCCTTATAGACCTTTGCGACGCACTCTTTGCCACCGGCCAAGACCACGTAGACCTGCGCCTCCTTGCCGCTCATCAACGGCCGGCGAACTTCCTGGATGACACCGCAGTCGACCAGAAGCGCGAGACTTTCGGGTGTCTTCATTCGCGAGGAGGCTCCGAGCATGGCCAGCGCTCACCCGCTCCGACACGAGGCGATAGCGCCGCGAGCGCGATGCGCCTGACAAACTGGACCGGACCTTGGAATTCCATCTTGTCGCCCCCTTCTGCGAAAAAGAACCGCCGAACCCAGAAGGCCCGACGGGGCTCACACCGTAGCCCATGCGGGGATCCGGGTGCCCAGGCGCGCTCTCGCGGAAGGTCTCAAACCGGGGGGTGATCGGGCCTGTTCAGAGCCGAACGGCGCCAATCGCGGAGAGTTCCCGCTCGGGCTGTCGCGAGCGGCCGGGTCGCGAACGCGGCGATGCCACGCTGCGATGAAGGGGCGCATGCGCACCAGTGTATTGCGGACCCGGGAGCCGATCACGTGTTTCTGCGCCCGGCAATGAAATCCTCAGTTCGTGTGTATGCCTCGTCATCTGTGAACTGTTCGGGGGGATGCTTCATGAAATAGGAGGAAGGCGAGATGAGTGCTCCTCCAACGCCCCGGTCGAGGGCAAGCTTGGCACAGCGGATCGCATCGATCGAAACGCCCGCCGAGTTGGGTGAGTCCTCCACCGAGAGCCGCAGCTCGAGATTCATCGGGACATCACCGAACAGCTTCCCTTCCATACGCAAGAAGCAGACTTTGTTGTCGTTCTGCCATGCCACGTAGTCGCTCGGACCCACATGGATGTTCTCGTCTGCGATGCGATGAGCGGCCACGGACTGCACGGCTTCGGTCTTTGATACTTTCTTCGAAGCCAGGCGATCGCGGTTCAGCATATTGAGGAAGTCCGTGTTGCCTCCCGTGTTGAGCTGATAGGTGCGCTCGAGCTTGACGCCGCGTTTGCGAAAGAGATCGGTGAGCGTGCGGTGAGTAATGGTGGCTCCGAGTTGCGCCTTGATATCGTCACCGAGGATCGGAAGGCCTTTGGCTTCGAAACGTTTCGCGAAGTCGGGGTCGCTGGCGATGAAGACAGGGATGCAGTTGATCAAGGCAACGTCTGCGGCGAGCGCGCACTCGGCATAGAAGCGAGCCGCCTCTTCGGACCCGACCGGGAGATAGTTGATGAGCACTTCGGTTCGTGACTGCTTCAGCGCTTGGATGACCTCTGCGGGGGTAGCGTCCGGTGCATCGGAGCGCACGAAGGTGCGGTCGTCCGGGTGCTCGTCCATGTGTTCGGCAACACCGTCCAGGAGCCGCCCCATCTGGACCTGTACCTTCGCTTTTGGGAGGCTGCCGCAGAACACCGTCGTGCAGTTGGGCAGCTCGAAGATCGCCTCGTTTACGTCCTTGCCCACCTTGCGGATGTCGATGTCGAAGGCTGCCACCACCTCGATGTCCGAAGGTCGATAGCCCCCGATCTCCCAGTGCATGATCCCGATAGCGTCCTCGGGCTGTTTGTCCCGATAGAACTCGAGTCCCTGAAGCAGAGAGCTGGCACAGTTCCCCACTCCGGCGATCGCGATTCGAATCTTCTCCACGAGGTTGGTCTCCTGTGAACAGCTTCAATTTCGCACGGTTCGCTGGCCCCGACGAATCCAGGGCTGTGGGACAAATGCCACATTGCGCCGCTGCGAATCGCAGCGGATGTCGCTTTGCAGTGTCGCCGTCGGCGTCGTCGTACGGCGATTCTTGATAGCAAACAATCCGCGTCGATGTGGACGTTTTGGATCGGAATGCCCAGAGCGCCTGGAGGGGTTCGGAGGGTCTGTATGCATTGCCAGATCGAGCTGCGGGATCCAAATCGCGACTCATGGACAACGCCGGTGACGCTCGAGCATCGGCACGAGGCCGAGCGATTCCTGGCTGAGCTGCAAACGCGGTTTGCCCAGTTGGGTCTGGAACCGCATCCCGACAAGACTTGTCTGATCGAATTCGGCCGCTTTGCGGACGAGAACGGCGTGCCCTGCAACGGCCCACAGCGGGTCGCGTTCCGCCATGAGGTTCGGACGACTGTGGTGTCGCACATTGCGGCGTCGCAGTCAGAAGCACCGAATGCCGTGGAAGCGCATGCAGCACTACATCGACCGCTGGCTTCCATCCGCGAGAGTCTGCCATCCCTATCCTTCGCAACGTCTGCTCGTCACCACCCGAGACAGGAGCCCAGTGCGGTAGTTCCGCTCGCTGGGATCTGTGCAGGGGGCTATGGGAAACCATGGTTCCTACTCCGACACCAGTGGTGCCATTCACGCTGTTTTCAGTCGCGATCACGGACTGCAAGCGAGATCGAGAGCGCGACGAGGAAGCGGTCGTTCATGAAGTAGTGGTTAGTTGTCGAGCGCCGGGATCACGTGTTCGCCGAGCAATTCGATCGAACGCATCACTTCCTTGTGTCCAATCTTGTACGGATTCACCAAACAGAACAGTACGTCGCAGCCAGAGTTCTTGTAGCGCTCGCCGATTTCGATGCAGCGCTCGGGATCGCCCACCATGGCCGCGCCGGAATCCCGGATGTAGTCGAAGCTGAGCGCGTCGAGCCCACCGGCATCGCGCATGTTCGCGATGTCTGCGGCGTAGCTGTAGGTGCCCAGGTCTTTGCCCTGCATCCAATCCGAAACGGACGCGATCGCGCGAGCACCCGCCTTCGGATACCACTCCATCGATTCGGCCGCTTCGGCGAAGGCGCGTTCGTTGTCGTCTGCGCAGTGCACCATGGTAAAGGTGGCGGCCCGGTCGTTGACGAAGGCTCCGACGGGCTTCTCGCACTCGGAGAGGCCCAGTCGGTACTCGTCCACCTTGGGCTTCAGGTCTTCGGGTGGCACTCCGACGCTGAACGAGCACAGACCCATGCCCAGACGACCCATCATGCGGTGGCCTTCGAGGCTGGTGGTGGCGCCCCAGATGGGCGGGTGCGGCTTCTGCCGTGGCTTGGGGAGTACGCGACGCTTGGGCATGGACCAGTGCTCACCTTCAAATTCGAATTCATCCTGGGTCCAGGCACCGACGATCATGTCGAGGGCCTCTCTCCACATACCGCGGGTGTCGGCCGGGTCGATCCCGAAGCCTTCGAGTTCGGTTCGGGTGGCTGAACGTCCGGTGCCGAACTCGACCCGACCATCGGATAGCAGGTCGAGCACTGCGACGGACTCGGCCGTTCGGATGGGATGGTTGTAGGGCTTGGGGAGCAGTCGGACGCCGTAGCCGAGTCGTAGCTTCGATGTGCGCGCGGCGATGTTTCCGTACAGAATTTCGGGATTGGAGCAGTGGGAAAACTCTTCGAGAAAGTGATGCTCGACGGTCCAAAAGCTATCGAAGCCGGCTTGCTCTGCGAGTACCGCTTGTTCGACGTTGTTGTGGTAGGCGTGAAATTCGCTGTCTTGTTGCCAGGGCTTTGCTACGGGGATTTCAGAGAACAGTGCGAATTTCACGGTAACCTCGTCTTTCGTGAGTGATCTTCAGTGAGTGATCCTCGATGACCACTGCGTTGGCGACCCATTTTGGCAGTCATTGTTTCAGCTCGAGACTCTAGTCCAAGCTCAGCTTACCAGTACCGTCGAGCTGCCCTCGACGGCCGCAGAATTCCTGTCGGGTCATCGCCTCCAGGATGGCTGGGTCTTCGACCGTCCCCCAGGTGCGCCGACCGTCATCGGTGAGACACGACGCATGGCCCAAATGGGGTTCGCCGGCTCGATGCGCGACGGTGTACGCCTCGATCGTGATCTCTCCCACGAAGTCGACCAGCGCTTCGCGCAGCGGCTGGGCATCGACTTGATCCTGGAGGTTTTCGCAACGGAAGCCGTCGCTCGGAGGGGTGGTGGAGTAGATACCGCGACGAGTCGGTCCGGGGCGCCAGGCACGGGCGTCTGCCGAAGGTCTATGCCCAGGCGCTGGGCCTGTCCCAAGCTGCGACCGTTTTCCGCACCCGTGATCAGCACGACGTCGCGCTTGCCCGCTTGAATTGCGCGCGCAGCGTCGATCACGCAGGCTTGCGAGAAATTGCCGCCGTACGGCGTGCTGACGGTTTCATCGAGCTTCGCGCCGAGCTTGCGTGCGAGCTCGCGCCCGGGGTCTCCGTAGCCCCACAGCCCACGAATCACGTACATCGAAGTCGCGCGCTGCAGCAGACCCCGGGCCCCCGAGTCGCTGCCCGCCTGCTCGAGTACCGCGAGCGTCATCTCCAGCGGCTCGGCCGCCTCCCGCGGATCTTCCGCGCGTTGTAAGAGCTGTCCGACTCCGACGATGACGGGAATCTCTTGCGCCGAGCTCATCGTGTCTCCGTGGCGAAACTCGTGCATGACCTCAGGACAAAAGCTTGCGGATTCGACCGATGAAATGGCTCGGCGCCGCACTGGCGGCCCGGCCTCTTTCGAGTGACGCTCGGCGCATCGAAGGAGTGTCCATGAGAACCTTGATCAGGATATTCGGCACGAGTGCCGCGCTGCTGGAGATTGTGCCAGGTGCCCGAGTCGCTCCTGCTACACGGCCAGGGCTGGGTTGTGTGCCAAACTTTCAGGTTCGGGCGGCCGTTGAGGTGAAACACCAGCAAGAGCACGGCTACAACGAAGCGCCGACGACACCTAGAGCAAGGCTCGGAGCGCAGGCTCTGCGGACTTCCACTTGGCGAATCATTGCGTTGAATCACTCCTGATGACGACCGCAGGGTCGAGACGTAGAATCCCGGCCGGACCCACTTGGAGGAATGATATGAGACGCATTTTCGCCCATGCGATCCTGCTGTGCGCGGTACTGGTGAGCTTTCTTTCCGCTTGCGGCAAGGATGAGATGGAACGCGGAGTTCCCGACACGGTGGACGCAGCGACGCCGATCGATCCGGACCAACTCGAGATGACCGAAGAAGAGCGCCGTGAAATGGACGACGTATAGGCCGCCGCGAAAATCACTTCATGCATTGTTTCGGGAGAGATTCATGATCATGAGCCGATCCACTGATCGTTCGCCCCTGCGATTCTTCACCGGGGTGGCCGCCTTGATGACTGTCGTTTCATCCCCCGTTTGGTCGGCGAATTGGGACCAGGCAGCTGCCACAAAGATCGCTGAGCAGCTCCCGCAGGCCACCGAGAAGCTCTACACCGAGTTGTATTCCGAGGGGTCGCCTGCGGGCGGCGCATTCGGTGTCGGCGGCGAGTCCTATCACGAGTTCAGAGACAATGTGCGGGTCATGCACTCCGAGTCGATGCATCTCGCCGCTGAGTTGAAGAACGGAAAGGGGCAGGCGGAGACCAAATACGCCTACCAGCGAATCAAGGAACTCAACGACGATGCAAAGCAGTACGCGGACCAGCAGTTTTCCGAGAAGCCCGTGACGAGCGAGTTCTCCATCGTCGAACGCTTACTCGATCAACTGGCTTCGTTTTACGGGAAGTAGCCAAATGCGGAGCCTGCTATCTCAATTCCGCGCGAAAGAAACGCGAGCGGAAGACTGACTGCGATGTCTGCTAGGGCCGGGTCGAATTAGCGCGAGCAGGCCTCTCAGCTTGTATTTCGGCGAGGAGAATCTTGAGCTCTTCCGATTCGCGAAAGCCTTCGGCCCAGCGCGATCAAGCGATCCCCGATCGGCGGGAAGACCACGGGCGCAGCCGACGAGGCTGTGACGGCCTCGGGCGATCTGCGAACGCAGCATGCAGTATCGACGCGCCGCCGAAAGTGAAAGTGAAGTCGGTTACCACTTCGGGGTTGGAGTAGGATCTTCGCCAACCGCCGGGGGTTGCGCCGCCGCACATGAGTCGTCTTGCCAAGTTCGTGATCTTCTGCACAGGCGTGGTTGTTGTCGGCCTGGTCGCGGAGTGGTGGGTCGGCTCACTCGCCGGTTCGGCGCGCACCCTCGTCGAGAGCGAACTGTCGGCTGCCACGGACATCGCCCTCGATGTCCGTTCGCGCGATCTCGCGTTGATCGGAGAATCCCTCGGGCTCGAGCGCTCGCTCCCGGCCCTCGGGCCCGTGAAAGCACACGGACGACTGCGCGGGTGCGTGGGCGCGGTCGGCGTCGAGGATCTCGCGGTGCTCGTGGGCGAGCACGCCGCGACGTGGCTGGAGCTCGACGGCTCGATCGCGGACCTGGCGAATCTCGCGGGCGTTCATGTCTCTGCACAATTCGGTGTCGCAGATCTTCGCCATCTGCAGATCCCGGGCAGACGAGCGCTCCCGGACGTGGGCCCGATGCAGGGCGGTGGCGTCTTGAGCGATCGAAAGGGCCCTCTGGGAGTCGAACGACTATTTGTGACGGGAGGTCGGAGAGGGGGCTTCAAGGTCGACTTTTCCGGCGCGATCAGCGATCTGCACAATGTCGACGAAATCACCGTGGACGCCACGTTCGAAGCTGCGAGCCTCGGGACGCTGGGTGCGCTCGTCGGCGTCGAGTGGCCCGAGACCGGCCCGGTTTCGTTCGAAGGACACATCACGGGCTCCGACGAAAAGGCCAGCATGACTGGAAATATGCGTTTCGGAGAAAGCGCACTCATCGGCACCGCTTCAGCGGCGTTCATCGCCGGGACGCGGCCAAACATCCATGCGCGGGTCGCATCACGTCACATTGACTTCGAGCAGGTCTGGCCTGGCAGGAGCCCCCGATCCTCGAAGCTGATCGGTGTGCCCGAGCTTCCTTTGGACAGATGGTGGTCCGGCGGCGATCCGCTGCCCGTGGAACGGCTGCGTGCCATCGACGCGGATATCGAGCTGCTCGTCGACCGCGTCACGATCGACGAAAACCTCAAACTCCAAGACCTGAGCCTGATTCTGAAGCTCGACGACGGTCATTTGGTGATCCGTGAAGTGGGAGCCGGGAGTCTTGGAGGCTCACTGCGAGCGGAGCTGCAAGTCGGCGCGCACATGCCGGAACCGGTCCTGACCCTGGGCCTCGAGGCGAACGATGTAGACCTCGACTTCTGGCTGACGCAACTCGGGAGTAAGACGGGGTCGACGGGCGTCCTCTACGCGTCGGCTGCCCTCAACAGCCACGGGAAGTCAGCGGCCGAACTCCGATCGAACCTTGGAGGCGCGTTCAGCGCGGTCGCGCGAGACGGCAGCTTCGCGTCGGATTATGGCCAAGCATTCGCGATGAACGTGCTTCGGCTGTCGCTTCCAGCGCTCCTCTCGCCCGGTGCGCCGGCTGGGACCGGCTTCGGTTGTGTAGTCGCCGAGTTCGGAGTCGACAAAGGAATTGCGGTCGCAAAGGCGCTCGCACTCGAATCGGAGAACGTCGTGGTGGTTGGGCGTGGCCAGATTGACCTCGGTGCCGGCGTCTTCGACCTTGGATTGGGCTCAGTTGCGGAGCGTGCACTAGTCGTTTACAAGAAGGATCCTATCCGTTGCAGGGTCCAGAATGCAGCGGTACCTCCGATGGCGTAAGGGCTCGTGCGAGCGACCCATTGGGCTGTATGACCGTGCCATTTGTGGAGTCCTGCCAGCAGCCCCGATACTGCAACCACGAACATCACCTGGCCTGTCTCGACGCCGACGTTGAACATCAGCAGTGCGAGCGGTACTTCGTTCTGCGGCACGCCGATTTCGGATAGCGCCCCGGCAAAACCCAACCCATGCACCAGCCCGAAGCTGAAGGCGACTAGCCAGGGAAAGCGCTCCGACAAGGTCTGTTCGCCGGCGTTCTTGCGCACGACTTCGACCGCCAGAAGCATGATGCTGAGCGAGATCACGGCCTCTGTGGGCGCTGATGGCAGATTGACAACGCCAAGGGTCGCCAGCGCCAGCGTCAAGCTGTGGGCTACGGTGAATGCAGTGACCGTTTTCAAGACCGGCCAGATGCCTGTTACGATGAGCAGAAGGGTCAGCAGAAACAGCAGGTGATCGGATCCTTCCAGGATGTGGAGGGTACCCATCTGCCAGTACGAGACGGCGAGCTCGACCCGGGTGGCCAACTCGGGAATGGTGAATGACTCGTTGCCGGAACGCAGCACCGCGGAGTGCTCCGTTCCGTCGCGCAAGCTGACGCGCACCAGCACGTCAGTCGGGAAAACGCTCAGTCCGTCGATGCGCAGGGTTGCACCTGTCAGTGTCCGTTGCGAGCTGCGGAATGTCTTGGTTTCGAGCCAGGCGCCCGGAACGGACCGGCCCGAACCGGCGCCGACGGGCTCGAGGAATTCGGGCAGAACCGGAGTCAGCTCTTCAGCCGCGTTGCCACGCATCGGAACTTTCCAGACTACCTCGATCCAGCCGCCTTCACGTTCAGTGATTTCCAGCAGGGCCGGGCGGATCTCGTCCGCGAACAAGTTCAACGGAGCCAGGAGTAAGCCCAACAACAGGCATGCTCTCGAGCCGCGCCGTCCCGCTTCGTGGCGTTCGCGAACGCCATTCATCGCGAAGGGTGCTCCGCTGGGTCGTGTGTGCCGGATTCGTTTTCGTCGCCGGTATCGGGAAGCATCCTTGCGTCCGGCGGCTCGGCTATGACGATGTCGTATCGGCTCTTGAGGCTTTGATAGAACGCGGCATTGAATTTCTGCTGCTGCATCTGCTGCCAGTCTGCGAGGACACTGTGTTTGACGTCTTCGAAAACGGGCGCCGCCGCCGCTCGCAGCTGATGGATGTAGACCAGGTGCACGCCGTAGCCGGACAGCACGGGGCCGTGCCAGCGTCTCGGCTCGAGCTGCATCACCGATTCCGCGAAGCCTGAGCCAAGCTGGCGTTGGACCTCGAGTTCGGAGACTTCTTCGAAATACCCCTGCAACATGAAGCGATCCCCGGCATCGAGCGTGACGGGATCGGGGACGCCAGCGGCGTCGAGACGCGCGAGCATTCGCGCTGCATCTTCGAGCGTCGCTTCATCGCGCAGGTCCGGATCGAAAAACACCTGATTGAAGGTGATCAGGTCGTCGTCGCGGTAGCGCGCCCGATGCTCGTCGAAATACTGCTCGAGTTCGCCGGTGTCCGGCTCGTTGAATAGCGCGATATCGCTGGTCAGGAACTCGAGCTTCTGGGCCATGCGCCGCCGGGTGATGGGGTCATCCTGATCGAGGCCCATCGCGATTGCTTGGCGATACAGAATGTCCTCGCGCACGAATGCGTTGATTAGGCCGTCGAACTCCTGCCGGGTCGGCGGACGATTCCAGCGCTTTTCCCATTGGTCGATGAATGACTCGACGCGGGCCGCATCGACGATGATGGTGTGGTCGGCAACGTCCACTGGCGGAGTGCCATAACGCGCGTACAACCCGTAGATACACGTCCCGATGAGCACGAACTGGACCAGCGGCTCTTTCGCCAATTGGATCAATCCATTTTTCACACAGGCCGACCTTCCTGACGTCTGAACGGGGCCGGAGGACGGATCAGCCTCTGCCCAGTTCTCGGTTGATCGCTGCGAGATCCGCTTCGGGCAGCGGACTTCCTTCGACAGAGGCCGCGTCGAGGGATAGCGATCCATCGGCGCCAACTGTGAACTCGCAGGTGGCATCGCCGGTAACGGGAATGTTCTCAGCGTTCATCGACTGGAAGCGAATCTCGACGATCCCGTCGGTGGTCTCTTCCGGCTGGCCCTCGATCTCCACCGGGTTCGGAAGGCCCCGGTAGATTCTCACGGCATCCGCACAGGTCTTTGCCGGAAGACCGAATCGATCGTTGTCGACGCAGGCCCCCAAGACGAGTAACGGAACCATGAGCAGCAACATCATGATCGTCTGCGTCATTTGAAGTGCGCGCCTCCACCCAACTTGTGCTCGGCGCCGGGGATCCTTGTGTTCGCGACGCGGGCCAACGTCTTTTGAGACGCTCGTACAGAATGTGAGCATTCCGGACTCCTCGATCATTGCGACGTGCGCGAGCAAGGCGTCAGCTTGACTCACTGCCAATGAGCAGGTCGACGAAGTGGGGACTCGAGCGACGGACCGCAGGAAAGTAGACAGCCCGCGGCGAACATGCGCCAGTGCGCGGCGCGCGAACATGATCACGAAACACTGGTGTGTCATGTCCGCGTTCGGAGTTCCAGTCCATCTCGAACGCACGGCATTGCGGAAATCTGTCGTCGGACGACCTAGTTCGGATGGTATTGCGTGATTTTCGAGCCCTTCAGGCTCACGCCTCCCATCAGACCTGCCTGGCCGAACGTGAAGGCGTAGATGTCGCTGCGCACGGTGGACGTGTTCATCGACGCCGCAAAACCCTTGTCGGCCACGGTCAACGATGGTCCCGCGCCGAGTGAAAAGCCTCCGCTCTTGTCGAGGTAGCTGAGTGCCGAATCCGTCATGAAGAAGAGCGCGTAAGAGAACTTCTCGACGCCAGCCTGGTAGCCCGCCGACACTTCGGCGATGTTGTAGTAACCCGCCGTCATCCCATCCTTGCGGAGCGCGCCGACACCGAACTCACCGGCGAAGATGAACCCGACCTTGCCGACCTGCGGAAAGATCAGGATGCCCTTTGCGTCTTTGCCGAGTGTGATTGCGGCGGGAGTGGATTCGTACAGACGTTCGAGTGCAGCGATTGCCTCGCTTTCGAGTTCGGCAGCACCCTCTGCCAGCGCTGTTCCGGCGACAAAGGTGATTGCCAAGCAGGTAGCGATGGAGGTCGCGAATTTCGCGACACGCGTGGTGATGAGTTCATTCATTTCAGGGCTCCTTGATACTGGAGAAAAAGTCAGTGATTCGCGGTGGCGGGTATATACCAGATAGGCGACGACCATGCGCGCTCAGAATGGTCGCAGGCCCGCGTCGCACAACGGCAGACGGATTCCGGCCGCGCCATCGGTCGATCAGTCCGGCGTCGGAGTCTCTGGCACACGCATGCAGTGCGCGGATTGCGGTCGCCGACATCCTCTCCGGATGAGGCCCGACCGGGCTAGCTTCTGCTTGTGCTCAGTGGGCGAAGTTGGGCGCTGTCTCCTTCGCGCTGGCTGACGGGTTCTTTTCGAGCTGCTCCACGGCGGTGTTCAGGTCGGCGAGGAGCATCGTCGCCATGTCCCGGCTGAATCCCTCGCGCACCACCACGCGCAGAACGGCCACGTCCTCGGCGCCTTCCGGCATGGTGTACGCGGGCACCTGCCAGCCGCGCTCCCGCAGCCTGGCGGACACGTCGAAGACACTGAACGGCGTGCCGCTCTTCGCACTGAAGGCGAACACAGGGATCGCGCTCCCATCGGACAACAGCTCGAAGCAGCCCATGCGGGCGATCTCGTCCGAGAGCCAGGTCGCTGTGTCGCGCAACGCCTCCATGATGCGGGTGTAGCCAGAGCGACCCAAACGCAGGAAGTTGTAGTACTGGCCGACCACCTGGTTGCCGCCGCGCGAGAAGTTGAGCGTGAAGGTCGGCATGTCGCCGCCCAGATAGTTGACGTGGAAGATCAGATCCTCGGGCAGGTCCTCGTGGCTGCGCCAGACCACCCAGCCCACACCGGGGTGGACGAGACCATACTTGTGACCGGAGGCGTTGATTGACTTGACAAGCGGAAGGCGAAAATCCCAGGCGAGATCGGGGTGCAGAAAAGGTGCCACGAAGGCCCCACTCGCACCGTCGATGTGGAGCGGCACCTCGAGGCCCTTCTCCGCGTTGACACGCACGAGCGCGTCGTGGATCTCCTCGATGGGCTCGAACTCGCCCGTGTAGGTAGTGCCCAGAATCGCCACCACCGCGATCGTGTTCTCGTCCACTGCGTCGACCACCTGCTCGGAAGTGATTACGTATCGACCGCGTTCCATCGGCAGATAACGGGGCTCCACGTCCCAGTAGCGGCAAAATTTTTCCCACACGACCTGTACGTTGGATCCCATGATCATGTTGGGACGGTCGCTGGGCTTGCCCTGGGCGCGCATGCGCTCGCGCCAGCGCCACTTGAATGCCAGCCCCGCGAGCATCACAGCCTCGCTCGATCCAACGGTGGAGGCGCCCACACCTTCCTCGGGTGCGTGGAACAGACGCGAGACGATGTTGATGCATCGGTGCTCGATCTCCGCCGTCTGCGGGTACTCGTCCTTGTCGATCATGTTCTTGGCGAAGCGCTCGGCCATCAGTTTCTCGGCCTGCGGCTCCATCCACGTGGTGACGAAGGTGGCGAGGTTGAGGCGTGCGCTGC
>JAQBGU010000152.1:0-35141 GCA_032128375.1 Deltaproteobacteria bacterium | reverse complement strand
CTGCTCAAATCCCTTCACGGCTACGAGCCGGCCCTGAACGCCGCGTATCAGGACCGCACATTCGCGCGACTGGGATTGGCCGCAGATTCACGCTCGACCTCGGACCACACCGACTTCGTCAACGACATCTACGCATTCATGCACGAGTCGCAGATCGGATTCGAGCGGTTCTTCTTCGATTGGTACGGGGGCAACGCCAGCCGCGATCGCGCCAAGCGCAGCCCCGCTGCGGCGATGTACGAGACACAAGAGTTCGCATCCATCGTCGACCGGTTCGACGACGATGAGCCGGCCAATCCCGACGCGTTGGCGCACAGCTACTTCCAACAGGAGCGACCCTGCACGCTGCTGATCGACGAAGTGGAATCATTGTGGGATGAGATCGCACAGCGTGACGACTGGTCTGCATTCGATGCGAAACTCACTGCCATCGATACGCAACGCGACGCCTTGCTTCTGCCGAGAACCGGCTAACCGCGAAGCGGCGAACCGGTCGCCATGATCTCTCGAAATGTTCGAAAGGATCGTCTACAACGACCTGCCGCTGCTGTGTTTTCCAACTATGATCCGAAGTATCTCGGAAGCGGAGTCGCAGTGCGTCTGGCCCGTTTCGAATCGGGGCTCACCACCCCGTCAACGCTTTGATCACACCGTGTGTTGGTCCAACCAACCCGCGATCAGATCAGCGACCTCGCCCCGAGCCGTGGCAGGGGTCATCAAGTAGTGGTCGCCAGCGATCAATTCGAGTCGCTTGTCGGTCGATGCGAGACTCTCGTGAATCGTCCGCGCGTCGCTCAAGAAACAGCCGACATCAGCTTGGCTCTGGATCACCAACGCCGGTACATCGATGTTGCGCAGATGCGGAACCCCGTTGCACTGAGAGTCGCGTAGGCTCCACATCGAAAGCCAGGTCCGCAGCGTATTGCAGGCACCGATACCGAGTGCTCCGTAGTTCGCGTTGCGCGCCGGTCCGGCGAGACAAACGCCGACAGGGCGATCGGAGGGATCGATCGCGCCATCCATGAAGCGCAGGTCGGCCCAGCTGCGTTGCAGCGTAAACAGGCGGTCGAAGATCTGGTGCTCAGCGAGACGCGCGATTTCGGCGTGGACCCAATCGGTGATCTTGTGGTTTCGAGCGCGCTGTGCCTCGCGGTAGCGACCGATGAATGCGTCCGAATACGGCGGGCCATGGGCGACGTCATACATATCGAGCGCGGGCTCGACCGATGTGGGGTCGTTTTCATCGGTCATCGATGGGTCGAGCCACGCGGTGAGGATCTCCGGTCGACCGAGATGGGCGCACAACGAGATGTACAGGTCGGCCGCTGGCAGATCCAATACGGCCTCGGGAAGCGGGAGGCCAAACGCAGGCCGAATCAATGCTCGGGTGGCCTGCGACTGGTAGGCACCCATCAGCGAACCGCCTCCCGAGTTTCCGAGAATGACGACTCGCTCGACTCCGGCTTTTTCGCGCAGCCAGCGGACCCCGGCGCCGATATCGATCAGCGCATGCTCCAGCAGGAAGTACGGCTCATTGCCTCGGAAGCGTGTATTCCAGCCGAGGAACCCGTAGCCCCGTTCGGCCATGTACGAGCCGAGATAGTGCTCGCTGAAATCGACATTGTAGTGCGTCGCTATGAGGGCGATCTTTGGCGGCCCTCCGGATGGAGTGAAATAGCCACCCTGACACGGGTGGTAGCCGACCGGGTTCTGCCGCGAAGTCGGCGAGTCGAGTGCAATGAACGCGCGATCGAACGACATTACTTCTGGTCTCGAAGCGCTGGCACCATTCGAGAGAAACCGGCGAACGGGCAACCTCCGTCCCCGACCAGACGCAGTGGGTCCGGCCCGGTGTCGCGAAATTCCATCGTCGCGACTTGTCGCTGCAGCGCTGCCGCGCACTCTGCGCGCTGGGGAATCAACGCCAGCGTATCCTCGCCAGCGTACCACCCGATCATCCCCGCCAGCGGAAATCGGCCGCGGATGATCGCATAATCGGCGTTCTCGAACACGACGCGATAGGTGGCCTGGGCTCGGTCGTCGCCGTGCCGGGTCAGGCGCCGACGCGGCCTGCGGTCGCGCCACTCGCGCAGCGCGCTGATCCCGACCGCTTCACAAATTTGCTCGCCCAACCGCAAGCCGCCCGTCAGACCGCCCGGGATGTAGTCGAACTCGGCCCCCACTTTGATCATTTCGGTGCAGACGTCGGCGGAAGCAAACAGCAGGCTCAACTTCGCGTCCGATGAGACGACCGACGCGCGCGACGTCCACTCGAGCCTCACATCGAGCAGCGGGCCGATCCGCTGTGTCGAGACGACCCGATAGCTAGGACGTGTGCCAGGAACCCCCGCGCACGCGGACCCCAACACGAGCAGAACACCGGCAAGAATCACGGCTTCGACAGCAGCTCTTTCGAGAGCACTCCTGGCCGGCGCAAGCCATTTCAGCGCGGCGCTTGAAGACTCCCTTCGAAATTGCATGTACTCACTCCTTGCGATTGTCTGGCGCCAGGATGCTTCGAGCCCACCGCTGCGATTCAGGGGGCTGCATCCGCTTCCATCTCCAGCCGCTCTGCCATCTCGCGAAGCAGCGGCCGGATTTTGGCGCCCATAGCCATCTGCGGCAATGACGAGTCCAAGCCTTCGTTGCGTTCCAATGCGTCAATCCGCGCTCGCGCGGCCTCGAAGGCCGCTTCGAAAGACCGTGTCCGGGCGAGCTCTTGGTCGAAATAGGCTCGACCGAAGTAGGTGAAATCCGCGTCGTGGCTGCACCCGAACGATTCTCGATCGGCCGCCGACGCAGTCATGACCAGGCTTTCATCGTTTTCGAGAGTTTCGATGAAACCTCCTGAAAAACATGCTGAAATCACGATGACCCGCCAACGGATCCCAGCCTCGTCGAGCATGTCACGAAGATCATCGGGAGAGATCTGGCGCAACGGAATGGGCGCAAAGTCGATCGCCAATTCTGGTGTCTGGGTTCCATGGGAAGTCAGGAACAAGAACAGCACGTCGCGCGCGGGGTCCATCCGCTGCCCGATACCCGCGAGAACCTCAGCCAGGTTCGTCGACGATGCCAGCGGTGTGTGATCGATGGTCTCGTCGCTGTTGATCAGAGAGATCGATCGATTTCGCGCGTCAAAACTTCGCCCGAACAGGTCCCGAACAGACTCCACCTCACGCCGAAAAACCGCCTGGGACGCGTCACCGGCGAACGCGACGAAATAGAGGTCGGCCACACCGGGTCTCTCGGGCGCGAGCGAACTGAGCGCGCGTTCGACGTGGTCACGCTGGTCGTACATCACCTGCTCCGCATCGATCGCCGCCCCGCCCGACGCCGCCTGGCTCCAGCTATCTGTCTCGAAGAACGGTTCCAACGGCACAGCCGACGACACACTCCACAGCGCGGCCAAATACGCCCCGACGATCAGCGCGATCCGACCCGGAGCAAGCGTACTCGTCAACCGAACCGCTCCGAATGTCACCCAGAACAGCCATCCCCAAACGCCCAGCCCCACGGCGGTCGAATACGGCTCTTCCGACAGAATCGGGAGATGAATCTCGCACAGATCCAGTAGTGAAACGACGATTCGCTCGACGGCCGCCAAGCTGAACAGCACGACGGCCAGCGGAGTCACGTCCGCTTTCGCGGCACCCGCAGAGCTGCCCACCGCCAGTCGTGACAGGAAGCGAGTCGCGAGGTACGCGAACCCGAGCGTCAGAAGCAGACGAAACGACAGGCTCTCGATCGCCGGCAGATAGAAGTCGCGGGGTGGTACACTGCCCAAATAGCTGCCCATCGCGGCAAGACCGGTGGTCGCGATCGCCAGTAGCACGACCTGATCGATCGAGAACACGAAATCAGCGGCGGCCCCCCGTCCGGTTGACGCCAGCCGAAGTCCCGCCCATAAGTTTCGCATCAGGTTCACGATCGCATTCGATTTCGCCCCCTACCCTACCCCATCAGCCCAAGCCGTAGATTCGCGCCACGTTTTCGCCGAGCAACTTGGCGCGCGTCTCATCCGAAAGCGGCTCTACGAAACGCTCGAGCGCCTGCGCCCAACTGCCTGGGTGGTCCGGGTGGGGATAGTCGGTTGCCCACATGAATCGGTCGGCGCCAACGTGGTCGATGACATGCGCGGCGGCCGTCTCATCTGGATCCCCCGATACGAAGCACTGGCGGCGGAAGTACTCGCTGGGTCGCATGCGGAGCTTCACGCCGCTACCCGAAACGGTGTCAAACACCGCGTCCATCCGATCGAGAAACGAGCCCACCCAGCCGCATCCCACTTCGAGCAAGCCGAGCTGGAGTTCGGGAAACCGGTCCAGCGTACCCATCGCGAAAAACGACAGGAATGCCTGCTGGGCACCCTGCCGAATCATCACGTTGTAAAAGAACTCGCGTTCGCGTCCCATCCCGCGAAAGCGGACAGGGACCGCCCAGTCGGGTTCGTAGGTGGGATGGATGCCGATCGGCACGCCGAGTTCGCTGGCCTTCGCGTACAACGGGTCGTGGTCTGGGTGGCCGTGCGGTTTCTTGCTGTGTGTGAACGGTGCGATAAACCCACCGCGGCAACCGTCCGCCACCGCTCGTTCGAGTTCTGCAGCCGACCCGCTGGGATCGGTCAACGACAGGTGTGCGATCGGAACCAGTCGCCCGTTCGAGTCACGGCAAAAATCTGCGATCCAACGGTTATAGGCTCGCTGATAGGCGATGGTCAGTTCTGGATCGTCGACCTCACATTCCCAGAGCAGCCCGATCGTCGGATACAGCACCGCCTTGTCGAGGTTCTCACGGCCGAGCAGTTCGACGCGTTCATTCGCGTCGCCGGCACCAAACGGCATCGAACCCATGTAACGACGATCCGGCCCGGGTCGCGCGTCGGGGTCGCCCATCGCTCCCATCATGCCGAGCACACCCTTTACCGTTCGCTCAGAAGGCCGGCCGTCGAGCTCGAGGTATTCGAGGCCATTTGCGTCCACGGCGATGCGCATTGCGCGATCGCGGTAGCGCTGCTCGAGATACTCTTCCCACAACCAGGCGGGCTCCAGGATGTGGCCATCCGCGTCGATCGTGCCATCGAACGGAAATCGAACGATCTCATAGGCCATTTCAATCCCCCTCTTTGCCGATCGCGTTTTGTGCGGTCGCCTGTCGGGCCGCCATCACGCTCGACGCCGTCGACACACAATACGGAACCATCGTCGTCAAGCCGATTTGGAGCCAGCGCTTCGGCTCGACCGCACCGGCCCAGATCGCATCGCCGTGATTGATCGCGATCAGCACGCCGCCCACGCCCAACGCGAACCCGAGCGAGCGGCGAACCACGCTGGGACTCGTCGCGAGCCGCCACACACTGAGGCCAGCGGCATCAGTCGTCTGCTGCGACACCGTTGAACACCTCGTCTGAGAAGTGGCCTTCGCTCTTGGCAACAATGCAGGTCACCATTGCATCGCCCGTCACGTTGACCGCGGTTCGGACCATGTCCAACAGCCGATCGACGCCCAGAACCAGTCCGATCCCCTCCACCGGCAGGTTCACTTGACGCAACACCATCGCGAGCATCACCAAGCCGACCCCGGGCACCCCGGCCGTTCCGATCGATGCCAGCGTCGCCGTCAGAACGACCATCAAGTAGTCGGTGGCGCCGAGCTCGATCCCGTAGGCCTGCGCGATGAAGCCGGTCGCAACGCCTTGCATGATCGCCGTTCCATCCATGTTGATCGTGGCCCCGAGCGGGACTGTGAACGATGCAATCGAGTTGTGCACGCCGAGCTTTCGCTCCGTGGTTTCCAACGTCACCGGCAGCGTCGCGTTGCTGCTCGCGGTACTGAAAGCGACGATAATCGGTTCGCGCATGTGCTGCAGGAATCGGATCGGGCTCAGCCCCGATAGCACCTTCAGCAGGCCGCTATAGGTGACCCCTGCGTGCACGAAAAGCACGACGAGCACCAGCACGAAGTACCGGAGCAGCGGCGCCATCGCTTCGAAGCCCTGCGTGGCGAAGACCTTCGCAAGCAGACAGAAGACTCCGTACGGCGCCATGCTCATCAACACCATCACCAGCCGCATGATGACGGCGTTGAGGTCTTCGAAAAGCTTGATCAGCCGTTTGCCGGGATCACCCGCCAGCGTCAGCGCCACACCGAACAGACCCGCGAATACGATGATCTGCAGCATGTTGCCTTCGGCCATCGCAGCCACCGGGTTGGAAGGAAACAAGTCGATGAATACCTCGGAGAGCGGTGGCGCCGGTTTGGCCACAAAGCTCACCTCGGTCTCGAGATCAAAACCAGCGCCGGGAGCGAAGATCGTGGCAGCCGCCAAAGCGAGCGAAATCGCAATCGCTGTGGTCGCCAGATACAGCGCGAGCGTTTTCGCGCCCACCCTCCCCAGCTTGGCGATGTCGTCGAGGGCTGCCGTTCCCAACACCAGCGACACGAACACGAGCGGGACCACCAACAATTTGAGACTGGCCAGGAAGATCGATCCGCCGACGTGGAAAAGCCCGCCGACGATGAAGTCTGGAACCGGCCCCGTCACACCGACAGCGTTGAGGACCAGGCCGGTCGCGAGGCCCGCGGCCATTCCCACCAGAATCCGGCTTGTCAGTCCGCGACCGCCGGCATCTTCGTCGTCCATCTTCTCCTACCGGACCTCCATCGACTCGCAGCGCCGACCTGCAGCGTCGACCTGCGCCGCTTCCGGACGCGATGATAACAGTTGCGCGTTCGCCGTTTCGCGGCGAGAGCGTCCACGTCGTCAACTGACCCATCCCGGGCCACTCGACGACGCAGCGTATCTGGCCAGTTCAGCTCGATGGCTTCCGAATGGACGCAATGCGGGATTGCGCCCCCGGGCGCAGCGCGCGATTTCGGGTTACTCCTATTCCACGTGGACGCGTTTGCGATCGAATTCACCGACAGCGTGCGAAGTTCCACACCCAATCTCGCTGCGCTCGCATCGGTTGGCGAACCAGATCCCAGGGCCGCTGCAGAGTCGTTCGCGCGCGCGGCCCATCACCCGGACCTGGCAGGTTGCCTGCTGGATTGGTGCCCTGCGCTGCTCATCTCGGCTCGCCCCCGCCAAGCGGCCGACCGTCTTGCGGATCTCGCCGCCGCCCGACGAGCGGCTGGCGCACCACTCGAGATCGGGCGCCTGGCCGCGCTTCCGATCGTGCTGGGTTCGAGTGACTTCCTGGCCCGGTTGCTGATCCAGCACCCGACTTGGGTCGAGGAACTCAGCGGTGTCACACCCGAACCGCCCCGAGAAATATCCACCCAAGCCGACTGGGGCGAGATTCGCGCTGCGAAGTACAGGGGACTGCTGCGGATCGCAGCACGCGATCTGGTCGGGCGTCCATTCGTAGCGAGCCTACGCGAACTATCTGACCTCGCGGATGGGTGCTTGGCCGCTGCTGCCCGATGTGCCGCGCGCGATACCTATCGCGATACCCATCGCGACGCCCACACAGGGTTCGATGACGTTTCCATCACCGCTAGCCCAGCCATATTCGCGCTTGGCAAGCTGGGCGGCCGCGAGTTGAACTTCTCCTCGGATGTCGACCTGTTGTTTCTGTACGAGTCCCCTCGAGGCGAGGTCGACCCAGCTCGCGGGCGGGCCGCCACAGCCTTCATTCGACACTTCAAGAAACAGCTGGAACTCCCTAGCCCAGATGGCTTCATCTACCGCGTCGATCTCGGCCTGAGACCCGAAGGTGTCGACGGGGCACTCGCCCAGTCGGTCGAGTCGGCACTCAGCTACTACGAAGTATCCGGCGCCGATTGGGAGCGCCAGATGTTGATCCGATTGCGCACGTTGGGCGGTCCATCGGCAGTCGCGGCGGCGTTCGGCGATGGGATCCGACCGTTTGTGTATCGACGCTCGATCGATCCCTCCGCGATTGGTGCCGTGCGCGAAATGAAAGACCGCATCGAATTGGAACGTCGCGAGGCCGGGCGCGACCTGGAATCCGACCTCAAGGAAGGTCCCGGCGGAATCCGCGACGTGGAATTTCTGGTGCAGTCGTTTCAGCTCTTTTGGGGCGCTCGGCTGACATCGTTGCGAACCGGAAATACGCTCGATGGCTTGGCGGAACTGGCCCATCATGGCCTGTTGCCGGATGTGATTGCGGAGCAGCTCTCCGGCGCTTATGTGTGGCTCCGCCGCGCCGAGCATGCGCTGCAAATGGCCGACGAGCAGCAGACCTCGAAGTTCCCACGCGAACGGGCTGCCCAGCTGCGTCTGGCTCGGCGCATGCGCTACGCCGAACCGAACGGAGAAGCCGCCCGCAATCGGCTGATCGACGATTGGAGTCGCGTGCGCAGCGAGGTGCGCGCGCACTTCGAAGCCCTGGTGCTCAAGGGGGATTCGTGAATTCGTCGTGGTCCGACCGGCTCGCCGATGCGATAGGTCAGACCGCTCTCGCGGACCGACTCGACAGCGCGGCCGCTCCGTTGATCGAGCGGCGCTCGGCCGACGCCGCCGCCAAGCGTATCGATGGTCGACGCCTGTTCGGACTCGCGCGAATGGTCGCGAGCCACCCGCAGTCAGCGGGATTTTTGAGCCGGCGCCCCGAGTTGCTCGAGCGCATCGCCGACGCCAACGGCGCCACGCTTTCTGCTCGCGCCCAGGAAATCGACACGACGCCGACGGAATGTTCGACGGGGGACCTGGAGGCCGATCTCGACACATTGCGCGTACTCCGACACGAGGAGACCTGCCTGTGTGCCTGCCTGGATCTCGGCGGGGTCGTTCGCTTCGAAGAGGTTTCCTATTTCCTTTCCGTACTCGCAGAGACCATCGCCCGCCGCGCGCTGCACCTGGCCAGCCTCGGGATTCGAGCGGAATCGGATCTCGCCGTCATCGGCATGGGGAAGATTGCCGGGCGAGAGTTCACCTATCACTCGGACCTCGACTTGATATTCCTGTACGAAGGCGGCAGTGCCGGCACGTCACGCATCGCGCAGCGCCTCATTTCGTTTCTGGGCACAATGACGGGCGCCGGGATCGCCTACGCGGTCGACACACGTCTGCGGCCCTCCGGTAACCAGGGGGTCCTCGTTTCATCCTATTCGAGTTACGAGCGCTACCAGCGCAAGCAGGCCGAGATCTGGGAACACATGGCACTGCTGCGCGCGCGCGGGATCGCGGGAGAAATGGACAGTTTGCAGCAGCTTCTGAATCGGGTGCGCGGACCGGTGCTCACCCGAGCATGCCATCCCTGGCAATACATTGTCGAACTGCGCGAGCGGGTCGAGACAGAGCGCTCAGTGGTTTCGCGCAGCGCTTTTTCGTTGAAGACCGGCAGAGGTGGGTTGATGGATGTGGATTTTTTGGCCAGTGGCGGCTTGCTGGAACAGCCCATCCTGTCGTTTCCGCCGATCCCGAGCGTCCCGGCAATGCTGAAGACAATCGCGCAGGGTGCCAGACTGGGCCAACTGCTCGGGGACTACCGGTTCCTGCGGTTGGTGGAATCGCGCGCACGCTGGGCGGCCGGGCGTGCAGTCGACGAGATACAGACGGATGCGAACGATCTCGATGTGCTCGCCGAACTGGTCGAGCCGGGTACCAGCGGCGAGGCGTTGGAGCAAAGGCTCGAAGCCACCCGAACTCGGATTCGCGCGACGTTTGAATTGGTCACGAGTACCGGAACGATTTCCGCATTGGAAGACTGAGCGAAGCCTTCCACCCATGCGCAGTAGCCGTCTGGAGCTGCTGACAAGCGCTGCGCTTTCTCGGCTCCGACGTCAGCGGCGCAGCCGTCAAGTTGCGACCCGTGCAGCCCGATGTTCCCCTTGAGGTGGGCGCTGCTACCCGCCGGGAGGTACTGTGACTGTGCGACTCGTCGCTTGCTCGAACTGTCACACCCAATACGATATTTCTCACGTCGGCGCGAAAACCATTCCGTGTCGCTGTGGAGAGATGATCGACACCAGCGCCCTCGCACCGGTGGCATTGGATGCGGCAATCTCGCGCTGTGGATCGTGTGCAGCCAGTGTTTCTGCCGGCGCAACCAGCTGCGACTATTGCGGTTCGGTCATCGTTCGTGACCCCGATCAACTCAGCCTGATTTGCCCGGAGTGCTTCGGCCGTTCGGCCGACGATTCGCGATTCTGTACCGCGTGCGGGGTGGCGTTCCGCCCTGAGTCTGTCCGGATCGATGGCCACGAGCTGCCCTGCCCCAGCTGTTCGTCGCTGATGCCACCGCGCGAAATCGCGGGCGTCGGACTGAACGAATGCCTGAGTTGTCACGGCTTGTGGGTCTCGGGGTCCGGGTTCGACACGCTGGTGAGTCGCGCGATCGAGGCGCGCGAGACCGCGAGCGAAGCGGAGCGCCTGGCCAACAAGCCTCGCGTGACGGGCTCGAACCCAGCCGGCCAACGGGTCCAATACCGAAACTGCCCGGAATGCGATGCCCACATGCAACGCCGCAACTACCGCAAACGTTCCGGCATCATCATCGACAGCTGCCCGCAACACGGCACCTGGTTGGACGCCGATGAACTGGAGCAGATTGCGGGTTTCATTCTCAGCGGTGGAAAGGGCACTGAGGTCCACAACGTGTCAGACGCCGAGCGCGACCGCGAGCTGAATGCCAGCCAAGCGTTCGGAGAAATTCAAGGTCGGCATGCGGCGCGGCGATTCGACTCCGCGTTCGACTCGAGAAAATGCGATGGGATCGTCGGTTCACTGATGAGCTTGTTGACTGACATTCTTCGCTAGGAGCCTGCCCGGTCCAAGGCCGGGCAACGATGTGAAAGCTGTCGCCATCGTGCGACGCACGCGCTAACGGGAGAAACCCAATGGGACTGATGGATCAACTTCGCGCAGAACTCATCGATATCATCGAGTGGATCGATGACAACCGGCACACGCTCGTTTGGCGATTTCCGCGCCACCGAAACCAGATCAAGAATGGCGCACAACTGATCGTGCGACCGGGCCAGCAGGCGATCTTTGTGCGCCAGGGCCAAGTCGCCGATGTCTTCGAGCCCGGCCAATACCGACTCGAAACCAAGAATCTCCCGGTGCTCAGCCGGTTGGCGGGCTGGAAGTACGGTTTCGACAGCCCCTTCCAGGCAGAAATCTATTTCGTCAACACCCGACGGATCACCAATCTCAAATGGGGCACCCCGAACCCGGTCATGATGCGCGACCCCGACTTCGGAACGATCCGGGTGCGCGCATTCGGGACCTACACGTTGCGAGCACAGGACCCGAAAATCCTGCTGACTGAGTTGGTCGGCACCGACAGCTCATTCGAATCCGACGAGATCAGCGAGCTGTTGCGATCGATCGTGAACTCGGCGTTTGCCGACGTCGTCGCCAAGTCCGAGATCGCTGTGTTGGATCTCGCTTCCAACTACGCGGAGCTCGGAGAACAGATTCGAAAGCTGGTCGTCGAGCTAATCGACGACGAGTACGGCCTCGAAATCCCGCAGCTCTTTATCGTGAACATCTCGGTTCCGACCGAGGTCGAACAGGCGCTCGACGTGCGATCGAGCATGGCAGCGGTCGGAGACCTGGGTCGATACCAGGCCTTTCAGCTCGGGACGGCCATGCCGGTTGCGGCTGCGAACCCCGCCGGAGGGCTGGCCGGCGCGGGCGTCGGGCTGGGAATGGGCATGGCAATCGCTGGCTCGATGATCCCCGGAACGACTCAGGGCCCGACTGGAACTGCCGGGGGCCCCGCAGCGACACCAGCCGCGCCGCCACCGCCGCCCGCGGACAGCTGGTACCTCGCACAGGGCGGGCAGACACTCGGACCCTTCAGCCTGGAGCAGATGACCCAGGGAGTCCCCACTGGACAGCTCACCCCGAGCACGCTGGTGTGGACTGCGGGGATGGCGGGCTGGGTCGCAGCGGGAGAGGTTCAGCCTCTGATGAATTGGTTCGCACCGCTACCGCCTGCACCTCCACAGGTACCCACCCGCTGAGTGGCGACCCTCCAATCCGGGGCGCCTCAAGCCAGCGCAAACGTCAGGGCCACTTCGAATCCACCCTCGCTCCCGTTGCGGCCGGTCACCGCCGCCCCCATCCGCTCGCACAGCCCCTTGACGAGAGCGAGCCCGATGCCGGTCCCCTTCGCCGTGCGCGTCGATTCCTTCTGGCCGCGGTAGAACGGTTCGAATATTTTCGGCAGGTGATCGGCAGGCACGCCCGGGCCGCGATCACGCACCCATAGCACCACGCTGTCACCGACCTGGCGTGCATCCAGCCGGATGACCCGGTCGTTCGCGCCGCGGGCGTATTTGAGTGCGTTGTCCACCAGGTTGAAGACAACCTGCAGCAGCGCATCGCGATCGAAGCGAACCGCCGGCAGATCGGATGCGACATCGACTTCGATCGCGAACCCCTGTTCGCGCGCGTGCGGTTCGAGCAACGCCGCGGCTTCGGCGATGACCGGCCCGATCGCTGCCGCGACCAAACTCATCTCGCGGGTTCCCTGCTCGATGCGCGAGAACTCCAACACATTGTTGATCAGGCGTGTCAGCCGCTCCGATTCGGCCGTGATCGTCGCGTAGTACTCGTGACGCTTGGCCTCGGTTGGCACCATATCGTCGCGGAGCATCTCGCCGTACATCCGAATCGCCGTCAGTGGCGTCTTCAGTTCGTGTGAGACCGCGGCCACGAAGTTGTTGCGTCGATCGGCGAACGAAACCGTCACATACACCATCCGATACAGCGCAAACAATCCCACCGTTCCGACGATCATCAGCAATCCGGAAATCACGTACAGGTAGTCGGACCCACCCGCATCGGCGAGCACCGGCAGCGAAAGGGTCGCCAAGACGTCGTCGAACGGGTCAGCGAATCGGTGTCGATACGAGTATTCGATCCGATACCGCGTTGAATTGGCCTCGGCAGCAGCCGACACCAGTTCCAATTGCGCGCGATCCTCCAGTGGTTTTCCGCGCAGGACGTCGTCGCGCAGCCAGCCGGCCAAGCGCCCGACATCGATGACCAACCCTTGTCGGTAGAGGCGGCCGGCCAGTGTCGCCGTTCGATGCAGCACGATGTAGTCCCGATCCGCGTCATCACGCACCCAGTTTCCCACGATCGAATCGACTTCGACGGCCCGCTGTCCTCGACGAATAGCGGTGCCTGTTTCGATCTTCGAGCTTGGGCGAACCGTTTGCTTCGCGCTTGTCACCGCGGCGGGCTTCTCTCTGGGTTTTTCCGCAGGCGGTTCGAAACGCTGCGCCATGGCATCATCCAGATCCACCGGGCGCGACAGGTTCGGCCGCTCGGACAATGGCGCGGCAGAACGGTTGCGCCCAGGCTCCCTCACAGAGTGCGCGCCAGATTCGGCCGCGATTTCTGGCGCGAACGCATACTCGGTGCGCTTGCGTTGGAGCTTTCGGTCCGCCGCGCGGTTCAAGCTGCGCACAGCGCTCTGATAAGAATCGATCTTCGCAGTTTCGGTGGCCACCGTCGCGTCCTGCGGGGCCGCCGGCCCTAGGTCCGCTATTGCGAGGTCGGGTACCGATTCCGATTCGGCAGCCCCGACTCGCTCCCCCGTCGATTCCGCCACCCACTGCTGCTTCGAGCGGATCCCCGCGCGCACGATGCGCTTCAGTTCTTCTAGCTCCCTCTCGGGATGATCGGCAGCGGGCCAGTCGCCGCGCTCGATCGCCCGAGCCGGATTCTTCGGGACGCGAGGGCTCGAGAAAGCGCCATCGGGATCCATCTGGAAGTAGCCGACCACGTAGCTCTCACTGGGCGGCCGGGACAGCGGAGAGCGAGACGCTTCGCCGGCGTCTGCCAGGTAGAAGCCGTATTCCGCAAACGATCGGCTCGTCTCTCGTTCGCTCACTTCGCCGAGTTGCCGCTGCATCTCATCGAACACCCGTTCGGCGAGTGTCTGGTGTCGCACCTCGCGTTCGAGCGACACACTCTGCAGCGCGCCCTCCACCAATAACAGCATCGGGACCCACAACCCGATCGCAAGCGCGACGAATACGAAACGGATTTTCTTCATAACCGATCAGACCGGTTCCCATGCGTAGCGGTAGCCCGCGCCGCGTACCGTTTCGATCGGCGAACTCCCGTGGCGGTCGATTTTCTTGCGCAGTTTTGCGATCTGCATGTCGACCGTTCGCGTTTCGATCCTTTCGGGATTCGCGAAACCCCAAATTTCTTGGAGCAGCATCCTGCGGCTGACGATGCGACCTTCTTCCCGAACGAACATCGCTACGATCGCGACTTCGCGCGGCGACAGGTCCACCGACCGCTCGCCGCAGCTGGCGCGCAGCGCGGATGCGTCGACGCGCCAGGGCCCGAATGTGAAGCACGCCTGTTCGGACCGCGGTGTCTGGCCGGAACGCCGCAACAGTGCGCTGACGCGCGCGATCAGCTCTGAGATCGAGAAGGGCTTGCTGACGTAGTCGTCGGCCCCCTTCTCGAAACCGGACAAGATATCGTCTTCGGAGCCGCGCGCAGTGAGCAGCAAGATCGCCTGCTCGGGCAGCGCCGCTCGCAGCTTTTCGCATACGTCGAGGCCGCTCATCCGCGGCAACATCAGATCCAGAATCACCAGCGCAAATCGGTTGGTCAGCGCTTCGCGCAAGCCGTCTTCCCCGTTGTTTGCTCCCATGGGTTCATACCCGTGATACGTCAACACGTCACACAGGCCCCGGCGAATCGCTTCCTCATCCTCCACAACGAGGATTGCGAGCTTGTCGGAAGCGTGCCTCATCAGCGCACCTCCTGACGCATGACTTGGGCGGGAATGGACAGCATTGATATCAGTGTAGTTCGGTCGCGGCAGAGCGTCTGTAAAGGAATTGTAAGCGGCCCAGCGCAGGCTTTACCGGAGATTGAAGGAAGCATCGCTCGTCATGAACTACTTGATTCGAGTGGCCCGAAGTTGGCCCCGAACCCACGGAGAATCATCATGACGACGCAGAACCGAGACACCGCGAGCGACTCATTCAAGCCCAACGAGTCCCACAACCCGAACCCCGTGCGAGACCGCGCGCGCAAACGCTCCTGGTGGATTGCCAGCCTGCTGCTGCTCGCCACGTTGATTTTCGGCGCCACCACCACCCAAGGCAACCTGCGCCGAGGCAGCAGCGGCGGCGTGACGATCGAGGCAGCGGACCAGGGGCAAAACGTTTCGTTGCGCGGCAATCTCGATCGCACCGCAGTCATGCTTGGCGGTGATGGGCTGGTCCGCATGGAACTCGTAATGCATGCGGCGCAGCGCGCCGGCTCGGAGCTCACACGACTTCCCACCGACCTCGTTGTCGTACTGGATCGATCCGGCTCGATGGACGGACGAAAAATTGCCGATGCGCGCACGGCCGTGCGACAGCTGATCTCGCAGCTCGGGCCGGACGACCGGTTCTCGCTGGTCACGTTCTCGGCCAGCTCGCAGCTCGCGATTCCACTGTCCCACGCCACTGCGCAGGCCGTACTGGCATGGCATCAGACCATCGGTTCGATCGACGCGGCTGGTGGCACCTTCATGGGTCCCGCTCTCGACATGGCGTTCAACGCGATCGACGCCGAGCGAGCAGCCAGTCGCGCGCCCCGCGCGATCCTGATCTCCGACGGCCTCGCGGCCGAGCATCACAGCGAATTGCGCGACAAGGCGCTGCGCGCCGCCCAGGGTGAGTACGCGCTGTCTACGGTTGGAGTCGGAAGCGACTTCGATGAGGACTTGATGTCGTTGCTCTCCGATGCAGGCACCGGCAACTACTACTACCTGGCGGATACCGAGAACCTCGCCGAAATCTTTTCGAACGAATTCGAGACCGCCAACGAAACCGTGGCATCGGGTCTCGAAGTCCGCATCGTACCGGCAGCCGGCGTGACGGTGATCGAGGCTTCGGGCTATCCGCTCGAGCGCAGCGGTTCTACCGTGCAGTTTCGACCCGGCTCGTTGTTTTCCAACCAGCAGCGTCACGTGTGGGTGACCTTCCGCGTTCCGACCGACACTGCGAAACAGACCCCACTGGGATCGATTCAGCTCTCCTACACCGAGGATGGTTCGGCAAAACAGCTCACCCTCGATGAGCTGCCGAAGATCGCCTGTGTGGAGGAGCAGAAGGATTTCTTTGCGAGCCTGGACGTGGACCGTTGGGCGAAAGCTGTGATCGTCGAGGAGTACAACGACCTCGCCGAGGATGTCGCAGCCCACGTGAAGAGCGGTCGCAGGGCCGACGCTGAGAAGGCCGTGCGCCAGTTTCGAACCCGCAACCAGGCGATCAATCGGCTGGCGGCATCTCCGCCGGTGGCGGCCCAGCTCGACGCATCGCTCCTACTCGAAAGGTCGATCGGCGAAGCCTTTGCCGGCGTAGAGCAAGAGAAAAAGCAGAACTTGCTCAGCAAATCCCTACACAGCCAATCCTACGAGATGCGGCGCGAGGGGAGTCGCAAGTAAGACAAGCGGCCAGCGAAATTTTGATCCCCCCAATAGAGCGCGCCCTGTCGCGCATAAGGAATACCCAATGGCCATTCGATTGATTCACCGCATCAACCGGCTCATTACCGCGGACGCACACGGGTTGGTGGAGTCCCTGGAAGACCGGTCTTTGTTGCTCAAACAACATCTGCGTGAGGCTGAGCTGGAACTCCAACACAAACGCGCGCGCGGCGAAGCGCTCGCCGAGGAGGAACGGCGGATCGCAGAGACCGCGAAGCGGATCGGCGATGCGCTCGCCAGCAACGAACAGGATGCCCAACTCGCGCTCACCGAGGACCGCGACGACCTGGCGCGCTTTTCGATCCGAAAGCTGATTCCACTCCAGCGCGAGCTATCGGTGCTGTCCGCCCGGTCCAAGGAGATTGCGGATGAACGCGTGCGAATCCGGGAAAAACTGGAGAGCCAAGAGGCGGACTTCGAGCGGCTGCGCGCTCGCGTACGCACGCAGCTCGCCAGCCCGGAGCCGCGATCGGACGCCGCGATCGAGTTGGTTGTTGCCGACGAGGAAGTGGAGATGGAATTGCTGCGTCGAAAGCGGGTCGGGGGTACCCAGTGATGCGTTGGGGCGATTTTTCTCGAAGTGTGTTGTTTGGCGCGGTAGCGGCTGCAGCATTCGCACCGTTCGCATTGACGCTGGGCCCGTTGCTTGGCGGACAGTGGGTTCTGGTCGGCTTCGCAGCCCTGGTCGTTCCGCTCTATCTGACGGGTCTCGGGGACACTCGCCGTCGCGGGGTGGCAGCGGCTGTGTTCGCGAGTGCTTTGATCGCAATGATTGCGATTTTCGACACGACACCGCGCGATGCGTTGGTCGCGGTGGCACTCGCGTTGGGTCTGGCACGCAGCGGGCTCGCTCACCCCGGATCGTTCGTTCGCGCAGTCGTGGTGGAGTCACTGCTGCTGGTGGGCGGACTGTCGGTCTCATCCGCGTTGGTGGGAAACTCGACACTATCGGTCGTACTCGCGATCTGGGGATTTTTCCTGGTGCAGAGCGTGTTCTTCTTGCTGGCAGCAGCGCGATCGACCGTGCCACGCGGTTTGGTAGACCCTTTTGACGAAGCGCGCGATCGGGCGAACGCGATCTTGGATGACGCTCTCGGAGGTACCTAGCGCCGAGCGACGGCAGCGGGGTCCCTCAGTAGGTATGCGGGATGAGTTCGAGGAGCGAGGTTTCTGCCGGCACGCCGATGCGAAGAGGAAAGCCGTAAAAGCCGGTACCCCGGTGGACGTAGAGGCGGTTGGAACCTTTGCCGAACAAACCGTGGTCGGGCCAGCGTGAACGTTTCAAGACCGTCCAGTCGAGGCCGAGGCTGACCAAACCGAGTTGCCCGCCATGGGTGTGGCCGGAGAGCGTGAGGTCGACTGCGCCGCTTTCCAGCTGATGGAAGCCGAGCGGGTCGTGGAGTAGAAGCAGCCGGTGGTGGGCGGAACGTCGCGGGTATCGCTCGAGGAGCTGTTCGAGGTGTTCTTTGTAACCCCGCCCGACGTAATCGGCTCCGACGAGTTGAACCGAGCCGATCGGAGTCGAGAGCAGAGCTTCCTGATCGACCAGCAGAGTGATCCCATTGCCTTCGAGCGCCGAGCGAACTTCTTGCGGGGCTTCGTGGTCGTGATTGCCGAAGATCGCGAAACAGCGGTCTCCAATCGATCGCAGCGGAGCCAGGGCGTCCTCGAGCGCTCCGGGAGTCCCCTGCCCTTCCATCGTCAGGAAGTCACCCGTCAATAACACCAGGTCGGGGTCGTGCTGCAGAAGCGACTCGAGGATCCGCTGCAGACTTTTCACGGACTGCCACGGTCCGAGGTGCGGATCAGAGATCTGCACGATGCGAAGACCCGGCCGATCCAGCGGCTCGGGGGGGCGCCGATGTCGTTCGACCGGCAGGCGTTCCGTACGCTCTGGGCCATCGGTGGCCAGATGCACGCGAACCCACTCGGCCCGGACGCGCACCGAGGTCGCAATCGAAGCCACCGCCAGCGCGAACGGCGCTACATCGAGCCACCGGATCACGGCGATCACGCCGCTCCAATCGAGAGCTTCGGCGCCTGCGCGCATCGGCCACAGCAGAAGTTGCCAGGGTCCCGCCAGAAAGCCTGCGGCAATCAGGGTTTGCCCAGGCACGCTGATCAGCGCGCGAAACAGACGAGATCGCAGGCGCGCGCGTACCAGATAGACGAGGTGTCCTGTAGCCGCGAGGCAGCCGAAGATCCACAGACCGATCACCCACGGCAGCGCGCCCGCGACGACCCAGCGCGCCAACTGGATCTCGGTCGCCAGCATTCCGCTCAACGAAAACAGCAAGATCACGGCTACGAAAATCGAATAGGCTCGGCCGCGCGCAAGACGCGCGTAGATCGGAACGCCCACAAGGCTGACCACAGCCAGCACCAGCAATAGCGTCTGAAGCGATCCGGCCGGTTCAGGGAACATCGGCCGAGCATAGTCGAGTCGAAGCTGGAACCATCAAAAGCGGAACAACGGGGGTTCGGGGCAACCGACCCGGGTCGAACGCGTGTAGATTCCAGAACAAGGCCGTGTTGCACGATGGGGACTGGCAATGCATCAATCGACGATCGGTGCGCTGATCGCGTTCGGAATCGCGATGGCGCCAGCGGGCTTCGCTGCGGTGATCATCGACCCTGGTCAGGGTGCCGTCGAACTGCCTCGCGGACGCAGTGGAGCATTCGGACTATCCGGCATCACTCACGCCGGTGAGAACCGCTACTACGCAGTCAGCGATCAAGCGGGCGATCTGTTCGCACTCGAACTCCGTATCGATCGGGTGACGGGGCGAATCGCCGAGTCGAGTGTCGAGAAAGCGACAACACTGGCATCGGCTCGAGACACCGAGGGGATCGCGTTCGCCGCTCCCGGATCCGTTTGGGTCTGCGACGAGGTCGGGCCGGCCGTGCGCGAACACGACATCGATGACGGCTCGGTCCTACACACGATTGCGGTTCCGTCGGTCTTCGCCAAGGCGCGCCGAAACTTGAGCCTCGAGGCACTTTCGCTCGACCCGACCGGTACACTGTGGTTTGCCAATGAGGAAGCGCTGCGCGTCGATGGACCGAAATCAACCGCGGCCCGTGGCTCGCTGGTCCGACTGCAGCGCTTCGACCGTTCGTCGCCTGAGCGCAATTGGGCTCCGGGCGGGCAATGGGCCTACCGAACGGACCCGATCCCCGGCGAACCCATGGGTGGTTTCGCGCGCAGCGGTGTCGTCGACCTTGTTGCGGTCTCGGGAGGGCCGTTGCTGGCGCTCGAGCGCGGGATCGGCAGTGGGGGGATTCGATCGCGAATCTATTCGCTCGACTGGACCCAAGCGACCGATACCAGCGCCCGCCCGTTCCTGATCGATCCCAAAATCGAGCCCGTCCAGAAGCGATTGCTGTGGGAGGGCACTGCACTAGGCGACAATTTCGAAGGAATGACGCTCGGGCCAACGCTCGAAGCCGGCGACCGGAGCCTGATTCTGATCTCTGACGATGGGGGCGCCACGCAACCGCGCCTGTACGCGCTGCGTTTTCGGTTGGAAACGGCAACTCCGGCCCCGGGCGGGCCCGCTGCGCCACCGGCAGCCGGAAGCGATCCGGTGCCTATCGGCGCCGCGCGTATCGCCACGGGTATCGCGGCTGCCCTACTGCTAGGCGCTTGGGCACTGCGTTTGCGGAGTCGTCGGAGTAATCAGATGAGCCGGATCAGTCGCTCCCCGAATGGGAGCTGAAATCGGATTTCCTTCGCCTAACAGACAAATCGCCACTCGATCTGCCAAAAAAGTGAAGTAGTTCACAGTCGATCTTCGATCGCACCGGTAGTCTGCCTCGAAGTAAAAAGAAGGAGACCACGCGATGGCCAGGCAATTCGATGAACAACTGCAGAAGACAGCGCGATCGGCCCGAATCTGGCTGGCCGTCGCGATTGCCATCGCGATGCTACCCGCAGTCGCAACCGGCCAATCACTCGTCTCCGATTTCACGCTCGCCGCGCCCGACGCCATCGAATCCGTCGATATCGTCTCGGCACTCGCCCCGGCGCGGGGGACCCGAATCGAAGCCGGCGAACCGGCACCGACGGTCCGGTTGCCGATTCTGTTCGAGTTCAACTCCGCCGAGCTGCGCCCCGAAGGGGAATCTCTGCTCGAAAAGCTCGGCGTCGCTTTGAAAACACCTGAACTCGACTCGTTTCGATTCGCCGTCCAGGGGCACACCGACAGCATCGGGTCGGCGACCTACAACGAGCAACTGTCGATTCGGCGAGCAGACACAGTCAAGATTTTCTTGACTGACGCCGGTGTCCCCGCCACACGCCTCGAATCCAGTGGAATGGGTGAAGGGGAGCCGGTTGCGAGCAACGAAGACAGTCAAGGCCGCCAAAGAAACCGCCGCGTCGAAATCGTCAACCTCGGGAGTTCGAGCTGACTCCACGGATCCAGCGTTACCAACTGCACTCCGCCATACCAACGAAGAGTTCGCCAGAACAACGCCGGTCGCGGCAACGCGATCGGCGTTCTGCGTCGATGTGGGAGCAAAGGCCGGCAGGAGTTGAGGATTGCGGGCTAGGCTGCATCGATGCTCGACCAGCCCAGACGCGTTGTCGCGCTGATGCGGAAAAACGAGAGGCTGACGCTGATCCTCGTTTCGACAGCTTTGGTCATGTCGGGCCAAGGCGTGATGGCCCCGGTGCTGCCCCTGTTCGCGAGCAGCTTTGGGGTCGGGGCGGCCGCGATCGGTTTGACGCTTTCGACGTTCGCATTGGCGCGGCTGATCTTGAACGTTCCGCTCGGCGTCCTCTCGGACCGCTATGGCCGCCGGATCCTGCTCGCCGGTGGCCCCCTGATCAGCGCGGTTGGCATGCTGGGCTCAGGAGCATCGGGTGATCTCGCAGAGCTCCTGGCTTGGCGGTTTGTTGCCGGAGCAGGATCAGCGATGTACATGACCGGCGCTCAGGTCTATTTGATCGACATTTCGACACCCGCAAATCGAGCGAGGTTCATCGGTGCCAACCAGGGTGCGCTGCTGTTCGGCGTCTCGATCGGCCCCGCAATCGGCGGTCTGCTGGCGGAAATCTATGGCTTCCGCGTTCCGTTCTATGCAGTGGGCGCGGCATCGCTGCTCACGGCGTCCTTCGCGTATTTTCGGCTGCCCGAAACTCGCGTGCGTCCGACACTGCGCACGGACGCGCCCACGACCGATCGACCCGACCGACCCGCGTGGCTGCGCCTGCTCCTGAGTCGAGACTTCGCAGCAGTCGCAGGCGTGACGTTCGCGGTGTTTCTGACGCGTGCGGGAGGCCGGATGACTCTGATGCCATTGCTCGCCGCCTCGCGTTTTGGTTATTCGGCGGGCAGCCTCGGCGCATTGTTTGCCGCAATGGCGATCATCAACTTGCTGGGCGTCGCTCCGGCGGCCTGGGTCGCAGACCGGTTCGGCCGAAAATGGGCGATCGTTCCTGCGGGTGTGCTGGTCGGCGCCGCCTTGCTCATGATGGCTGCCGCCGGCACTGGAGTGACGTTCGCAGCCGCGGCCGCGTTGCTGGCGATTGGGACAGCAACGATCGGTCCGGCGCCGGCCGCCTACGTGGCGGACATCGCACCACCCGACCTGCGCGGGCTCGCGATGGGTCTGTATCGCTCGGCCGGGGACGCGGGTTTCTTACTCGGCCCGATCGCGCTCGGCGCGCTCGCCGACGCGACATCGATCCCGATCGGACTCACTGTCAACGCAGTGCTGTTCGTTGTCGCAACGACGCAGTTCGGAGTCGCTGCACGCGAACGCCAGATCCCTGCGCGATGACGCAATGAACCGGTGAAGGGGTCCAGTGAGGCGGCGGAAGCCGCCGCCTCACTGTGGATCCACGATCGTCGGTCTATTGCCTGTCCACGCTACTGGACCGGGTGGAGCTCGACCCGACGGTTGATACGTCGCCCATCTTCGGTGTCGTTCGAGGCGACCGGCTTCGACTCGCCGAAGCTCCGCGTCTTCAACTGCTGAGGGCTCAACCCCTGGCTGACGAAGTACTGCTTGACGCTGTCGGCCCGCCGCTGTCCCAGCGACTGGTTGTATGCGTCGGAACCGATCGAATCGGTGTGACCATCGATCTGAATCGGGATATTCGGGCATCGACCCAACTCTTCGACCGCCACATCGAGAACCACCGAGCTACTGCCCGTGAGTTTCGCGCTGTCGAATTCGAACTCGATGCCCCGCAACACGATGCGTCCCTCACACGGGTCAGGCGCACGTTTGTTCGCGGCTTCGCCCGCGAACACACCATGGACGAACTTCATCAAGTTTTCGGGGCCCCAGGTCCCTGCCAGGTTCTCCGCGCTGCCACAGCTCGTCAACGCCGACAGCTTCGCCAGGAATTGCGCCCCCACTGAATCCTTTGGGATCTCGGTATTTTTTCCGAAATGGACCGTGTGGAAGCAGACCTGCTCGGAATAGCTGGCAACCAGCTTTTGCGCGGCTTCCATCGTTACTTCTGGATCATCCGGCAAACCGTCAGAGAAGATCACGACGGCGGCAACGCCGCTCTTGGTCTTGAGCGCTTCCTGAACCTCTTCGAACACAGTGTCGAGCGGTGTCGTTCCTCCATAGCCGTGGAGATCGCCGAGCACCCGGAGACTGTCCGCCTTGGTAGCGAGCGCGCCGCGGTTGAACGGGGCCAGCGGAGATACGATCCTGTCAAAACCGGAGAAACCGATCAACGACGCGTCGTAGTTTCCGGGATACTTTGCGGCCGTGTTCCCTTCTGGCATGGCCTTCACGAACGATTGTGTCATCGCCTTGATGTAGGGAAACGACCCAGACATATAGGTCGTGCCCGACGCGTCCGCGATCACGATTGCCTGACTCGGCACTCTCCATTCGTTCGACGCGAACTGCAGGGGACTCACCTGTCGCGGTGCCTGCGAAGGAAGCATCTTCGCCGCACAACCCACCGTAAGCGCGGTTACCGACACCGCGAGCAACACCTTGATTCGCATTTTTCGCCCTCCGAGTGACGCGATTGTTCGAACGCCTGCGTTTGGCTTACCCTGGAATGAAGAGCCTGAGAGAAGCCGTTTCGCGTTCCGGCCGGAACCGTATAGGCTGAGCCCGATCAAAGCAACGAATCTCGCTGCAAACACCCGATGGAAATCCAATATCTCCCTGAATTGGAAGAATATCCGGGCCACTCACCCGACCGATCTGTGGTCTGAGCCCAACATCCGCATTGGATGGCTGGGTACACGGGCTTGGAGGCCCGAATCCCGCGTGCGATCGTATCGACGATGACAGCCCCCTCGTAGATCAGACGACGACCTGGACGCTGTCGCCCCGCGATGCTGCGAACGCCAGCGATTAGTCGGACACCGGGATTCCGTCCGCGTCCAGCAGCTGGATCTCACCGAGGTTCAAGTCGCGGATACCCGCTTCGATCTTCTCGCGATCCCCGACCACGACCCAGGTCAGCCCTTCCGGGTGGATCACCTCGGTTGCAATTGCGCTGACCTGTTCGAGTTCGAGTGCGTGAACCGCGCTGGGGTAGCGCTGCCAGTAGTCGTCCGAGAAGCCAAAGCGGACGATTTCCGCGATCGATCCGGCGATCGAATCGATCGTCTCCCAGCGACCGGGCAATGTCAGAGTCTGTTGGTCGACCACGCGAGCCATCTCGTCGGGGGCCGGCGGGCGCTCGCTTCCGATTTCGCGAATTTCGCGGTAGATCTCGGCCATGGCTTCCCGGGTCTTGTCGGTTTGGACTGCAGCAAAGGCGAGAAACGGCCGCTGGCCCCGCGCATCCATGAAGTAGCTGCGAGCGCCGTACGACCAGTGCTTGTCTTCGCGCAGATTCATGTTCAACCGCGCCGAGAAGCTCCCGCCCAGGACTTGGTTCATCGCATCGATCGCCACCTCGTTTGGGTTCGCCTTCGGAGGCGCAACGTGACCGGCCAAGATGGTAGATTGCAGCGAGCCGGGCATGTCGATGAGGAACACGTGATTTTCGTCACGGCCTTCCACGACTCCGACAGGCTTCGCCGGAACTTCGCCGGGCGTCCAGCTACCGAGCAGTGCCTCGAGCTGCGGGAGGAGCTCGTCGAGCGTAGTGTCACCAACCACGACGAGCGTGGCGTTGTTGGGACGAAACCAGCGCGTGTGAAACGCGCGAAGCAGGTCGGGTGTCAGCTCCGATACCGACTCGGGGCTGCCCGTGCCGCTAAACGGGATTCCATAGGCGTGTTCGCGGCCGTACAGCAGCGGCGGAAATACCCGCATGCCGATCTTCTGGGGCGTCGACTTTTCTCGTGCAATTTCCGCAATTTGTTGTTTCTGGGCGCGTTCGAATTCCTCCAGGACAAACGCCGGATTCAGTACGACATCGGCAAAAATCTCCAGCGACTCAGCCATGTTCTCTTTGAGCGCATCGAGACGAATCGACGATTGATCCAGGTTCGAACTCACGCTCAAGCTCGCACCCAACAGCGATATCTGCTCACTGATTTCCAATCCGCCGCGGCTGTGGGTCCCCTGGTCGAGCATGTCCAACGCCAGCTTCGCGGTACCTGGCGTGGCCAGAGAATCCGCCGCGTAGCCAGCGTCCACGTGCAGGTCGAACTGGACTAGCGGTACATCGTGTCGCTCCGCGAGCACCACGGGCAGGCCGTTCGAAAGTGTCCCACGGACGAGCTCGGGGAAACTGGGTTCAGGCCATCCCGACGGCGTTGGGAGCTTCGAGCGATCGACATCACTGGGCGTCGTCTGGCGTTGTTCGAAGGGCTGCACTTCGATGATCGACTCTCCGCCACGCAACCAACGCTGAGCCGCGACACGAACCTGTTTCGGAGTAGCGTCGCGCGTTCGATTGAGGCTCTGCTTGTACGCGTCCGGGTTGCCACCGAAGACTTCGCTTCGTGCCAAGATGTCCGACTTGCCGCCAAACCCGCCGATGCGTTCGCTGCCGCGAAGGAACGCCGCGCGGTATTCGCTCTTGACGCGTTCGAGCTCCCGCTCCGTTGGTCCGTCATCGATGAATCGCTGCACTTCTTCGTCCAGCGAGCGCTCGACGGCCGCGAGATCCTGGCCAGGACTAGCGGTCGCCCAGACGACCAGCAGCCCGCCGATCTCACGCAGCCAGACGAATGCGGAAATATCGGTCGCGATCTGCTCGTCATACACGAGCCGCTTGTGCAGCCGCGAGTTCGTTCCCATGCCAAGCACATCGCTGGCCAGGTTCAAGTAGTCCCCATCGGGACTGCCAGCTTCGGGAATGTTCCATGCCTTGATAATTCTCGGCTGGGGGACGCGGTCTTCCAGCAGCCGGCGCTGCGCGCCATCGGGTGGTGCAATCCACACCTCGTCACGGGACAACGGCGGTCCGGCCGGGATGTCGCCGAAATACCGCACGACCGCAGCGTGGACCTGTTCGGTATCGACATCGCCCGCGACCACGACGATCGCATTGCTCGCGCCGTAGTACTGCTTGAACCAATTGTGGACGTCGTCGAGGCTTGCCGCGTCCAAGTCTTCCATCGACCCGATCGTCGTCCAGGAATACGGGTGGCCGGGCGGATACGCCATCATTCCGAGCGTTTCGAAAACTCTTCCGTAAGGCTGATCTTCGCGTTGACGCTTTTCGTTCTGGACCACACCGCGTTGCTCGTCGAGACGTTCCTTTGTCACCGCACCAAGCAGGTGTCCCATTCGATCCGATTCGAGCCACAAGACCACGTCGAGCGCGGAACTGGGAACGTTCTGGAAATAGTTGGTGCGGTCGGCATCGGTCGTGCCGTTGAGATCGGTGGCGCCCACGCGATCGAGCGCCTTGAAGTAGTCGTCGTCGAAGTTCTCACTGCCGTTGAACATCAAGTGCTCGAATAAGTGTGCGAGCCCTGTCCGGCCGGGCTTTTCGTTCTTCGAACCGACGTGGTACCAGACATTCACCGCCGCGATCGGCGCTTTGTGGTCCTCGTGAACGATCAGAGTGAGACCGTTGTCGAGCACGAATTTCGAGAACCCGATGTCGACTTCGTCAGAGCCCGTCGCGGTGGCGCCAGCGAGCGCGGAATCGGGTCCGATGTTCGGGTCGAGGCTCGCGCACGAAAGAACTGCGCTTGCAGCCAACGGTACGGCGCTACGGCGAACCAACTGGAAGCCGCGGGCCACATGGCGACGCATCGAACGGGCAATTTGAGGGCGCATACACTCCATCCGGGCAGGGCCGCCGATCCTAGCAGCCCGCGGAAAAACGCCTCCGTGTTCCGCCACCGTCCGAGCCGAGCACGGCTTGCCGACGGGGTCAGATCACCGCAACATCGCTCCGAGCGAATCGCGCGGTAGAATACCGTCGTGCAGGGGCCGTCACCGCGCGAAATGACCTTCAGTTGGCCGGCCCGTGAGGAATTGGTCGTCCGACTGGCCGGCAGTTGGACTTTGGCGACTGGCCTGCCGTCTGCTGAGCTGGTACATGCCGAGGCGGATCGCTCCGAATCGATCTGCCGCGTAGCGTTCGACACCCAAGGACTCACGGCCTGGGACACCGCGCTACTGGCGTTTCTCCGTGGCTTGATGCAACGGCTCGCCGAGCGGGGAATCGCGACCGACCGCGTTGGACTTCCCGATGGCGTGAACCGGCTGCTCGACATGGCCGCAGCAGCACCCGAAGAACCCGATGAAGCCGACTTGCCCAGAGAAGTCTGGCTCGCGCGCATCGGTCGAGCGGCGCTGCGCGAACGCGATTCGCGGACCCACGAGCTGCGCTTCCTCGGACGGGTCTGCATCGCGATGTTTCGCCTGCCGATCGGCCGGGCTCGGTTTCGGGCAGCGGATTTCGCGTTGGTCGTCCAGCAGTGTGGCGCAGACGCGCTCCCGATCGTCACGCTGATCAGTTTTCTGGTGGGCATGATCTTCGCATTCATTGGAGCGATCCAGTTGCAGCAGTTCGGCGCACAGATCTACGTTGCCGATCTCGTGGGTCTCGGCATGGCACGTGAGATGGGCGCCATGATGACCGCGATCATCATGGCGGGACGCACCGGGGCGTCGTTTGCAGCCGAGCTCGGCACGATGACCGCCAATGAAGAGATCGACGCATACGAGACGATGGGACTGTCACCGATCGAGTTTCTGGTGCTGCCGCGCATACTGGCACTGGTGTTCATGATGCCGTTGCTGTGTCTGTACGCAGACCTGCTCGGCATTCTCGGCGGCTCGGCGGTCGGCGTCGGGATGCTCGACATCGGATTCGCGAGCTACATCGATGAGACCCAACGGGCGATGACTCTCTCCGACTTTGGCGCGGGTCTGGTCAAGGCAACCGTGTATGGAGCGCTCGTCGCCGTGTCTGGATGTATGCGGGGGATGCAATCGGGTCGGAGTGCCGCGGCAGTCGGCGATGCAGCAACCTCTGCCGTCGTCACTTCGATCGTGCTCATCGTGATCGCGTCCGGGATCCTCAACGTGCTCGACCACGTACTCGGCTGATTCAGTGGGTATGCGAAGATGAACCCAGACACCCATATCGAAGTCCGCGGCCTGACGGCTGCCTACGGTGACCTCGTAATCCAACGAGATCTGGACTTCACGATCGGCCGCGGCGAGATCTTCGTCGTGATGGGTCCGAGTGGCTGTGGCAAGACCACACTACTACGCCACATGGTTGGGCTGATGGAGCCGAATGTCGGCGACGTACTTTACGAGGGTCAGAGTTTCTGGAATTGCGATGCCGACGAACGTCAGAAAATGATCCGCAAGTTTGGCGTGATGTACCAGAGTGGTGCGCTGTGGAGTGCCATGACATTGGCCGAGAACGTCGGGTTCCCGCTGGGCGAGTTCACCGATCTGACAGCATCCGAAATCCGGGAAGTGGCGTCGTTCAAGCTCGCGTTGGTCGGATTGGCGGGTTACGAGGACTTCCACCCTTCGGAGATCAGCGGCGGAATGTGCAAGCGCGCCGGTGTCGCACGCGCGATGGCGCTGGACCCCGAAATCCTGTTCTTCGACGAACCATCGGCCGGGCTCGATCCGATCAGCGCGCGGCGACTCGATGAATTGATCCGGGAGCTGCGCGACAGCCTCGGGACCACGATGGTCCTGGTCACTCACGAGCTGGCGAGCATCTTTGCCATCGCTGATAACTCGGTGTTTCTCGATCATGATTCGCGTACCATGCTGGCCACCGGAAAGCCCAGCGTACTTCGCGATACGACGACCCATGCCCGAATTCGTCAGTTCTTGACGCGAGGAGAATCGTGAGCCGGAAAGCCAACCCGACGCTCATCGGCGGCTTCGTGTTGGGCGGGGTCGTGCTGGTCGTCGTCGCTCTGGTGCTGTTTGGCGGTGGTCGCTACTTCACCGAGAAAGTCACATTCGTCGCGTTCTTTGACGAACCGGTTGGCGGCCTGTCGATCGGAGCGCCGGTGAACTTCCGCGGAGTCAAGGTTGGCGAGGTCCGCGATATTCAGGTCCACGTCGCCGAGGCCCTGTCGCTGCGCATTCCCGTCTATCTGCGGCTGCAGCCCCGTCGAATTCGGGAGGCCGGTGTTGCCACTCCAGAAGCCGATATCTTCGACAAGCTGATCTCGAAGGGCCTACGCGCTCGCCTGGAATACTCGAGCCTGGTCACCGGCCAGATTCAGATCGAGCTCGATTTCGATCCCGATCGTCCGCCCAACTATGTCCACGAGACGACTGACTTTCCCGAGATGCCGACGATCCGATCGAGCCTGGCAGAAATCCGGGAGACCATTGAATCACTGTCACTCGAAGATCTGGTCGTCACCGCGCAGCAGACCCTGTCGGGTCTGAACCTGTTGGTCAATTCACCGGATCTCGCCGGCTCCCTGAGCGGTCTCAATCAGGGAATCCGAGACCTGCAGCGCCTGGTGACCTCTGCCAACGCGCAGATCGAACCTCTGACGAATCGGCTCGACGGCACGCTCGATGAAGCGGGCAACACACTGAAAAGCCTGCAGGAGACGCTGATCGTAGCGCGCGAGGTTCTGGTCACGGCACAGGACTCGCTGTCGATCGCAGGCCAGGATTCGTCGCTGCGCTACGAACTGGTGCGCACACTCGACGAAATGGCTTCGGCCGCCCGATCCGTTCGCCTGCTCGCCGAATACCTCGAGCGCAACCCGGATGCACTGCTGCGCGGCAAGACGTCAGAATAGCGTCACAGTCATTGCGTCACAAATTGCGTCACGTCATTGCGTCACGTCGTTGCGTCACAGTCATCGAGTCAGAGTCATTCAGTAACAGGAGGATCGAAATGGGTGTCACCCGATACCTCACCGCAGCCGCTGCGGGTTTGCTGGCGGTCGGTTGTCTGGGTTCCAGCCCGACGCAGGCGCCCCGCTTGTTCGTGCTCGATGCGACGCAGCCCGCGGCGGGCGCGGCCAAGCTCGGCGTGTCGATTGGTGTGGGGCCCATCTCGATTCCCAAGCGCCTCGATCGTCCGCAGATTCTCACGCGAATTGCAGATCACGAGGTCCAAGTCGCCGAGTTCGACCAATGGGCGGAGCCGCTGGATCGGAGCTTTGCTCGGGCGGTCGCAGAAAACCTCGCGCGCACGCTTCCGACCGATCGCGTGGCGGTGTACCCATGGAGTCACGGCGCAGAACCCGATTGGAAGATCGAGATCGATGTCACGCGCTTCGAACGAGAAGCCGACGGCAGCGTCACACTCGCGGTTCGCTGGCGATTGATCGATGACCGAAAGCGGCTGACATTCCACCACGGCGCGTCGACTTTCCGCGAGAACCCCGGTCTCTCGACGACTGGCGCTTTGGTCGCCGCCATGAGCCGCTTGGTCGGCGCATTGAGCGGCGAAATCGCCGCGACGATTCAGCCCACAGACCGCTCAGAGACGAGCCGCTGAGCGAGACGATCTACACCGAGGTGCCACACGGCGCGCTCACTCCCGACGCGCTGCGCGGGGTCATCGAGGAATTCGTCACCCGTGAGGGAACCGACTACGGGGAGCGCGAGCGGGAGCTCGAGGAGAAGGTCGCCGACGTGATGCGCCAGCTCGAACGCGGCGAGGTCCGCATCGTGATCGATTCGGAAACCGAATCGGTGACACTACTCCAGGTCAGCCAAAGCTGACGAAGTCCCCGGTATTTGATTTTTCTGACGTCAGCCGTGATGTAAGCGCTGGGATGGAGGCTCTGGGCTCACGCGCCACTCGCTCACTCGGCGTCGTGGAAGATGATTCCCAGCGCATAGCGTTCCCCCGCGTGCAGTCGGCTCAAGCCGTGGCGCATCATCGCGCGATAGTGACCGCGTACGCCCAGTACGGGTCGCTGCTGGTTGGGGAATACGAGGCCCTCTCCCTGCGAGAGGGTGATCGCCTCGCCGCGCGACTGCATCCGCGGTCTTTGCTCTGTGAGAAGAAACTCGCCACCTTCAAAGTCTATTCCAGGACGTGAAAGCGCAATGACCACCTGCAACGGAAATGCGACATCGCCGTAGCGGTCCTGATGCAAGCAGTTGTATCCGTCCTGGTCGTAGTGGAGAAGCAGCGGTGTCGGGCGCGTCTGGCCTGCCCCGTGGCACTGTGCGAGGAACGTGTCGAGCCCGGGCGGGTAGCGATGCTTTTCGCCGAGTCGGTCCTGCCAGCGGTTTGCGATCGTCGCGAGCGGCGGATACAGGTGTTTGCGCAGAGCGCGCACGATCGGCGGCAGAGGGTAATCGAAATAGCGGTAATCCCCCTTGCCGAAGCGGAACCGCTCCATGTCGATGAAGCTTCGAAACAAGGAATCGTCAGCGAACGACTCGACGAGAACGGTGCACTCCCGAGCCTCGAGCAACCTGGGCAGGCGGGCGTAGCCGCGCTCGTCGAGCCTGCACGCGACGTCCGACCAGTCGAAATTCGCCATTCGGACGTCCGTTTCGCGTCGGGGTGTCACAGCCCGTTTGGGATCGCGTCGCTCGATCGCGCTCGCTGCGGCACAGTCCCGTCCTGCTCCAGAGGGTACGCTGGCGTCGTCGCTCGACGTGAGACCCGGTCTCGAGTCGACCCCCTAGACATGGATCGCGCGCCCGGCGACTGCGAGCGCGGCTTCGCGAATCGCTTCGCCCATCGATGGGTGGGCATGGCAAGTCCGCGCGATGTCTTCCGCGGTCGCACCGAATTCCATCGCGATCACGGCCTCCGATAACAGGTCGCCCGCTAGCGGACCGATGATGTGCACACCCAGAATGCGGTCGGTGACGGCGTCTGCGAGCACTTTGGCGATGCCATCGGTATCGCCGATGGCGCGACCACGACTATTCGCCGAGAACGGAAACTTTCCCACATGGTAGGCGATCCCTTCCGATTTCAGACGCTCTTCGGTCTTTCCGACACCGGCAATTTCTGGATGGGTGTAGACAACGCTCGGAATCAGATCGTAATCGATGTGACCGCTTTGCCCTGCGATCATCTCGACGCAAACGACAGCCTCGTCTTCGGCCTTGTGGGCGAGCATCGGCCCCGGGATGCAGTCGCCGATGGCAAACACGCCGGGCACATTGGTTGCAAAGCGCGAATCGACGACAATGAAACCACGCTCGTCCGTCGCCACGCCAAGCGCTTCGAGGCCGAGTCCGTCGGTGTACGGGCGACGTCCCACTGCCAACAACACCACATCGGCTCGATGCTCGACCGCCTCGCCGCCAGCGACGGGCTCCACCTGCAGTGAAACGCCAGCGTCATCCGCCATCGCGCCGGTTACCTTTTGGGAGAGTTGAAACGCCAGCCCCTGCTTCTTCAGGATCCGCTGGGCCTGGCGCGTAATCTCGCGATCCATCCCCGGCAGGATGTGATCGAGAAACTCGACAACCGTTACCTGGGCACCGAGGCGGGACCAGACCGAGCCCAGCTCCAGCCCGATCACGCCCGCGCCGATCACGATCATCGACTCGGGCACCGTGTCGAGGCTCAGCGCTCCCGTCGAGCTGACGATTCGCTTCTCGTCGACTTCGACGCCAGCGAGTGGCGTGGACTCCGATCCCGTCGCGATCAGCAGATTGCGCGCCGTCACGCTCTGGGTGCCAGCGCCGTTGAGTTCGATGCCAACTTCCCTCCCGTGTGCGCCTGCCCCCCCGACACGCGCAGTACCCTGGATCTGACTCACGCCATTTTTGTCGAGCAGAAATGCGATGCCACGCGTGAGCTCCGCGACAACCTGGCGCTTGCGGTCCATCAGGGCCGCGAGGTCGAGTTCGAGTCCACGGACGTTGATTCCGTGACCGCCCAGCTCGTCGCGAACCTCGGCATAGCGCTCCGAGGAGTGCAACAGCGCCTTGGAGGGGATGCAGCCGACATTCAGGCAGGTCCCCCCCAACGTGTCGCCCTTTTCGATGCAGGCCGTCCGCATCCCGAGCTGTGCCGCGCGAATCGAGGCGACGTAGCCGGCCGGCCCCCCACCGATCACCACCAGATCAAATTCCTGATCGCTCACATCGCCCTTTCTCAGATTGCCTGGCCATTCATCTGTCCTGTCCATTCGCCAACGAGCAGGTCACAGGTCGAGAAGCAGACGCTCCGGGTTCTCCACACCGTCTTTCACTTTCACCAGAAACCGCACGGCATCTCTGCCGTCGATGAGCCGATGGTCGTACGACAGGGCGAGATACATCATCGGCCGGATCACCACTTCGCCCCCCACTGCCATCGGGCGATCTTGAATCTTGTGAAGACCCAAAATTGCCGATTGGGGGGGGTTGAGAATCGGAGTCGATTGCAATGAGCCGAAGACACCCCCATTGGTGATGCTGAAGGTTCCGCCCTCCATTTCGGCCGCGGACAGCGAGCCCTCGCGGGCCTTCGTCGCGAGCTCAGCGAGGTTCCGCTCGATGTCGGCGAATGATTTTCCGTCGCAGTCTCGAATCACCGGGACGACCAGGCCGTCATCGGTGCTGACCGCCATCCCGATGTCATAAGCCTGCTGGTAGACAATCTCATTGCCATCGATCTGGGCGTTGACGTTGCGGAATTCTTTCAATGCCGCGACGCACGCCTTGGCAAAAAATGCCGTGAATCCAAGCTTGACCCCGTGTCGTTTTTCGAAATCGTCACGGTGCCGGGCGCGCAGCTCTTTGACTGCGCCCATGTCGGCCTCGTTGAAGGTCGTCAGAATCGCCGCCGTGTTCTGCGCCTGCTTGAGGCGCGCGGCGATGGTTCGACGCATCCTCGTCATTCGGACCCGCTCTTCGCGCTGGGGGCGCGAAGCAGCGGGGGCTGTCGCGGCCTCGCTGACTGCCGCGGCGGTCGCTATCGCCGCGAAGCGCTCGATGTCGTCTAGCGTCAACCGCCCGTCGCGACCGGTCGCCTCGACCTGTGCGGGGTCGACGCCGAGTTCTGCGATTCTCTTTCGCACAGCCGGCCCCAACCGGCTCAAGTCCACATCGGAACCCGTAGCCAGCAACAGGTCTGCCAGACCGACCGAGTCAGCGTCCCCGATCGGGATTGCGTCCGGTTGGATGCCCTCTCGATCGCCTCGGCTCTGGGCCGGCGGCGCAGCGGGTTCACTTTGTACCGGCGCCGAAATCGCGGCGCTCGGGTTTGGATCGATGCGACCCAGCACGGCGCCCACTTCGACATCTTCGCCTTCAGCCGCAAGGATCTCGGTGAGGACTCCGGCAGCAGGCGCGCCAATTTCGACCGTCGCTTTATCTGTTTCGAGCTCGACCACCGGCTCGTCGACCGAAAGCGAGTCGCCTTCTTTCTTGAGCCAAACGGCAATGGTGCCTTCCGATATGGACTCTCCCAGCGCGGGAACCACGATGTCGATCGCCATTTCTACCTCAAGCCCTCGTTTCGGCCAAACCGGTCTGCGTTGATTCACCCGTTGAGAAACCCTTCGAGAAACCCATCACGGCTGCGTTACTCGCGCTCGGCCGTGCGCGCTGCGATTCGGCCGACGTGTGCGAGACCGATCGTCAGTGCTTCGTCGACGAGCTGGGCCTGTTGCAGTTTGTGGTGCTTCGCAGAACCGGTCGCCGGCGAGGCCGCCGACTGCCGCCCCGCGTAGCGAAGCTTCGGCTTCTGGCAGGGCATTGCGATTGTCGTCTCCTCGATGAAGTCCGAAACCACCGGCCATGCGCCCATGTTGCGCGGCTCTTCCTGACACCACACCAGCTCGCAATGCCGATACGGGTCCAACAACTCGCTCAATGCGTCACTCGGGAACGGGTAGAGCTGTTCGAGGCGAATGAAGTGGATGTCGGTGATTCCGCGACGCTTGCGCTCCTCGAGGAGGTCGTAGTAGACCTTGCCCGAGCACAGCACGACTTGCCGGGCGTCGGCCGGTTTCCCGGGAAGCGTGTCGCAGTGCAACACGCGGTGGAAGCTCTGTTCCGAAAAATCAGAGAGCTTCGAAACCACCTTCTTGTGTCGGAGAAGTGACTTCGGCGCCATCACGATCAGCGGCTTGCGAAACGACCGATGCAACTGCCTGCGAAGCGCGTGAAAATAGTTCGAAGGCGTCGTGCAGTTGACGACCTGAATATTGTCTTCGGCGCAGACCTGCAAGAATCGCTCGAGCCGCGCCGACGAGTGTTCCGGCCCCTGCCCTTCGTAACCGTGGGGCAACAGCAAGACCAGGCCAGAAAGCCTCTCCCACTTGTCTTCAGAGGAGCTCACGAACTGATCGAGAATGACCTGTACCCCGTTCACGAAGTCGCCAAATTGGGCTTCCCAAATCACGAGGGCATCGGGGAAATCGAGGCTGTAGCCGAACTCGAACCCGAGCA